>JBFJOO010000074.1:0-22935 GCA_041617635.1 Burkholderiales bacterium | reverse complement strand
CGCGACGCTGATCCACCACACCAAGACCATCAAGCTCGCCACCGGGACATCGAACCTATCGCATTCGCACCCCGCGCTGATCGCGTCGCACGCCGCGATGTTCGATCATCTCGCGAAGGGGCGCTTCATCTTCGGCGTGAGCCCCGGCGCGCTCCGCTCCGACGCCGAGGCGCTCGGGATCCTCGACGAGGACCGCACCCGGCTGTTCGCCGAGGCGATCGACGTGATCCTGGCGATCTGGGAGCGCGACCCGCCCTATGACATCGACTTCCCCGAGAACCGCTTCAAGGTGACCACGGCAAAGACCGCCGTCGCCGACATCCGCCGCGGCGAGCTGTACAAGCCCTACCAGCAGCCGCGGCCTGAGATCGTCGGAACCGTGGTGGCGCCCGCCTCCAAGGGGGTCATCGCGATGGGCGAGCGCGACTTCCACCCGCTCTCGGCGAACTTCCTGCTCGCGCAGTACCTGCCGAGCCACTGGTCGAACTACGCGGCCGGCAAGCGCAAGGCCGGGCAGACTCCCGATCCGGTCGACTGGCGCATCGCCCGGACGGTGTTCGTCGCGGACGACGACAAGGTGGCCGAGCGCTACGGGCGGACCGACCCGAACAGTCCGTACCGGTTCTACTGGAACATGCTGTTGAAGAAGATGATGATCTCGAAGCGCCACATCATCTTCAAGACCCACGCGGAGCAGGACGACCGCGAGCTGACCGAAGACTACATGGTGAACCGCCTCGTCATCTGCGGCACCGTCAACAAGGTCGTGGATCAGATCCTCGCGCTGCGCGAAGAGGTCGGCGACTTCGGCGAGCTCGTATATGCCGGCATGGACTGGGTCGACTCCGCGCTCGCCAAGCGCTCGATGGCGCTCATGGCGCACGAGGTGATGCCGCGGGTGAATCGCGCCATCGGTGCGACGCGCCGGGATCCGAATCCGATCGGGCTCCGCGCGTGACGCTCCGCAGGGCCTGCGGGCACGCGGCTACACGTAGCGCCCCGGCGCAAGGACCGCGTCGGGGTCCATCAGTGCTTTCAGCTTCCGCGGAACACCCATGTCGATCCCGCGCTGCTTGAGCAGGTCCATCCCCTCGATGCCGAGACGCCAGGGAGGAAAGCCTGCGCGAGTGGTCGCCTCCAGCACGGCCTTGTAGCACCGGCTGGCGCGGCCACGCTCTTTGGCATCGCGGCGGTTGAAGCAGATGCGCACCACCAGCACCGCGGCGCGGCCGTTCGGCAACTGGACCGTCAGTTGCGGCCGGAAAGCGAGTTTCGCGGCCACGTCGGAGACCAGGCCGATCGCCGCCTCGACGTCGCGACCCACCGCCGGGCACGTGACCCACAGAAAGTACAGACCGTAATCGTTCACGAGAGGATCGGCCGAAGTCGGCACGCCCGTGGTCTTCTGGACTTTCGCCCCGCCGAGATAGGCGAGCAGGAACTTCGGGCTCGGCGAGAACAGCTTGCCCGCGCAGAGCGCCGCGCCCGCGCGAAACAGATCGTCGATTCCGGGATTGGCCCGTACGTCGAGCGCCTGCAGCGCGGCCGCGAGGTCGTCGGGCTCGCGCGCGAAAAACGCCGCTCGCCCGAATTTCGCAACGGCGGCCTGGATCTCGGAGCGGTAGGCAGTCCGCACCGCAGTCGAGCCGTGGATCACCCCCACGGCGAGCCACCGCGCCCGGCCGTTCCGGCCCTGAGCGGGGAAGACGTGAACGTTCGTGGGCAGGACGCCGCGCAGGCGCAAGGGCCGCAATGCATCGATCAGTCGCGACAAAGCTGAAGCGGGGACGGAGATCAGGCAGCTTTCCGCCCCGCTCGGCTTCGGGGCGAGCCACAGGCCCATGCGCGTCACCACCCCCAGGTTGGACTGGCTGAACAATCCGTCCAGGTTCGGCCCGACGCCCCATTTGGCGACGTGGGTGACGCGGCTGCGGGGAAAATTGCCGAACCCCGTGCGCACGGTCTTGCCGTCCGCGAGCACCGCCTCGATCCCGCATACCGACGCCGTGCGATCGTTGACGCCGAGACCGCGCTCGAGCGCGTTGCCCACGATGCTCGTCTCCGCGCCTGCGTTCGTCGATTCGAGCCACCACTCGGGCGCCTGCTCGGCGAGCGCCCGGACGAGCTGCCCCTGCGTGACGCCGGGCTCGACCACCGCATATCCGAGCTCGGCGTTGATCTCGAGTATGCGATCGAGGTCCCCCAGATCGAGCACGACCTGCCCTTCCGTCACGGGGCATGCCTCGCCCCAGCCCCAGTTCTTGCCGCGGCTGATCGGATAGAGCGAAACCCGCTGGTTCCGGGCGATGTGCAGCAGCTTTGGCACCTCCGCGGCGCGCCGGGGCCGGAGCACGGCAAGCGTTTTCGGCGCGCTCTTCAGCATCGTGCGTCCATAGCGATCCCGGATCGACGGATCGATCAGCACGCGTCCGGATCCGAGCACCTGCCGCCATTGGACGAGAGCGCGCTCGAACCGGATCGGTCGCGCGGCCGACGCCGCGCTCACTGCATGGCCTCTGCTTCGGTCGCGGGGGTGAATCGGTGGCGCGCGCGTGGCGGCAACTGCTTGTCCCGGCCCGGCCGGGCCAGAATCCGCATCGGAAGTGCAGTCACATCGAGGTGCCCGCGCGACTGCGTGCTGGCGGCCAATGCGATGCGCACGTCGATCGCCAGGAAAATCTGCCGCGTGCACGCGCTGCCGAAGAGCTCGCACCTGTGGCAGGCGCTCACGAAGCGCGAACCAAGCTCCTCCTTCGAGACGACCCGGTAATAACCCGTGGCGAGCCGTCGCGATACGAGGGCCTCGTTCGTGTCGAGCTCCATGCGCATGAAGGCGGTGGTGCACCCTTCGCGATCGAGATACGTCCACCACACGTGCTCGAGTAGGCCACCGAGCCCCCTACCCCGGAACGCGGGGTATACGAACTGGGAGAAGAGCTCAGGGTGCTCCGGATCCGATCCGACATCGACGCCCGCCCATCCCGCGATTCGCCCGCCCCGCCCGCGTACGACCACAAGCTCCGCGCGCGGCATGGTCCGCAGGTTCATCGTCTGGCGTCCTTCCTGGATCGCCAAGGCGATGACGAGCTGCCGCTCCAGGGGGTCGGCCCAGGCAAGGGTAAGGGATTCCGTTTCGCCCGGACGGTGTCCGGAGAATCGGGTCGCCGGGATCTCGCTGGTCCTCGCAGAGTGGTTCGGCATCGCATCCTCCTTGTTGTCGTGTCGGGCGCGCTTCGCGCGCGCCGCTTGAGGAGGACTTTAGGTTCGCGCCGCTTGATTTGCGCCGCCCCACGACGCAGCGGCTTTGTGGCGGATGCACATTCCGCGTGGCGGCTGGGGATCCGCTGTGAAATAACGCACGTTTTGCCAGTGCGCTCGCCGGCAGCGGATGTGAAAAGGGCGCTCGATCGCGCGCCCTCTGCACGGCGGGGATGCCCGTTCAGGCGACGTGCTTCCTGGGCGCCTGGTCCTTTTTCGCCCAGTAGTCGGGCGACGCTTTCGACTTCGCCAGCGCTTCCGCCGACTCGAAACCGGGTGCCATCGCGGCGGCGGTTCCCGCCATCACCTGGTGGTGGTCGATGTTGAGCAGCCGCAGCCAGCTCTGCTGGCCCATCGTGAGCGCGATGAAGCAGCCGAGCTCGACCAGCTCCGGCTCGGAGAAGTGCTGGTAGAGCCGCTCCCAGAACTTGTCGTCGGTCTCCAGCCGCCAGGTGATCGCCTCCGCGTAGGCGAGCGCCGCCTTCTCGCGGTCACTGTACTTGGTCGACTTCTCGAAGTTGACCAGGTCATCCGTCTGTGCCTCGGCAAGCTTGCCGCTGAAGGCTTTGATCGAGCGTTGGTTGCCGCAGAACTCGCAGGTCACGGATCGCGAGACATAGAGCCGGCACAGTTCCTTGATGGCGTGGTCGCAAATTCCGGTGTGGAAGATGTCGCGCCAGGAATTGGCGAACGCCCAGAACGCGCCGGGCACGTGCGCTCGCACCGACGAGCTCTCCGGGCGCGGTGTGCCCTCGCGCGCGCATCGCTCCATCTCCGTGCGCATCTCGGGTGTCATCTTGTCGAGGGGTACGTAGCTGATTCGCTGCTTGTCCGCCATGGGGCCTCCTGCGCGTCACAGCGACGCGGTCGAGCGCACATTTTAAGCGGTTGCGGGGAACATTGGTATGCTCGGCGGAAGGATCGAACCGGCATGGTTGAACCGCGCCTCCAGGCCCTGATCGACCAGGACTACCCGCGCTTCTCCGGCGCGGAGTTCGCGCGCCGCCGTCGCGCGCTCGGCGATGTCATGGCGAGGCATGGCTGCGATTGCGTGCTCGTTTGCGGCGAGAACCGCGCCGGCACGGGCGTTCAGTGGTTGACCGGCTGGCCCACCACCACCGAAGCGATCGTCCTCTTTGCGCCGGGCGAGCGCGACGTCATGCACGTGGAGTGGTACAACCACTGGCCGCTCGCGCGCCGGATCGCGAGCGACGCGGACGTGCGCTGGGGCGAGCACCAGGGTGCGCGGAAGACCTTGGCCGAGCTCAGGCGTCGCGGCGCGCGGCGAGTCGGGATGATCGGCCCGCTGGCATGGGCGAAAATTCGCGTGCTCGCCGAGAGTGTCGATCTGGTCGATCTCAATGCGGAGTATCCGTGGCTGCGCATGCGCAAGTCCGACGAGGAGATCGACTGGATGCGGATCGGCGCGTATTTCAGCGACCTCGGGATCGCGGCGCTCCAGCGAGACGCGCGGCCCGGCATGACCGAGCGCGAGCTGGGCAATCTCGTCGAACGCGCGTACGTCGGACTGGGCGGCACCACGCTGATTCACTACATCGGCGTCAATTCCATGTCCGCGCCCGCGCTCTGCGTGCCGCCGCAGATCCATTCGAACCGGCGGATCGCCGCGGGCGACATGCTGTTCGCGGAGCTCACGGCGTTCTTTTGCCAGGACTCGCCGGGGCAAGTGCTGCGGACGTTCGCCGTCCAGAGCGAGCCGTCGCCGCTGTTTCGCGCCTTGCACGCCACCGCCGAGGCGGCCTTCGACGCGATCTGCGGCGTCCTGCGCCATGGCGTCACGGTCGCCGAGATCCTGGAGGCGAGCGCGCTCATCGAGGCAGCGGGTTTCACGGTGTACGACGACGTCGTGCACGGCTTCGGCGGGGGCTACTGGCCGCCCATCATCGGGTCGCGGAGCCGGCCCGGCCCGGCCGCGCTCGACATGACGCTCGAGGCGAACATGACGGTGGTCGTGCAGCCGAACGTCATCACGCCGGATCAGAAAGCGGGCGTCCAGGTCGGCGAGCTCGTGCGCGTGACCGCGTCCGGCTTCGAGCGCCTGCATCAGGCGCCGCGGGGCTTTCTCCCGATCGCTTAGGTCAACGTCCGATCGCTGCGGGCGTGAGAGGATGCCCCGTGCCGACCATGCTGTCGCGCGTGACGAGCTTCACGAGCTCTTGCTCGGGCCAGCCCTCCGTGCCGGCCGGCCGCCGCGGCAGAATGAGAAACCGCGAGTCCGCCGTGCTATCCACCACCCTGACCTCGGTCTCCTGCGGCACGTCCATTCCGAAGGCCTCGCTCAGCACCACGCGCGGCTCGACCACGATGCGGTTGCGGTAAGCCGTGCTCTTGTACCAGCCCGGCGGTTCGCCGAGCAGCGTGCGTGGATAGCACGAGCAAAGCGTGCACACGACGCAGTGGTGGACATGCTCGGTGTTCTCCAGCACCGTGAGGTGCACGATCGGCCTGATATCGAAGCCCATCTCTGCGCACGCGCCCTTGGCGTCCTGGAGCAGCCGCGCCTTGTACGACGGATCGCGCCACGCGCGCGCCACGACCTGGGCGCCGCGCATCGGCGTGATGGTCTCGACGAGCTCGACATGACGACGAACGTCGGTGGGCGTCATGATCGCCTTGCGCTCGAGCAGCTTCATCAGGGCGTGCGTGCGCTGCTCCCAGTAGATCAGCTCCGGACTGTCCTCGGCGCTCGGCGCATGGGCGTGGTCATCATGGTCCGCATGTGGGGTCGATTGAAACGGGTACTGGTTCGAGATCTGGGGTCCGCTCATCGAAGATTCTCCGGTCAGGTGCCTTCTTAAATGCGGGCGCCGCCTAGGCCGCGACGAGCCAGTGCTCGTACAGCTCGGCCATGATTCGATCGCGTGCCCCGAAGCCCCGCAGGTCGTCGCCCCACACCTCGCGCGGCTCGAAGGCGACGAAATACAACGGCTCCGGCGGCAGGCCGTAGGCATGGTACGCAATCTTCTCCGCGTCCGGAAAGCGGCCGTGGAACGCCTCGACCACGCCCACCTTGCCGAAGAGCCAGCGCGGCGTGCGAATGTGACCCGGCCGCAATTGCGCGATGACCCGCACGCGATCCCCCGGTGAAAATTGCGGCGCCATCTCCGTCACCGGAGCGCGGGCGGGATCGGCACGGCGCGAATCGCCTCGTCCAGCTCGGCCGCGCTGACGATACCCTGATCGACGAGCCACTTCTCGATGGCGAGCACGCGCCGCTCGTAGTAATCGGGGAGGCGTCGTCTGAGCGTCGGCGGCACGCTGTCCGGCGGCGTGCCGCGCGCGAAGAGCGCGTCGATTTCCTCGGCGGTCCGGCGGATCGGATCGAATGTCGGGAGGATGCCTTTCTCGAGCAGCGCATTGTGCACGGCGATGATCCGCTTCGCATAGATCGATAGGGGGTGTTCCGCCGTGTCGACGGGAGACCGATCGTGTTCGTCGTGCTCGACCGGCTGATGCTCGCGCTGCAACCGGTCCTCGTACCGAACGCTCATCGCGCTGTCCTCCTGGTGATGGCCTGCCGGACTGCTAGCGCCCCTTCATTTCCGCGCGCCTTCGGGCAGCGGGATGAACTCTGTCTCGCCCGGCACCGCATCGAAGCGCTTTGCGCGCCAGCGCTCTTTCGCCTCTTCGATGAGCTCGCGCGAGCTCGCCACGAAATTCCACCAGATGTGACGATCGCCATCCATCTTTGCTCCGCCGAAGAGCATCAGTCGCGCGGGCGATGCAGCCTTGATCCCGACCGGGCTCCCGGCAGGCAAGGATACGCCGTGAAGCGGCGCGACGGGCATCCCGGAGATCGTGACGTCGCCCGAGACGACGTACACGCCGCGCTCTTCATGCTCCGGCGGCACGACGATCTCGCGACCCGCCCCGAGCGCCACCGCGGCGTAGAGCGTGTCCGAGAAAACCGGCGTGGGCGCCCGCTCGCCGAACGCGGTGCCCGCGATCACGCGAATCTCCACCCCGGTGTCCGTCACGACCGGGAGCGCGCTCTTGCCTACATGGGTGAATCCGGGCTCGGTCCGCTCGTCCTTCAATGGCAGCGCCACCCAGGTCTGGATCCCGTGCAGGGGTACCCCCCCGGCCCGGTCCTCCGCCGGCGTGCGCTCCGAATGGACGATGCCGCGGCCGGCGGTCATCCAGTTGACGTCACCCGGCTCGATGCGCTGCACGGTGCCGAGACTGTCGCGGTGCATCAGCGCGCCTTCGTAGAGATACGTCACCGTGGCGAGCCCGATATGCGGGTGCGCCCGCACGTCCACCCCCTGCCCTGGCGGGAAGCGCGCCGGCCCCATGTGATCGAAGAAGATGAACGGGCCGATCATCTTCTGCGGAAAGGCGGGCAACAAGCGTCGCACCTCGAATCCGCCGAGATCCTTGGTGTGAGGCTTGAGCACCGCGGTCGCTGCTGTCATTGGCATGTATTCCGTGTCGAGTCGAGACGCGCGGGCGGCTATTCTGCTACCAGTTCCCGAACGAGCGTCGTCAATTTACCCTCGGGCCTCGCCAGCTTCTCGCGGATCGTGACGTGATTGCGCGCTGCGAGGCCCGCCAGCCGATCCGGCAAGCCGACACGACTGCAGCCGCGTTGTACGCGGCGTCGAGGGCCGCTCGGTTCATTCCGCGATACATCGCCCTGGCGAGACGAACTAGCGGCCGGTGTCCTCCGGCAGCGTCCTGGCAACCGATTCGCAACTCTCGATGCTGCGCAGGTGCAGCGCGCGGATGCTGGCGATCGTCTCCCGCGCCTCGCCGTCCAGGCGCGGCAGCGCCTCGTCGAACCGCTTGATCGCCCAGCGCAACCCTCTCGCGAGGAACTCGACGCGCGCGCGCCGGCCCTCGACGGCGAGCAGCTTGCCGAGGAAGTCGCCCGTGGCGTGGCTGTATTCGGCGCCGAGCCGCTGGATCTGCTTGCCGATCATCACGCAGTTGTGCGCCTCGTCGGCGTGGACCCTCCGCAGCGCCGTCCACGCCTCGCTGCGACGCGGATGCTCCTCGAGGAGGTTGAGCAGCGCGTTCGCTCCCGCGCGCTCGGTCTCGAGCATGCGGTTGAGGAAGGCGACCTGCTCCTCGCGCGAAAATTTGGCTTCCGGATTGGGCATAAGGTCAGTCGAGCTGCGTGACGTCATGCGCTCTGGGGCGGTGGATGACTCTAGCGTACACCACCTGCCGCCGGGAGGAATCCCCCAGCCCCTGCACTTACTTGGACATCGGCCGCACGCTCGAGATTCCTGCCGCAGCGTAGAGCCGCTTGGCGAGTGCGGTGTGCTTGAAGAAAGCGACCACCGCGCGCTCCGTTGCCGCGGTACTGGCACGCGGATTGCGGTCCCGCTCTCCGGATCGCTTCGAGCAGCGAACCTCGTGGCACACGAAAGTGCCGCTCGCGGTGCGGTAAAGCGCTAGCTCGATCCAGCGCCCCAGATGACGGCTGAAGTTGTCAGCCCTCGGCTCCGGGCTGCTCGTCACGCGCGCGAGCAGCTCGCCCCGGAACTCGATATCCGGCGCGTCACCGAGGGACAGGGTGAAATCCTTGAGCATGAGGCGTCAGCCTACCACGCCGTGCAGGGGATCATCGAAAAGACCACTCATGCGAGAAGTCCCCGACCCCGCTCACGCGCATCATGCTCGGCCGATTCGCGGACGCCCACGCCTTGGCGTAGTTGAGTGCCGGCGTGCGATTGAGGAATTCCTGCGGTTTCACGACGCCTGGTAGGAGCACTCGCCACCCGAATTCGGGGCCGGGCTGGACGAGTACGAGCGGCAGCTTCCGCCCGCCTCGCGCTGCCGGAACGACGGCCATCGCATCTCTCCGATGGTCGAGATCGACCGCGATATCCATTGGGCGCGAAAGCGGGGACAGCCGGTTCGCTGTCCCCGCGATCGAGGATCAGAGGGCTTTGAGGTTGACCGCGGCTGATTTGCCGTTGGACGCCTGCTCGACGTCGAACGAGAGCTTCTGGTTCTCGCTCAGCGTGCCGAGTCCGGCGCCTTCGACGGCCGAGATGTGCACGAACACGTCCTTCGAGCCGTCGTCGGGCTTGATGAAGCCGAAGCCTTTGGTCGCATTAAAAAACTTTACGGTGCCAGTAGACATGAAATGTCCTCCGTTTCTGGCGTTGCCACGCACGACATGTGCGAAGCGTCAAATCACCAATGGGAGAGGACCAGGAAAAGGCACCCGCAAGCGGGGATCGTGGACGGACCCACAGCACATTCGATGGGCCACATTATCGGCCCGTTGGCGCCGTTTACAAGCGATAAATGCAGGACTTCGCTGGATATTCCAAGAATCCCGGCACTAGGCCGGCTCGTCCAGTGCGGCGGGGGGTGGCGGGCGCGCACCGGTCGACCAGCTGCGTATGTGGAGGTCGCGCTGCGGGAACGGGATCTCGACGCCGTACTTGCCGAGCGCCGTCTCGATCGCCCACAGGTAATCGGCCTGGACCGCGCCGGGGCGCTTCACCGCCTCCGAGGTCAGCCAGACGATAAGCTCGAAGTTCAGGCTGCTGTCGCCGAAGGCGGTCAGCCAGACCTGCGTCTTGCGGGTCTCGTCTCCCGCGAGCGTGTGCTTGACGGCGCCGGCCGCTTCCAGGGCGGCCTTGCGCACCAGCTCCTTGTCCGAGCCGTAGGCCACGCCAAACGGAACGTGGATGCGCCGGACCACGTCGCGCATCGTCCAGTTCATCACGTGCCCGTTCACGAACACCGAATTCGGCACCACGATGTCGATGTTGTCGTTGGTGGTGATGAGCGTGCTGCGAATGTTGATCTCGCGCACTTCGCCGCTGATGCCCGACTCGAGCTCGATGAAGTCGCCCACCTTCAGCGACTTCTCGAAGAGCAGCATGAGACCGGCCACGAAATTGCTGATCAGGTTCTGCAGGCCGAAACCGACGCCGACGCCGAGCGCGCTCGCGAACAGCGCAAACTTGCTCAGGTCGATGCCGATCGACGAGAGGCCGATCGCGAAACCGAGCGTGAGCACCACGTAGTGCACTACCCGGTTCAGCGTGTAGAGCGATGCGCGGTTGAAGTTCGGCCGGTAGGCCGCCACCCGGCTCATCGCGAGCTGCGCGAGCCGCGACAACCACCAGGCAACGATGATGATCACGACGAGCCGAATCAGGCCCATCGAGGTGATTGCAACGTCCCCGATCTCGAACAGCGGCTTCGCCAGCCACGCCGCGAGCGAGTTCCAGTACTCCATCACTCCGTCCGACGAGGACTGCAACGACACCGGCGCGCCCCCGGCCCCGGTCAGCCAGTGCCGCGCGACCTCAATGAGATCCGCAAGGTAACCCGAAGGTCTCATCTGTCCTTCTCCGCGGGTCGGGCCCGCATCACAGAATTCACAGCCAGCGCTTCCTCCGGAACAAGAGCAGCAGGGTGGTGGCGATGGCAGTCATCACACCCAGCAGCACGAAATAGCCGGCGCGCGACTGGAGCTCCGGCATGTTCTCGAAGTTCATTCCATACACGCCGGCCAGGAAACTCAACGGCACGAAGATCGCCGTGACGATCGTGAGCACCTTGATGATGTTGTTGAGCCGATGAGACGCGACCGAAATGTAGCCCTCGATCAGGTCCGAGGCCACTTCGTAGTAGAGGGTCGCGAGACTGTTCGCCCGCTCCTGATGCTCGTAGACGTCCTTGACCTCGTGAATCCGCTCGGCGCTGATTTGCGGGGGCCGGTTGTTCAGCAACTCGAGGAAGATCTGCACGTGGTAGAGGAGCACGCGGCGGAATTTCCTGAGATTGGTCTTGTATCCGATCAGCTCGGCCAGGATCTCGTCGCGGGGATTCGCGACGATTTCATGCTCGAGATCCTCCAGCCGCGGCTCCAGCGTCAAGAGCCTTTTCAGGTAACGGTCGATGGAGATCCGGGAGAGCCGCATGGCCAGCGCGTCCGGGCCGCCGGCGAACAACGCGCCGTCCGATTGCAGCTCCTGCCACAGTCGATCGATGCTGGGCGAGGGTCCGGAATGACGCGTCACCAGGAACCGGTCGCCTACGAAGATCGCGATCTGAATGGTTTCGAACACGAACTCGGCCTGCGCCGCGCCCAGCCCCTTCAGCAGTATGAATACGTGGTCAGCGAAGACCTCGACCTTGGGCGGATGCCGGTCGCGTTGCGCGTCCTGGATCGCAAGCGGGTGCAGACCGAAGCTCTGCACGAGCATGCGTTGCTCGATCTCCGGGACGTTGTCGGCGAGGTCCGCCCACAAGACCGAGTCGGGCTCCTGCTGCCAGGCCGCCAGCAGATCCTCGCTCCCCGTCACCATCTCCCGCGTGACGGGGCGGTACAGCATCGTGCGAATCATAGTTTTTCCGGGCGGTGCGCGAAGCGGTCCAAGAACGTCATCCGCTGTTCTTTCACCACGCATGGTACCCGAGGTCACCGCAGACCGATCGGATGCGAAGTTGCTCGCCACAACACCGGCCGGACGATCGCGTTGCGTGACGCTCTCGTCTTTCTCCCGCTCCCCTCAGGAGCTGCGACACAAGTGCCCGGAAGCTCCGCGCGTCAGCTTCAGGGCGGCGCTCGACGGCGCGCCGCGCGGGTCGGGTTTGCCGGCGCGCGTGGCGAGCGACCAGTCGGCCCCGGATCGGATTTCCCGTACGGACACGCCGTCCCGGGAAGCAGTCATCCGGAAATTGTCGTCGTCGGCCGGAAAGCGGCTCGCACCGCGGCCATCAAACGTCTCGCGATACCGGCTCATCGCCGCGAGATCCGCCGCGCTCGTCTCCCAGACGAGCGTTTCCGCCTGGCGCGACATGCCGACCAGGCGAATGTCCTGAACCTTCATCGGCAGGTACCCCGTGTATCCGACGATACCGACCACGAAGACATACCGGTTGACGCCGCCGCTCTTTTGCGTGCCCACCAGCACGCCCTGGACGTCCCAGCCGTGCCGCTCGGGGAGGTCTGCCTCCACGTCCCGGACGCCGAACGTGATTCGCGCCGGCCGCATGGTGCTCGACGAGCGCAGTCCCCTCAGCTCCGACAGCACGTCCTCGTCGCCGCTTCCCGCCTCGACGATGTACATGCACAACTGCTCCTGCCAGGCGGAAACGAGCCGAATGACATGGCTTTCCGCGAGCGAGTCGGCAGCCGCCGGGACCTCGGTCTGCGACGAACGCGCGGCACATCCTGACAGCAGGATGACGAGCAGCACCAAAGAAGTTCGCAACAGTCGGTTCACGAAGCAACCTGCGGCCGCGCCGCCTTTCGCGGCGGCGCCGGGCTGCCGCTTTTCGTCGCCGGGTTCGTGCGATACGACGTCAGCCACTTCGCGAGGGTTTCGTTGCCGGCGAGCGCCGCAAGCTGCGCGGGCGTGCTCTTTCGGTAAAGCGCGGCGCGATTCGCCCCATGATCCAGCAGCAGTGCCGCCAGCTCGCGATCTCCCGCCAGGATGGCCTGATGCAGGGGCATCATGCCGAACATGTCGCGCGCGTTCACATCCGACCCGTTGCGCAGGAGGGCCTCCGCAGTCTGCGGGTGCGAGGCCGCGACGGAAACGTGCAGGGGCGTCGCGCCGTATCGACTCCTCGCGCGCGGATCGGCGCCGTGCGCGATGAGGAGCTCGACGACGGTCGCATGCCCCCCGCGGGCTGCGGCGTGCAGCGGTCCCTCGTCGTCGAGGTCGAGCGCATTCGGATTCTCGACCTGGGCGATGAGCCGCTTGACGGCGTCCACATGCCCTTCCCTCGCCGCCCACCAGAGCTCCGTCCGCCCGAATCGATCGCTGCCCGGCCATTGCGTCCACGCGGACTGCGCCACTGCCGCTTCGCGTGCTGGCGCCGCCCCGGGCGCACGCGATCCGTCCGGCTCGAAACACGTCGTGGCGATGCTCACCCGACTCTCCCCGTCGCTCTCGTGCCCGTAGGGCTCGCCGTAGAAGGTGGACAGCTCCTGCTCGATCGCCGCGAACTGCTCGCGACTGCGGGGACGCCCGCGCTCGTCCCGGTACCAGTCCAGCAGATCGAAGCATCGCGCCCGCAGCATTTTGCGCACCCGCGTGCCCATCAGCGCGGCATAGCTGTTCGGATTAAGCGCCTCGTTGAAGTGCGGCGTGATGAACACGGCGAAGAAATCGGACCCGGGTCGCACTCGCCGGCCGAGCCGCCAGTAAACTCCCTCCTTCTCCAGCATCGGGGGCAGAACCGTCTCGCCGATGCGCACCGACTCCGTGAGGTTGCGGTAGAACTTGAGCCCGGCATAGTCCGCGGCGAGATCCGCATTGGAGCGGATTCCGGTGGTCACCCCTCCGAGAAGGCCTTTCTCGGACAGGAACGGGTTGGACCCCGTGGCGCTGATCGCGCGCGCGACCGCAGCCTCCTCGGTCAGCCCGTCTCCTCTCGCGCCAAGGAACTTTGAATGGTAGATCCTGCCCATGTGGACGAAGTGAAGGAACTTGTCGGTGCCGAACAGCGTTCCGTTCATGTTGACCGTGCCGCTGCGGAAGAAAGTTCTGACCACCTTGGTGATGTCGAGCACCAGCAAGGGATCGTCGTAGATGAACTGCTCGGGCTTGTACACGACGACCAGACCGGGGAAGCGGGCGCGCATCGCATCCCCCGCCAGCCCGGCATCGAAGCCCTCGTTGGTGGGCAGTGCGGCGAAGAGGTTTCCCCAGACCTCCCCGGCGATGAAATCCGCGGACTGCAAGCGCTCGATTTCAGCCGTCGGCTGGGTCGACAGCGAGTCCTTGATCGCCGAATTGGTGCCGCTCACCGCGTCGACGATGGCACGATACGCGACGCGCGAGAAATGCCCGCGCAGTTCGGCGAACTCCCGGCCGAGCGGCAGTGTGTACTGGTCGGTTTCGTGCGCGCCGCTCGGTGGCGGCTGCAGCGCGAGCACGGCAAGCGCGATCGCCGCCGCGCGACGCAATCTGGCGCAGCCCACGCGCTGACGCGTCGCGCATCCCGCGGCGGGGCTCGCAATGCGCCTTTCACAGCGAGCCGGGGTGAGCAAGCCGGGAGCAGGATTGGGATTCATGCGAGCGACGCGTCATTCTTCTTGTGCAAACTGTCGGCATTCGCGCGCGGCGAGGCCAGCCCCGAGTCTAACGCCAAGTGAAATCCTTCACCTTTCGGCGCGCCCCGGGCAAACGCGAGCCCGCCCCACAGTGCACTCCCGAATCCCACGTGTTCGGCGTTCAGAGTTAGACTTTGCGGCGGGTTTGACAGGAGAGTGCGATGAAATCGGTCAGACAGCTCTTGCAGAGCAAACCGGGCGGATTGTGCACGATCGGCCCCGACGCGAGTGTCCTGGACGCGCTCAAGCTCATGGCGGAGAAGAACATTGGCGCGCTGCTGGTGGTCAAGGACGAGAAGCTCGTCGGCATTGTCTCCGAGCGCGATTACGCGCGCAAGGTGATTCTTCTCGGCAAGTCATCGCACGACACGCCGGTCAAGCAGATCATGACCGAGCGTGCGGTGTGCGTGCAACCCGACAATACCGTCGAGCAATGCATGGCGCTGATGACCGACAAGCACATTCGCCATCTGCCGGTGATCGAGAACGAGAAGCTGCTCGGCGTGCTGTCGATCGGCGACCTGGTCAAGGAAACGATTTCCGAGCAGGAGTTCATGATCAAGCAGCTCGAGTCTTACATCCACAGCTAGCGCGTCGATCGCGACAGGTGCCGGCACGCTAGCACGTGGTGACCAGGACTGGCGCAATGCGGATCGCGGTGATGGGCGCGGGCGCAGTAGGCTGCTACTACGGCGGCATGCTGGCACGTGCGGGGCTTACGGTGACGCTGATCGGGCGGTCCGAGCACGTCGAAGCGGTGCGCCGCGCGGGCCTTTTCTTGGACACGCAGTCGGTCCGAGTGCACGTCCCCGTGGAGGCCAGCACCGACGCGAGCGCCGTTCGAGGCGCGAAGCTCGTGCTCTTCTGCGTCAAGTCCGCCGACACCGAGAGCGCCGCCGCGGAGATGGCGCCCCATCTCGAGCCCGACGCGCTCGTGCTCTGTCTGCAGAACGGGGTCGATAATGCCGAGCGACTGCAGGCGGTGCTCCCGCAGCAGGTCTGCGCGGCGGTCGTCTACGTTGCGAGCGAAATGGCGGGCCCTGGCCATGTGAAGCATCATGGACGAGGCGAGCTGGTCATCGGGCCAACGGCCGCGAGCGACGCGCTCGTCACGCTATTCGCCGGCGCCGAGGTGCCCGCACAGATTTCGGATAACGTCGCGGGCGCGCTCTGGGCAAAGCTGACGCTCAACTGCGCCTACAATGCCCTGTCGGCTCTCTCGCAGCTGCCCTACGGCCGCCTCGTGCAAGGCGAGGGTATCGAGGCCGTGATGCGCGACGTGGTGGAGGAATGCCTTGCCGTTGCGCGGGGCCGGGGCGTGACCATGCCCGAGAACGTGTGGGAAGCCGTGCAGAACATCGCGCGCACGATGCCTACGCAGTTCTCCTCCACCGCCCAGGATCTCGCGCGGGGCAAGCGCAGCGAGATCGACCATCTCAACGGCCATGTCGTGCGCGAGGGTGAGGCGCTGGGCATCGCCACGCCTGCCAATCGAGTGCTGCACGCATTGGTGAGACTGTTCGAAGATCGCGCGACACAAGCCGTGACGCAGCGAGGCGGGGTGGAACCGGGATGAAATTTCTCGCGCGCACGTTCGTGGTGTTGCTGATCGCCCTGCCCCTGCTGGCGATCGGCGCGATCTGGCTTTGCTTTCAGGACGCACCATCGGTCGTGCGCAGCGCTCAGTTGACGCCGCAGGACATCGAGAACGCGAAACGCCTCATTGCCCGGCACGACCCGCGCAAGGCCAAGTCCGGCGGGCTGCGCACGGTCGCCATCAGCGAACAGGAGCTCGACCTGATGTTGAACTATGCGGTCGGTCGTCTCGGGAGGGGCGCCGCGCGCGTGGCGCTGCAGCCCGGCGCCGTGCGGCTGCAGGCGAGCGCGGAGATCCCGCAAAGCCCGTTCGGCCGTTACGTGAACGTGGACGCCACACTGCGCCAAACCGAAGCGTTGCCGCGGTTCGAGTATCTCCGGATCGGCAGGTTGCCGGTGCCGGCCGCCGTTGCCGACTACGTGCTGCGCGAGGGCCTGCGGCGGATGGTGGCGACCGATCGCGGCGAGCTCGTCGCCGATGTCGTGAAGGGCGCGAGCGTCGCCGACGGGCGCCTCACGGTGACATACGTCTGGAGCAGCGCGATCGAGGAACGTGCGCGCAACGTGCTGCTGCCTGCGGCGGATCAGGCGCGTCTGCGCGTGTATCACGACCGGCTCGTCGAGACGGTGGCAAAGGCGCCGAACAAGGTTTCGCTCGCCGCGCTGATGCCACCCTTGTTCCGAACCGTGCTCGAGCGCGACGCCGGCGGCGACGTGGTCGCGGAAAGCCGCGCGGCGATCGTCGTGCTGGCGTTCTACGCCAACGGAACCGGCCTCGGCGTGATCGCGCCCGCAGCCGCACAGTGGCCGAAAACCGCCCGGCGCACCGTAACGCTCGCCGGACGCGACGATTTCGCCAAGCACTTCATCATCTCCGCAGCGATCGCGGCGGAGGCCGGCAGCCCGGTCGCCGATGCAATCGGCCTGCACAAGGAGGTCAACGATTCGCGCGGCGGCAGCGGCTTTTCGTTCAACGACATCGGCGCCGACCGTGCGGGGACGCGCTTCGGCGAGATCGCCGCCCAATCGCCCGAGCGGGCACGGAAGCTCGCGCGCGCACTCGCCTCCGGCGTCAAGGAGAGCGATTTCATGCCCGATGTCGCGGATCTGCCGGAATTCATGTCGGAGGCGGAGTTCAAGCGGCGCTACGGCGGCATCGGCGGCCCCGGGTACAACACCATGATGGCAACGATCGAGGCGCGCGTTGCATCACGGCCCTTGTTGCGCTAAAGCTACCAGGGTGAATAGAGGATCTAGAGGGACGATGGGAAAACGGCAAGCTCACATCATGATCGTCGGCGGCGGCATCGGTGGCCTCTTCGCCGCCAATGCGCTGATCGCGCATGGCTTCAAGGTATCGGTGTTCGAGCAGGCTCCGGCGCTGGGCGAGATTGGCGCCGGCGTCTACGTCACGCCGAACAGCGTGCGTCACCTGGAGCGCGTCGGCCTCGGCCCCGCGGTCGAGAAGTGGGGCGCGCGCGTCGGTCCGAAGTCGCACTACTTCCGCCACGATGGCACGCCGATCGCCCCGGTCCAGGTGACCGATTTGTCCGGCTGGAACGCCAACTTCGGCATGCACCGCGCCGACTTCGTCGATTTCCTCGCCGCCGCCCTCCCCGCCGGCGTGGTCCGCTGCGGCCATCGCGCCATCGGCTTCGAGCAGACGGGCGACGTCGCCCGCGTGAAGTTCGCCAACGGCGCCACCGCCGAAGCCGACGTCGTCGTCGCCGCGGATGGCATCCACTCCGAGCTTCGGCCCTACGTCTTTCCGCCGTCGAAGCCCGTCTTCCACGGCACCATTTGCTACCGCGGCCTCGTCTCGCGCGAGCGGTTGCCGGACTGGCCGATGGACCGCTGGCAGATGTGGGCCGGCCCGTCCAAGCACTTCCTGGTCTTTCCCGTGCGCCACGGCGAGATGGTCAACTACGTCGGGTTCGTGCCGGCCGACCAGGAGATGAAGGAATCGTGGTCGGCGGCCGGCGACCCCGACGTGTTGCGGCGCGAGTTCGAAGGCTGGGACCCGCGCATCGGCGTGGTGCTGAAGCAGGTCGACAAGACCTTCCGCTGGGCGCTCTACGACCGCGAGCCGCTGCCGACCTGGAGCAAGGAGCGCCTCACGCTGCTCGGCGACGCCGCGCACCCGATGCTGCCGCATCTCGGCCAGGGCGCGAACCAGTCAGTCGAAGACGGCATGGCGCTCGCGACGATCCTCGCGCAGGTGGACAATGCCGCCGTCCCGGCGGCGCTACTCGCGTACGAACGGCTGCGCCGTGAACGAGTGGCGCAGGTGCAGCTCGGCGCGCGCCAGCACGGGCTGCGGGTTGATTCTGCCTATGCCGATCTAGCGACCCGCGACGCCGAGCTCGCCGCGCACGCGGAATTCCGCAAGCATCTCTATGCCTACGACGTGGTGCCGGACGCGAAGGCGGCGGCGATGGCGTTGGGCTAAGCGAGGAGGCAAAACGGTTTGTCAGCACGCGGCGCGATCGGACGTGAATTAGCAAATTCGGCTGTCGTCCCGCTCTGCTGACCCTTGGGGGCCGTACGATGAAACCAGCGCAGCATACGTCCGGCGCTCAGGCGTTCATGAGCTGCGAGTGGAGAGAAGCCTTCGCTCTATTGTCAAGCGCCGATGCCGAGGCGTCGCTATCTCCGACGGATTTGGAGCGGCTTGGAATCTCCGCATACATGCTCGGGCGGGATGCCGACGCCGTTGCGAGCTGGGGTCGCGCCTTCAGCGAGTTTGTCGAACAGGGTGAGGCGTTGCGTGCGGCTCGTGTTGGCTTTTGGTCGAGCCTGGTTTTGCTCCTGGGTGGGCAGGGAGCTCAGAGTGGGGGATGGGTCTCACGAACCGAGCGACTACTCAAAGAGCAGCCGGACAGTCCCGAGCACGGGCTCATCGCCGTCATCAAGGGACTGTTTTGCATGGGCAAGGGAAATGGCGAGGACGCCTATCAGTGCTTCACAGAGGCGGCGGAGCTCGGGGAGAAGTTCGACGATCCCGATCTCAGGGCGATCGCGGCGCTCTCCTGCGGGCAAGCGTTGATCCAAAAGGGAGAAGCGCCAAGCGGCGTCGCTCGTTTGGACGAGGCGATGCTCGCCGTTACCACCGGAGAAGTGTCGCCGCCTTTGGCCGGGATCATCTACTGCGCGGTCATAGCCATCTGTGAACGGATCCTCGATCTGAACCGCGCTTGCGAATGGACGCAGGCTCTCAACGAGTGGTGTGTGTCTCAGCCGCAGCTGGTGGCATTTCGAGGGCAGTGTCTGGTGCATCGGGCTGAGGTCATGCAGTTCAAAGGAGAATGGCGGTCTGCACTGGAGGACGCACAAAGGGCATTTGAACTGCTTTCCGATCCCACGCCCCGAGTCGCCGGTCGGGCGCTATACCAGCAAGCAGAGCTACACCGCTTGTGGGGTAACTTTGAGACGGCCGAGAAGCTTTGTGAGGAGGCGGCGCATCGAGGATTTGAGCCCCAACCCGGTCTCGCGTTGCTGCGCTTGGCGCAGGGGGACACGGATTCCGCGGCGGCGGCGATTCGCCGCGTCGTCGGGGAGTCGGCGAGCGCGGAAGGACCCGGCGCCGGGGTTGGGCGCATCAAGCTGCTGGGGCCCTATGTTCAGATCATGCTTGCCGTGGGTGATCTCGAGGCTGCAGCGTCCGGTGCCAATGAGCTGTGTGGGGCTGCGGCGCGCCCCGATGCGTTACCCCTGGTCAACGCACTTGCCGCCCAGGCGGAAGGTGCGGTGGCTTTGGCGGGCGGCGATACGGCCCGAGCCCTTGACGCCCTGCGGCGCGCCTGGACCCTGTACCAGCAGTTGGAGGCGCAGTACGAGGCAGCATGCACACGGCTGCTTCTGTCTCGCGCGTGCGAAGCGATGGGCGACAAGGATACGGCGAGGCTCCACGCGGACGGCGGGAATTCGGTGCTCGAGCGCTTGGGGGTACCCCGTACGTCCGGTGTGCGGACCGAGCAGGGCAAGGCTGCGATCCCCGCCCGGCTGACGAAGCGGGAGATCGAGGTGCTAGGGCTCGTCGCCTCGGGCAAGACCAACCGCGAGATCGCGCAGCAGTTGCACATCAGCGAGCATACGGTTGCGCGCCACGTGAGCAACCTGCTCACCAAGACGGGGGCTACGTCGCGCACCGCCGTTGGGGCGTTTGCCTTCAAGCATGGGCTGGCCTGACGGCGACTGGTCAATATTGACCATAAGAAGGTCCGTGAAAAATGGCGGGTTTGCGCGATGTCGGCGAACCCTGGTTCTCCTATCGTGGTGTCACGTGATGCGGACAACGACGTTCACCCGAAAGGAGAGCTCACATGACACAGCAAATTTACGCAACCAAGAATTACGGGGGCTCGGCCCCGGAGAACTACGACCAGTACTTTGTCCCTGCGATCGGCGGCCCGCTTGCCAAGGACTTGGTGGCGCTTGCGTCGATCCGTCCCGGCGAGCGGGTTCTCGACGTTGCGTGTGGCACCGGCGTGGTGACCCGTCTCGTTGCAGATCGGGTCGGGCAGTCCGGCTCCGTGGCGGGCCTGGACCTCAATCCGGGAATGCTCTCCGTAGCACGGGCTCGCGCGTCGGCGGGAACTTCCATCGACTGGTTTGAGACCAGCGCCGAGGCGATGCCCCTTCCCGACGCATCGTTCGACGTGGCGCTATGCCAGATGGGCCTGCAGTTCATACCCGACAAGGTTCAAGCGCTCAAAGAGATGCGTCGCGTTGTCGGACCCAAGGGACGCGTCGTCCTGAACTTCCCCGGGCCGGTGCCCGAACTGTTCTCGATCTTCGGTGATGGCCTAGCGCGCCACATCGATGCCAAGAGTCGCGGTTTTGTAGAGGTGGTGTTCTCACTCCACGACGCTGACACGCTGCGCGATCTCATGAAGCGGGCGGGTTTTGAAAAGATCCAGATCAACACCGCCACCAAGACCCTCGTGCTGCCCAAGCCTGAAGATTTTCTCTGGCAGTACATTCACAGCACCCCGTTGGCCGGGCTGACGAGTCAGGCGACCGAAGCGCAGCGTCAAGCGCTCACCCGCGAAGTGTGTGACGCTTGGCAGAAGTTTGTCGTCGATGGCGCGATGCGCCTCGAGGTACGAATGACGACGGTTAGCGCTAGCTGACTTGGAGTCGTGCCCATGTCCATGTACGGCCCCGGCGGAGCCGAACTCCGTCGAGCATCGGATCGCGCAAGCGAGCGCAGCTGCACGGTAGCTCGCGAACGACCGCATCGGAGCGATCCGCCGGGTGAGGCATCGCGGCTTATCAATCAGCTACTTGCAGCGCTTGATGACATCGAAACTAGCCCAGTCACAGTCTTGTCATACCCTCCGAGTTGGTCACCTGGCTCATACGCCAAGCAGCGCTTTGGTGGCGCGGCGCTCGTCCATCGCGTGGTAGCCACTTTAGGCAAGCGGCGCCGCACTGCCGCGGGCCCCACGAGCGCCCGGGTCAGTTGACCGCCTGGGCGTTAGCGATCAAAGTTTAGACCTCGCGCTAGAGCGCTTGCACTTTTTCACTTCAGATTCGGGGGGATAATTGTGCGCCTGACGTCATGGACGCGGTGGATATCCACCCTCCTGCTCCTGATTCCGTTCACAGTTCGAGCCGCGGCAAACGACGCCGCACCGACGGTGACGCTCGTCGATGGCAAGAGCACGCTCTCCTCCGGCCTCCACGGATACATTCCGCTCCCCGGGGTACAACTGCGCCAGTGCGACATCGTCCAGACCGGGCCGGAGAGTCTGGTACAGCTCGAGTTCCCGGATGAAAGTCGAATCGTGCTGGGGCCCGACTCGCGCTTTCTTTCGGACGCGCCGACTCCCGCCGGTGCGGCGCGGGCGGTCGGGCCCTACTTCCTGCATTCCGGCTGGCTCAAGCTGACGGTGGCGAAGCGGGACAACGCGCCCCCGTACCGCGTCAATACGCCCTACTTCGATCTGGTGATGAGCTCGGGTGTCGCCGTGCTCAACGTCGCGGACGGCGGACGATTCTTCATCGAGCAAGGCAATGCCCAGGCGCTGGACCCGTCGGGAACGGGAACCGGAATCAACATCGTCGCCAACCAGACGTACTCGCGCAAGTCGGCGGAATCGAGGCCCGTCGTGGTGAACCGCGCCGATCCGGCATTCGTCAAGAGCATGCCGCCGTCCTTTCGAGACACGTTGCCCGCCATGTATGCGAAGGTCAAAGGACGCGTCGCGCAGCCCAATCCGGCGCCGGATTACGACTACGCGGCGGTCTCTGCGTGGTTGAATACCCGTCCCGAACTGCAACGGTGTATTGCCGGGGATCTGGTGCGCAGTGTCCAGGAAATGCTGAAACGCGAGGGGCTCAACGTCGGACCCATCGACGGTATTCTCGGGCCGCGCACCGCGGCCGCGCTGCGCGAGTTTCAAGAGCAGCACGGGCTCGCTCGATCCGGCGAGCCAGACGCGGCAACGCTGAAGGAACTCAATAAGCGCTAGTCCAGCCTCGCGCCCCGCGCGCATAGGACGAAGACTTGCGGCCACCAGCGATCCGTATTTCCGGGTCGATCCGCATGGGCTCCCTCCGATGCGGGCTGCGCAGTCGATCCTCACTCCGGCCTTACATCACGCGCCGGAACATAGAGCAACAGCCCCAACAACATGACGCCTGCCAGAAAGCCGAAAAACATGCGGTACGCAAACTCCCCGGCCACCCCGTCCGTCGAGAACTGTCCAATGATCACGCCGGACGCGGACTGAACGACGGCGACCCCGAGGAACACGGACAGGTTCTGCATCGTCAGGCCTCGGCCGACGAGATTGCTCGGCAGAACGGCACGGGCATGCGCGTGGTTGAGCATCACGAACGAGCTCACGAGCGCAAAACTCAGCAGGAGCGCGATCACCAGTGCCAGCGGTGGGTGCGGGACGAGCGCAAGCGCGAGCAGCAGGCCGACGGAGCAGCTCGCGCCCGCGACGATCGTCCACTTGCGAGAGCCGAGCCACCGCTCGACAGCGCTGTAGACGAGCACGCCGACGAGG
>JBFJOO010000073.1:0-22991 GCA_041617635.1 Burkholderiales bacterium | reverse complement strand
CGCCCCGTCCCGTGGAGACGCAGTGCCGAAGTCGAGGTCAACAAGAGCGTCGGTACTCTTGGGCCCGCGCACGGCACAGGCGCCTCGCGGGTCAGCGGCCGATGCCTGGCTGGCGCCTTTGGCCGCGCCCGCCGTCATGGGTGGTTTGTGCGCGGGTAGTCGTGGGTTGACTGCCCGCCGCAAACCGGGACCCATAGGCGGGCGTTTGCGGCCGTAGGCGCCGGACGGGCATGGCCGCTGCCCCGCTCACTACAAACGCACACCCTCCAAGAGCACAATCCGAACCGGGGGCATGGCCAAGCCGCCGACTCGCTTTGCGGATTATGAAACGGCGTTGCGGCACTTGACTTCGTTCTGCCCAAAGCATATCGTTTCCGAATCACGCGCTTAGATTTCATAATACGGAATAAAGAGGAGGATCCCATGGCGAAGATGACTGCGGCGGAAGCGGCGGCACGCGTGCTTCAGAGCGAGGGCGTCGAGCTCGTGTTCGGCATTCCCGGCGCGGCGATCCTGCCGCTCTACGACGCGCTCCGTCAGACGAACATCAGGCACATCCTCGTGCGCCACGAAGAAGGCGGCGCGCATGCGGCCGAAGGGTATACCCGGGCGGCTCCCGGGAAAATCGGGGTGAACCTCGGGACATCCGGACCGGCGGGCACCGACATGATCACCGGACTCTACTCCGCGCACGCGGACTCGATCCCGATCCTGTGCGTGACCGGTCAGGCGCCCCGGGCGAAGCTGCACAAGGAAGATTTCCAGGCGGTGGACATCACCGCGATCGCGAGGCCGGTCACCAAGTGGGCGGTGACGGTGCTCGAAGCGGCGCAGGTGCCGTGGGCGTTTCGCGAGGCGTTCCGCATCATGCGCTCGGGCCGTCCGGGACCCGTGCTGATCGATCTGCCGCTCGACGTCCAGAAGGAGATGATCGAGTACGACGCGGAGTTCGACGTGCCCCTCGAGCCCTTCAAGCCACGCGCGCAGCGCAAGCAGGTGGAGCGGGCGCTCGATCTCCTCACCGCGGCGAAGCGCCCGGTGATCGTTGCCGGAGGCGGCGTCATCAATGCCGACGCTTGCGACCTCCTCCGCGAGCTCGCCGAGCTCACCGAGACGCCGGTCATTCCGACGCTCATGGGCTGGGGGGCGCTGCCCGACGACCACCCGCTCATGGCCGGCATGGTGGGGCTGCAGACCCAGCATCGATACGGCAACGCGAACTTCCTTCGTTCCGATTTCGTGCTCGGCATCGGCAACCGCTGGGCGAATCGGCACACGGGCTCGATCGACGTGTACACGAAGGGTCGCAAGTTCGTGCACGTGGACGTCGAGCCCATGCAGATCGGCCGCGTGTTCGGTCCCGATCTCGGCATCGTCTCCGATGCAGGCGCCGCGCTCGAGCTCTTCGTTGAAGTGGCGCGGGAGCGGAAGCGGGCGGGACGCATCATGCCGCGATCGGGCTGGGTCGACGAGTGCCAGGGTCGCAAGCGCTCGATGCACCGGCGCACCGATTTCAAGAACACGCCCATCAAGCCGCAGCGCGTCTTCGAGGAGATCAACAAGGCGTTCGACCGCGACCGCACCTGCTTCGTGTCCTCGATCGGGCTCGGACAGATCGCGTCGGGCCAGTTCCAGAAGGTCTTTCGGCCCCGCAACTACATCATCTGCGGGCAGGCCGGACCGCTCGGCTGGATCATCCCGGCCTGCATCGGCGTGAAGCTGTCGGCGCCGGAGAAGGAAGTGGTGGGCGTGGGCGGCGATTTCGATTTCCAGTTCATGATCGAGGAGCTGGCGGTCGCCGCCCAGTTCAACGTCCCGTTCGTGATGCTGCTGATCAACAACTCGTACCTCGGGCTGATCCGGCAGGCGCAGAAGGCCTTCAAGATGGACTACGAGGTGCAGCTCTCGTTCAAGAACGTCAACTCGCCCGAGATCGGCGAGTACGGCGTGGACCACGTCAAGGTGGTCGAGGGGCTGGGCTGCAAGGCGATCCGCGTCTTCGATCCGGAGAAGATCCAGGAGGCGATCCAGGCGGCCCGGAAGGCGGCGGAGACGCTGCGCGTGCCCGTGGTGGTCGAGGTCATCACCGAGCGCGTCACCGATATCGCCATGGGGCCCGAGATCGACAAGATCACCGAATTCGAGGAGACCGTGGATCTCGAGGAGTCCGAGGTCGAGCGCGAGCCTCTCGCGGCTTGAGCGAGAATACGGGGGGTCTGCAACGAAAACGCAACGGACGGAGAGTGAAGGAACCGGCCATGCCCAAGCTGTGCGCCAATATCAGCCTGCTCTACACGGAGATCGACTTCATGGACCGCTTCGCCGCGGCCGCGAAGTCGGGATTCAAGGGCGTCGAGTATCTATTCCCGTACGCCTACCCCAAGGACCAGCTGGCCGAAGCCCTCGCCCGCAACAAGCTGGTCCAGGTGCTGCACAACCTGCCAGCGGGCGACTGGGCGAAAGGCGACCGCGGCATGGCGTGCCAGCCGGACCGGGTCGGCGAGTTCCAGGACGGCGTGGGCAAGGCGATCGAGTACGCGACGGCGCTCGGTTGCAAGCAGGTGAACTGCCTGGCCGGCCTCGCTCCAAAAGGCGTGGCGCCCGACCAGGTCCGCGCGACGTTCGTCGCGAACCTCAAGTTCGCCGCGGAGAAGACAAAGGCCGCCGGCATCCGGCTCGTCACCGAGCCGGTGAACAACCGGGACGTGCCCGGCTTCTACCTCAACCGCTCGCAGCAGGCGCTGGAGATCATGGACGAGGTGGGCTCCGACAACCTCTGGCTGCAGTACGACATCTACCACATGCAGATCATGGAGGGCCATCTCGCCAAGACCATCGAGGCGAACCTCGCCCGAATCGGTCACATGCAGCTCGCCGACAACCCCGGCCGCCACGAGCCCGGCACCGGGGAGATCAACTATCCTTTCCTCTTCGGCTGGATCGACCGGATTGGCTACCCGGGCTGGATCGGCTGCGAGTACAACCCGAAGGCCGGCACGGTAGAAGGTCTAGCCTGGGCGAAGCCATATCTGTAAGAGCGTAGCAAAGAACTCCGCAGCGACCGATGGGGGGTATACAAGAGGCTTGCCCCTTGTTCGTTCGGGGATATACAAGGGGGAGTCCTCCCCTTGTTCGTACAACCCCGGTTTGTTGCGAGCCGCACGGAGCGCGAGACCTAGTACGACATCAAACGAGGAGCGGACATGAAAGTCGGATTCATCGGCCTCGGCATCATGGGCAAGCCCATGGCGGGGCACCTGATCGCGGGCGGTCACGAGACCTATCTCAACAGCCGGGGCGGCGTGCCCGCGGAGCTTTCCGCCAAAGGCAAGCGCTGCGCGAACGCGAAGGAAGTGGCGCAGAAGGCCGACGTGATCTTCCTCATGGTGCCGGACACGCCCGACGTCGAGAAAGTGCTCTTCGGCGAGAACGGCGTCGCGGAAGGGCTCACCAAGGGCAAGACCGTCGTGGACATGAGCTCGATCTCGCCGATCGAGACCAAGCGCTTCGCCAAGCGGATCAACGATCTCGGCTGCAAGTACCTGGACGCGCCCGTGTCCGGCGGCGAGGTCGGCGCGAAGAACGCCGCGCTCACGATCATGGTGGGCGGCGATGAGGAAACCTTCGCCAAGGTGAAGCCGCTCTTCGAGCTGATGGGCAAGAACATCACGCTGGTCGGCGGCAACGGCGACGGCCAGACCTGCAAGGTCGCGAACCAGATCATCGTCGGCGGCACGATCGCGATCGTGGCGGAGGCCCTGCTCTTCGCCTCGAAGGCGGGCGCCGATCCCGCCAAGGTTCGCCAGGCGTTGATGGGCGGCTTCGCGTCGTCCAAGATCCTGGAAGTGCACGGCGAGCGAATGATCAAGCGGACTTTCGATCCCGGGTTCCGCATTCAGCTCCACTTGAAGGACCTGTCGCTGGCCCTCACGGGCGCCCGCTCGCTCGCCATGTCGACGCCGATCACCGCGATCACGCAACAGCTCATGAACGCGTGCGCGGCCAACGGCGGCAGCGCGTGGGACCATTCCGCGACGGTGCGCGCGCTCGAGAAGCTCGCGAACTTCGAGGTCGGGCAGAAGAGCGGCGCCGAAGAGCTCGGCTGAGCGCCCTCTCCCGACGCGCCCGCTTTTCGCCGGAATCGAACCGTGACCGACGCGACCGCCGTCTCAGGGGCGCGCATCATGGCGCACGCGGAGGCGCTCGCGCGCTGCTCCGAGCAGCCGGACGGGCTGACGCGCGTCTTCCTCTCGAAGGAGCATCGTGCGGCCAACGAGCTCGCGCTCGGCTGGATGCGGGAAGCCGGCATGGCGGCGCGCGTGGACGCGATGGGCAACGCCGTCGGGCGATACGAGGGCGAGCGACCCGGCCTGCGCTGCCTGATGCTCGGCTCGCATCTCGATACAGTGCGCGACGCGGGCAAGTACGACGGCATGCTTGGCGTCATCACCGCGATCGAGTGCGTGCGCGCATTGCACGCGCGCGACCAGCGGCTGCCGTTCGCGGTGGAGGTGGTGGGATTCGGCGACGAGGAAGGCGTGCGGTTCGGCGCGACGCTCCTCGGCAGCCGCGCGATTGCGGGAACGCTCGATCCCAAGGTGCTCGACCTCGTGGATTGGGATGGCGTCACCCTGCGCCAGGCGCTCGTTGATTTCGGTCTCGATCCCGCCCGGGTCAAGGACGCCGCGCGGGGGCGCGACGACATCCTGGCCTACGCCGAGCTCCATATCGAGCAGGGCCCGGTCCTCGAGGCCGAGGGCCTGCCGGTCGGCGTCGTGACCGCGATCAACGGCGCGACGCGGCTCGCCGTCACGGTCGACGGCATGGCCGGCCACGCGGGCACCGTGCCTATGGACCTCCGGCAGGACGCGCTGGCCGCGGCGGCCGAGTGCGTGCTCGCGATCGAGGCTCGGGCGACGAGCGTGCCGGAGCTCGTCGGCACGGTCGGCAGGCTCGAGACGCTGCCTGGCGCGGTGAACGTGATTCCCGGCAAGGTGCGCTTCACGATCGACATCCGCTCGCCGCGCGACGCCGATCGAATCGCCGCCGTGAGCGACGTGACCGAGACTCTGCGCAAAGTGTGCGAGCGCCGGAAGGTACGCGTGGATATTGCGCAGACCCATGCCGGCAAGACCGCGCCCTGCGCGCCGTGGCTGATGGATCAGTTCGCGCAGGCTATTGCCGCCGAAAGCCATGCGGTGCGCAGGCTGCCGAGCGGCGCGGGGCATGACGGCATGGCGATGATCGACATCGCGGACATCGGGATGGCGTTCGTACGCTGCAAGGCCGGCATCAGCCACAACCCCGCGGAGAGCATCACCGCCGAGGACGCCGAAATCGGCGCGCGCGTCCTCGCCCGCTTCATCGAGACCTTCCAGCCGAGGTCGCGCTAGTCGCGCGACGCCGCGCGAGCGAAAGAGCATGAGCGAGTCCCCCCACGCGCGCATACGCAGTTTCCTGGCGGATCACCGCGAGGCGCAGACGCGCTTCCTCGCCGAGCTCGTGAAGGTGCCGTCCGACAATCCGCCCGGTGACTGCCGCGCGCATGCCGAAGCGGCGGCACCGCTCCTCGAGGCGCTCGGTTTCGCAGTCGAACGCCACCCGGTACCCGAAGCGCTCGTCCGGGCGAACGGGATGATCTCGTGCACGAATCTCGTGGTGCGGGAACGATTCGGAACGGGAGGTCCGACGATCGCCTGCAACGCGCATGGCGATGTGGTGCCGCCCGGGCTCGGGTGGACCGCCGATCCATACGGCGCGGAAGTTCGCGACGGACGGATGTACGGACGCGGGGTGGCGGTGTCGAAATCCGACTTCGCGACCTACGCTTTCGCGCTGAAGGCGTTGAAGGAGTCGGGTGTCCCGCTCTCCGGCGCGATCGAGCTCCACTTCACCTACGACGAGGAGGCCGGGGGCGCGATCGGCCCGAAGTGGCTGATCGAGCAGGGCATCACCAAGCCCGATTACGCGCTCTCGGCGGGTTTCTCGTACGGCATCACGACTGCCCACAACGGCTGTCTGCACATCGAGGTGGAAGTATTCGGCAAGTCCGGCCACGCGGCCGAGCCCCACAAGGGGCACGACGCCCTGGAGGCGGCCGCGCTGATCCTGCACGATCTGTATGCCTACCGAAAAGCGCTCACGGCCCTCGAATCGAAGATTCCGGGCATCGGCTGCCCGACGATGGTGGTTGGACTCATCAAGGGCGGCATCAACACCAACGTCGTGCCCGACCACGTCGTCTTTCGCCTGGATCGCCGCATCATCCCCGACGAGATTCCGGGCGTCGCGGAGCGCTTCCTGAATGCCCTCATCAAGGAGTCGGTGCGCAAGATGGACGGCATCCGGGTCGAGGTGCGGCGCATCCTGTTCGCCGCGCCGTTCGTTCCGCTGCCGGGGCAGGAGCGCCTCGTCGATGCGATCACCCGCCACGCGAGTGCCGTCTTCGGCGTCGAGGTGAAGCCGCACGGCGTGCCCCTTTACACGGACGCGCGCCATTACTCGGAAGCGGGCGTTCCGACGGTGCTCTACGGCGCAGGCCCCAGGACGCTCGAGGAGGCGAACGGGCATCGCGCCGACGAGAACCTCGTGCTGGACGATCTCCACAAGGCCACCGAGGTCGTCGCGCTGGCCTTTCTCGACCTGCTCGGAACCGACCAGGGGGCGGCGCGTTGACCCGAATCCGCATCAAGTGGCCCAAGGGCGAGGTCACCGCCCAACTCGACGACACCGCGACCGCGCGGGTTCTCGTGGCGGCGCTGCCGGCACGCTCGCGCGCCAATACCTGGGGCGAGGAGGTCTACTTCTCGCTGCCGGTCAGCGTGCAGAAGGAAAAGGGCGCCAAGGAGGTCGTGCCGCCCGGCACCGTCTGCTTCTGGGTCGAGGGAAGCTCGCTCGCCCTGCCCTACGGTCCGACGCCCGTGTCAAAAGGCGACGAGTGCCGTCTCGTCACGTCGGTGAACGTGCTGGGAAAACTCGAAGGCGATCCGCGCGCGCTGGCAGGCATACGCGACGGCGACCCGATCGAAGTCTCGATCCGATAGCACGCAATGGAAGCCTACATCCTCGACTGGCTCAACCTCGGCGTGCGCTGGTTACATTTCATCTCCGGCATCGCCTGGATCGGCGCCTCGCTCTACTTCGTGATGCTCGACCTGTCGCTGAAGCCGCCGAAGAATCCGGAGGATGCGCAGCGAGGCGTGGACGGCGAGCTCTGGGCGGTGCACGGTGGCGGCTTCTACCAGAGCCAGAAATTCCTGACCGGGCCGAAGGGCGAGCCGCTGAGCCAGGACCTGCACTGGTCGAAGTGGGAGGCCTACACGACGTGGCTGTCGGGTATGGGGCTCCTGGCGATCCTCTACTGGTACGGCGCCAACGCCTACCTCATCGATCGATCGGTCGCGGACCTCTCGGTTCCGGCCGCCGTCGCCCTGTCGGGAGGCTCGCTCGTCGTCGGGTGGATCGTGTACGACACGCTCTGCAAGATCATCAAGAACGAGCTCGCGCTGTCGATCACCCTGTACATCCTCCTGGTGGCCGCGGCGTGGGGGTACGGGGAGATCTTCAGCGCCCGCGCCGCCTACGTCCATGTCGGCGCCCTGATCGGCACCATCATGGTGTGGAACGTCTTCTTCCAGATCATCCCAGGGCAGAAACAGATGGTGAGCGAGATCCGCGCCGGCAAAGTGCCCGATCCCCGGCCCGGCATCATCGGCAAGCAGCGCAGCGTGCACAACACCTACTTCACGCTGCCGGTGCTCTTCATCATGATCAGCAACCACTACCCGATGACCTATGGCCACCGGTACGCCTGGGCGGTGCTGGCGATCATCATGCTCGCGGGTGCGCTGATCCGGCAGTATTTCGTGCTGCGGCACGTGGGCAAGAATGCGATCGCCCTGCCCGCCGTGGCGGCGGTTCTTTTGATCGGCCTCGCGGTGCTCATGGCGCCGGCAAGACCGACCGGCACGCCCGCCGGGACCGCGAAGTTCGAGGACGTTCAGCCGATCATCGCCCAGCGCTGCGGCGTCTGCCACGCGGAGAAGCCCACGTATCCCGGTTTTCCGCAGCCGCCGGGCGGCGTGATGCTCGACACGCCGGAGCGGATCCAGGCCGCGGCGCCGCGCATCCATCAGCAGACGATCGCCACGCAGGCCATGCCGATCGGCAACCTGACCAAGATGACCGATGAGGAGCGCGCCATCCTGGCGCGGTGGCTTGCCGCGGGAGCCCCGATCAACTAGGTTTCGCGCCAGACGCGGGCCGCGGCCGCATCTGCACCCGACGATCAGCAAGGCCGTGCGCCACGGATGCGGCTCAGCGGAAAGCGGGGATCCCGGGCGCCCTAGCGAATGCGATCGCGCAGGGCTCGGGTAGAATGGCATCATCGGTCGCCGCTTCACAGGAGGGAAGCAGACCGGCCCCTTGTTTCGAACAAAACCAGCCGGGAATCGGACGTCCGCCGATTTGCGGTCACTTTCGAGGAGGAGATTCCACCATGCGCATCCGCACGATCCTATTGAGCGCCCTGCTCGCGCTCGCATTCGCGGCACCCGCCGTCGCCCAGAAGATGACGCCCGTACGCTTCGCACTCGACTGGCGGTTCGAGGGCCCATCCGCGCCCTTCTTCGTCGCCATCGACAAGGGCTACTACAAGGCTGAAGGGCTCGACGTCTCGATCGATCCCGGGGCAGGCTCGGTCGAAGGCATCAATCGCGTCGCGTCCGGCGCCTACGAGATGGGCTTCGCCGACATCAACGTACTCGTCAAGTATCGCGACAATAGCCGCAATCTCCCCGTGCAGGCCGTCATGATGGTCTACGACGCGCCGGCCTTCGCGATCATCTCGCTCAAGAAGAACGGGATCGCCAAGCCCAAGGACCTCGAGGGCAAGATCCTCGGTGCGCCCGCGCCCGACGGCGCCTATGCGCAGTGGCCGATCTTCGTGCAGCAGAACCAGATCGACGCGTCCAAGGTCAAGATCGAGAACGTCGGCTTCCCGGTGCGCGAGCCCATGCTCGCCCAGGGCAAGGTGGACGCCATCACCGGGTTCTGGTTCTCGTCGTTCATGAACCTCAAGGCGCAGGGCGTCAAGGACGACGAGATCGTCGTCCTCATGATGAGCGACTACGGGCTCGATCTCTACGGCAACGCGATCCTTGCGAATCCCGACTTCATGCGGCACGAGCCGAAAGCCGTCGCCGGATTCGTCCGCGCGACGATCAAGGGGATCCAGGCGACGCTTCGCGACCCGGATTCGGCGATCGATTCGGTCATGAAGCGCAACGCCATCGCCAAGCGCGACGTCGAGCTCGAGCGGCTCAAGCTCTCGCTCGCGAAGAACTACGTCACGCCGGCGGTGCAGAAGAATGGTATCGGCGCAGTCGACATGAAGCGGCTCGAGCGCTCGATCGATCAGATCGGCCTGACGTTCAAGTACACGGACAAGCCGAAGGCTTCGGAGATATTCAATGCGTCCTACCTTCCGCCGCCTGCGCAGCGGATGGTCAAGTAGCGTTGCAGGATCCGGGCCGCGCGCGGGGCTCCCGCGCGCGGTCTCGCCCCCCGGCTTCTTTCAATGGCTGAACTGATCAAGCTCGCGCAGGTTTCGATGGTGTATGGCCGCGCCGAGCACGCGGTCAAGGCTATCGAGGACGTGAGCATTTCCGTCGCCCAGGGCGAGTTTTTCGCGGTGGTCGGTCCGTCGGGCTGCGGCAAGAGCTCGCTCATGAAGCTCATCTCGGGGCTGCATCCGACCGCTTCGGGCACGCTGACCGTCGATGGCCGGCCGGTCACGGCACCGCTCAAGTCCGTCGGCATGGCGTTCCAGAACGCGAATCTGCTGCCCTGGCGGACCGCGGTGCAGAATGTGCTACTCCCGCTCGAGATCGTGCAGCCCCACCGGAGTCGCCTGCGCGCCGAGCGCGCGGCATACCTGGAGCGCTCGCGTAAGATGCTCGAATCGGTCGGCCTCGCGGGATTCACCGAAAAGTTTCCCTGGCAGCTCTCCGGCGGGATGCAGCAGCGCACCTCGATCTGCCGCGCGCTCATCCACGAGCCCGAAATCCTGATGCTGGACGAGCCGTTCGGCGCGCTGGACGCCTTCACGCGCGAGGAGCTCTGGTGCACCTTGCGCGACGTGCAGGCCGACCGGAAAGTCACCGTGATGCTCGTCACCCATGATCTGCGCGAAGCGGTGTTTCTTGCCGACACGGTCTACGTCATGTCGAACCGTCCCGGACGCATCCTGAAGCGCTGCGAGGTTCCGATCGCACGCCCGCGCGACCTCGACGTCACCTACACGCAGCCCTTCCAGGACATCGTCCACGAGCTGCGTGCCCTGATCGGTGGACGGCACTGATGGACAGCCGCGAACTCGCGATCAAGGTGGGGGCGCCGGCCGCGTTCACCGTCGGTCTGTTCCTCTTGTGGGAGATCGTGTGCCGGGTGTTCAGCATACCGCTCACGATTCTGCCCGCGCCGTCGGACATCTTCGCCGCGCTCTGGCAGTACCGCGCGCCGATCATCGAGAACTCATACGTCACGCTGTGGACCACGCTCGCCGGTTTTCTGATCGCAACGGTGTTCGGCCTCGGCCTCGGCATCGCCGTGGGCTGGCACCGCGCCATGTATGCCGGGCTTTATCCGGTGCTGATCGGGTTCAACTCGATCCCCAAGGTCGCGGTGGTGCCGGTGCTGATCCTGTGGTTCGGACTGGGCGAGATTCCCGCGATCCTGACCGCGTTTCTCATCTCGTTCTTTCCGATCGTGGTGAACGTCGCCACCGGGCTCGCGACGACCGAGCCGGAGCTCGAGGACGTGCTGCGCGCGCTCGGCGCTTCGAAGCTCGACATCATGCGCAAGGTCGGCGTTCCCAGGTCGATGCCGTACTTCTTCGGCTCCCTGAAGGTGGCGATCACGCTCGCGTTCGTGGGCGCGGTCGTCTCGGAGACCGTCGGTTCGAACAAGGGCATCGGCAAGCTGATGCTGGACGCGCAGGCGTCCTTCCAGGTGCCGATCGTGTTCGCGGGGCTGCTCGTGCTCGCCGTCCTCGGTATCATCCTTTATGCGATCACCGCGCTGATCGAGCAGCGCTTCACCGGCTGGGCGTTCCGTGGGCAGGGCGCCCATTAGCCGTCGCAAGGGAGAGGTAGACGCATGAGAGTGCAGGCCGCCATCGCATTCGAAGCTGGCAAGCCGCTCCAGATCGAGACCGTCGAGCTCGCAGGCCCTAAACCCGGGGAAGTGCTGGTCGAGATCAAGGCGACCGGGATCTGTCACACGGACGAGTTCACGCGCTCGGGGGCCGACCCGGAGGGGCTCTTCCCGGCGATCCTTGGCCACGAAGGCGCCGGGGTCGTGGTCGAGGTCGGCCCGGGCGTCGCCTCGGTGCGGCCGGGCGACCACGTCATCCCGCTCTACACCCCCGAATGCCGGCAGTGCAAGTCGTGCCTCTCACGCAAGACCAACCTCTGCACCGCGATCCGCGCGACGCAGGGGAAGGGCGTGATGCCCGACGGGACGAGCCGCTTCTCCCTGAAGGGCAAGCCCGTTCACCACTACATGGGCTGCTCGACGTTCGCGAACTACACGGTGCTGCCGGAGATCGCGGTGGCCAAGATCCGCACGGACGCGCCGTTCGACAAGGTCTGTTACATCGGCTGCGGCGTGACCACCGGTGTCGGCGCGGTGATCAACACTGCGCAGGTGGAAGCGGGATCGAGCGTCGTGGTCTTCGGCCTGGGGGGCATCGGCCTGAACGTTATCCAGGGCGCGCACATGGTCGGTGCCGGCATGATCGTTGGCGTCGACCTCAACCCGGCGCGCGAAGCGCTGGCCCGGAAATTCGGGATGACGCACTTCGTGAACCCGAAAGAGGTGAAGGGCGACCTGGTCGGGCATCTCGTCGAGCTCACCGGCGGCGGCGCCGACTTCAGCTTCGAGTGCGTCGGCAACGTGGAGCTCATGCGCCAGGCGCTCGAGTGCTGCCACCGGGGCTGGGGCGTCTCCACGATCATCGGCGTCGCCGGCGCCGGCCAGGAAATCAAGACCCGGCCGTTTCAGCTCGTGACCGGACGCGTGTGGCAAGGCACGGCATTCGGCGGCGCGCGTGGCCGCACCGATGTGCCGAAGATCGTGGACTGGTACATGGACGGGCGCATCAACATCGACGACCTCATCACGCACACGATGCCGCTCGAGCGCATCAACGAAGCGTTCGACCTCATGCACAAGGGCGAGTCGATCCGCAGCGTGGTGGTCTACTGACCGGGACGCCCGCGGCGCCGCCTTACTGGGGGTGGACCCGCCGGCCGAGCGCGTAGGTCTCGGCGACGAACCGGTCGTCCCCGAGCATCATCGTCATGAAGAGCCGCTCCTCGAGCGTCTCGGTCCGCGCATGGCGGCGCGCCGCGAGTGGGGTAGCCGCGAGGTCGATCACGACGAAATCCGCCTCCTTGCCCACCGCGAAATTGCCGATCCGGTCGTGGAGGTGCAGGCCCTGCGCGCCGCCGAGCGTTGCCAGGTAGAAAGCGCGGTACGCCGAGAGCGGCTGGTCGGCGAGCTGGGCGACCTTGTAGCCCTCCGCCAGCGTTCTCAGCATGCTGAAGCTCGTGCCGCCGCCGATGTCGGTGGCGACGCCTACGTGCACGCCGGCCTTGCTCATGCGCCGGAGGTCGAAGAGCCCGCTGCCGAGAAAGAGGTTCGAGGTCGGACAGAACGCCGCCATCGCGCGTTGCTCGGCGAGCAGATCCAGGTCCTCGTCGTCGAGATGGATGCAATGCGCGAACACCGAGCGCGGCCGCACCAGGCCGAACCGCGCATAGACTTCGAGGTAGCTCCGCGCCCACGGAAAGAGCTCCCGCACCCACGCCACTTCCTTGCGGTTTTCCGCGAGATGCGTGTGGACGAAGGCATCGGGAAACTCGTCCGCGAGGTGGCCGGCCCGCTCGAGCTGAGCCTCGGACGAAGTCGGGGCAAACCGGGGCGTGATCGCATAGAGCAACCGGTCGCGTCCATGCCATCGCTCGATCAGCGCCCTGCTCTCCGTGTAACCGGACTCGGGCGTGTCGCGGAGAAACTCGGGGCAATTGCGGTCCATCAGAACCTTGCCCGCCACCATTCGGAGGCCGCGCGCCTGCGCCGCCGCGAAGAATGCGTCCACGGAGTCCGGGTGCACCGTGCCCAGCACCAGCGCGGTCGTGGTCCCGTTGCGCAGCAGCTCGTCGAGAAAGAACTCCGCCACCTCGCGCGCGTGTTCGGCGTCCGCAAAGCGCCGCTCGGCCGGAAAGGTGTACCGCTCCAGCCACTCCAGCAGCTGCTCGCCGTAGCTCGCGATGACGTCCGTCTGGGAATAGTGAATGTGGCAATCGACGAATCCGGGCAGGATCAGCTTCCCGGAACGGTCGGTGACCGGCGTCCCCGCCGGCAGCCGCGCTAGAACATCGCGCGCGGGGCCCGCCTCGGCGACACAGCCATCGCGCACCACGAGCAGACCATCCTCGAAGTACTCGTACGCGCCGACGGGATCCGAGGCGTCTCCGGGATCACGAAGAAAGTGGAGGATGGAACCGCGGAACGCGATCGTATCCGCCGAAGGGGCTTTGGCCATGTTCCCGACTCAGACTCGGCCGCGCGCGTTGAGCGTCGCGCTGCTTGCGACGCTCCAACACGCGCGAGTTACGCGTCGCGTTCTTCGCGACGGGTAACTACTTCTTGGGGAGCGAGCCCTGCACCCCCTCGACGTAGAAGTCGAGGACCGCAAGCTTGTCGTCCGCCATGGCCTGCCCCGCAGGCACCCGCTCCTTGCCCGATTGATCCTTCACCGGACCCTGGAAGGGGTGCAGCGTGCCCGCCTTCAACGCAGCCTTCTTCTCGGCGACGAGATCGGCCACGTCCTTCGGCACCGACTTGTTGAGCGGCGCGATGTCGACCATGCCGTCCTTGAAGCCGCCCCAGACGCTCGTCGGCTTCCATTTCTTGGCGAGCACGTCCTGCGTCGTCTTGGTGTAGATGTCGCCCCAGAGATGCACGGCCGAGGTGAGCGTGGCATTGGGTCCGTGCTTCGACATGTCGGAGTGGTACCCCACCGCGTACACCTTCTTCTCCTCGGCGGCCTGGACGACGGCGGGCGAGTCGGTGTGGTGCGTGACGACGTCCGCGCCCTGGGCGATGAGCGTGTTCGCCGCCTCGCGCTCGCGGCCCGGATCGAACCAGGAGTTGATCCAGATGACCTTGGTCTCGGCCTTCGGGTTGACGCTGCGCATCCCCAGTGTGAACGCGTCGATGCCCTGGATCACTTCGGGAATCGGGAACGCCCCGACGTAGCCCGCCACGTTCGTCTTGGTCATCTTGCCCGCGACGATGCCCGCGAGGTAACGCGCCTCGTAGAACCGGGCGTTGTAGATCCCCACGTTGTTCGCCTGCTTGTACCCGGTTGCGTGCTCGAACGTCACCTTCGGAAACTGCTTGGCCACCTTGATGGTCGGATTCATGTAGCCGAACGAAGTGGTGAAGATGAGCCCGTAGCCGCTCGACGCGAGCTCGCGGATCACCCGCTCCGCATCGGCGCCCTCCGGAACGTTCTCGACGTACTTCGTCGCGACCTTATCGCCGAGCGCCTTCTCCATCTGCAGTCGACCCTGATCGTGCTGGTACGTCCACCCGGCATCGCCGATCGGGCTCACATAAACGAATCCCACCTTCAGCGGCTGCTGGGCGCCCACCATCGCCGCAGCGCCCAGCGCCGCGGCCGCGCTCACTGCGATGAGCGCTTTCCTGATTCGATCGTGTCGCATCGCGTTCCTCCTTCTCCTGTCGGTTCTGCAAAGTCGTCCTCGGACCCCCGAGAGCGCCACCTGTGTTCCGCAATCCCTTATTTGAACTTCCCGGCCGGCCCTGCGGTTCAGGCCACTTCCGGGTGAAACGGCTTGCCGAGCGATACCGGCGCATTCAGCCGGATCGTGTTCAGGTTCCGCGAGATGACCACCAGCACCACGATCGTGGCGAGGTACGGCAACATCGAAAGGAACTGCGACGGTATTGCGGCGCCCTCGCCCTGTGCGAAGAATTGCGCCACCGTGACGCCGCCGAACAGGTACGCCCCGATCATAACCCGCGCCGGACGCCAGGTCGCGAACACCACGAGCGCGAGCGCGATCCAGCCACGCCCCGAGGTCATGTTCTCCACCCAAAGCGGCGTATAGAAGACGGAGAGGAAAGCCCCGCCGACGCCCGCCATGGCTCCCCCGAACAGCGTCGCGAGATACCGGATCGAGATGACCGAGTACCCGATCGCATGCGCGGATTTCGGCGCCTCACCCACCGAGCGCAGCACGAGCCCGGTCCGGCTGCGGTACAGGAACCACGCGACCCCGGCGAATACCGCCCACGAGACGTACACGAGCGGCTGTTGGGCGAAGAGCACCGGCCCGATCAGCGGGATCTCGGCGAGGAGCGGGATTTCGAGCGGCGCGCTGGCGGTCAGCGATACGCTTTCATAGGCCTTGCCGACGAACGCGCTGAGACCCACGCCGAAAAGGCTCAGCGCCAGACCGGCGGCCACCTGGTTCGCCATCAGCGTGAGGGTGAGCACGGCAAAGATGAGTGCCATCGCCGCGCCGGCAAGCATTCCCGCAAGCACTCCGGTCCACGGGCTCCCGGTCGCTGCGGTCGCGGCGAAGGCGGCGATGGCGCCCACGAGCATCATCCCCTCCACACCCAGGTTCAGGACCCCCGACTTCTCGGTGACGAGCTCGCCCAGCGCGGCGAACACCAGCGGCGTGCCGGCTGCGATCGTTGCCACCAGGATCGAGACGAGATATTCCATCACGCGGTCGCCTCGCCGATCGCCCCGCGCACCGGGTGCACGACCTTGAAACGGTAGTTGATGAACACGTCGGCGCCGAGCAGGAAGAACAGCAGCATCCCCTGGAACAAGCCGGTGATCGCCGAGGGCAGCTCGAGCGACATCTGCGCTGACTCGCCTCCCAGGTAGAGCAGCGACATGAGCAGGCCGGCGATCACGATGCCCCCGGCGTGCAGGCGACCGACGAACGCCACGATGATCGCGGCGAACCCGTAGCCGGGCGAGACGGACGGCAGGAGCTGCCCGATCGGCCCGGCGACCTCGCCGACGCCCGCGAGTCCCGCCGTGGCACCGCCCGCCAGCAGGCCCAGCCAGACGGTGCGCGATGCGCTGAAGCCGGCATAGCGCGCCGCGGAGTCCGCAAGCCCGGCGACGCGCATCGTGTACCCGCCGAAGCTGCGGCTCATGAACCACCAGCCGGCCGCGACCACCGCGGCCGCGACGAACACGCTCGCGTTGAGGCGCGTTCCTTCGAGCAGCATGGGAAATAGCGCGGCTTCGTGGAACTCCTTGGACTGCGGAAAGTTGAACCCCTGCGGATCCTTCAGCGGACCGTGCACGACGTAGCTGAGCAGGAGCACGCCCACGTAGACGAGCATGAGGCTCGTCAGGATCTCGTTGGCGTTGAACCGCGTCCGCAGGAAAGCCGGGATCGCGGCCCACGCCATGCCGCCGAGCGCGCCGACGACGATCATCGCGGGCAGCAGGAGAACGCTCTCGGTCTCCGGAAACGCGAGCGCCAGCCAGCCGGCGGCGATCGCGCCCGCGGCGAGCTGCCCCTCGGCGCCGATGTTCCAGATGCTCGCGCGAAACCCCACCGCGAGCCCCACCGCGCAGAGAACGAGTGGTGACGCCTTCAGAAACAGCTCGGCCACGCCGTTGAGATCGTCGACCGGCCGCACGAAGAAGGCATGAAACGCCTGCCACGGATTGCGGCCCAGCGCCGAGAACAGGATGAAGCCCGCCACGAACGTCAGCACCGCCGCGATCAGCGGCGACACGTACTTCATCCTGCGCGAGGGTTCCGCCCGCGCCTCAAGCTTGAGTCGCATGGTGCGCCTCCTTGCCGGGCGTCGGGGCCGCGGGCGAGGCGAAATCGTCCGCCTCCCACAGCCCGCTCATCCACTGACCGATCTCCTCGACGTTGGTCTCGGCCGCGCGCTTGGCCGGCGACAGCCGTCCCTTGGCGATCACCGCGATGCGGTCGCAGATCTCGAAGAGCTCGTCGAGCTCCTCCGAGATCACGAGGACCGCGGTGCCCGCGTTGCGCAGGTCGATGAGCGCCTGGCGGATGAACGCCGCGGCGCCGACATCCACGCCCCACGTCGGTTGCGCGACCACGAGCACCTTCGGCCGCTGCAGGATCTCGCGTCCCACGATGAATTTCTGCAGATTGCCGCCCGACAGGCTTTTCGCCTCCGCTTCGGTGCCGCCGCACTTCACGTCGTACTGATCGATGCACCGCGCGGCAAAATCGCGCATCGCGCGGAACCTGATCATGCCCGCCTTCACCATCCCGCCGCGATGCGCGGTCAGCAGGGCGTTCTCGGCGAGCGACATCTCGGGCACCGCGCCGCGCCCGAGCCGCTCTTCTGGAACGAAGCACATCCCGAGCTTGCGACGTCCCCCCGGGGCCATGCGGCCGGCCTCGGCGCCGCAGATCTGCACCGGAAATTTCTCGGCCAGCTGGGTCTCGCCGGAGATGACCGTGAGGAGCTCCTGTTGACCGTTCCCCGAGACACCCGCGATCCCTACGATCTCTCCGCCGCGCACGGAGAGGTGCACGTCCTGAAGATCGACGCCGAACGGATCGCCCGACGAATGCGAGAGGCCCGCGATCACGAGCTGCGGCTCCCCGCCGGCGTCGGCCGGCGGATGCGTGCAGTGGGGCAGGTCCTTGCCGATCATCATGCGCGCCATGCTCTTGGGCGTCTCGTCGCGCGGATTGCAATGGCCCGTGACCTTTCCGCCGCGCAGCACCGTCGCGCTGTGGCAGAGCTCCTGGATCTCGTCGAGCTTGTGGCTGATGTAGAGGATGCTGCAGCCCTCCGCGGAGAGCTTGCGCAGCGTCTCGAAAAGCTTGCGCACGGCTTGCGGCGTGAGGACCGAGGTCGGCTCGTCCATGATGAGCAGCTTCGGGTTCTGCAGCAGGCAGCGGATGATCTCGACGCGCTGACGCTCGCCCACCGACAGAGAGTGGACCAGCCGGCGCGGATCCACCGGGAGGCCGTAGACGTTCGACACCTTGTCGATGCGCTCGGCCAGCTCGCCGAGGTCCGGCTTCCCCGGGAGCGCGAGGGCCACGTTCTCGACCACGGTGAGCGTCTCGAAGAGCGAGAAATGTTGGAACACCATGCCGATGCCGATCGAGCGGGCATGGGCGGGGTTGGCGACCGCAACCGGCGTTCCTTCCCAGCGCATGTCCCCGGCGTCGGGCTTGACGACGCCGTAGATGATCTTCATGAGCGTGGACTTCCCGGCACCGTTCTCGCCGAGCACGGCGTGAATCTCGCCCGGCACGACGCGCAGATCGACGTTCTCGTTCGCGATGACGGATGGGTAGATCTTCGTGATGCCGCGCAGATCGAGCAGCGGCCCGCTCTCCTGCGCCGTTGCGACCCGCTGCTCCATGTCCGCCATGTCCTCCCCCGCGCCCCGGGCCTCAGCCGCGCTTTGCGCGCCGGCGCGCGGCGACGGTCGTTGCCTGCCCGGCACCGCGGTGCCGTCCGAGCATCGCGGCCTCGTGGACCTGCAGGATCTGCGCCGCGACCGACAACGCGATCGCGGCGGGTCGCTTGCTCGCGATCCCCGGCACGCCGATCGGGCAGGTGAGCCGCGCGAGCGCCGACTCGGGAACACCCTCGAGCTTCAAGCCTTTTAGAAAGCGGGCGCGCTTCGGCGCCGAGCCGATCAGCCCCAGGTAAGCGAAGTCCCCGCGCCGCAGCGCGCGCTCGCAGAGCTCGAAATCGAGTGGGTGGCTGTGCGTCATGACCAGGAAGTATGCGCCCGCCGGCATGCGATCCACTTCGCGCTCGGGTGCGTCGGTGACGACGACGCGTGTGTGCGCAGGCACCGCCGCCGGAAACTCTCCCGCGCGCGAATCGACCCAGGTCACCCGGCACTCCACATCGGCGAGCGCGTTGACGAGCGCGCGTCCCACGTGCCCGGCGCCGAACAGCGCAATCTCGAAATCGCATGCCCGCACCGGCTCGATGAAGACGAGCGTCGAGGCTGCGGACGCGCCGAGTGCCTCCAGCCGCGGCGCCCACAGATCGCCTTGCGACAGGTTGCACGAGTCATCCCCGCGCAAGCGGGGATCCAGCACGGCTTGCAACTTGCCCGGACTGGATTCCCGCGTTCGCGGGAATGACGCGGTCCTGCCGGCCGCTCCGGGGTCCGCCTCACCTGAGAGCAACGCGCGCCCCCGGCGAAGGGCGACCGCATCGAGCGCGGCGTCGCCCAGCGTTCCCGACTGCGCTTCGCGCCCGATGACGAGCTTCGCTCCGGCGCGACGGCCCTCGGCGGCCGTGATGACGACCGCCGGATTGGCGGCCCGAACATGCTCCTGGACTGCCGGTAGCCAGGCCGCCAGATTCGGCACGACGCGCTCGAACAGGATGGTGGCGACGCCCCCGCAGCACTGTCCGAAGCCGGCCCCGAGCGGATAGCGCACGAGTTGCACGGGCCGCGAATCTTCGGTCGCGAGCATTTCCCGCGCCCGCTCGACGCAGGCCGCCTCGAGATTTCCACCGCCGATGGTGTCGCGGGCCGCAGCGCGGGTCACGATCATCCGCGCGCCGGGCTCGCGCGGCGCGGAACCACGCACTGCCGCGACCGTGACAAGCACGCAGTCTTCCCCGTGCCGGGCGATCCGGTCGAGCCGCTCGATCCAGTCGCTCATGCGCTCACCCGCGCGGCCCGACCGTGCGCCGGCGGCGCGGTGAGCGCACGCAGCTCATCCAGGGCCCGCAGCACTTCCTCGGGCGTCGCAGGCGCATTGAGGACCGGGCTCGCTCGGCCGTCCCCGACGCTCGCGACCGCGTCCTTGATTGCCTGGAACACGGAGATCGCGAGCATGAGCGGCGGTTCACCGACCGCCTTCGACCGATGGATGCTCGCTTCCGCGTTCTCGCCCCGCTCCCAGAGCCGCACCCTGAAATCGGTCGGCACGTCGGAAGCAACCGGAATCTTGTAGGTCGAGGGGGCATGTGTCATCAGTCGCCCCTTCCCGTCCCACCAGAGCTCCTCGGCGGTGAGCCAACCCATGCCCTGCACGAAGCCGCCCTCGACCTGCCCGAGGTCGATCGCCGGATTGAGCGAGCGGCCCACGTCGTGGAGGATGTCGGCGCGCAGCAGCCGGGTCTCCCCGGTGAGCGTGTCGATCGCCACTTCGGAAACCGCCGCGCCGTACGCGAAGTAGTAGAAGGGGCGGCCGCGCAGCGTCTTGGGATCGTAATGAATCTTGGGCGTCTTGTAATAGCCATCGGCCCAGAGCTGAACGCGTGCGTAGTACGCCATGCGGGCCAGCTCAGCGAAGGTGACGCGCGCGGCCTCGCCGATCACGACGTGATTGCCGCCGAAGTGGATCGATTCGGGCGCGACGCCGTATCGCTCTGCCGCAAATGCGGTGAGGCGCGCCTTGATCTCGCGCGCGGCGGCCTGGGCCGCCATGCCGTTGAGATCGCTGCCGCTCGACGCGGCGGTGGCCGACGCATTCGCTACCTTGCTCGTATCGGAAGCAGAGACCCGCACGCGATCGAGATCGATGCCGAGCTCGTGCGCGACGACCTGCGCCACCTTCGTGAAGAGACCCTGCCCCATCTCGGTGCCACCGTGATTCAGGAGCACGGTTCCGTCCGCGTAATAGACGTGCACGAGCGCCGCGGCCTGGTTGTAGAACGTCGCGGTGAACGAGATCCCGAACTTCACCGGAGTCATCGCAATGCCGCGCTTGATGACGGGGCTCTTGGCATTCCATGCGCGAATCGCCGCGCGGCGGGCCGCATACTCCGACGCGCGCTCGAGCTCGTCGAACAGCTGGTCGGCGACGAAGTCTTCCACCGTCATCTCGTACGGCGTGACGTCACGACCAGGGCGGTAGAAGTTCACGCGCCGCACCGCGACCGGATCGAGCCCGAGATGGCGCGCGATCTCGTCCAACACCTGCTCGATCGCCATCATGCCCTGCGGCCCGCCGAACCCGCGGAAGGCGGTGTTCGATTGCGTGTGGGTCTTGCAGCGGTGCGACACGATGCGGACGTGCGGCAGGAAATAGCAATTGTCGGCATGCATCACGGTGCGATCGTTCACCGGCCCGGAGAGGTCCGCGGAGAAGCCGCAGCGCGACGCGAACATCAGCTCAAGGCCGAGAATCCGCCCCGAGGCCTCGAATCCGACGTCGTACTCGTAGATGTAGTCGTGGCGCTTGCCGGTGATGGTGATGTCGTCGTCGCGGTCGTAGCGCACCTTCACCGGATGCCCGAGGTGCCACGCGGCAACTGCCGCCGCGCAGGCCGGGAGCCCCCCCTGGGTCTCCTTGCCGCCGAACCCGCCGCCCATGCGCCGGCACTCGACGGTGACGCGATGCGCACCGACACCCAGCGCATGCGCCACCTGCATCTGCGCCTCGCCGGGATGCTGGGTCGAGTTGTAGACCAGCATGTCGCCATCCTCCTTCGGAATGGCGAACCCGATCTGCCCCTCGAGATAGAACTGCTCCTGCCCCCCGATGCGGCGGCGCGCCGCGATCCGGTGCGGGGCGACCGCGAGCGCCGCCTTCACGTCGCCGCGCTCGAGCGTCACGGTCGGAAGCACGAACGACTGCTTCGCGAGCGCCGCCTCGATCGTGAGGATCGCGGGCAGGTCCTCGTACTCCACGACCGCGAGCCGCGCGGCCGTGCGCGCCTGGTCGACCGTCTCGGCGACGACGAGAAAGATCGGCTGGCCGAAGTATTGAACTTCGTCGGCCGCGAGAATCGGATCGTCGTGCAGGATCGGACCGACGTTGTTCGCGCCGGGGATGTCGGAGGCGGAGAACACGGCCACCACACCGGGCGCCGCGCGCACCGGCGCGAGGTCCACCGACTTCAGCCGTGCATGCGCGCGCTGGGAAAGCCCGAGGGCGCCGTGCAAGGTCCCACGCGGCTCCCGGATGTCGTCGACGTACGCCGCCTCGCCCGACACGTGCAGATGCGCGCTGTCATGGCGCACCGCCTCACCCACGGCGCCCGCGGCGGCGAACTGCGGTCCGGTAAAGCGCGGCTCGTTCATGCCGGCACCCCTTGCAGCGCGTAGAGCCGGCTCGGTGCGCCGCGTAGCGCTCCCGAGGACTCGAGGTGGAACTTGCGGAGGAGATTCTGCGCCACCCGCAGACGATACTCTGCCGACGCCCGCATGTCCGCAATCGGCGCGTAGTCCAGCCCGAGGGCCGCCGCGGCCGCTTCGCAGGCGTCGGCATTCCACTCACCTCCGATGAGTTCCCGCTCGCATGCGGCGGCGCGCTTCGGCGTTGCGGCCATGCCGCCGAAGGCGACCCGCGCAGTGCGGATGCGGCCGCCGTCGAGCTCGAGCGCGAACGCCGCGCACACCGCCGATATGTCCTGGTCGAAGCGCTTCGAGATCTTGTAGGCGGCAAAGACGAGGTCGGGCCGGCGCGCGGGCACGACGATGCGCTCGACGAACTCGCCCGGCGCGAGCGCCGTCTTCTGGTAGGCGAGGTAAAGATCTTCCAGCGCAAGCTCGCGGCGCGCGTCGCCCCGGCGCAGTCCGACGCGGGCGCCGAGCGCGATGAGCGGCGGCATCGTATCGCCGATCGGGGAACCGTTCGCGACGTTGCCGGCGAGCGTTCCGGCATTGCGGATCGGCGGCGACGCGAATCGCCGCAGGAGCTCGTCGAGTTCCGGAAAGCGACGGGTCAGCGCCGCGGCTGCATCGGTCAGGCTCACCGCGGCGCCGATCGTGATCGCGTCGTCCGACTCGTCGATTCTTGCCAGGTCGGCAACGTCGCCGAGATAGATGATGTCGCCGAGCGGCCGATGCTGCTTGGTTACCCACAATCCGACGTCCGTGCCGCCGGCGAGAATGCAGGCATCGGGAAGTTTGCGCACCAGGGTTGCGAGGTCGTCGG
>JBFJOO010000072.1:0-23286 GCA_041617635.1 Burkholderiales bacterium | reverse complement strand
TAGTCGTGTGTTGACTGCCCGCCGCAAACCGGGTCACCCGCAGGAGGGCGTTTGCGGCCTAGGCGCCGGACGGGCATGGCCGCTGATCCGCGACCGCAAGCGTTCTGAGCGCAACACGGGCATGGCCGCTAGCCGCCCTGCTATAACGACTGTCTCAAACCCCCTAGAATCCGAACTTCGCCCCACCGCGGCTCCCGCACCGATGAGCAAACCCATCTCCGATCTGCACCGCGAGTACTCGCGCGAGAGCCTCGACGAGGGCGGAGTCGCGCGCGACCCGGTCGAGCAGTTCGCGAAATGGTTCGACGAGGCGCTGAAGTCCGAGCTCGCCGAGCCGACGGCTGCGGCGCTCGCCACCGCCGCGCCAGGCGCGGACGGAACCGTTCGCCCGTCCGCGCGCATGGTGCTGCTTAAGGGATTCGACGCGCGGGGATTCGTCTTCTACACGAACTATGCGAGCCGCAAGGGCCGCGAGCTGGCGGCAAACCCGTGGGCGAGCCTGGTGTTCTACTGGGCCGAGCTCGAGCGCCAAGTGCGCATCGAGGGTCGGATCGAGAAGGCGGACGCAGAGGAATCGGACGAGTACTACAAGACCCGTCCGCTCGGCGCGCGGATCGGCGCATGGGCGTCGCCGCAGAGCGAGCCCATTTCCAAGACTGGGCTCATGGCGCGCGCGGCCGAGATGGGCTTGCGGCACGGGCTGAATCCCGCGCGCCCACCGCACTGGGGCGGCTACCGGCTGCATCCGGATGCTTTCGAGTTCTGGCAGGGCCGGCCGAGCCGACTGCACGATCGCATCCGCTATCGCCTTGCAGTCGGCGCATGGCTGATCGAGCGGCTTGCGCCGTAGCCGATACGCTGAACTGGCATCGGGAGGGGCCATGCTAGAGCTCGCCAGCCTGACCTCGCATCACGCGCGCTTCCGGCCCGATCACCTCGCGGTCGTGTTCGAGCAGGAACGGCTGACATGGCGCGAGTTCCACGCGCGCGTCGCGCGCGTGGCGAACGTGCTTCGCGGCCTCGGCGTCGGGCCGGGCGACAAGGTCGCCACGGTGATGACCAACTGTCGCGAGCTGCTCGAGATCTACTGGGCGGTGCCGTCGATCGGCGCGGTGCTGGTGCCGCTCTCGCCGCTCCTCATGCCGGCGGGGCTCGCCGGTCTGGCGCGCAACTCGGACGCGAAGTGCCTGATCAGCCAGCGCGCGATGCTGCCTACGCTCGCCGCGATCCGCGGCGAGCTGGCCGGCCAGCTCGGTGGCGGGACGCTGCTCGTGGACGGCGCCGAACCCGGCTACGGCGACTATGCGGCGCTCACGGCGGGTGCGAACGAGACCTTTTCGCCAGCGCGGGTGTCGAGCGACGATCTCTTCAACATCATGTACACCAGCGGCACCACCGGCCTGCCGAAGGGGATCATGCATTCGCACTTCACGCGCTCGATGTACGCGCTATGGCTCGGGGCCGCCTGGCGCATGACTCCCGAGTCGCGCGCATTGCACACGGGTGCGCTGGTCTTCAACGGCGCCTTCATCACGATGATGGCGTCCTTTTTCCTGGGCGGAACGTTCTGCCTCGCCCGCCAGTTCAGCCCCGAGGACATGATCGCGACGATCGAGCGCGAGCGCATCACCCACATCATGGTCGTGCCCTCGCAGATCATCGCGCTTTTCAACTCGTCCGGATTCGACCCGGCGCGGCTCGCCTCCCTGGAGATGATCCTCTCGCTCGGCGCGCCGCTCCTGAGCGAGTACAAGGAAAAGCTGAACCGGGTGCTGCCGCGGCGTTTCTACGAGCTCTACGGGTTGACCGAAGGGTTCGTCACCATTCTCGACCGCGACGATGCGATCCGGAAAGCCGGCTCAGTGGGCTGCCCGCCCCAGTACGCCGAAATGCGCATCGTGAGCGACGACGGCCGGGATTGCGCTCCCGGTGAGATCGGCGAGATCGTCGGGCGCAGCCCGATCCTCATGAGCGGGTACTACAAGCGTCCGGACCTGACGGCGCAGGCGATCCGCGATGGCTGGCTCTATTCGGGCGACATGGGTTATGTGGACGACGAGGGCTACCTCTATCTCGTCGACCGCAAGAAGGACATGATCGACTCCGGCGGCGTGAAAGTCTATCCGAAGGACGTCGAGGAGATCGTCGCCCAGCATGCCGAAGTGCGCGAGGTGGCGGTGTTCGGCGTTCCGCACGAGAAATGGGGCGAGACGCCAATTGCGGCCGTCATCCTGCGTGACGGGGCCGCCGTGACCGCCGCTGAGCTTCGCGATTGGACGAACTCGCGCGTCGCGGCGCGCTACCAGCGCGTGAGCGAGGTCGTCATCATGGCCGACTTTCCGCGGAGCGCCGCGGGCAAGACGCTCAAGCGCGAAATGCGCGAACCGTACTGGGCCGGCAAGGAGAAAAGAATCTAGCGGTCGGCGGGCAGCGTAATGCCGGTAAGCGCCTGGTAGTACTTGACGAGGGCCGCGTCGTCTTCGGCGCCATGGCCGAGCGCGACCGTCGCCAGGAAGATTTGCAGCGCCGCCGCGGCGACCGGCGCCGGAAAGCCCGCCTCGCGCGCCGCGCCGAGCGCGAGCGACATATCCTTCGTCAGCAGCGTCGCGGCGGCCTTCGGACGATAGTCTCCGGCGAGCACCCGCGGCATGCGGTCGCCGAAGATCCAGCTGCCGCCCGAGCTCGCATTCACGACGTCGCAAACCCGCTGCGGATCCAGCCCGAGCCGGATACCGAGCGCCAGCGCTTCGCAGGACCCGGCGAGATTCACACCGGCGAGCAGGTTGTTCACGAGCTTCATGCGCGCGCCGTCGCCCGGCAGCTCGCTCATGCGGAAGCGCGCATCGGAGATGGCCTCGAGCACATCGCGCGCACGCGCGACCGCGGGATCGGCGCCGGCGATCATCATGCTGACCGTGCCGGCGCGCGCGCGCGCCGGCCCGCCCGAGAGCGGTGCATCGAGCATGGCGAGACCGCGCTCATCGAGCCGCGCCGCGAGCGACTCGACGAATGTCGGAGCCACCGTGCTCGACACGATCAGTACGCCGTCGGGCACGAGCGCCTCGGCCACGCCGCGCGGGCCGAACACGATCTCCTCGGTCTGCGCCTCGTCCACGACCAGCGTGATGACGACACGGCAAGCGGCGGCGAGCACGGCGGGCGAATCGCAGACCGTGGCGCCGGCCTCCTGCGCCTCGCGGTCCGCTTCAGGCCGGATGTCCCGGGTGTGGACCGCGTAGCCGCGCTCGAGCAGTCGCTTGGCGACGGCCATCCCCATCTGACCGACACCGACGATCCCGACCCGCTGATTGTCCGGCATTCGCCCTCCTCCGCCCGGGATCCTGCCGAGGTGCGCTGCAGCATCCGAGTCCGTTTAACCGGGGTCAAACCAGGCCCCGTCGATCAGTGATTTGATGTTCTTGATGGCCGCCCAGCCTATCCGTAAGCGTCCGCCGCAGCAAACGAAGGAGCCACAGCATGCTGACACTTCAAGACTGCCTCGCCTTCTCGGAACTGACCGAGGACGAGATTCTCGCCATCGCGGAGCACGAAAACCTCATCGAAGCGGCGGCACTGGAGCTCGGACATACCCTCGTGCAGACCGCGACAGGCGAGCGGCGCATCGAGGAGATGATCGTGGAGGACATCGTCGCGGCACAGAGAGCGGGAAATTCGCGCCATGCCGCCGCGCTGAAGCTGGTCCTGACACGGTTCATCGCGCAGCATCCGGGGACCCCCGAGGGGCAAGGCCGCGAGGGAGAATAGGTCACCTTTCGCGGATCTTCTGTCTCGCCCCACCGGTCTAGTTCGTCGGGCCCGTGCAAAAAGCGGCGCCGCACTCGCCGCGCGGAGACATGACACACTCGGGCCTCTGCCCAGCCAGCGGAGTCTCGCCATGAGGACTATCAGCTTTCGGCCATCCGGCGCGCGTGTCGTGGCGCGATCGATCGACATCGGCGACGCGGCGTGCGCGCTGCGGCCGTGAGTGATCAGCTCGACTTCTTCGGCGCGGATGCACCGGGCCGGTCCGCCCGCGTCGCGGCGCCCGTAACCGTTCCGCCCGCGCAGGCCGACGCGGCGATCGCCGCGCTCGGCCGGGCTCTGCCCGCACGCCTCCATCTCGGAACATCCTCGTGGGCGTTCCCGGGCTGGGCGGGGATCGTGTACGGTGAGTCGCTACCCGAACCGGTGCTGTCGCGCGAGGGTTTGCGCGCCTATTCGGCGCATCCAATCCTGACCTGTGCCGGGATCGACCGCACCTTCTACGCGCCCGTTTCGGCCACCGAGCTCGCGCGCTACGCCGCGCAGGTGCCCGACTCGTTCCGCTTCGTCGTGAAAGCGCCCGCGCTCGTCACCGACGCGTTCATCCGCGGGGAGCACGGCAAGCCGGCCGGCGGCAATCCGCGGTTTCTGGATGCCGCGTTCGCCGCAGCGCATTTCGTCGCGCCGTGCGTCGAAGGGCTGGGCGCGAAGGCCGGGCCGCTCGTCTTCCAGTTCTCGCCGCTCGGCCGGTCGATCGTTCGCGATCCCGCCCGATTCGCCGCGCGCCTGCACCGGTTCCTCGACGCGCTGCCCGCCGGACCGCTCTACGCAGTCGAGCTGCGCGATTCCGGCTTGCTGGGTGCGCCGCTCGCCGCCGCGCTCGGCGCGACGCGGACGCGCTACTGCTTCGGCGTGCATGCGCGCATGCCTGGCATCGCCGCGCAGGCTGCGGCGCTGCCCGGGCTCGTCCCCGGACCGCTCGTTGCGCGCTGGAATCTGCACGCCGGGTATGGGTACGAGGCGGCCAAGACGCACTACGCCCCGTTCGACCGCTTGATGGACGAGGATCCGGCGACGCGCGGCGCGCTTGCCGCGCGGTGCCGCGAGGCGTTGGCGGCGGGCCATTCCGCGTTCGTGATCGCCAACAACAAGGCCGAGGGCTCGGCGCCGCTCACGCTGATCAAGCTCGCACAGGCAGTGCTGGCCGGCGGGCCCCTTCCGGGTACGAAATGATCGACGTGATCGCGCTCGCCGCGGCGCTGGCAGTCGTTTCAGCCGCTCCGGCAGGTCTCCCCGTGCCCGGACCCGAGCCAGCACCGGCCTGGCAGGCATATCAGCGAGGCGATCACGCTCAGGCGCTGCGGGCGTACCGCGCCGCAGCCGAGCGCGGCGAGCGTCTCGCGCAGTTCAACCTGGCGATGATGCTGTTCCGCGGGGAAGGGCAGCCGGCGGATCCGGGGCACGCGCTCGAATGGCTCCGCAAGGCTGCCGCATCAGGCCTGCCGCAAGCGCAGCACAACCTCGGGCTCTTGTACGAGCACGGTGCACACGTCCGTCGCTCGCAGGCCGATGCGGCGAGCTGGTTTCGACGCGCGGCCGAGCAGGGCCATGCAGAAGCGCAGGTGGCGCTCGCTACCCAGTACTTCCTGGGGCGCGGCGTGCCGCTCGATTATGTCGCCGCGGCGCTCTGGTACGAGGCCGCGGCCCAAGGCGGAGATGCCGCGGCACAGTACATCATCGCGAGCTTCTACGAGCAGGGCACCGGCGTGCCGGCCGACCTGCGCAAAGCGCTCGAATGGTATGTCCGCGCCGGGCGCCAAGGGGACCGGGCGGCGCAGCTCAAGGCCCAGGACCTCGCGCGCCGCATGGACGCCGGGAAGTGATCGGGACGTCAGCGTCTCGGGCCGTCGCGCCCGAGACGCTGCGTTTCGGCTACTTGCGCGCCCGCCGGGTCGCCTTGCGTACGGTCCGCCGCACGGACTTCGCCGCCTTGCGGACCGATCGCACGGCCTTGCGCACGGTCCGCCGGACGGTCTTGGCGGTTTTGCGCCTGGCGGGCTTGCGCTTCTTGGCGACCTTCTTGGCAGCCGCCTTCTCCGACTTGCTCTTGCGCTTCATGTCCATGCGATGGGCGCGCGAGTATTGCTGGATGTCCTTGAAGCGCCCCTTCGCGTCGCGGACCGCGTAGAGCTTCTTGCCCTTGCTGCTGCGATGGGTGGTTCGCCTTGCCTTCTTGCGTTTCTTCGTGGCCATGCGCTCTCCCTTGACCGATTGAAGATCGAATGCGCTGCGCTGCGCCCGCCGATTATTCGTCGCACGACGCGGCGGGTCAACCCCGCGGGCGCGCAGTTCGGATCGCTCGGCTAACGCTTGAGCTTGCCGAGGAAGTGCTTGCGGAACTTCGCCACCTTTTCCGCAACCACCCACATGCAATAGGGCTGCGCCGGATTGCGCGCGAAGTATTCCTGGTGATAGGCCTCGCCCATCCAGAACGTCGTGGCCGGCGTGATCTCGGTGACGATCGGATCGTCGTAGACCGCGCGGGCCGTCAGATCGGTGCGGACCTCGTCGGCAACCCGCTGCTGCTCAGTCGAGTGATAGAAGATCGCCGAGCGGTACTGCGTGCCGACGTCGTTGCCCTGGCGGTTCAGCGTCGTCGGGTCGTGAATCACGAAGAAGACCTCGAGCAGCTCGCGAAACGAGACGACCCCCGGATCGAACGTGATGCGCACCACCTCCGCGTGACCGCTCTCGCCCGAGCAGACCTCCTCATAGGTGGGACGCTTGCTCGCGCCGCCCATGTAGCCGGACTCGACAGACTCCACGCCCCGCAGGTCGTCGTAGACCGCCTCGAGGCACCAGAAGCAGCCGCCGGCAAGGGTGGCAACCTCCTTGCCCGCCGGAATCACGTCGGGGGCGATGCTGGGCTCGGTCATCTCGGTCTCCTGGCGGATGGGCGCACGGCCGGCGCCGGGTACTACGCTTGGTCTTGCTTGGTAAACAGAAGCTTACACGGAACGCGCCGTCACCCGACGCGTCCGTCGCCCCGCGCCGGCGGTCAAATCAAGGTACTTATTGCGTCGCAACATCAAAATGTTGTGGATGCGTAACATTTCACACACTAGATCTTGTGACCCGATCTGGTGTGATATGGCTCACACAACGCGCCCGTTTCGGGTTCAAAATAGCGCCATCGGTAGGGTGGCCGGGCCTTCCCGTCAGGTCAATCCTGCTTCGAACAACAATAGACGAACCCAAAGGGAATCAAGCATGAAAGAGGCGGAAGCTAAACAACAGTCTCAGCAGATTTCAACGCCAGGGAGCACGCCGCCGGAACAGGAGATCTGCGCCGAGGTGCTGGTCGAGAAGTACGCCAAGGGCGGCGAGCGCACTGTCGAGGACGTCCGCCGGCGCGTCGCGCACGCGCTGGCCGCCGTCGAGTCGGAGGAGAAGCGCGCGTACTGGGAGGCGAAGTTCCTGGAAGCGCAGGAGAACGGCTTCGTTCCCGCCGGGCGAATCAACTCCGCCGCGGGCACCAGCCTCGCGGCGACGCTCATCAACTGCTTTGTCCAGCCGGTCGGCGATTCGATCACCGAGATCGTCGACGGCAAGCCGGGAATCTATACCGCGCTCTCCGCGGCCGCGGAGACGATGCGCCGGGGCGGCGGCGTCGGCTACGACTTCTCGTCGATCCGGCCGCGAGGCGCCCTCGTGCGCGGCACGCATTCGCGGGCGAGCGGCCCGGTTTCTTACATGCGCGTCTTCGACCGGTCGTGCGAAACGGTCGAATCCGCCGGTGCGCGCCGCGGCGCGCAAATGGGCGTCCTGCGCTGCGATCACCCGGACATCGAAGTGTTCGTCCATGCCAAGGACGCGGGCGAGCTCACCAACTTCAACATCTCGATCGGGGTGACCGACACGTTCATGCGCGCCGTGGATGCGGACGGTGACGTCGAGCTCGTGCACAAGGCCGAACCGGCCGCGGACGAAAAGACCGCCGGAGCCTACCAGCGCGACGACGGGCTGTGGGTCTACCGCAAGGTGCCGGCGCGCGAGCTGTGGGACCAGATCATGCGCTCGACCTACGACCACGCCGAGCCGGGCATCCTGTTTCTCGACCGGATCAACAAGGACAACAACCTCTACTACTGCGAGACGATCGAGGCGACCAATCCGTGCGGCGAGCAACCGCTGCCAGCCTACGGTTGCTGCTGCCTTGGGTCCATCAACCTCGCCCGCTACGTGAAGAGACCGTTCACCGGCGAGGCCGAGTTCGACCATGCTGGCCTCGGCAAGACGGTGGACATCGCCGTACGCATGCTCGACAACGTGCTCGACGCGACGAACTGGCCGCTCGAGCAGCAGCAATCGGAGGCGCACGCCAAGCGCCGCGTCGGCCTGGGATTCACCGGTCTCGGCGATACGCTCATCATGCTCGGGCTGCGCTACGACACCCCCGAGGCGCTCGCGATGGCGACGCGCATCGCGGAGTTCATGCGCGACCGCGCGTACCTCGCCTCGGTCGAGCTCGCGCGTGAGCGCGGCGCCTTCCCGCTCTTCAACGCGGACCTCTATCTCTCCGGCGGAAACTTCGCGTCGCGCCTGCCGGCCGAGCTGAAGCAGAAGATCCGCACCCACGGCATCCGCAATTCCCACCTGCTCTCGATCGCGCCGACCGGCACCATCAGCCTCGCGTTCGCCGACAACGCCTCGAACGGCATCGAGCCGCCGTTCTCGTGGACCTACACGCGCAAGAAGCGCATGGGCGACGGCACTTTCAAGGAGTACCAGGTCGAGGATTACGCGTGGCGCTACTACGCGCACCTGGGCGGTGACACGGAACACCTGCCCGACTATTTCGTGACCGCGCTGGAGATCTCGGCGCAGGCGCACAAGGACATGGTGGCCGCGGTCGCGCCGTTCGTCGACTCGAGCATCTCCAAGACCGTGAACGTCCCCGAGGACTATCCCTACGCGGATTTCGAGGATCTGTACCTCACCGCGTGGCGGGCGGGCCTGAAGGGCCTCGCCACCTACCGGCCGAACGCGGTGCTCGGCTCGGTGCTCTCGGTGGAGGCGCGCGATCAGGCCAAGAAGGAGCCGCAGGACGTGCGCCTGGACGACGAGCGCAACCGGCGCCTGACGATCAAGTCGCTGCCGGCGCCGGTGCTTTCGTCGCTGCGCTGGCCGGGCCGGCCGACGCTCCCGGGGGGCAATCTCGCGTGGACCTACATGATCCGCTACCCGCACGGCGAGTTCGCGCTCTTCGTCGGGCAGGTGGAGAACGGCAAGTCCCACCCCTTCGAGGTCTGGGTGAACGGGGCCGAGCAGCCGCGCGGCCTCGGCGCGGTCGCGAAGACGCTCTCGATGGACATGCGCGCGAACGATCACGCGTGGCTGAAGCTCAAGCTCGACGTGCTCTCGAGGACGATCAGCGATCCGTTCGATCTGCCGTTTCCGCCACACGGCGAGCTCAAGAAGGTGCCCGGCATCGTCGCCGCCGTCGCCCAGGTCGTGCGCTTCCGCTGCGAGCAGCTCGGTGCGTTCGAGGAGCCGGGGACGACTCCGGTGCTCGATGCGATGTTCAGCGTGCAGGAGCCCAAGACCGGCACTGACGGCACGCTCTCGTGGACGGTGGACATCCAGAACCCCGGGTCCGGAGACGACTTCGTGCTCGGGCTGAAGGAGATCACCCTTCCGCCGCAGGACGGGTTCCCGGTGGGTGTGACACGGCCTTACTCGATGTGGCTCTCCGGGCACTATCCGCGGGCGCTCGACGGACTGTCGCGCATCCTCTCGCTCGACATGCGCGTGATGGATCCGGCGTGGATCGGGATGAAACTGCGCAAGCTCACCAACTATTCCGAGCCGCTCGGCGACTTCATGGCGTTCGTCCCCGGCGCGCGGCGCCAGGAGAATTTCCCGTCGATCGTCGCGTATATGGCGCGCGTCATCATCCACCGCTACGCGATGCTGGGCGTGCTCGACGAGCACGGCTACCCGGCGCGCGAGATGGGCATCCTCGAGGCGCCGCGCGAACCGAACGAACCCAGGCTGATGCAGGGCGCGCTTTGCAACGAGTGCGGCAACTACGCGGTGATCAAGAAGGACGGATGCGATTTCTGCACCGCGTGCGGCGCGGTGGGAAGTTGCGGTTGATCAGTGATCGCTCGCCGCACGCGCATTATCGGGGGATCTACAAGGGGGCATCGTCCCCTTGTTCGATCGTGCTGCACCGCGTGCGGCGCGGTGGGAAGTTGCGGTTAGTCATTTGTAGCGAACTGAAGGCGGATTGATGACCAAGCGCTTCATCGTGGCCATGGCGGTCTCGATGTTGACCGTGGGCCCCGCTCCCGCCCTCGCGGACAGCGATGGCCAAGACGGCGCCGCGGCGAGCAAGCTCGATCAGGCCGCGCGCCGGACCGGTGACTGGGTCGAACGCGCTGCGAAGAGCACGGGCACGGCGCTCGACCGGGCCGCCAAGAAGTCCGGTGCCGCCGTGGAGCGCGCCGCCAAGAAGACCGGCGACGCAGTGGAGAAGGCCGCGGGCAAGACCGAATCGGCGTTGCAGCGGGCGCTGCGCAGAACCGGCGCGGCCCTGCAGCGCGCGGGCCGCGCGGTGCAGGGTTGGTTCACTCGGGACGAGAGTAGTTAGTTAGTGGTCCCTCGCTAGCGCGCCGGCCCGACCTTGCGTTTCCAGAGCTCCCAGGGCCGCATGATCGTTGCTGCGTGCGTGGGCTCGGTCAGTGCGGCCTCCTCGGGGACCAGATAGGTCACCGATCCGCCGAGCGCGATCGCCTGCTGCTGCAGAGCCGCGTTCAGCTGGGTGTAGATCGCCCGATACACCGCAAGCGGGACGCTGGAGGCAACCGCCACGTATCCGTGGCCGCGCATGAGCGTGACGAAGCTTGTTGCGCCGACCGTCTCGGCGAGCGCCCGACCGTGATCGTGATTGCGCACGAGCAGGTCGGTGGGGCCGAACCGGCTGCGGATGTCGAACACCGGCGCGCCGCGGCCGAGGAAACCCGCCATGTGGTAGATCGGGCGCAGCGGAATCGACGATGCCGCAAACGGGATCACCGCCGGCGCGTGGCTGTGAACGATGGCGAGGACATCGGGCCGCGCGCGGTAGATCTCGCCGTGAATGAACCGCTCGAGATAGGGCTGCCGCGTATCCCCGTCGGCCGGATTGGAGTCCAGATCGAGCACCATCAAGTCGGCTGCCGTGACGAGCTCCGGCGCGCGCGAACGGGAGATCAGGAAGCGGCTGGCGTCCGCGGGATGTCGCGCGCTCACGTGGCCGTAGGCGTCCAGCACGCCATAGTGCGCGAGTATCCGGTTTGCCGCGACCAGGTCGTCAACCAGCGCTTTGGGCGCTGCGTGCGCCGTGGACGGACGGCGTCCCGCGGCCGCGCCTCGGGCGGCCGGGCGGGCGGCGGCATGAAGTGATTTTCGCGGCATGGGCGGGACTATACGCGAGCGCCGACACTGCGGTGCACAAAGCAGACACTGGCGCGGCGATTGTTTCCGTAGCACCGCTTTCCACAAGCGCGCATCGCATTTCAGCGCCTCGCTTGCGGACCCTGCGTTTACTTGCTAGGGTGCCCCGAACGGAGACGTTTTGCCCGCAGCGAGCGCTGTCAGAAGCCACGCGGGCGAACCACGCACTACCGGAATCCGGAACGAGAGGTCGGCCGCGCGTTGCGGCGGTCCCGCCGATCGGATTCGGCTCCGTTCCACCCTTCCACAGTGATCAAAAGCAAGGAGGAGACTCATGCAAGCGAGGAGAGTATTGAGAATCACCGGCATCGCGGCCGTCGCTGCGGTCGTCGCCGCGATCTCGGTCCCGGTGGCGCACGCCGAGTCGTTCACGCTGCGCATCGGCGCAGGCCAGCCGATGCAGCCGCTCGAGCCGATCTTCATGGCACACAACTACTTCGTGCCGAAGGTCAAGGAGCGCGTCGAGAAGGAGACCAAGCACAAGGTCACCTTCATCGAGACCTATGGCGGAACCGTCGCGGGACCGTTCGACGTGCTCGAGGCGATTGAGAAGGGCCTGTTCGACATTGGGCTGTGGTGCGCCTGCTTCGAGCCGACCAAGGCGGTTCATCTCGCCTACCACTACTTCGTCCCGTTCGTCACGGACGACCCGATGACTCAGTACAAGATCACCCGGCAGACCTACAAAGAATTCCCGGAGTGGACCGACTCCATCTCGAAGAAGTACAACCAGCGCTGGCTCGGCGCCGGGACGTTCTCCTCGTACGGCCTCGGCACCAAGTTCAAGTGGAGCAAGATGGACGATCTGAAGGGCCACAAGATCGCTGGCGCGGGTCCCAATCTGCCATGGCTGGGCTTCACGGGCGCGACACCGGTCCAGACCAGCCTGAACGAGGCCTACAACTCGCTCCAGTCGGGCGTCTATGAAGGCCTGGTGATATTCCCTCCGGCGTGGCTCGGGTTCAAGCTGAACGAGCCGGCCAAGTACTACACGGTCGTTGGTTGGGGCGCGTCGTCCATCTATCAGATGTCCATGAACAACGACACCTACAACAAGCTGCCGCCGGAGATCCAGAAGATCATCAGCGAGGAGTCGGAGAACTGGATGGTAAAGGTCGCCGAGGAGTCGACCAAGCGCTTCGACGCTTCCCTGAAGAAGCTCAAGGAAACCGGCAGCACGGTGCAGGAGTTGCCGTTTGAGGAGCGTGCGGTGATGGCGAAGGCACTTGGCGCCTGGCCGGATGAGAACGCGAAGAAGTTCGACGCCGAAGGGCTGCCCGGCACCAAGCTCTTCCGCCGCTACCTCGACATCGCCGAGCAATCCGGCATCAAGCTGCCCTTCAAGTACAACATCAAGTAAGCGGCCCGTTGAATGTTGGTCTGTGGCCCGGCGCATCGCGCGCCGGGCTTTTTCATTTCATCCGCGCGGCTTACCGCAAAGAATCCGCCAGACGTCCTCGGAGCGGATCGGCATGTCGATGTGCCGGACGCCGTAAGGGCGTAGCGCGTCGACCACCGCGCTCACGACGGCGGGCGGCGCGCCCGTGGCCCCGCATTCCCCGGCGCCCTTCGCGCCGAGCAGGTTCGTCGTGCACGGCGAAGACTCATCGTGCGCCACGGTGAAGCTCGGGAGATCGTCGGCGCGCGGCAGCGCGTAATCCATGAGCGAGCCCGACAGCAGCTGTCCGCTCCCGTCGTAGACGGTGCGTTCCAGCAGCGCCTGCCCGATTCCCTGTGCGATGCCGCCGTGCGCCTGACCTTCCACGATCGTCGGATTGACGATGTTGCCGACGTCGTCGACCGCCGTGAAGCGCGTCACGGCAATCACACCCGTTTCGCGGTCGATTTCGACCTCGCAGATATGGCATCCGTTCGGCCAGGTCAGGCCGCCCGAGGTCGTGGTCTCGGCGACGGAGAGCAGCGCGCCGGGCTGCCGGCGGGCGAGATCCGAGATGGAAACGGCCCGATCGGTGCCGCCGATCCTGAAGTGACCCTTGGCGTACTCGATGTCGGACACCGCGGCCTCCAGGACGCCAGCCGCGAGCGCCTTGCCGCGCTCGATGAGTGCTTTCGACGTGCTCGACACCGCGGAGCCGCCGACGAACAGCGAGCGTGATCCGCCGCTGCCGCCGCCGGTTGCGACGCGATCAGTGTCGCCCTGCACGATGTCGACGCGGTCCGCCGGCACCTGCAGGCGCTCGGCGACGAGCTGAACGTAGGAGGTCCTGAGGCCCTGCCCCATCTCCTGCGTGCCCGACAGCACGACGATGCGCCCGTCCGCGTGCGCCTCGATCGTGACGGTCTCGGTATGCTCGTTGCGTCCGGTGTGCTCGATGAACATCGCCTGCCCGCGCCCGGCGAGGCAACCGCGCGCCTCGGCATCCTGGCGGCGCGCGGCGAAGCCGTCCCAGTCGTGGGCGGTCATCGCCCGCTCCATGACGCGCGCGAAGTCGCCGCTGTCGATCGTCACGCCCATGGCGCTCTTGTATGGCATCGCGGCGCGGGGAATCATGTTGCGCCGTCGCAGCGCGACCGGATCCATCCCGATCTCCGCGGCGGCCTGGTCCACCAGCCGCTCGAGGACGTACACGGCCTCCGGCCGGCCCGCGCCGCGGTAGGCGTCGACCGGGCCGGTGGTCGTCAGGATGCACTCGCAACGGCCATACGCAAGGGGAATGTCGTAGACGCCGGTCAGCACGCGAAACGACGAGATGGTCGGGATGAATCCCCCCTGGAACGACAGGTAGGCACCGACGTTGCCGAGCGAGCGCACCCGCAGCGCGAGGAATTTGCCGTCGGCGTCGAGCGCAAGCTCGGCGCGGTTCACCTGATCGCGCCCGTGGATGTCGCTGAGGAAAGCGTCGGAGCGGGAACCTATCCAGCGCACCGGGCGGCGAAGATCCCCGGCGGCCACTGCGACGGCCGCGTATTCGGGGTAGCAGAACACCTTCGCGCCGAATCCCCCGCCGATGTCCGGAACGACGACGCGCAGATCCTGCTCCGCGATGTGCAGCACGTCGTGCGCGAGATGCTCCTTGAGAAGATGCGGCATCTGGCAGCCGACGTGCAGCGTGTACCGACCCGACGCGCCGTCGTACTCGCACAGCGCACCGCGGGGCTCGAGCGACGTCGGCACCAGGCGGTTGTTGATCACCTCGACGGCGGCAACGCGGGCGGCACCGGCAAACGCGGCGTCGACGGCCGCCGCGTCGCCTTCCTCCCAGACACCCGCGACGTTGCCCGGGCAATCCGGCCAGATGTTGGGCGCGCCCGCGCGCACGGCCGTGCGTGGGTCCGGCGCAGGCGCGATCGGGTCGTAATCGATCTCGATGAGCTCTGCCGCATCCTGGGCCTGCGCGAGCGTCTCGGCCACGACGAGCGCGACGGTGTCACCGACGTACCGGACTCGATCCGTGGCGAGCGGCATGCGCGGCGGTGCCTTGAGGGGCACTGCGCGAGGGTTGGGCGGCAGCTGCCGGAACGGTATCGCATCGATGCCCCGCGCAGCGAGATCCGCCCCCGTGTAGACCGCCAGGACGCCCGGTGCCGACGCAGCGCGCTCGCTTGCGATGGAACCGAGCCGCGCATGGGCGTGATTCGAGCGGACGAACATCGCGTCCGCTGCGCCCGCAGCCTCGAGGTCGGAGAGGTAGCGCCCGCCGCCAGTGAGGAGCCGCGCATCCTCGACGCGGCGCAACGGCCGCGCCGACGCCGCCGACGACGATTCGAACTCGCGCGCTCGGCTCACTTCGTGAGGAAGGTCGCCGTCGCTGGCCAGATCCAGATGATCGCCATCACGATCAGCATCAGCATCCAGTACGGCGTCGAGCCGCGGAAGATTTCGCCGAGCGTCACCGCGTCGTCGGGTACCGCCGCTTTCACGGTGAAGACTAGGAGCCCGAAGGGTGGCGTCAGCAGGCCGGCCTCGATTGCGAGGATGCCGAAGATCGCAAAGGCGGCGGCGTCCCAACCGACGGCCTGCGCAAGCGGCCAGAATATCGGCACGGTGAGCAGGATGATGGAGATCGAGTCGATCAGCGTGCCGAGGGCCAGCCAGATCGCCACCAGCAGCAGAATGACGCCGAATCCGCCCAGACCGAGCCCGTCGATGGCGTCCTGGATGATGATGATGATGCCGCCGAGCGCCAGGAACTTCGCGTACATGGCGGCCATCATCAGCACGAAGAGAATGGGCGCGATCGTCTTGCCCGAGTCGATGACCACGCGGCGCGCGCCCCGCCAGCGCATGCCCTTGAACCACGCGAAAAAGATTGCGCCGCCGCAGCCCACCGCCGCCGATTCGGACGGTGTGAAGAACCCCGCAAACAACCCCCCCAGGACGAGCAGGATGAGCAGGATCACGCCTAACCCGCTGACAATCTCCGTGACGGTCGGCTTCGCCTCGGTCGTGTTGGGCGGCGACGGGGCAAGCGACTTCTTCATTCCGGCGCGCGCCGAGGAGTACACGATCATCAGCCCGGCCAGGATGATTCCAGGGATGATGCCCGCGAGAAACAGCTTGCCGATCGAGTACTCGATGACGACACCCCACACGATCAGGAGTACGCTCGGCGGGATCAGCATGCCGAGGCTCGCGCTACCGGCAATGCAGCCCACTGCGTAGGAGCGGTTGTAGCCTAGCTTGCGCATCTCCGGGTAGGCGATGCGCGAGAACGCCATGGCCGAAGCGATGCTCACGCCCGTCACCGCGGCGAAGACCGCATTGCCGAGCACCGTCGCCACCGCGAGCCGGCCCGGCAGCCGGCGCAGGAAGTAATTGCAAATCCGGTACAGATCGCTCGCCATGCCGCACCGGCTCATGAACTCGCCCATCAGCACGAAGAGCGGAATGGCCGCGAACACCGAGTTTCGAAGCACCGCGTAGGCGGCCTGGTTGGCGAGCTCCAGGGTGATGCTCAGGTTGCCGAACAATAGATACGCGCCCCCAAGCGACACGATGCCGAGCACGATGCCGATATGGATGCCGACGACGATCATCGCGACCAGCGCGATGAGAATGATGATCAGGGTAGTTGTTGGATCCAGCACGATTCCCCTCCCCGGAGGCGCACGTTAGGTCGCGGTTTCTCGCCGAAAACGTTCGGCCTCAGGCGGGCTTGAGTCGCCCCGTTAGCGTGAAATACAGGAGCTGCAGATAGACTAGTACGCAGATGCCGCTGAAAAGGATGATCACGGTCCGGACCGGGTAGACCGGCACCTCGAACGCGCCGGCGCCCTCGATCTCGAGCGTCTTCCAGCTGACGATCATGGCCTCCCAGCCGCCCCCGATGATCGCGAGAAACAGCACGACGCCGAGTACGTACGTGGTGCAGTCGATTGCTCGCCGCGCGAAATCACCGAGACCCTGGTAGATGATGTCGGTCCGCAGCATCGCGCCGCGCTTGATCGACGACGGGAGCTCGAGGAACAGGATGCCGACGATCGAGTTGCCGACGATCTCGTGGGTGCCGAGGAAGGGCGAGTTGAAGGCTTCGCGCCCGATGATGTCGTAGAGAAAGATCGCCGCGAGGAGCAGCGCCCAGAAAGCGGAGATGGTGCTCAGGATCTCCGTCGACGAATCGACGAAGTCCCGGCGCCGCGCGAGACCGTCCATGTTCTCTCCTCCTCGTACGTATGTCGGCCCCCGTCCTGCGGGCTGCTTCTCGTCCGACTCCTGCGTCGAATCTATGTCCGACTCACTCCCGATGCAGATTGTGGCCCATTTTCGGCGATCCGTCAGCGTCGGCGGGACTCGCGAGCGCCATGCGCCGGAGAGGCGGATGACGCAGGCCTCGCCGGCGCCCGCACGACGCCGCTCCACTCGAGCTTCGCGCCGCTACGCGATGGTCAGCGACAGTCCCGGCAATGGAATGCCGGAGAGAGCCGTGCTCCACGTCTCGCCGGGCCGCACCGGCAGCGCGGCCGTGAGCGTTCCGGTGGTGACGATCTCACCGGCAGCGACCGGCGGAAACTGCGGCATGCCGCGCAGCAATTCCAGCAGATGCGCCATGGCGAGCAGCGGTGTGTCCAGGACGTTCGCGCCGCCCCCTTCCGCGCGCGCAGTGCCTTGGTTCGACAGCACGATGCGGAACTCGCGCAGCTTGCGAGTGCAATCGGCTATGGCGGCAACCGGAACCGGCGGCCCGACGACCAGTGCGCCGTGCAGCCCGTTCACGGCGACCGTGTCGGCCACCTGGAATTTCCAGTCAGGAAACGGACTCTGCACGATCTCGAAGCCGTGCGCGATCCAGTCGATCGACGCGAGGATGGCGGCCTCGTCGCGCGTCGCAGGCGGTGCCGCGCGGAAGTGCAGGACGATCTCGGGCTCGATGCGCGGCTCGGCGAGATGGCCGACTGCCAGCGTCGCTTGCGATTTCGCGGCGAACTGCACCGTCGTGTCGTAGACGAAGCCCCAGATCGGCTCGTAGACGCCGTACTCGGCCCAGATCGTCCGGTTCGTGAACCCGATCTTGCGGCCGATCGGACGCTCGCCGCGCGCGAGGCGCTCGCGATGCAGCGCTTGGGTGACGGCATACGCGCGTGCGACATCGAACCCCGGCACACTGCGCGAGAAAGGCGTGACGGACCGGTGTTGCGCGGTCGCGTCAAGCAGCTGCCGGGCAAGCTCATCCATGGGAGTTCCGCGCGCAGCTCAGATCTTGAACGCAGTGGAGAGCTTCTTCGCCACGGCGACGTTCTTCAGTCGAACGTAGTCGGGCAGCCCGTTGCGGTACGGTGGGTAGTCCTCGCCCTGGATCAGGGGAGCCAGATACTGCCGGCACTTGTCGGTGATGCCGAAGCCGTCGGCGGTGATGAAGTCCGCAGGCATCGTCTTCTCGACGTTGGCCACCTTGTCGAGCGAGGTCATGCCGACCTTCCACTTGTAAGGCTTGTTCGAGACCCGCTGGACGGTGGGCATCACCGAGTTGTGCCCCTTCAGCGCGAACTCGACTGCCGCCTTGCCCATCGCGTACGACTGCGCCACGTCGGTCTTCGACGCGATGTGGCGCGCCGCGCGCTGCATGTAATCCGCGACGGCCCAGTGATACTTCAGGTCGAGCGCGTTCTTGACCATGCCCGCCACGACCGGGGCGACGCCCCCGAGCTGTGCGTGTCCGAACGCGTCGCGCAGGCCCTGATCGGACAGGAACTTTCCGTCCGGACCCTGCACGCCCTCGGACACCACCACCGAGCAGTACCCGTGCGCCTGCACGGCTGCCTTGACGCGCGCGATGAACTTCGCCTGGTCGAACGGCACCTCGGGGAAGAGGATCAGGATCGGCTGCTCGAGCTCCGGACTCGACGCCATGCCGCCGGCCGCGGCGATCCAGCCGGCGTGCCGGCCCATGACCTCGAGGATGAACACCTTCGTGGAGGTGAGCGCCATCGATGCGACGTCGAGCGTCGCTTCGCGCGTGGACACGGCGACGTACTTGGCGACCGAGCCAAACCCGGGGCAGTTGTCGGTGATCGGCAGATCGTTGTCCACCGTTTTCGGCACGTGGATCGCCTGGAGGGGATAGCCGAGCTTTTCCGCGAGCTGCGCGACTTTCAGGCAGGTATCGGCAGAGTCGCCGCCCCCGTTGTAGAAGAAATAGCCGATGTCGTGCGCCCTGAAGACTTCGATCAGCCGTTGATACTGGGACGGATCCTTGTCGAACGGCTTCAGCTTGTAGCGGCAGGAACCGAATGCACCGCCCGGCGTGTGCTTGAGGCCGCCGATCGACCGCGCGCTTTCCCGGCTGGTGTCGATCAGATCCTCCGTCAGCGCGCCGATGATGCCGTTGCGGCCCGCCAGCACCTTGCCGATCTTCGCTTTGTGCTTGCGAGCCGTCTCGATCACGCCTGCGGCGCTGGCGTTGATCACGGCTGTCACGCCGCCTGACTGGGCATAGAAGGCGTTCTTGGGCTTCACGTTCTTGGGCTTCATCGTGCGCGCTCCCATTGTCTTCCACTGTCAGTGTCCGCTCAGCCCGGATTATCCGTGGATCCGCCGCATTGTGGAGCGCCACGGGTGAACTGCGCCGGGGCGACTCAGCGCTTGGCGAATGTGTCCTTGATCCCGCGCCTTGCCGACGCGCGGGATTGTCTCCAGAGTGACCGGGCACCCGTGGGGCTGGCTCTGCATCTTTCCGGCGGCTAAGCTGCGGGCGTGCCGCTGGTGCAGCCGGCGCCTCCGGCCGAAAGGCCGTGAGATTTCGCGGGTACCAGGAGGAGCGCTAGAGCGCATGCCGATCGATCATCGCGATTCCCGTCCGGGCTGCGGCGCGGGGGCCTGCCGCCGGGCGCGATGCCGGGGCGGCGCGTGACCCGGCGGTCGACGCGACGCGTCGTCGAAGTTCGCTCTGGTCCGGTGCGACTGCCGGGCATGCTCGACGTGCCCGGGGAGGCGATCGGCGTGGTGATCTTCGCGCAGGGCAGCGGCTCCAGTCGTCATGCACCGCGCAACCGGGTGGTGGCCAACGTCTTGCGCGAAGCGCGACTCGCCACGCTGCTGATGGACCTCCTGACCGCTGGCGAGGACCGGATCTACGCGACGCGATTCGACATCGGCCTTCTGACCACGCGCCTCTCCGCCGCCGTGAAGTGGGTAGGTTTGCAGGCGGCGACGACCGGCCTGCCCCTCGGGCTTTTCGGCGCGAGCACCGGCGCGGCGGCGACGCTGCAGGTTGCCGCCGCATTGCGCGGTTCGATAGACGCCGTGGTGTGTCACGGCGGGCGACCCGACCTCGCTAGCCGCAGCGCGCTCGGGTTGATCAAGGCGCCGACGCTGCTTATCGTGGGCGGCGCGGACCACGAGAACATTGCGCTGAACGAGCGGGCGTACACGTCACTGCAGTGCGAGAAGGAGATCGAGTCGGTGGCCGGCGCGACGCACCTCTTCGAGGAGCACGGTGCCCTGGACAGGATGGCCCGGCTCGCGGCCGACTGGTTCACCCGTCATCTCGATTCCCGCCCGCGCACGCGCCGCTGATGAGCGCCGCATGGCCCACAGGCGAGCCGGTGGGCGGAATCCCATCCTGCTGCACTGCACCTACCGTGCGCCGGAAGCCCTGACGCATCTTAGCGTCCGCATTTGTGCTTAAATGAATACATGGTCGTTGGGGGCGGCTCCAAAACGACAACAGCCGCGCTCCGGTCGACCTCAACTTTTGGAGGAAAAATCCGATGAACTCGCCTCGTGCATTGATCTCTGCGTTCGCGGTGCTGTTCGCGACCGCCGCATCGTTCGCCGCGTTCCCCGCGCGCGCAGCCGACCCGGTCGCCGATCGCGCAGTCGAGCTCGCCCGCGCCTACATGAAGAAGAACAACCTGCAGACGGTCGAGTTGAACATGCTGCTCAACTCGCTCTATCGCAACTCGATCGGGGACTTCAGCGACCGCTGGGAGAAGCTGACGAACATCAAGGTCGTGAGCACGCCGCTCGGATACACGGACATTCCGTCCAAGATCATGGCCGAGGCGGTGGCCAAGACCGGGTCGTTCGACATCTTCAACGACTTCCCGTACACGATGCCCGACGCGGTGGGCGCCAAGGTGATCATTCCGCTCGACAAGTACGCGGCGGTCGGCAAGCCCGACTTCTCCGGCGTCGCCGACGGTCTGAAATACCAGCAGTACTACAACGGCAATCTCTACAACATCGTCCTCGACGGCGATCACATCATCCTCGCGTTGCGCAAGGACATCCTCGACAACCCGCAGGCGAAGAAGGAGTACCAGGCCAAGTTCGGCAAGGCGCCCGGGTGCCCCGCGACGATGGACGAGTGGGAGCAGATGGCGGCGTTCTTCCACACCAAGGCCGGCGACACCCGCTGGGGGATGAAGTTCGACAAGCCCTTGTACGGCGCAATGGCCTATCGCTCCGTCAACTTCTCGTATCGCCACTTTCCGGCCTTCTACGGCGGGCTGCTCTTCGACAAGGACATGAAGCCGCAGATCAACACCAAGGAGGGCATCGAGGCGATCAAGAAGTTCACGTCGATCGTCAAGTACATGCCTCCGGATATCCAGGGCTGGGGCACGCCGCAGATCTATCCGTTCTGGGGCAGCGGCCAGGCATTCTCCGTGATGTCCTTTCCATCGATCGTCGGCTACAGCAACTCGAACCCGAAGAGCGAAGTGAAGGATAAGGTGCTGTCCTGCCTGATCCCCACGGTCAACTGGAAGGGCAAGCAGGTGCGGCGCGCGCCGCAAGCGGCGGGCACCGGCTACATGGTCAATGCGTACAGCAAGCACCCGGAGCTCGCGTACTACTACATCCAGTGGCTCACGAGCCCGTCGGTGGGTGACGAGGCGATCGCGCATCCGCAGGGCTTCTGGGATCCGTTCCGCAAGTCGAACCTGACCAACGCCGCGATCGAGAAGCGCTTCGGCAGGCAGTTCCTGGACACGACGATGGAGAATTCCAACTACGCCGTGTCGCTGCTGATGATCGAAGGCAACTACGAGTACTTCAAGATCCTCGACAACAATCTCGCCGAGGTGATGAGCGGCAACATGAAGCCGGAGGAAGCCGCCAAGAAGGTCGAGGATGGCTGGAACCGCGTGACCGAGGACATCGGCCGCGCCAACCAGATCAAGGCCTGGCGGGCGGGAGTCGAGAGCGGCCTGTACGGCGCCAAGTTCTCAGACATGTAGTAACCGGAAGTCGCGGGTCACGGCGCGCCGGCTAGGCCGGCGCGCCGTGGTGCTGTGTTCCCCTTCACCTTTCGCTGAATAGCAATGCTCGAGGTCGCATCGTGAGCGAGGCGCGCGTCGCGCTTTCCGGGGCCGCGCGAGCGAACGGCTCCGCCTGGCGCCGGCTCGGCGAGTGGCTTGCGCAGGAGCGGGTCTTCCGCCTCATCCCGTTCGTGTTCGTCGAGGCGGTCTTCATCCTCGTCATCATCATCCCGTTCCTGCTGATGGTCTACATCAGCTTCCTGAAGTGGCGGGCGAACCGCCCGTTCGAGCAGGCCTTCCTGTCGGGATTCGACAACTACGCCCAGGTGCTGACGGCGCCCGGTTTCTGGGCCGCGCTCGGGCGCACGTTCTATTTCGCCGGCTGCGCCGTCACCCTGGAACTGGTGATCGGTTTCGTGCTCGCGATGCTCGTCGCCCGCACCGTGCGCGGACGGGGAATCTACATCACGATCCTCCTGATCCCGATGATGATCGTGCCCGTGGTGGTCGGCTACAACTTCACGATGCTCTACATCGACTCCGGACCCATCAACCAGCTGCTCGCGCCGTTCCTCGAGCCGTTCGGGATCGATCCGCGCATCCGCTGGCTGTCCGACCCGCTTGCCGCACAGTGGTCGGTGATCCTGGCGGACGTCTGGCAGTGGACGTCGCTCACGTTCCTCATCTTCCTCTCCGGCTTCTCCGCGCTGCCGAAGCAGCTCATCAACGCGGCGCGGGTCATGGGGGCGAGCGCCTGGCAGATCTTCTGGCACGTCGAGCTGCCGCTGCTTAAGCCCGCGATCGTGATCGCGGTGGTGATCCGGTCGATGGAGGCGCTCAAGCTCTTCGATCCGGTGGTGCTGCTCACCTCGGGCGGTCCGGGCACCTCGACGCAGACGATCGCCTTCTACCTCTGGGAGCAGGTGTGGGTGTTCAACAAGTTCAGCTTCGGCGCCGCGGCCTCGATTCTGCTGCTCATCTTCTTCGCCTCGCTGATCTTCTTCGGGATTTATCTCCTCGTGCGGCAAAGCGCCGCCGTCGCGCAGCAACGGGCCCCATGACCGCACCCGCCGACATGACCCGCGAGCAGGCCGAGAGCGCCGGCGCGCGGAACACCCGCAGAAAGCGCCTGCGAACCTTTGTTCGCCACGCGATCCTCGTCGCCTGGGCGGTCGTTGTCCTGTTTCCGATCTACTGGATGGTCGCGACATCGTTCAAGGAGTCGGGCGAATGGGTGGCATGGCCGCCGCACTGGATCCCGCACGAGCCGACGCTCAAGAACTACTCGCAGATCTTCGTGTTCGACACCTCCGAGAAGGGCGTCGCCCGCGAGGCGACCGAGCAGCCGTTCAACGTCTGGGG
>JBFJOO010000071.1:0-23635 GCA_041617635.1 Burkholderiales bacterium | reverse complement strand
GTGGTTTGTGCGCGGGTAGTCGTGTGTTGACTGCCCGCCGCAAACCGGGACCCATAGGCGGGCGTCTGCGGCCGTAGGCGCCGGACTGGCATGGCCGCTGACCCGCCATCACGGTGGCGCGCACCGGGCGACTTGTACTTGTTCTAGCGTGTCACCCTGACCATCGCGCATCCTCGCGCCGTTTAGAATGCCGAGGCATGGCACACGTAATCGACTTCGAGCACGGCATCAGCGCGGTGGACGGCGAGTACGACCGGCCGCTTCAGACATCGGTCCACTTGATCGTGGAGGATGGCCGGGCCGCGATCATCGATCCGTGCGTCAACCGTTCGGTGCCCGGCATTCTCGACGCGCTCGCGCAGAAGGGGCTGGCTCCCGCCGACGTGCAATGGGTGATCCTCACCCACATCCATCTCGACCACGCCGGCGGCACGGGACTTCTCGTCTCCCAGCTTCCCAACGCGCGCGTCACCGTGCATCCGCGCGGCACGCGGCACATGGTCGATCCGAGCCGCCTGATCGAGGGCACGATCGCCATCTATGGGGCAGAGGAGACGCGGCGCATCTACGGGGACATCCTTCCGGTTCCCGCCGCGCGGATCGTGGAGACGCCGCACGAGGCCACCGTCGCGCTTGCCGGGCGCGAGCTCCTGTTTCTGGATGCGCCGGGGCATGCGCGCCACCACGTCGTCGTCCGGGACAGCCGGTCCGGACACATTTTTGCGGGGGACACGTTCGGGCTCTCGTATCGCGAGCTCGATAGCGACGGGCGGCAATACATCCTGCCGACCACCAGCCCGGTGCAATGGGATCCGGTCGCGCATCACGCGTCGGTCGACATGATGCTGGGGTACACACCGGAGGCCATCTACGTCACCCACTACAGCCAGGTGCGGGACCTTCCGCGCCTCGGCGCCGATCTGCACCGGCTGATCGACGCGCATCGCGCGGTCGCACTCGCGCACCGGGACGCCGGACCCGCCCGGCACGAGCGGCTCAGGCAGGGTGTGACCGAGATCGTTTTCCGCGAGGCTGAGCGGCACCACTGGCCGCATTCGCGTGAGCACGTGCTCGAGGTTCTCGCCCTGGACATCGAGCTGAACGCCCAGGGCCTCGGGTCCTGGCTCGACTCGTTGAAGTGATCAACCGCCGGCCGCGACGCGGCGACCCTCGTATACCTGCAGGTGCGCATACGCGGCGGCGAGCAGTCGCGCCTCGACCCGGGCGGAACGCGCGCGGCGCAGCATGTCGCCCACGATGTGATCCGCCTCGGTGGGGCCGCCGCGCTCGATGTCGCGGAGCATCGACGCGCTGAACGCCGATCCGCGCGCGAAGAGCAGCGCCTCGGTCTGGGCGAGCGATTCCGCGCGCGGCGCATGCCCCGCCGCTTGCGCCGTGGCGATGCAGGTGTCGAGCAGCTCGCGCATGAGCGCGTCGCCGTCCGAGGTGGCGAGAATGTCGCCGACCGAGCCGCGCATCAGGCAGGTGCCGGCGGCGAGTGACGTGAGCAGCACGAATTTCTCCCACATCGCGAGGAGTATGTCCGGCAGCGCCGCGGCATCGACGGGAGTGCGCCCGTAGGCTTCAGCAAGTGCGGTGATCTGCTCGCGCGGTTTGCCGGCCCGGTCGCCGAACCGGATCCAGTGGAACGCGGACATCTGCTTCACCACGCCCTCGGCCGTGAGGGTCGCGGCGATTCCGCATGACCCGCCGATCACGCGCTCGGGGCCGAACTCGGCGTCGAGCCGATCCAGGTGCGCCAGTCCGTTCAGGAGCGGGACGACGACCGTCTTGGGCCCGACCGCGGGCCGCAGCGTGTCGATCGCCGAGTCCAGATCGTAGGCCTTGCAAGTGAGCAGCACGAGATCGAACGGCGCGCCGATCTCGTGCCGCTCGACCGCCTTGGCCGGGACCCGGAACTCGCCGTCCGGCGTCTGCACGACCAGTCCGTCCGCGCGCAGCTGGGCGGCGCGCCGCTCGCGCACGAGGAACGTCACGTCACTGCCGGCCTGGGCCAGCCGGCCGCCGAAGTAACCGCCGACGCCGCCGGCGCCGAGTACGAGGATCCTCACGCGATTGCCCTCCGGAGGCGAGCTTACCGCCAACTGCGAATCGGAGCATCGCTCGAGCGGGCCGGCACACCTCCAAAAGCTCGAGCCGGTATCATCGGTGCAGGCAACCAGGGGGGATCGCTCGATGCGGGTGAAGAACCACATGAGCGCGCCGGCAATCACGGTGCGCGCCGACACGGACTATCGGACGGCGTTCGACGTCATGCGCGATCGCGGGGTGCATCATCTCCCCGTGGTCGATGCTGCCGGGCATCTCGTGGGCATCGTCGCGCAGCGCGACATGCTGGTGGCGGCCACCCGACACCACAACGCGCCGGTAGACATCAGCGAGGTGATGCACCGACCGGTCATCGCGACGCAGCCGGACGTGCCGGTCGTCGAGGCGGCGCGGCTCATGATGAGCCGGAAGATCGGTTGCCTGCCGGTGGTGGACACGGAGATGAACGTGCTCGGCTTGATCACCGAGAGCGATCTATTCGACTTATTCGTGCGCCTGCTGTCGTCAGGGCCGCTTGGGACCGCGCCGGCGGGGCGGAAAGCGGCGTCGGCAGTTCATAAGGCCGCCCCGGCCAAGCGCAAGGCCGCCCCGGCCAAGCGCAAGGCCGCGGCGAAGTCGCCCGCGCGAAATGCGCCTGGGCGCCCGAGCGCAAAGCGGGCCGCTCGCCGACGCTGACGGGCCGCCGCACCCGGACTTGATCCGGCGCCGGCGCGTGGGATCAGAGTGCGGCGATCGCCTGGACTTCGAGGAGAAACTCTTCCTGCACCAGCCGGTCGACCATGAGCAAGGTGTTGGGCGGCCAGCGGCGATCCGGAAAGAACCGGGGGAACTCGCGCAGGCGGTACGCCATGAAAAGGGGAATGGCCTGCGAGTGCACGAGGTACGTCGTGAACTGCACGACATTCGCCCAGCCGGCACCGTTCGACTTGAGGGCCGTCGCGAGATTCGCGAACACCTGCACGCACTGCCGATCGAAATCGCCCGCGCCGACCACTGCGCCGGAAGCGTCGGCTGAGAGCATGCCGGCGATGTAGAGGGTCTCGGACGCCTTGACGCGTGCGACATGCGAGTACTGCCCGAGCGGCGTCCCGAGCTCGGGGACGTTCATGATCCGCACTTCTGCCATCTGGGTTCCTCCTTGGAGGGGTGAAGTTGCGCGCGCGGGGATCATAGCGTCCCCCACAATAAGCGGACAGCAACGACGAAACCATGACGCTTCCCCACTAGGAGAACTGGATCGGCAAGCCCGTGCGGCGGCTCGAGGACGCGCGGCTGCTCACCGGGGCAGGACGCTTACCCAACTCGGCGGAGGCCCATGCCTTCCCGAGCGGCTGCCAGGTGTGCGAAGTGGAGATCGACCCGGACACCGGGGCGGTTCGGCTGGCGCGCCTGGTCGCGGTCGACGACATCGGCACCGTGCTCAATCCCTCAGCGTCGAAGGCCGGCTGCACGGGGGAATCGCGCAGGGCATCGGCCAAGCGCTGATCGAGGATTGCGTGTACGACCGCGAGTCGGGCCAGCTCGTGACCGGGTCGTTTCAGGACTACGCTATGCCGCGCGCCGACGAGCTGCCCTTCTTCATCAGCGTGTTCGACCAGAGCTCCCCTTCGCGAGCGAACACGCTCGGCGCCAAGGGTGTTGGCGAGGCGGGGCCGTGCGGGGCGTCGCCCGCGGTCGTGCACGCTGTCCTGGACGCTCTGCGACCTTTCGGCGTCGAGCACGTGGACATGCCGTTGACGCGCGAGAGGGTCTGGCGCCTACTGCACCGCAAATCAGCCTAGGCAGTGCGTGCGGCAAATATCACGTTTCGGGCGGCGGCTGCACTTCATCCGGAGGCACCGAGCGCCCCGGAACCGTGCGTATTCGAGGGCCACGCCCCGTTCGCGGGCGGATTGGCAGACTCCAGGCGAGAGTGCCAATCCGGTGAGACTTCGGTCACGTACCCCGCAAAGCGCGGATCTTCCTTGTGCCGGCGCGCGAATTTCGCGGTTTATCGCGCGCGCGGAAAGCGTTAGAGTGCGCGGTAGTCGAATCGAAGCGGTTGAGCGTTATAAGCTTGATAAGCGTTAGATGTGTTACATGAGGGTTATGTTCATATAGACGTTGTCGGCGTGGTCCGTTGTATGTCCGCTGTGATTTGCAGCAGCCATCGTCCGACGACGTAACAAAAGTGAGAATTCGCGGAGCAGACGGGGGAGGGAACTGGAACGCGAAATGCTTCAGTCACAGCGGAACTGTGCGCGACTCGCTAGGTCTATAGTGGATTTTGGCGGGCGCAGTCTACCCGCCAGGGATTGGAGGTGAGCCATGGTTGACATCGTCCAGAGCTTCCGGTCGTACTACACGAGTACGAATCACGAGGAGATGTCGCTGCAGGAGTATCTCGACCTCGGGCGCTTCGACCCGTTGGCGTACGCAAGTCCCGCGGAACGCATGCTCAAGGCGATCGGCGAGCCCGAGCTGGTCGATACCCGCAATGACCCCCGTCTTTCCCGCATCTTCGGCAATCGGCTGATCCGCCGGTATCCCGCCTTCGACGAGTTCTACGGCATGGAGGAGGTGATCGACCAGATCGTCTCCTTCTGCAAGCATGCCGCCCAGGGATTGGAAGAGCGCAAGCAGGTGCTCTACCTGCTCGGGCCGGTGGGCGGCGGGAAATCCTCGATCGCCGAGCGCCTCAAGCAGCTGATGGAGACCTTTCCGATCTACACCCTGAAAGGCTCGCCGGTCAACGAGTCGCCGCTCGGGCTGTTCAACCCGCAGCAGTTCGGCGAGACGCTGGAGAAGGAATACAGCATTCCGCGGCGCTACCTGACGGGAATCATGTCGCCGTGGGCGGTGAAGCGGCTGAAGGAGCACGACGGCGACGTCTCCAAGTTCCGCGTCGTGCGGATCAAGCCGTCGATCCTCAAGCAGATCGCGATCACCAAGACCGAGCCCGGCGACGAGAACAACCAGGACATCTCGTCGCTGGTCGGCAAGGTGGACATTCGCAAGCTCGATCGCTTCGCGCAGGACGATCCGGACGCCTACAGCTATTCGGGCGGGCTGTGCCATGCCAACCAGGGGCTGCTCGAGTTCGTCGAGATGTTCAAGGCGCCCATCAAGATGCTCCACCCGCTGCTCACCGCGACGCAGGAGGGCAACTACAAGGGCACCGAGGGCTTCGGGGCGATTCCCTTCGCGGGTATCATCCTCGCCCACTCGAACGAGACCGAGTGGCAGACGTTCCGCAACAACAAGCACAACGAGGCGTTTCTCGACCGCATCTACATCGTCAAGGTGCCGTACTGCCTGCGCGTTTCCGAGGAAATCAAGATCTACCAGAAGCTGCTCAACAACTCGAGCCTGTCGAAGGCCCCCTGCGCGCCGGGCACGCTCGACATGATGGCGCAGTTCGCCACGCTGTCCCGGCTGAAGGAGCCCGAGAACTCGAGCATCTATTCGAAGATGCGCGTCTACGACGGCGAGAGCCTGAAGGACGTCGATCCGAAAGCGAAGTCCTACCAGGAGTATCGCGACTACGCGGGGCACGACGAGGGAATGACCGGCACCTCGACGCGCTTCTCGTACAAGGTGCTGTCAGCGGTGTTCAATTACGACCAGACCGAGGTGGCCGCCAACCCCGTCCACTTGATGTACGTGCTCGAGCAGCGCCTCCAGAAGGAGGACCTGCCCGACGAGATCAAGCGCCGCTACCTGGAGTTCATCAAGGGCTACCTCGCACCGCGCTACGCCGAGTTCATCGGCAAGGAGATCCAGACCGCCTATCTCGAGTCCTACACCGAGTATGGTCAGAACATCTTCGATCGGTACGTGACCTACGCCGATTGCTGGCTGCAGGACGAGGAGTACCGCGACCCGGAGACCGGGGAGATCTTCGATCGCCAGCACCTCAACGGGGAGCTGGAGAAGATCGAGAAGCCGGCCGGCATCGCCAACCCGAAGGACTTCCGCAACGAGATCGTGAACTTCGTGCTGCGCGCACGCGCTTCGTACGGGGGCAAGAATCCCGACTGGCGCAGCTACGAGAAGCTCCGCGAAGTGATCGAGAAGAAGATGTTCGCGACGACCGAGGACCTCCTGCCGGTGATCTCCTTTACCGCCAAGGCGTCGACCGACGACGATCAGAAGCACAAGGACTTCGTCGCGCGCATGGTGGACAAGGGGTACACTGAGAAGCAGGTGCGGCTGCTCTGCGAATGGTACCTGAGGGTCCGCAAGTCACAGTGAACCACCTTATCGACCGGAGGCTCGCGGGAGGAAACAAGAGCGCCGTCAATCGCGAGCGTTTCCTGCGCCGCTACAAGGAGCAGATTCGGCGCTCGGTGAAGGGCATTGTCGCCGAGCGGTCGATCACCGACATCGACAAGGGCGGCAACGTGAACATCCCGGCGCGCGACATCCGGGAGCCCGTGTTCCGCCACGGGCCCGGTGGCGAGCGCGAGATCGTCCATTCCGGGAATCGCGAGTTCGTCGCGGGCGACACCATTCCGCGCCCTCAGGGCGGCGGCGAGGGCGGCGGCCGTGGCACCGAAGGCGGCGAGGGCGAGGGCGTCGACGATTTCGTGTTCAGCCTGTCGCGCGAGGAGTTCCTCGACCTCTTCTTCGAGGACATGGAGCTTCCCGACCTGGTGCGCAATTTCCTCGGCGACATCCCGGAGCGCAAGTGGGTGCGTGCCGGCTACCGCCGCGAGGGTTCGCCGAACAACCTGGCCGTGGTACGCACGCTCAAGCAGTCGCTCGGGCGCCGGATCGCCCTTTCCGCCGCGATCCGCGACGAGCTGGAGGCGGCGCGCGAAGAGCTGGAGGAGGCCGAGCGCCGCTCGGTGTCGGTCCTGCAGGCGTCGATGCTGCGCGAGCGCGTCGAGACCCTGGAGAAGAAGCTCGCGCGCGTCCCGTTCCTGGACGACCTCGACCTACGCTATCGCAACCGGGTCGCCGTCCCGGCGCCGGTCGCGCGTGCGGTCATGTTCTGCCTGATGGACGTGTCGGCCTCGATGGATGAGCGTAAGAAAGACCTCGCGAAGCGGTTTTTCACGCTGCTCTACCTTTTCCTGACGCGCAAGTACGAGCAGGTGAATCTGGTGTTCATCCGCCACACCGACAACGCCGAGGAATGCGACGAGCAGGCTTTCTTCCACGATCCGCGCACCGGCGGAACGGTGGTGTGCTCGGCGCTCGAGTTGATGCACGAGATCGTCGAGGCCCGATACAACGACGCGAGCTGGAACATCTACGCCGCGCAGGCCTCCGACGGCGACGCCTTCGGCAGCGACCCGGCGAAGAGCGTGCGCTACTTGCGCGAGTTCCTGCTGCCGCTCGTCCGCTACTTCGCCTACGTCGAGATCCCCGACGAGAACGACGGCCGCACGAGCACGCTGTGGGCCGCGTACCAGGAGCTCGAGGGCATCGCGCAGAACTATGCGATGCGGCGGGTGGGCGGTCACTCCGAAATCTATCCGGTGTTTCGCGAGCTGTTCGGGAAGGAGACGGCGTGACAGGCGTTCCGAGCGCCGAGGCGACCCCGCGGGCCGCCGAGCCGATCTCGCGCGGCCCGGAGTGGACGTTCGATCTCATCCGCCGCTATGACGACGAGATCGGCAAGTGCGCGCGCGAATTCGGTCTCGACACGTATCCAAACCAGATCGAGGTCATCACTTCCGAGCAGATGCTCGACGCGTACGCCTCGACCGGGCTGCCGATCACCTACCCGCACTGGACCCACGGCAAGGAGTTCATCCGCAACGAGGCCCTCTATCGCAAGGGTTTCCAGGGGCTCGCCTACGAGATCGTCATCAATTCCGATCCCTGCATCGCGTACCTCATGGAGGAGAACACGGTCACTATGCAGGCGCTGGTGATCGCGCACGCAGCTTACGGCCACAACTCGTTCTTCAAGGGCAACTACCTCTTTCGCCAGTGGACCTATGCGGACGCGATACTCGACTACCTGGTGTTCGCGCGCAGCTACGTGATGAAGTGCGAGGAGCGCTACGGGGTCGCGGCCGTCGAGGAGATACTCGATTCCTGCCACGCGCTCGCCCCGCACGGTGTCGACAAGTACAAACGGCCGGGGGCGAAGTCGCTGAAGGACGAGGCACGCCGGCAAACGGATCGCGAAGAGAGCGCGCGGCAGCTCTTTAACGATCTCTGGCGCACGCTGCCCCGTAAAGAGGCGAAGGAGACCGCGGAAGACACCCGCCCGGTCTTTCCCGCCGAGCCCGAGGAGAACGGGCTCTACTTCATCGAAAAGTACTCTCCGAAGCTCGAACCCTGGCAAAAGGAGATCGTGCGCATCGTGCGCAAGATCTCGCAGTACTTCTACCCGCAATCGCAGACCAAGGTCATGAACGAGGGCTGGGCGTGCTTCTGGCATTACACGCTCATCAACCGGCTCTACGACAAGGGCCTCGTGGACGACGCCTTCATGCTCGAGTTCCTGCAGTCCCATACGAACGTGATCGCCCAGCGCGGATTCGACCAGACCGGATACGGCGGGCTCAATCCGTACGCGCTCGGCTTCGCCATGTTCCAGGACCTGAAGCGCATTTGCGCGGAGCCCACTCCCGAGGATCGCCGGTGGTTCCCGGAGATCGCAGGAACCGACTGGCGGAAGGTGCTCGATTTCGCGATGCGCAACTTCAAGGACGAGTCGTTCGTCGCGCAGTATCTATCGCCGAAGCTCATCCGCGACTTCAGGCTCTTCGCGATCGCCGACTATGCGGACGAGCCCGAGCTCGTCGTCGACGCGATACACGACGAGGCGGGCTATCAGCGCGTGCGCACGCTGCTTTCGCGGCAGTACAGCCGTGACTACATGGTTCCCGATATCCAGGTGGTGAACTACGAGCGCGACGGCGACCGCTCGCTCACGCTGCGGCATCAGATGCCGCGCGGTCGGCCGCTGCGCGAGGACGAGGCGGAAGAGACCCTCAAGCACTTCGCGCGGCTCTGGGGCTTCACCGTGCGCCTCGAGTCGGTGAGCGACGACGGCGAGGTCAAGAGCACGCTCGAGTGCCCCGCTTGACCCTGGCGTAGGCCGCACGAGGGGATACACAAGGGGCTTGCCCCTTGTTCGCGCGACCCTTCTCGAATGCAGAAGCGCACGGCCGTCATTTCGAGACAGGTTCTACGACCATGACGCCGCATGTGGTGATCATCGGCTGCGGTTTCGGCGGGCTCGCCGCGGCGCGCCGGTTCGGCCGACGGAGCGTGCGCGTCACGCTGATCGATCGCGCGAACCATCACCTCTTCCAGCCGCTCCTCTACCAGGTCGCGACCGCCGGGCTTTCGGCCACCGAGATTGCCGCGCCCATCCGGCACATTCTGCGGCGGCAGAAGAACGTGACCGTGCTGATGGCGGACGTGCGGCGCATCGATCCGGCGCGGCGCCGCGTCGTGTTGGATGACGCGGAGGAGATCGAGTACGATTTCCTGATCGTCGCGAGCGGCGCCATGCACAGCTACTTCGGCCGCAACGAGTGGGCGCACGACGCGCCGGGGTTGAAGACGCTGGAGGACGCCTTCGAGATCCGGCGCCGCATCCTCACCGCCTTCGAGCGCGCCGAGCGCCAGACGGATCCGGCCGCGGTCTCGGCGTGGCTGAGCTTCGTGGTGATCGGCGCGGGGGCGACTGGCGTCGAGCTCGCCGGCACGCTTGCCGAGATCGCGCGGCACACCCTGCGCAGCGAGTTCCGCCGCATCGACACGCGTCAAGCGCGCGTGATTCTCCTGGAGGGCACCGATCGCGTGTTGCCGCCGTATCCGGCCGAGCTGTCGGAGCGCGCGCACCGACAGCTCGAGCGCCTCGGCGTCGAGATTCGCACCGGGTGCCGCGCGACGGAAATCGACGCGGACGGCGTGTCGATCGGTGACACGCGCATCCCGGCGCGCACGGTGATCTGGGCGGCGGGCGTCGCGGCCTCGCCACTGGGCGCCGCGCTCGGCGCGCCGCTCGACCGGGCCGGCCGGGTTCGCGTTGCGCCCGATCTCTCGGTTCCCGGGCATCCGGAGATCTTCGTGGTCGGCGATCTCGCGGCGGCCCAGTGGGGCGGCACGCAGGTACCCGGCATCGCACCGGCGGCGAAGCAGATGGGCGCGCACGCTGCCCGCAACGTGCTGGCATGTCTCGCGAGCGCGCCGACGCAGCCGTTTCGCTATCGTGATTACGGGACGCTCGCCACCATCGGCCGCCGCGCGGCCGTGGCGGTGATCGGCCGCGTGCGGCTCTGGGGCTACCCGGCGTGGCTCGCGTGGCTGTTCGCGCACATCTTCTTCCTCATCGGGTTCCGCAACCGGTTCATCGTCCTGATGGAGTGGGCATGGTCGTACTGGACGTTCGAGCGCCATGCGCGCATCGTGGTCGGGGGAGCGGCTGGACGCCAGGATCGTCCGGCCGGATGATCGCCCGGGTGGGATCACGCACGATCGAGTCACACCTGATCGAGTCACAAAGCTGGAGAGCCGGACATGGCTGACACGCGGATCGAGCAGGACAGCTTCGGCCCCATCGAGGTGCCCGCCGCGCGCTTGTGGGGCGCGCAGACTCAGCGCTCGCTCGCGCACTTCAGGATCTCGACCGAGCGCATGCCGGCGGAGCTGGTTCGCGCGCTGGTGCAAGTCAAGCGCGCCGCGGCCACTGTCAACCGCGAGCTGGGCGCGCTCGATGCCGCGATCGCGGACGCGGTGGTCGCGGCGGCCGACGAAGTGCTCGCTGGGCAGCATGCCGAAGAGTTTCCCCTGGTCGTGTGGCAGACCGGCTCCGGCACCCAGACGAACATGAACGTCAACGAAGTGCTCGCGAACCGCGCGAGCGAGATCCTCGGCGGCTCCCGCGGGGCGGAGCGCCGCGTGCACCCCAACGACCACGTGAATTGCAGTCAGTCCTCCAACGATGTGTTTCCCACCGCCATGCACGTTGCCGCTTACGATGCGCTGGCGCGCGGGGTCGCTCCCGCGCTACGCGCGCTCGGCGCGACGCTTGTCGGCAAGAGCCGGGATTTCGCCGCTATCGTCAAGATCGGGCGCACGCACCTGCAGGACGCCACCCCGCTGACGCTCGGGCAGGAGTTCTCGGGCCATGCGGCCCAGCTCGACCAGGCCGCGGCCCACATCGAAGCGGCGTGCCCGCGGCTCGCCGGACTCGCCATTGGCGGCACGGCGGTCGGCACCGGGCTCAATGCCCCGGCCGAGTTCGGCGAGCGAGTCGCCGCCGAGCTCGCGCGGCTCACCGGCTTGCCGTTCGTTTCGGCCGCCAACAAGTTCGAGGCACTGGCCGCACACGATGCGCTGGTGAATGCGCACGGAACGCTGCGAACCGCCGCGACCGCGCTCACGAAGATCGCGAACGACGTGCGCTGGTTGGCGAGCGGTCCGCGCAGCGGCATCGGCGAGATCACGATTCCGGAGAACGAGCCGGGCAGCTCGATCATGCCGGGCAAGGTGAACCCGACCCAGTGCGAGGCGGTCCTGATGCTGGCGGCGCAGGTATTCGGCAACGACGTCGCGATCGGCGTCGCGGGCGCATCCGGGAACTTCGAGCTGAACGTCGCGAAGCCCGTCATCATCCATGCGTTCCTGCAGAGCTGCCGGCTGCTCTCCGACGGGGCGCGGTCGTTCGATCGCTATTGCGCATCGGGCATCGAGCCGGACCGGGCGCGCATCGCGGACCTCGTCGCGCGCTCGTTGATGCTGGTCACGGCGCTTGCGCCGCACATCGGCTACGACAAGGCGGCGAAGATCGCCCGCAAGGCGCACGCGGAGGGCACGACGCTGCGCGCCGCCGCACTTGCGCTGGGCTACGTCACCGCGGACGAGTTCGACGCCTGGGTGCGCCCGGAGAAAATGGTGTGAGCAAAGGAAAGTCCGTGGACGACTTGAACGCTACGTCGTTTCCACGGGCGCGTCGAGCAGCGGCATCTTCGCGAGCCACTCCTCGACGAGCTTTGGATCCTCGAAGAGCGTCTCGAGCTCGGCGCGCGCTTCCTCCTCGGTCTGCCGGACCGAGTCCACGACGCCGATCGGCCGGGTCACGCGCGATGTCGCGAATTCCAGCCGGATGCCGTTCGGGTCGAAGAAATAGGCCGACCAGAACCGCCCGCCCAGGCTGACGGGCCCGACCACTTTCACGCCGTGGGCGCGCACGCGCTCGACCACGGCGTCGAAGCGCTCCATCGGAACGTGGAAGGCGACGTGCTGCATGCCGCCCGGCAGGTCGCGATTGGCGCGCTCGAGACCTTTCGGGTACTCGAAGAACGCGAGCAGGCTGTCGTTTCCCATGTCGAAGAAGTAGTGCCGCAGGTTGTCGTAGGGCGGCTGCCCGCGGTCCTGCTCATAGGGCACGCGCCGGACGTGCACGAGCCGCATGCCGACCACGCGCGTGTAGAAATCCATGGTGCCCGGCAGATCGTCGGTCACGAATGCGAGATGGTCGATGCCGCGGGTCGAAATCGTGCCGGGCTCAGGCGTCTTCTTCATGATGCACCTCCACTTGCTTCAGGAACGGCCGCATGGCCGACAGGAATCCTTCCGGGTTGTCGCCCGCGACGTTGTGACCGGCGTCGACCTCGATGACCTGGATGCGGGCATTGGCGGCGCGCACTTTCGCAACCGTGTCGGCCGCGAACATGTCCGAGCGCGTGCCGCGCATGACGAGCGTGGGGCATTGCAGCCGGCCGAGCGCGAGCCACATGTCCACGCCAAGCTTCGGGCGCTCGCCGGTCTCGAGCACCCGGCGGAACTGCGCGCGAAAGTGAGGATCACGCTTGATCGCGTAGCCGCCGTCGACCTTGCGCAAATAGGCTGCGAAGCGTGCACGCTTCGCCGGCGCGCCGGCCGAACCGGGATCGACTCCGAAGTATTGCATCGCCGCGTCGACCGAATCGAACGCGTCGGGTGCGCCGGCGATCTGGGCCGTGACGCGCCTCGATCCGGCCGGCGCGTTCTCGGGCGAGTAGTCGACCAGCACCAGCGCCTTCACGCGACCCGGATTTTCCGACGCGCAGAACGCCGCGTTCCGGCCGCCCATCGAATGGCCGACGAACACTGCTTCGCGCCAGTCCAGATGATCGAGCAGCGCAATGGCGTCGCCAGCGAATGCCGGGACCGAATAGTCGCCGCGCGGGCTGAAATCCGAGTCGCCGAAACCACGCATGTCGAGCGCGACGACCTCGCGATCGGCGGCCAGCGCTCTTGCAACGCCGATCCAGTCGTACGAGAAGAACGAGAGGCCGTGCAAGATCAGGACGGGCGTCGCGCCAGGACTGCCGAATCGCCGGAAGAAGAGACTGACATCGCCGGAGCGGAACCGCCCGGTTGTCGCATCGCCATTGGACATTCGGCCTCCTGGTCGCCAGCCCGGCGTCGCCGGGCCGACTACCTTACCCGCCGTCGGTCCGCATGGGAAGCCTGGCGGTTCGACGGGTGGGCCGGGCCGTGGCGGGAGTGGTAGGCTTATCACTTTCGGAATCGTTCGTCCCATTGTCCGTAATTGCGCCAAATTCTCCCGAGCGAGCCAGCATGAGATTCTCCCCAGCCGATGCCGCCGACCGCAAGGTCCTCGTCACCGAAGTCGGCACCCGTGACGGCTTTCAGGCCGAGCCGAATCTCATCCCGACGCCCGCCAAGGTCGCAGTCCTCGACGCATTGATCGATGCCGGCATGCGGAGCTTCGAGGCGACCTCCTTCGTGTCCCCCCGCGCAGTGCCGCAGATGGCGGACGCGGCGCAGGTGATGGCGCAGGTCAAGCGTCGCGCAGGGGTGCGATTGCAGGCGCTCGTGCCGAACGTGCGGGGCGCGGAAGCCGCCGCGCGCGCCAAGGTCGACATGATGGTCTGCTTCGTGTCGGCGAGCGAGAGTCACAATCAGACCAACTTGAACAAGCCGATCGCGGCGTCACTCGCGAATGTTGCGGAGGTCGCCGCGCTCGGGCGCGCCGCGGGTATCCCGCTGCGGGGCGCGGTCGCCACGGCCTTCGGCTGCCCGTTTGAAGGCGACGTGCCGATCGACGCGGTGCTGCGGATCGTCGCGGCCTACGCCGCCCTGGGCGTGCGCCATATCTCGCTCGGCGACACCACGGGCATGGCGACGCCGCGGCTTGTCGAGGAGCGCCTCGCCGGGATCCGCAGCCGCTTTCCGGAGCTCGAAGTGGCGCTGCATTTCCACAACACCCGCGGCATCGGCCTGGCCAATGTGCTGGCCGGACTCGATCTCGGCATACGGGAGTTCGAATCCTCGATCGGCGGCATCGGTGGATGCCCGTTCGCGCCGGGCGCAACCGGCAATATCTGCACCGAGGACCTCGTATACCTGCTGCACGAATGCGGTTTCGAGACCGGCATCGACCTCGATAGCCTCATCCGCGCTGCGCGGCGGGTCGAGGAGATTGTCGATCACCCGCTGCCCGGCCAGGTGATGCGTGCCGGGCCGCGCCTGCGGCACCACTCCGTCGAAAGCGTGCGACGCGCCGTCGGCTGACTCGATCAATGCTGTGCGGCGTCAATGCCGGCCGTGCGAGGGGTCCTTGGCTGCGGCCGGCGCGGTGAGGTCGCGCACCGGGGCCTGCACGGTGATGGTCTGAGTCTTCCCGTCGCGCTCTCGCACGGTCAAGGTGATCGCGATGACGTCGCCCGGCTTGAACTGGCGCTCGATGCCCATGAGCATGAAGTGATAACCGCCGGGCTTGAGCTCGACCTCCTTGCCGGCGGGGAGGGTGAGCTCCGCGACTGGCCGCATGCGCATCACCTTGTTGACCATGGTCATCTCGTGGATCTCCACGAGCTTCACGGCCGGTGAGCTCGCGGCGACGAGCGTCGCATCGCGGGTCGACATGAGCTTCATGAATGCGCCGGTCGTCTTCTGGGGCGCAACCGTGCCGCGCACCCAGGGCTGAGTCACGGTGACCTCCGCGAACGCACCAAGGGACGCGACCGTCAGGGCGATGAAGATGGCTGCCTGGGCGCGGAGCGCGCCGCGTGCACGAATCGGTCCATTACGAGTGGGCATTCTGCAAACTCCTGAAGAATCCAGTCTAGCGCGACCGGTGCCGGGCAGGCATGCGCATGCCTGCGATTATGCGGCGGATTTCTTGGCCCAGGTGTCGCGAAACGTCACCGCGCGATTGAAGACCGGGGTGCCCGGGTGGCTGTCGACGCGGTCGGCGAAGAAGTAGCCGTGCCGCTCGAACTGGAAGCGCTCTTCGGGCGCGGCCTGGGCCGCGGCCGGTTCGAGGTACGCGGCAATCACGCGCTTCGAGTCCGGGTTGAGCTCGGCGCGATAGTCCCGATCGCCCGCCCCGGGATTTTCGACGCTGAAGAGGCGATCGTAGAGGCGCACCTCCGCGCGGCAGGCGTGCCGCACCGAGACCCAATGGATGTTCCCTTTCACCTTCTTCTGCTCCGCGCCCGCGGTGCCGCTCTTCGTGTCCGGGTCGTACCGGCAGCGGATCGCCGCGACATTGCCTTCGCGGTCCTTTTCGATCCCGGTGCACTGCACGACGTAGGCGTAGCGCAGCCGCACCTCCGCGCCCGGCGAGAGGCGGAAGTAGCCCTTCGGCGGATGCTCCATGAAGTCCTCGCGCTCGATCCAGAGCTCACGCGAGAAGGGCACGGGCCGCTTGCCGAGCTCGGGCTTCTGCGGATGGTTCGGCACCTCGCAGCGCTCCTCGCGGTCCTCCGGATAGTTTTCGATCACGAGCTTCACTGGGTCAAGCACTGCCATGCGGCGCTCGGCACGCTCGTTCAGGTCTCCGCGCATGCAGTCCTCGAGCACCGAGTAGTCGATCCACGAGTCGGCCTTCGAGACGCCGATGCGCTCGGCGAAGAGCCGAAAGCCCTCCGGCGTGTAGCCGCGCCGGCGCGCACCGACCAGCGTCGGCATGCGCGGATCGTCCCAGCCGTCGACGTGCAGCTCCTCGACAAGCTGGATCAGCTTGCGCTTCGAGAGCACGACGTAGGTGAGGTTAAGCCGCGCGAACTCGATCTGCTGCGGCAGAGGCGCATTCAGCAGGCCGCCCTCGGCGAGACGCTCGTTGAACCAGTTATAGAGCGGCCGGTGGTCCTCAAACTCGAGCGTGCAGATCGAGTGCGTGATGTTCTCGAGCGCATCCGAGGTGCCGTGCGCCCAGTCATAGGTCGGGTAGATGCACCACGCGCCGCCGGTGCGGTGGTGCTGGGAATGGCGGATGCGGTACATCGCCGGGTCGCGCAAATTGATGTTGGGCGAGGCCATGTCGATCTTCGCCCGCAGCACATGCGCGCCGTCGGGGAACTCGCCGGCGCGCATGCGGCGCAGGAGGTCGAGGTTCTCGGCGGCCGGGCGGCCGCGGTACGGGCTGTCGCGACCTGCCTCGGTCAGTGTTCCCCGCAGCGCGCGCATCTCGTCTGCGGCGAGCGAATCCACGTAGGCGAACCCATGTTCGACGAGATGCTCCGCGAACCGGTAGAGATGCTCGAAGTAGTCGGAGGCGTAGTAGAGATGCTCGCCCCAGTCGAATCCCAGCCAGCGCACCGCGTCCAGGATCGAGTCGACGTACTCCTGCTCCTCTTTGGTCGGGTTGGTGTCGTCGAAGCGCAGGTGGCAGACGCCGCCGTACTCCTGCGCCAACCCGAAGTTGAGGCAGATCGATTTGGCGTGTCCGATGTGCAGGTAGCCGTTCGGCTCCGGAGGAAAGCGCGTGCGAATCCGTGCCGGGTCGGGCGACCCGCCGCGGTGCGCCTCAGCCGGCCCCGGGCGTCCACCCCACACGCGCGCGGCATACTTGCCGGCCGCCAGGTCGGCATCGATGATCTGGCGAATGAAATTCGAAGAGGAAGCGGCTTGCGGTTCCGATTTCGACATCCGGGCTAGAGAATCCGTGATCGCGCGGCATTCTACCGCAGCGCCGCCGCGCGACCGGCGCATTTCCGGGAACATCGTTACCCTTCCGTGCACGAACCGACCGCCGCCCGTCGCGCGCCATGGAACTCCGACCGTTACGCTACGCTCTCGCCGTCGCCAAGACGCGCAGCTTCACGAAGGCCGCGGCGCGACTGCACGTGTCGCAGTCGGCGGTGAGCGAGCAGGTCGCCAAGCTGGAGGCCGAGATCGGGCTGGCGCTCTTCAACCGCGTCGGTCGCGGCGTCGAGATCACCGACGGCGGACGCACGTTTCTCGCCGAGGCCGAGCGCGTGCTCGCCGAGGTCGGATCGCTCGCGCGCGCGGCCGATCGCCTGCGCGGTCACGTGGTCGACACGGTCGCGGTCGGCATGGGCTCAGGCATGGCGCAGATCTTCATCCCGCGGCTCTTTCCGGCGGTGAGCGAACGCGCTCCGGAGCTGCGGCTCGACGTGCTCACGGCGCCCACCAAGAGCATCTTCCAGGACTTGCACGACGAGCGCATCGACCTCGGCATCGCGATCGCGGCCAGTCCGGAGCGCGTGCCGAGCGGGCTCGCGCAGGAGCCGCTCGCCGAGCTCGACCTCGCGCTCGTCGTGCATCCGCGCCACCGGCTCGCGGGTCGCACGCGGGCGGTGGATCTCGGCACGGTCATGGCCGAGCCGATGGTGATGAACGAGCTGACAGTGGGCTACGGCGAGGTCGTGATGTCGCTCTTCGCCGACCTCGGGATGCGTCCGAGCATCCTCGCGGTCGCGGACAACATCGAGACGATGAAGGTCATCGTCCAGCAAGGCAAGGGCGCAGCAGTCATGCCGGCGGCGGCCGCGGCGCGTGAAGTGAAAGCCGGGCTGCTGCGGGTGCTGCCGATCGCGCCGGCGCGCAAAGTGGGCTTGAGCTTGTACCGCCGGCGCGAGCCGACGGCGCGCAGGCGTGAGGGCTATCTTGCGCTGATCATCGAGGCGCTCAAGACGCCTCCGCCGGCAGGGCCCTGATCCGCGGGCCATATCGGGATTTCCGATCGATTCATCTGCAAGCCATGTTTGACTCTGGTCGGCCGCTTGGCTAGCCTGTCCGTGAGGAGGCGTGCCGTCGCGGCGCGCCCGGAAGTGCCGGACACCCCCGCCTACCCGGGCGAACAGCGGTCCGGCGAAGCCCCGGAGGTCGCATGAGCGCAGTGCCCGCACCCGCGGAGCAGGGCCGGATCCGGATCGGCATCGATACCGGCGGAACGTTCACCGATATCGTGGCGGTCGATACCTCGTCCGGCGCGATGCAAGTCACCAAGGTGTCTAGCACGCCGGCGAATCCGGCGGTCGGCCTGGTGACCGGCGTGCGGGAGATCATGCAGCGCGCCGGCGCCTCGATCGCCGACGTCGCCTCCCTTTCGCACGGCACGACGGTCGCGACCAACGCGCTCCTGCAGGGCGCGATCGACTCCCTCGGACTGGTCGTCACCGAAGGCTTCCGCCATATCCTCGAGATCGCGCGCCAGGCGGTGCCGGTCGGCTACGGCAACTCCTACTTCTGGGTGAAGCCCGAGCGCATCGTGCCGCTCGATCTCGTCCGGGAAGTGGGCGGGCGGCTGAACTACCGCGGCGAGGAGCTGCGGGCGCTCGACGAGGCGAGCGCGCGCGCGGCCGCGCGGTTCTTCAAGCGCAAGGGGATTCGCGCCGCCGGGATCTGCCTGATCCATGCTTATGCCAATCCGGCGCACGAGCACCGCGTGCGCGATGCGATGCTCGCCGAGTATCCGGAGCTGGTGCTCTCGCTCTCGAGCGACGTTTTGCCGGAGTACCGGGAGTACGAGCGGGCGATGACGACACTCGTCGACGCGTTCGTCAAGCCGCACATGGCGGTCTATCTGCGGCGCATCCGCGAGGCGCTCGGAACCGATCTCGGCACCAAGCCGTTCCTCGTGATGCAGTCCTCCGGCGGCGTGATCTCCGCCGAGCAGGTCGTCGACAAGCCGATCTCCACCGCGCTTTCCGGCCCGGCCGCCGGGGCGCTCGGCTGCTCGGTGGTCGCCGAGGTCGCGGGCTTCCGCGAGGTCGTCACGCTGGACGCCGGCGGCACTTCCACTGACATCTGCCTGATCGAGGACGGGCGCGCGCACATCACGACCGGCGCGTCGATCGGGCGATTCCCGGTGCGCATACCGATGATCGAGATCGAGACCATCGGCACCGGCGGTGGCTCGATCGCGTGGATATCGCGCGAGGGCCACCTGAAAGTGGGGCCGAAGAGCGCGGGCGCGGTGCCCGGACCGATGTGCTACCCGGGGGGTGGCGACGCGCCGACCATCACCGACGCCAATCTCGTCCTCGGGCGCATCCCGCCGGCGCTCATCGGCGGGGGCATCCGCCTCGACGCCGAGCGCGCGCGCGGCGGGATCGCGCGGCTTGCCGCGGCCCTTGGCCCGAGCGGCCCGGCGCGGAAGACCATGAGCGTCGAGGAGCTCGCCGACGGGATCATCGAGATCGCGAACTGGAGCCAGGCGAACTGCATCCGGCAGATGACCATTCAGAAGGGCATCGATCCGCGGCGCTTCGCGCTGCTCTCATTCGGCGGCGCCGGCCCGGCGCAATCGCCGGCCGTGATGCGGCTGCTCGGGATGAAATGCTGCATCGTCCCGTTCAATCCCGGCAACCTCTCGGCCTTCGGGCTGCTCGCGGTGGACTGGCGCACCGATCACATCGCGACCCGCGTCACGCACCAGGACGCGCTCGCGATCGACGACCTTGCCGCCGCCTACGCGCGGCTCGAGCGTGAGGCGGTGGAGACACTGGCGCGCGACGGCATCGATCCGGCGCGCTGCCGGACCGTGCGCGAGGCCGACCTGCGCTACGCGGGCCAGTCGATGGAGGTGCGGGTGACCGCGCCGTCGGGCCCGGTCGACGAAGCGTTCGCGGTGCAGCTGCTCGATGCCTTTCATGCCGCGCACCGCAAGGCCTTCGGCTACGACTACCGGGGCCGGCAGAAGGTCGAGTTCGTCAATTTCTGCGTGTCCGGGTTCGGCGTGATCGAGCGGCCGACGCTGCCGGAACTCGCCGCGCGGCCCGGCGTGACGCCGGCGCGTAAGGGGGCGCGCAAGGTGTTCTTCGACGGGAAGTGGCACGAGACCCCGATCTACGATCGCGCCGCGCTGCCCGCGGGCTTCCGGCTCGACGGTCCGGCGGTGATCGAGGAGTTCGGCTCGACGACCGTCGTCTGGCCTGGGCAGTGGCTCGAGGTCGATCCGCACGGCATCATGCTGGTGCGCGAGAAAGTGACTGCTCTGAAAGCCTGAAGAGGCGGAGGAACGAATGACCCCGCGTACATCCACTGAACGCAAGCCCTGGCCGACGGCGCCCGCGCGCACCCAGCCGGTCGAGGTCGATCCGATCGTGCTGCAGATCGTCGAGGGGACGCTCAACTCGATCGAGCGCGAGATCGAGTTCGCGATCGAGCGCACCGCGCGCTCGCCGATGATCCGCGAGGCGCACGACTACCGCGTCGGGCTCTTCGACCGCTATTGCCGCAAGCTGACCGGGCGATCCTACTCGGCGATGCCAAATGCCGTGGTGCGCGACTTCCCGCCCGAGAGCATGCGGCCGGGCGACGTTTTCCTGATGAACGACACGTACCTCACCGAGGGCTCGATCGGCCATCTGCCGGACATCTGCTCGACGGTGCCGGTGTTCCACGACGGCACGGTGGTCGCGTACATCCAGGCCTTCGGTCATCACGACGACATCGGCGGCCGGGTGCCGGGGTCGATGCCGGGCACCGCGGTCACGGTGTTCGAGGAAGGCCTCGCCATCCCGCCGATCAGGCTCTACAACGCCGGCGTGCGCAACGACGACGCCTTCAAGATCATCCGCCGCAACACGCGCGTGCCGGAGATGCTGGAGGCCGATCTCGACTCGGAGATGCAGGCCATCATGATGGGGGCCGGAAGGCTGCAGGAGCTCTTCGAGCGTTTCGGCACCGAGACGGTCGAGGCGTGCTTCCAGGCGATCCTCGACAAGTGCCGCGACATCTACGCAAACGAGCTGCTGCCCAAGATCGCCGACGGCGAGTACGCGTGGGAGGACTTCGTCGAGCACGACGGCGTCACCGATCCCAAGCTGCACCGGCTCGCGCTCAAGATGACCAAGCGCGGCGGGCGCATCACGCTCGACTTCAGCGGCACCGCGCCCCAGTCCACGGGGCCGATCAACTGGCCGGCCGACTACGCCGACGGCGCGTTCCTGATCAAGTGGATCGCCCCGGTGCTGCGCAGCCTCGCGGAGTCGCCCGAGCGCGCCGAGGAGATCTTCGTCAACGAGGGCGTGTGCGAGATCTTCGACGTCGTGTTCCCGCCGAAGGGTACGCTGATCACGCCGGAGTGGCCGGCCGCGACCAACGCACGCTCGTTCGTGCTGCTGCGCTCGTTAGGGCTCCTCGCCGGTGTGGTCGCGCAGGCGGTCGGCGGCCGCATGCCGGCCGACCAGGAGACCATCCGCTACACCGGCTTCTACGGCAACGATGCCGACGGCAAGCCGTTCCTCTCGCGCGAGGTGCTCGGCGGCGGCAGCGGCGGTCGCTACTACGCCGATGGCTCGGACGTGATCCACATCGTGCCCGACTCGCGCAACCAGCCCGCGGAATTCACCGAGAACCGTTTCCCGGTGATCGTCGAGAAGCTCGCGCTCGCCACCGACTCGGGCGGGGCGGGCAAGCGGCGCGGCGGGCTCGGCTACGAGAAGCACTACCGGGTGCTGGTCGACTGCCACACCATCGTCACCGCGGATCGCGTCCGCCTCGGCTGTTACGGCCTGAGCGGCGGCCGCGCGGGGCAGCCGTTCTGCGTCACGGTCGACCTGCACGGACGGGCGAAAGAGCTCGGCGGCTTGGTCGACGGCGAGCCGCTCGCGGCGGGGCAGGTGATGCGCGTGGTGACGACCGGCGGCGGCGGCTGGGGCGACCCGCTCGAGCGCGAGCCGGAGCTCGTGCAGCGCGATGTGCTGCAGGGCAAGGTCTCGCCGGAGGCGGCGCGTGCGGATTACGGCGTCGTGCTCGTGCCCCGTGACGACGAGTGGGACGTCGACGCGGCCGCGACGGACAAGCTGCGCGCCGCGCGGCGCGCGGCGCGGAAGCACGCGCTACCAATGATCGATCGCGGGCCGGGCTACGAGAAGATGCTGCGCGGCGAATTCGCGCCGCGGATGTGACAGGGGGACATCGCATGGCCATCGAAGTCGCAAAGATCGAGATCAAGAGCGTGCAGGACGCCTCCGGCCTGGAGGAGCGCATCCGCAAGGGACAGTTCGCGGCGGACGAGGTGCTCGCGGTGATCGGCAAGACCGAGGGCAACGGCGGGGTCAACGACTTCACGCGCATCCTCGCCGATCAGGCTTTCCGCGCCGTGCTCCTTAAACATGGCAAGCGCTCCGAGCGCGAAGTAAAGGCGATCCCGATGGTATGGTCGGGCGGCTGTGACGGCGTTATCACCCCGCACGCAACCGTGTTCGCGAGCAACGCTAAGACCGGCCCGAAGAGCAAGGACCGGCTGGTGATCGGCACCGCAATGAGCCCGACGCTTCTGCCCGAGGACATCGGCCGGCCGGCGATGGTCGAGAAGGTGGCCGAGGGCGTGCGCCTCGCGATGCGCGCGGCCGGGATCGACGATCCGAAGGATGTGCACTACGTGCAGACCAAGACGCCGCTCCTCACCATCGACACGATCCAGGACGCGCACCGGCGCGGCAAGGACGTCGCGTGCGAGGTGCACGACTCGATGGGCGTGTCGAACGGCACGACCGGGCTTGGCATCGCGGTCGCGCTGGGCGAGATCAAGATGCCGAAGGCCGAGCAGATCTGCAAGGATCTCGATCTCTACTCGTCGGTCGCGTCCTGCTCCTCGGGTGTGGAGCTCGACGCGGCGCAGATCGTGCTTCTCGGCAACAAGGCGGGCGCGGGCGGGCGCTACCGCATCGGCCACAGCGTGATGCGCGACGCGCTCGACATCGACGGCATCTACGCCGCCATCCGCGATGCCGGGCTCGAGCTTCCGGAGCGCCCGCGTGCCGAGGACCTGAAGGGGCGGCTCGTCAACTGCTTCATGAAGTGCGAAGCTGATCATCGCGGCCAGCTCCGCGGCCGGCGGCAGATCATGCTGGACGATTCCGACGTGCATCATCACCGGCACTCCAAGGCGGCGGTCGGCGGCGTCGCCGCCGCGGCGATCGGCGACCCGGCGGTGTTCGTCTCGGTCGATGCGATGCACCAGGGTCCGCACGGCGGCGGCCCGGTGATCGCGGTCGTGGACGTGGGAGAATGAGAAACGGGGAGCGGCTACCCTCGCGCGGAGATACCGAGTTGGGCAACACGATCGGCAGTTGACGGGAACAACCCAGGTTACTCGATATGCCCACTGCCACCCGAACCGTACGCGGTACCTATCGCGATTCGATCGCGCTGATGAAACTGTCCGCGGCGCTCGCCGAGCTGCCCGGCATCGATCAGGCGTCGCTCGTCATGGCGACGCCTGCCAACCTGGATCTCCTCCGCGAGACCGGCTTGCTCGCCGGCGCGGTCGACGCGGGTCCGAGCGACGTGCTCATCGCCTTGCGTGGAGCGAGCGAGAAATCGCTCGGCGCAGCGCTCGCCGAAGCCGAGCGCGGGCTCGCGGCGAGCCCGACGGCGCCGACCGGGCACGGCGGCGGGC
>JBFJOO010000070.1:0-23681 GCA_041617635.1 Burkholderiales bacterium | reverse complement strand
TCATGGACTTGCCGTTGAAATCGAATCGCTGGCGCGCGTTCCTTGGTGCGCTTGCGGTAGCAGTTTGCTGGGGCGCGAGCGGCACGACGGCCGCGCAGCAGGAACCAATACCCGGCGACATCCGCATCCCGGCAGCGCCCGGCGTCCCCGGAATCGCGACGGGCGCGGCGCGATCGATCCAGGATCGGCTCAACTCGGAGGCGGCCGGGGCGGTGCCCACACTGAAACCGGGTCAATCGAGCGTGCTGCTCGGATCGGGGGTCGAGGCGACCGCGCCGCGTTCGGGGGGCTTCATGCAACCCACGTTCGCACCGTTGCCCGGCAAGCTCATGATTCCGCCGATCGGCGGATCCAAGTTTCACAGTGGCCAGCGGCCGCCGGGGTTCTTCACCTGGAAGGGCGACGGACGGCCGACGGTGAAAGGCCTCTACACGGCGCCGAACGAGCAGGATCCCTACAGCAGCATCACGCCTTGACGGGCGTTCACGGGAACAGGTTCAGCACGCCGTCCAGGCCGACGTAGTTGAGACAATACGTCGCGCGCTCGCGCACCAGCGGCTTCGCGCGGAAGGCGACGCTGGTTCCCGCTTCCGCCATCATCGCGAGGTCGTTCGCGCCGTCGCCGATCGCGAGCACCTGGTCGCGGCGCAGCCCGAGCTTCTCGCGTGTCTCGCGTACCACTGTCGCCTTGCCGGCGGAGTCGAAGATCTCGCCCTTCAGCCGGCCAGTCAGGCGGCGCCGGGCGATCTCGAGCGTGTTCGACGTTGCGCGGTCGAAGCCGAGCCGTTTCTTCAGGCGCTCGGTGAAGTACGTGAAGCCGCCCGAGACCAGCAGCGTCCGCGCCCCGTGCGCCTTCAGCCGTGCCATGAGCTGCTCCACGCCCTCGCTCAGCTGCAAGCGCTCCTCGTAGACCTGCTTCAGCGCCTTGTCGGGCAGCCCGGCAAGCAGCGCGACACGCTGGCGCAGCGATTCGGCGAACGCCATTTCGCCCCGCATGGCCGCCGCCGTGATGCCGGCCACCTCGTCCTTCTTGCCGGCGAGGGCACCCAGCTCGTCCACGCACTCGATCGTGATGACCGTGGAGTCCATGTCGAGCGCGACCAGCCGGAAGTCGGCAAGCCCCGCTTCGGGCGCAACGAACCCGAAATCGAGCTGCGCCTCTTCGCAGTACGCCGCGACGCCGGGGTGCGCTTTCGCGTCGGCGAGGCGAAATGCGGTCGCGCCGAGGCCGGCGAGGCCCGCCGCCTCCGTCATCTTGGCGAGGGTCTCGACGTGGCGCAGCGTGATGGACGGCCCCTGGACGACGAGATTCATGCCGACGCGGCGCCGCGGCCGGGCGGATCGTGCCGCGCGGCGAGCGCCTCGCGCAGCAGCTCGCGCGCCTCGCGCAGCATCGCGTCGGTGCTTCCCCAATCGAGGCAGGCGTCGGTGACCGAGCAGCCGTACTTGAGCTGTGCGAGGTCGGCGGGTATCGACTGATTACCGGCCTCGATAAAGCTCTCGATCATCAGGCCGACGATCGACTGGTTCCCCTGCCGAATCTGGTGCACCACGTCGCGCATCACGAGCGGCTGCATCTCGGGCCGCTTGTAGGAGTTGGCGTGCGAGCAGTCGATCAGAATGTTGACGGGGAGCCGCGCGTCCTCCAGCGCCCGCTCGACGAGCGAGACGCTCACGGTGTCGTAGTTCGGCCGGTTCGCGCCGCCGCGCAGCACGATGTGGCCGTGCCGGTTGCCGTGCGTGCGCACGACCGCCGAGCGTCCCTGCGGGTTGATGCCGAGGAAGCTGTGCGGAGCGGCGGCCGAGCGGATCGCGTTGATGGCGACGACGAAGTCGCCGTCCGTGCCGTTCTTGAAGCCGACCGGTGTGGAGAGTCCGCTCGCCATCTCGCGATGCGTCTGCGACTCGCTGGTGCGCGCGCCGATCGCCGTCCACGAGATCAGCTCGCCCAGATACTGGGGCGCGATCGGGTCGAGCGCCTCGGTGGCGGCCGGCAGCCCCAGGTCGGCGAGGGCTAGCAGGAACTCGCGCGCCTTCTGCATGCCTTCCTCGATGTGGAACGAGTCGTCCATGCGCGGATCGTTGATGTAGCCTTTCCACCCCGCGGCGGTCCGCGGCTTCTCGAAGTACACGCGCATCACGATGAAGAGCGTGTCGGCGACGTCCGCCGCGAGCGCCTTCAGCCGGCGGGCGTAGTCGAGGCCCGCCACCGGATCGTGGATCGAGCAGGGGCCGACGATGACGAGCATGCGCGGGTCGCGGCGCTCGAGGATGGCCTGGATCGTGGCGCGCCCGTGAATCACGGTGCGCGCCGCCGCGGGGGTCACCGGCAGCCGGTGCTTCACGTCCTCGGGCGATGGCATCAGGTCGAACCCCGTGACGTTCACGTTCTCGGTTTGCAGCGTGTGGCTCATATCGAACCTCTTTGATCGCAAGGCGAGCCGTAGACCGGTGCTCCAGCGTGCGCCGAAAAATTCCTTCGTACGAACAAGGGGGGACCCCCTTGTATATCCCCCGGGTGGAACAAGGGGGCAAGCCCCCTTGTATATCCCCTGACCGGGTAGCGCCGTGAGTCGATCATCAATGCACTTCTGGTGAAAGCTGGCGGAGCACTTCGCGCACGCCCTGCGCACGCTCTTTCAGCGTGGCCGACGCGCGCTCGATGCGCAGCTTGCTGGAGCCCTGCAGGCGCCAGCCGCGCTCGCTCTGGATGAGCTGGATGATCCGCGCCGGGTCGATCATCGGCTCCGTGTCGAAGTGCAGCACGATCGCGTCGGCGGTCGCATCGACGCGCAGGATCCCCAGCCGGCGCGAAAGGATCCGCAGGCGATGACTCTCGAGGAGCGCCTGGGTCTGCTCCGGCGGCACGCCGAAGCGGTCCACGAGCTCTTCGTGCATGGCCGTCAGCGCGTCCTCCGTCTCGCAGTTCGCGAGCCGCTTGTAGATCGACAGCCGCTCGTGCACGTCGGAGCTGTAGGTGGCGGGGAGCAGGGCGGGAACGTGCAGGTTGATCTCGGTGGTCACGTCGAGCGGCTGGCTGAGATCGGGCTCGCGGCCGTTCTTCAGGGCGCGCACGGCGTGGTTGAGCATGTCGGTGTAGAGATTGAACCCGACATCCTGGATCTCGCCGCTTTGCGCTTCGCCCAGCACCTCGCCCGCGCCGCGGATCTCCAGATCCTGCATGGCGAGGTAGAACCCCGACCCGAGCTCTTCCATCATCTGGATCGCCTCGAGGCGCTTCTTCGCCGCGCTGGTCAGCGCTTCCTCGGGCGGGGTGAGGAGGTAGGCGTAGGCCTGATGGTGCGAGCGGCCGACGCGGCCGCGCAGCTGGTGCAGCTGCGCCAGCCCGAACTTGTCGGCGCGATCGATGAGGATGGTGTTGGCGGTCGGGATGTCGATGCCGGTCTCGATGATCGTCGAGCACAGGAGCAGATTGGTCCGCTGCTGGAGGAACTCGCGCATCACCCGCTCGAGCTCCCGCTCGCGCAGTTGCCCGTGGGCAACCGCGACTCGCGCCTCGGGCAGGAGTGCCGTCAGCCGCTCGCGCATGGCCTCGATCGTCGCCACGTCGTTGTGCAGGAAGTAGATCTGCCCGCCGCGCTTCAGCTCGCGCAGGCAGGCCTCGCGGATGAGCCCCACGGAATAGGGCGCGACGAACGTCTTGATCGCGAGGCGCCGTGCCGGGGCGGTGGCGATCACCGAGAGGTCGCGCAGCCCCTCGAGCGACATCGCCAGGGTGCGCGGGATCGGCGTGGCGGTGAGGGTGAGGACATCGACCTCGGCGCGCAGGCGCTTCAACGCCTCTTTCTGGCGGACGCCGAAGCGGTGCTCCTCGTCCAGGATCGCGAGTCCGAGGTTCTTGAACTTCACGTCGCGGGAGAGGAGCTTGTGCGTGCCGATCACGATGTCGATCCGCCCCTCCGCGAGCGCTTGCAGCGTCGCCTGCTGCTCCTTTCCGGTGCGGAAGCGCGAGAGCTCCGCGACTCTCACCGGCCAGTCGGCGAACCGGTCGCTGAACGTGTTGAAGTGCTGCTCGGCGAGCAACGTCGTGGGCGTCAGCACCGCGACCTGCCGGCCGTCGGCAACGGCGATGAAGGCCGCGCGCAGCGCGACCTCGGTCTTGCCGAAGCCCACGTCGCCGCACACGAGGCGATCCATCGGCCGCGCGGTGCCCATGTCCGCGACGACCGAGGTGATCGCTCCAGCCTGGTCCGGGGTCTCCTCGAATCCGAACCCTTCGGCGAACGCGTCGAGGTCGTGCGGCTTCACCCGGAACTCGTGGCCGGTGCGCACCGCACGCTGCGCGTACAGGTTGAGCAGCTCCGCGGCAGTGTCGCGCGCCTGCCGGGCCGCCTTGCGCTTCGCCTTCTCCCACTGGTCGCCGCCGAGCCGGTGGAGGGGTGCGGTCTCGGGGGGGCCGCCCGCGTAGCGGCCGAGGACGTGCAGCTGCGCGACGGGAACGTAGAGCTTGTCCGCGCCCGCGTACTCGAGCTGCAGGAACTCGGTCTCGCCCTCGCCGAGGTCGATGTTGAGCAGACCGCGGTAGCGGCCGATGCCGTGCTGCGCGTGGACCACGGGGTCACCGATCGCGAGTTCCGAGAGATCGCGCAGCATCCCCTCGACCGAGGTCTTCTCCCGTTCGCGCGCAATGCGTGAGCGGGCCGTCGCGGTGTAGAGCTCGGCCTCGGTGACGATCGCGAAGCCTTCGGCGCGGACGGCGAACCCGCCGGCGAGCGGACCGACGCCCAGCATGAACCGCTCGGTGCTTGCCAGAAACCCGCCGAAGTCCGCGCAGGGTGCCGGCGCGAGGCCGTACTCGGCGAAGTACTCGAGCATCGTCTCGCGGCGCCCGGGCGATTCCGCGAGCACCAGGGTGCGCGCCGGCGTCGCGCCCAGGTGGTCCTTGAGGAGGTGCAGCGGATCGGCCGCGCGCCGCTCGACCGCGACGGGCGGCAACGCGTCCGCCGAGAAAGCATCGGCATCCGCGCGCGCCAACGCGGGGGGATGCACGTCCACGCGCGCGAAGGCGCGCACGCCGACGAAGAGCTGCTCGGCCGTCAGGAACAGCCGCGTCGGCGACAACAGCGGGCGGTCGCGATCGCCGCGCAGCAGCTGGTAGCGCGAGTTCGTCTCGCGCCAGAACTCTTCGATCACGGCGTGCACGTCATGATGCAGGACAACGGTCGTCTCGGGCGGCAGGTAGTCGAGCAGCGTCCCGGTTTCCGCGTAGAAGAGCGGCAGGTAGTACTCGACGCCGGCCGGGGGCACGCCGTTCGAGACGTCGCGGTAGACGGGGCTCTTGGACGCATCGCCTTCGAACGCCTCGCGGAACTGCTGTCGGAAGCGGTTGCGTGCGACGTCGTCCATCGGGAACTCGCGCGCCGGCAGCAGCCGGATCTCGTTCACCTTGTAGACGGTGCGCTGGGTGTCGACGTCGAACGTCCGGATCGAGTCGATCTCGTCATCGGCCAGGTCGATGCGGTAGGGTAGCGCCGCGCCCATCGGGAAGAGATCGATCAGCCCGCCGCGCACGCAGTATTCGCCCGGCGCCACCACCTGCGTGACGTGCGAATAGCCGGCGAGCGTGAGCTGCGCGCGCAGCTTGCCCGCCTCGAGCTTCGTGCCCTGCTTCAGGAAGAACGTGTAGGCGGCGAGGTAATCGCTGGGCGGCAGCCGGTAGAGCGCGGTCGTGGCCGGCACGATCAGGACGTCGCATTCCCCCTGCGTGACGCGGTAGAGCGTCTCGAGCCGCTCGGAGACGAGATCGTGGTGGGGCGAGAACGCGTCGTAAGGCAGCGTTTCCCAGTCCGGAAAGAACGCGACGCGCAGCTCGGGTGCGAACCAGGGAATCTCCTCGCGCAATCGCTGCGCCTCGAGCGCCGATGCGCACACGATCGCGAGCGGGCGCTGCGCCGCGGCGATGCGCGCGAGCGCCAGCGCGTCCGCCGAGCCGTGCAGGCGGCCGAGGCGGGTGCGCTGGGCGGACGTTGGAGCGGTGGCGGTGAGCACTGCTTAGAGGGACGCTGATTACGTACCGGACGGACTCGCCTATTATAGAGGGGTGCGGTGCAACATCCGACCTAACGTGCGATGCCAGCGCGGCTTTTCGGCCTGATCCCGGCGGCCGGCAGCGGCGCGCGCTTTGGCGCGACGGTGCCCAAGCAGTACGCCGAGATGGGGGGCCGGCCGATGCTGTTCCACGCGGTTCGGGCGCTCGCGGCGCATCCCGCCATCGAGGTCGTGTTCGTGGTGCTGGCGGTCGACGACCGGCATTTCGCAACGTACGACTGGTCGATGTTCGGCACGCGGGTGGCGCCGCTTTTCTGCGGCGGGCCCACGCGCCGGGCGAGCGTGCACAATGGGCTGATCGCCGCGGCCAACACCATCGATCCGGACGACTGGGTGCTGGTGCACGATGCAGCGCGCCCGTGCCTGGATTCCGACACCCTGACCCGGCTGATCGATACGCTTGCGAGCGACGCCGTCGGCGGCATCCTCGCGGTGCCCGTCGCGGACACGTTGAAGCGCGCCGGAGACGATGCGCGCATCGTGCGCACCGAGCCGCGTGAGGGCCTCTGGCAGGCGCAGACGCCGCAGATGTTTCGCCACGGCGTTCTTCTGCACGCACTGGGCGCCGCCGGCGATGTCACCGACGAGGCGGCGGCGGTGGAGGCGATCGGCCTCGCGCCGCGGCTGGTGACCGGAAGCGCGCGCAATCTCAAGGTGACTTTCCCGGAGGAGGTGGCCGTCGCGGCGGCCCTGATCGCGGGCGAGGAGGGAAGATGAGCGGAGCGACGGTGAGAGTCGGCCACGGTTTCGACGTCCACCGGCTGGTCCCGGGCCGCCGGCTCGTGATCGGCGGCGTCGATATTCCGTTCGAGCACGGATTGGCCGGGCATTCCGACGCCGACGTGCTGCTGCACGCGATCACCGACGCGCTGCTCGGTGCGGCGGGCCTCGGCGACATCGGGCGGCATTTCCCCGACAGCGATCCGCAGTACAAGGATGCCGACAGCCGCGCGCTCCTGCGCAGTGCGGTGGCAAGCGTGCGGCAGGCCGGGTTCACGGTTGCCAACGTCGACGCGACCATCATCGCGCAGGCGCCGCGCATGGCGCCCCACATCGCGCAGATGACGGCGAACATCGCGGCGGATCTCGGCGTTGCGCCGGCGCAAGTGAACGTCAAGGCGAAGACCGCCGAGCGCCTGGGATTCCTCGGCCGCGGCGAGGGTATCGTGGCCGAGGCGGTCGCGCTGATCGAGACGGCCGGGTCGTCCGCGTGACACGAGGCGAGCGCTCTCCGGCATCCACGGTCCGCCTGTTCTTCGCGCTTTGGCCCGACGAGCTGGTGCGCGCCGCGCTTGCGGACTGGGCGACTGCGCTCCATCGCCTGTGCGGCGGGCGTCCCACGCGGCCCGGCAATCTGCACATGACGCTCGCGTTCCTCGGGGACACGGACGTCGCGCGTTGCGCCGAGCTGAAGCGCGTCGCGGGCCGCGTGGCGCCGCGTCGGTTCGAGCTCGTCGTCGATCAGCCGGGATACTGGAAGCACAACCGCATCGCATGGGCGGGTGCGAGCGGGGACCCACCCGCGCTGACCGAGATGGTGGGCGCGCTGCGCAGTGCGTTGACCGAGACGCGGTTCCGGTTCGATGCCAAGCCGTTCGTCTCGCACGTGACGCTGCTGCGCAAGGCGAGCCCGCCGGTGGAGATCCCGGCACTTCCGCGAATCATCTGGCGCGCAAGCGGCTTTGCGCTGATCAGGTCCGTGCCGGGCGCAAGCGGAAGCGACTACGCGGTCGAGACCGAATGGCGTGGTGTCGATTGACAGCGCGCTGCGAGTTCCCGGGCGGCCCTAATCCGTTCTAGTCGGGCACGCTGCCCAGCAGCGCCGTGACGCGCTCGACCAACCCTTCCGTTTCAGCGGCGCTTGCCGCGAGCGCGAGGACGCACAACTCCGAATCCTCCGCGAACCCGCCCGGGGTGAGGAGCACGACGCCGGTCTTCTCGCCGCCCCGGAGGAGAGCCGGTTCGAGGCGCATGAGTGCGCCAGCGAAATCGTCGGCTCGCGCGTTCACACCTGCGCGTTGCGCAATCAGCATGGACCGCTGCGCCCAGTCGCCGACGAGGCGGTTCGCGAGCGTCATCGGGATCGACGTGCCGCCCCATCGCCCGTTGCACTCGATCCAATGCAGTCCGGCGGTCGCATAGTCATCGCCGGTGATCACCGCGTCAAAGCTGCAGCGGCCGAAATAACCGAGGGCCTGGAAGAGATACGCGAGGCGCATCGCCCCCTCGGCCATTCGTGTCTGCCAGGGCTCCGGAACGGTGGAAGGAACCGCGCCGACGAACGCGCCCGCGGTCCCCGTCAAGACCTGGTCGAACAGACCCTCGACGATCGGCAGGCCTGCATCCCGGTTCGGCACCCACATTTGCACCGAGGGGCTCGCGAGCGCCGGACAGACCCACACTGCCACCATCAGCGGAAAGTCTCCCTGCCATCCGAGGCCGCGCATCATCCGCATGAGCCGCTGACGAAGCTTCCCGAGGGGAATGTGGCGCACCGTCTGCGATTCGATGACGAGGTTTCCGGCCGAGCCGGCGCTGTCGGGCACCTTGATCACCACACGCTCGTGCCGGCCGGCGAGGGTCGCCACGCGCCCAGCGAGCGCCGCGGGTCCGAAGGCGTGATAGGTCGGCGGTTGCGCGCCGCCCCCGAGCACTTCGGTCACGCGACTCGCGAACCAGAGCTTGTCGTTCACCCGCTGGGTGAGGCGCGGCGGCGGCGCGGCGACGCTCACCTTCACTCCGCACCGTGCGGCGATCACGCCCGCCAGGCGCCACACGTTCCCCGTCCCGATGTACGGGACGATGCTCAGTCGCCCGTGGCGTTGCGCCAAGTCGAGGATCGAGTCGAGCGCCGCTGGATCCTGCGCGCAGCGCACCGCGATTTGGGCAGTGGGGTCGTGGGCGCTCGGCGCAACCTCGATGACCGTCACGCGCCCTAGCGCGAGCCGCTCCCGGCAATACGCCTCGAATGCCGGACTGCGCGCGCCGTCGATCACCACGCAGTCGCCGTCGCCCGCGAGCAGCAGCGCACGGTATTGCAGGGGGGTGTCGCTACGCCGCGGCGATAGCGGGATCTCACCGTGATCTTCCAGATACACCGCCGGCCCGTCGTCGATGCCGGTGAACACGCGCGGCCCGAACGCGGTGGTGGCGCAAAGCGCCGGCTCGCCTTTGCGCAGGTGCGCGGCCAGGCCGTCGAGCCGCCTGCGCTCGGGGACGTCCAGCCGGATGTCCGCATGGGGGACGATCGGCAACGCGGGGCGAATCGCCGCGCGGCTTGACGCGGATGCGGACCGCGGATGACCGTTCATGGCCGAGGTGCTCTATTCAGGCGGCGTGGCGCGTCGCAGCCACCCATCGTGTTTGATCATGTAAGAGCTGTAACGGTTTGTAAGATTCAGTGTACTCGCGCGGTGATCGCTCGTTAATCTCGCCACCGACGAACCTTATTCGGAGAACCGTCATGCTTTCGAATGGAAATCTACTCGCCCTCGCCGGGCTGCTCTTTCTCTTCCTGCTTTCGATCCGCTGGGTGTTCGGCACGTCGAAGCCCAAGCGGGTGCGCGCAACCGCCCTCGTGCGCGGCGCGCGCCGGGTCGACGGCACCTGGGAACATGTCGCGATGCGGGCGCGCGAGCAACGCTGACCGGACGATCCCGTCTCGGCGCGCGGCGGCAACCGCCGCCGCTCAGACCGGCGGCTTGTCGTACAGCTTGAGGATCGCGGTGGAGTCGCTCAGCCCGTGGCCGCGCGCCACGAGCAGGCGATAGAGCGTGCCCGCCTCGCTCGTGATCGGCAGCGGCGTCTGGGTCTGCTTCGCCATCGCGAGCACCATGTCCAGGTCCTTCAGCAGCTGGCGCGCGAAGCCGGCGGGCGGATCGAACGCGCGCGCCGCCATGCGCGGCAGCATTTTCTGGAGCATCACGCTGTCCGCGTAGCCGCCGGCGAGACACTCCGGAAGGCGCTGCGGATCGAGGCCGAGATTCTCGGCGAACCGGATCGCCTCGGCGAGCAGCGCGTGCTGCGCGCCCACCAGCACCTGGTTGATCAGCTTCGCGCATTGCCCTGCGCCCACCGGCCCCATGTGCGTGAAGCGCCCGGCGATGTCGGCCATGAGCGGGCGCACGCGCGCGATGTCCTCCTCGGCGCCGCCGGCCATCACGGTGAGCATGCCGGCGGCTACCGCCGGGGGGCCGCCCGACACGGGCGCGTCCACCCAGCCCATGCCCGTTTCGCGCTTGAGGCGCGCAGCCATCTCGCGCGTGGCGTCCACTTCCGTGGTCGAGAAATCCACCAGCACCTTGCCGTGTGCTGCGCCGATCAGCACGCCGCTCTCGCCGAACACGGCCTTTTCCACCGATTTCGTGTCGGTGACGAAAAGCATCACCGCGTCGCTCGCCGCGGCGAGCTCCGCAGGCGAGGCGCCCGGCGCAGCGCCGGCCGCGGCGGCCTGTGCGATTTTCTGCTCGGCGACGTCGTAGACGGTCACGCTATAGCCGCGCTCCACGAGCCGCTTCGCGAACGGCCCGCCCATCAGCCCGAGTCCGATCAAACCGAGCGCCGGTCTTGCGGCCATAACGGTCCTCCCAGAACGTATCGATCGAGATAGATTCTAGATCCTGTAGATGCGGACGGCGTTGTCGTGAAAGAGCTTGCGCTGATCCGCCTCCGGCAGGTCCGCGACGATCGTCTTGTAGCCCGAGTAGATGGTGTCGAAGTCGCCCGTCAGGCCGTCCACCGGGAAGTTGCTCGCGAACATCGCGCGCTCCACGCCGAAGGCGTCGAGCGTGTCGCGCACGATGGCGCGGTTCAGCGCGACGCTCCAGGGCGTGCCCGGCACGCCGATGCCGGAGATCTTGACCGCAACGTTCGACTGCTCGGCGAGCGCACGCATCGCCGCGCGCCATCCGTCCAGGCCCGCTTTGCTGCGATCCGCGGGCAGGCCGGCGTGATTGAGGATGAGCCGCAGCCGCGGAAAATCCGCGGCGAGCTCCGCCATCTCCGACAGGTGCCACCAGGGCGTCTGGATGTCGAGCGATAGCTCGTACTTCTCGAGCAGGTCGAGGCCCGCGCGCCACTGCGGATCGCCCATCGAGCCGGGCGCGCCGCGCCGCACGGCGTCGGGCGACGCCGCGGCCGCGGGTTTGCACCGGATGCCGCGCACCAGCGGCTGCGCGCCATGGGCGCTGAGCACCTCGTCCGCGTTGGCGGCGCCGATGCTGGCTTGGGCGACCATGGCGTTCGGCACGCCGTAGCGCTCCTGGAGGCCGGTGACGTAGGCGACCTCGCCGAGCGGATCGCGCGGATCCCAGCGCGCCTCGACGTAGACGGCCTTGACGATGCGGTGGCCGCGCGCGTCGCGGAAATACTCGGGCGGGAGGTAATCGCGCCGGATCGCCGAATAGTCGCCGTAACGGAACGGCTCCATCGGCTCGTCGCAGAGCCAGGGATAGTAGTTGCGGCCGGGCTCCCAGAAGTGCAGATGCGCATCCACGATCTCGAGGTCCGCGGAGCCGGAGTTCGGTTCGGGCATAATGGAATGGATGGTAGACGAGACCCGGCCGAACGATAACACCGCGCCGGCTTCGTCATCGTCGGGCGCCGCAACTTTTCCGCGGGTCGGCTGGCACGCAAACCGGCTTGCCCGCTGGTCGGCCATCGCGCTCGGCGCTTCGCTGCCGATCTCGACCGCGCTCGACAACATTCTCCTCGCGCTCATCGCGCTCGCGTGGCTCGCCTCGGCCGGATTCCAGGCGAAGTGGTCGGCGATCCGGGAAAACCGGACGAGCCACTTCGCGATGGCGATCGTCGTGCTCGGCGCGATCGGGCTTGCCTACACGATCGCGCCCGCCAATGACGCGCTGCGCTCTTTCGCCAAGCACGCCGTCCTGCTCGCGATTCCCGTGCTGCTGTCGCTCGCATGGCGCAAGCGCGAGCGCGATCTCGCGATCAAGGCGTTCGCCGTGTCGATGCTCGTGGTGCTCGCGCTCTCCTACGGCGTGGCCGCGGGAATCGTGCCGTCCGGTCCGACCCAGCTCATCAAGGGCGACGCCGCGAACGCGTACGTGTTCAAGCTGCAGATCACGCACAACTATCTGATGGCCTTCGCCGTGTTTCTCTATGCGGCCTACGCCGTTGCGGCGCCTCGTCCCGCCGCGCGTGCGGGCTGGGCGCTCGCGAGCCTGGCCGCGCTCGTCAATATCGGCGTGATGGTCCAGGGGCGCACCGGCTACCTGGTGCTCCTCGCACTCGCGCTGGTGGTGCTCGGGCACCGGTACGGCTGGCGGGGCGCGGCGGTCGCGGTCTTCGGCGGCGCGGTGCTCGTTGCCGGTGCCTATGCGGGCTCGAGCACCTTCCGCCTGCGCATCGACCAGGTGGGAGCGGAATGGGCCAAGTGGCGCGCCGGGGAAGCGCGCGCGGCGGGCGGAGTCTTCGACCGGCTCACCTTCTATTCGCACACGTATCGCATCGTCGAAGCGCATCCTATTGTCGGCGTCGGCACGGGCGGCTTTGCGGAAGCCTACCGAAAGGAGATCGCGGACTCGAAGCAGGTGGTCACGCAGAATCCCCACAGCCAGTACCTGCTTACCCTGGCGGAGCAGGGCGTCGTCGGGCTCGCGCTGCTGGCGGGGCTCTTCTATGCGATGTGGCGGGATGCCCGGCGCCAGGCCGAATCGCAGGATCGCCTGGTCTTGCGAGCGCTGCTCGCGGCAATGATCGTCGCCTCGGCAATCAATTCGACGCTGATCGACCACGTGGAGACGCTCTTCTTCGTTTGGGCCTGCGGCATCGCGCTCGCCGGACCGCGCCGCGCGACGGGCTAGGCAACCAGTACAATTCACCGCTTGCGAGCCGCCGACGTCGAATGAAGCAGATCACCGCATACATCATCGCCTACAACGAGGCGGCGAAGATCGAAGCCGCCGTGTCGAGCGTGCTGTGGGCCGACGAGGTGATCGTAGCGGACTCGGCGAGCACCGATCGCACGGCGGAGATCGCGGTGTCGCTCGGCGCGCGCGTCGTGCAGATTCCCTTCGAGGGATTCGGCGCGCTGCGCAACCGGGCGATCGAGGCCTGCACGCACGATTGGATCTTCAGCCTCGACTCGGACGAGCGCTGCACCCCGGAGGTGCGCGACGAGATCCTGAGCTTGCTGGCCGGCGAGCCGGCGCACGATGCGTACCTCGTGCCGCGCCGCAACTACTTCATGGGACGCTGGATCAAGGGCTCGGGCTGGTACCCGAACTTTCGCCAGCCGCAGCTCTTCCGCAAGGGCGCGATGCGCTACACGCTCGAGCCGGTGCACGAAGGCTACGAGCTGCTGGGCGCGCGGACGCTCGGCCGGCTGGAGCACGCGATCTGGCAATTTCCCTTCGGCAGCCTCGACGAGGTGATCCACAAGATGAACCGCTACTCGTCACTCGGCGCGGAGAAGCTGGCGGGGCGGCGCGTGTCGATGTGGAGCGCGCTCGTGCACGGCGTCTGGGCGTTCGTGAAGCACTACTTCTTCAAGCGCGGCTTCCTCGATGGCTGGGCGGGCTTCGTCATCGCGCTCGGCAATTTCGAGGGCACCTTCTACCGCTACGCGAAGGGCGTCGAGCGCGAGCGCGACTGGCGGCCGCCGATTCAGGCGCCGGTGCGGCGCAGGTAGGGCCGTGTTGCGCATCGCGGTCATCATCACCACGTACAACCGCCCCGATGCGCTCGCCGCGGTGCTGGAGGGCTACCTGGGACAGACCGATGCCGCCTTCGAGGTGATCGTCGCCGATGACGGCTCGGGGGAGGAGACGCGCGCGGTCATCGAGGCGTTCGCCGCCCGGGCGCCCTTTCCGGTGCGTCACGTGTGGCAGGAGGATGCGGGCTTCCGCGCGGCCGCGATACGGAACAAGGCCGTCGCGGCGACCGACGCGGACTATGTCATCTTCACCGACGGCGACTGCGTGCCGGCGCCGGCGTTCGTCGCGCAGCATCGATGCCTCGCGGAAGCGGGATGGTTCCTCTCGGCGAACCGCGTGCTGCTCTCCGAGCGGTTCACCGACGAAGTGCTCGCGCGCCGCCTGCCGATCCACCGCTGGGGGCTCGCGCGCTGGCTCGTCCGCTGGCTGCGGCGCGACATCAATCGCTGGCTGCCGCTCGTGCGCTTGCCCGACGGCGCGTTTCGCAAGCGCGGCGCCTCGCGATGGGAGGGCGCGAAGACCTGCAACCTGTCGGCGACGCGCGCCGACCTGCTGCACGTGAACGGGCTCGACGAGCGCTACGCGGGCTGGGGCCTCGAGGACTCGGATCTCGTGATCCGGCTGCTGCACGCCGGGGTGCGGCACAAGAGCGCGCGCTTCGCCGCGCCGGTGTTTCACCTCTGGCATCGCGAGAACGACCGCACGCGGCTCACCAAGAATCGCGAGCGGCTCGAGGAGGTTCTGTACTCCGATCGCGTCCGGGCGGTGACCGGCATCGAGCAGTATCTCGCGGCGCGGTAGACGGTCCGGCGATGGCGACGCTCGGCTTTACGCGACCCCCAGACACCGTCCTCGTCGTCGTGACCCGGCGGATCGGCGACGTGCTGCTCGCGACGCCGCTGGTTCGCTCGATCAAGCGCGCGTGGCCCGACGCGGCGGTCGACTGCCTGGTCTTCGCCGGGACGGAAGGCGTGCTCGCCGGCAACCCGGATCTCCGCCAGGTGCTCACGATTCCCGAACGACCCGGGCTGCGCCGGCACGCCACATTCCTGCGTGGCATCCGGCGCCGCTACGAGCTCGCGCTGTCGACCCTGCCCGGCGACCGACCGACCCTCTACGCCTGGCAGGCGGGGCGCCGGCGGGCGGGCCTGGCGCTGCCCGGCGCGAAGCACGCATGGAAGCGCGCGCTGCTCGATGCGTGGCTTCCGTTCGACGATCTCGAAACCCACTCGGTGACCGGCAATCTGGCGCTTGCGCGGCTGGTTGGCATCGCGCCTTGCCCGGAAGTCGTGGCCGCTTGGAACGCGGCGGATGCCGGCGCCGTCGCGGCGGCGCTGCCGTTCGACGCGCGGACGACGCGCTATGCCGTGCTGCATCTCTTTCCGAAGTTCCGCTACAAGGCGTGGACCGCGCACGGCTGGCAAGCGCTCGCGAAGTGGCTGGCGGGCGAAGGCATGCGCATCGTCCTGACGGGTGGCGGCGGAGCCGACGAGCTCGCCTACGTGGCGAATCTCGCGGGGCAATTGCCGGGCGACGCGGTGAACCTCGCCGGGAAGCTCGACTTTCCGCAAGTGGCCTGTCTCATCGCGGGCGCGAGGGTGTACGTGGGGCCCGACACCGCGACGACGCATCTCGCCGCCGCGACCGGTACGGCGACCATCGCGATCTTCGGGCCGTCCAATCCGGTGCGCTGGGGGCCGTGGCCGACCGGCTACGCGGACGCGGCGAGCCCGTTCGCGATGCACGGCAGCCGCACCGTCAACAACGTCACGCTGATCCAGGGCAAGAAGCACTGCGTGCCCTGTCTCCTCGAGGGCTGCGACCGCCACGTGGAGAGCCACAGCGATTGCCTCGATGAAATGCCCGCCGCGCGCGTCATCGACGCCGTGCGCGGCGCGTTGATGCGGGCCGGGGCGAAGGGTTAAGGCCTGGTCGCGGGGATGGTCTAGGCGGCGGGCAACACCACGCGCGCGACGAGCCCGCCGCCGGCGCGCGGCGCGAGATCCAGAGTGCCCGCGTGCATCCCGACCACCCGATCGACGATCGCGAGCCCGAGCCCCGATCCGCCCGAGTCGCTGCGCGCCGTCTCCAGCCGGGTGAACGGCTGCTTCAGGCGCTCGATTTCCGCAGCGGGAATGCCGGGCCCCCGGTCGCGGACCTCGATCACCGCGTTGGGCCCCTCGGTGCGGGTGGCGACCTCGACATCCTGCTTGCCGTAGCGCAGAGCGTTGTCGATCAGGTTCACGATCATCCGCCGGACGGCAAGGGCGCGGGCGTTCACCGGCGGCGTCGGCGCGATCTCGGCGCGCACGTCCTGCCCACGCTCGCGATATTGCCGCGCGCAGTCGCGCGCGAGCGCGGCGAGATCGAGCTGCTCGAGGGGCTCGCTGCTTTCGCTGCGGGCGAAGTCGAGAAACTGGCCGATGATCCGGTCCATCTCGTCGATGTCGGTGTCCATGCCCTGCTTGAGCGAGGCGTCGGCGCCGCTCATCTCGATGGAAAGGCGCAGGCGCGCGAGCGGCGTGCGCAGGTCGTGCGACACGCCGGCGAGGATCAGCGCCCGGTCGGACTCGAGCCGGGCAAGATCGCGCGACATCTGGTTGAACGCATGCGAAAGCGTTCGGATCTCCTCCGGTCCGTCATCCGCCAGCGGAGCGGGACTGCGGCCGCGGCCGACTTCCGCGGCGGCCTGCGTGAGCACGCGCAGCGGCCGCTTGATCCGGAACACGATGAGATAGGCGCCCGCGAGCGCGATCACGAGCGCAGCCGCGCCCCAGCCGAGCCATTGCAGGGCCTGCTGGCGCTCGACCCGGTCGCGGGGAATCATCACCCAGTAGTCGTCGTCCGCGATCCGGAAGCTCACCCAGAAACCGGGCAGCCCGTCGCGCTCGACCGCGATGCGCGTGTCCGGGCCGAGCTGGCGGCGGATCTCCTCGGCGAAGATCCGTGCGCCGACGCGATCCGTGTCGAGCGGGACGACCAGGTCGCTCGCGTCCGCCGGGTAGACGCGCACCCCTTCGCGGTCGGAGAGCTCGATCAGGAGATCGCGGCGGCGCTCGGGCGCGGCGCTCAGCAGCGCGGCGTGCGTGAGATTCACGACGCTCACCACCATCTGTGCCGTCTGGCGCGCGCGCGGCTCGCGCTGGGCGATCAGAAAGATCTGCAGCCACGCGCCGATCGCCAGCACGATCAGGAGCGAGATCAGCGCGAAGGTGCGCCAGAGCAGCGTGCGCGGCCAGAGCCTCAAGACTGCGCTTGCCCGTCGGGAACGAAGACGTAGCCGAATCCCCAGACGGTCTGGATGTAGGTGGGCTTGGCCGGGTCTGGCTCGATGAGCTTGCGCAGGCGCGAGACCTGCACGTCGATGGCGCGATCGAAGACCTCGTACTCGCGGCCGCGCGCGAGCTCCATCAGCTTGTCGCGCGAGAGCGGCGTGCGCGGATGCGTGACGAGCACCTTGAGTAGCGCGAACTCGCCGGTGGTGAGCGAGAGCTCCTTGCCGTCGCGGAGCAGGGTGCGCTTGGCGAGATCGACCGTCATGCCGCCGAAGCTCACCGGCGCGCCGTCCGCGGCGGGCGCGCCGGGCGGGCCGGCCGCGGCCTGCCGGCGCAGCACCGCGTGCGCGCGCGCCACCAGCTCGCGCGGGTTGAAGGGCTTCGGCAGATAGTCGTCGGCCCCCATCTCGAGGCCGATGATGCGGTCGACGTCCTCGCCCTTGGCGGTGAGCATGATGATCGGGATGGTGTTCTTGGTGCCGCGCAGGCGCCGGCAGATCGACAGGCCGTCCTCGCCCGGCAGCATCAGGTCGAGCACGAGCAGGTCGAAACGCTCGTGCGCGAGCAGCTTGTCCATCCCGTGGGCGTCGGCCACGGTGCGCACTGCGAACCCCTGCTCGCCGAGGTAGCGATTCAGCAGGTCGCGCAGCCGCAGGTCGTCGTCGACGACCAGGATCCGGGTCTTGGGCTCACTCATAGTGGCTCGATCCTAGCCCGGCCGGGCGCCGCAAGCCAGCGATTCGTAACGGATCTTTGCCCCCGGCTCGGGCCGCAACACAAAGTTACAAAGTCCCCCCGCCCGCTCACAGTCCGCTTACACCCGGCCCCTAAAGTGGCATCACGCGCCAGGCCACAGGGCGCTCGCTGAAAAGAGGGGATCGGATGGGGTCGACGACCCCGCGGCAGGACTAGGCAACTCAACCAGGGAATGAGAGGAGCATCAAATGAAAGGCTTCAAGACGAAACTGCTGGTCGCGATGATCGCCGCGCTGCCGATCACTGCGCTCGCCGGGCCGCAGGGCCAGGGCGTGAACCAGCGCCAGCACAACCAGCAGGCGCGTATCCACCAGGGCGTCAAGTCGGGCGAGCTCACGCGCCCGGAAGCGCGCCGCCTGCAGGCCGAGCAGCGCCACATCCGCAAGGAAGAGCGGGCCTACCGCGCCGACGGGCATCTCAGCCCCGCCGAGCGCGCCGACCTGCACCGCGACCTCAACAAGTCGAGCCGGCACATCGTCGCGCAGAAGCACGACGGCGACGTGCGCAAACCAGTCGCGACGCGCGACCCGGGGGTGAACCAGCGCCAGCGGAACGAGCGGAATAGAATTGCGCAGGGCGTGCGCTCGGGCGAGCTGACCCGCGACGAGGCGAAGGGCCTGCGCAGCGAGCAGCGCGATATCCGGCGTCTGGAGCGCGAGTACAAGTCCGACGGCAAGCTCACGCGCGACGAGCGCAAGGATCTCCATCAGGATCTGAACGCCGCGAGCAAGAACATCTACAACGAAAAGCACGACGACGAAAGGCGCTAAGAGGGCAGAGGCGACCGTGACCGCGACTTCGGAGACCAGGCAATGAATCGGTTCGTCCGAATCGCCGGCGCGGTCCTCCTCGCGCTGGCAATGTTGAGCGCGACGTCCGGCGCGTGGGCGCAGGCGGGCAAGGGCAACGGGCGCGGGTTTCGCAACCCGGATGCGCGCCCCTCGGTGCCGCGTCAGGCCGATGCGGACCGCCGGCGCGACCGCGAGCTGTCGCAGGAAGATCGCGACCAGCTGCGCCGCGACATCCGCGACCACGGGCGCGACGTGTATCGTGATCGCGACCGGGACCGCGATCGCGACAGCGACCGTCGTCCGCGCCGCGGCAATCGCGCGCCGCGCTGAACGAGTCTTGTGAAGCGGCGCCCGGGGCCCTCGTTCCCCCTCCCTGACGCAGTTCCCCGGGCGCCTGCCTTCGCAACCCAACCCAACCGGAACCGAACGATGCATTGGCTGATCCGATTCCTCGCGCTGCTCCTCCCGCTCGCCGCGCAGGCGGCGCCGATGGGCGCGGACGATGCGCGCCACCTGCTCAACCGCGCGGGCTTCGGTGCATCGCCGCGGGACGTGGCGGACTACGCGCCGCTCGCGCGCGAACAGGCGGTGGAGCGTCTGCTCGCCGACACCCGCACCGCTGCGCAGCTGCCGCCGCCCGAGTGGCTGAGCGAACCGATCGTCCCGCTGCGCGAGCTGCGCGGCATGTCGCCCGAGGCGCGCAAGGAGTTCGTGGCGCGCGAGATCCAGCGCGGGCTCGATCTGCGCGGGTGGTGGGTGAGCGAGATGATCACCACGCGCTCGCAGCTCACCGAGCGCATGACGCTCTTCTGGCACAACCACTTCGTCTCGAGTCAGCAGAAAGTGCGGCTCACGCGGCTCATGTACGAGCAGAACGTGCTCCTGCGCCGCCACGCGACGGGCAACTTCGGCGCGCTCCTGCACGCCGTCGGGAAGGATCCCGCGATGGTGATCTACCTCGACTCGGCGCAGAACCGCAAGGACAAGCCGAACGAGAACTTCGCGCGCGAGGTGATGGAGCTCTTTACGCTCGGCGAGGGGCACTACACCGAGGCCGACATCCGCGAGGCGGCGCGCGCCTTCACGGGCTGGTCGATCGACCGGGACACGGGCGAGTTCAAGTTTCGCCGGTTCATCCACGACAGCGGCACGAAGACGGTGCTCGGCCGCAGCGGGAATTTCGACGGCGACGACGTCCTCGACATCCTGCTCGCGCAGCGCGCGACGGCCGAGTTCATCGTCGCCAAGCTGTGGCGCGAGTTCGTCTCGCCGGAACCCGATGCCGCGGAGGTCCGGCGCATCGCCGATGCCTTCCACCGCTCGGGCTACGATGTGAAGATCGCGCTGCGCAGCCTGTTCCTCTCGCCGGCGTTCTGGGCGGAGGCGAACCGCGCCGCGCTCATCAAGTCGCCGGTGGATCTCGTCGTCGGCACCGTGCGGCAGCTCGGAGTCGATTACGGCGACCCGGTTCCGTTCGCGCTCGTGACCGCCCAGCTCGGGCAGAACCTCTTCGCGCCGCCCAACGTGCGCGGCTGGCCGGGCGGCGAAGCGTGGATCAACTCGAGCACGCTCCTCGCCCGCAAAACCTTCATCGAGCGGCTTTTCCGGGCCGAAGAGCTGCCCGGCATGGCGCGGATGGCGGTGCGCCGCCAGGCGGCGCAGGACGATCCGCGCGAGGAGAAGGGCATCCAGCGCATGAAGCAGGCCGCCCGGGAGCGGTTCGTCCGCGCGATGGGCGACATCCGGCTCGACGCGGACCGGTGGTCGCGCGACTTCGCCGGCCCGCCGACCCGCGCCGAGATCGAGCGCGTGGTGCTCGCGCGGGCGCCGGTGAATCCGGTCGCCGACGACGTGCCGGCGCGCGACCTCCTGAAGCAGCTCGCGCTCGACCCCGCTTATCAATTGAAGTGAGCAGTGAGAAGGAAGCCGACCATGCGCAGACGTGAATTCCTGAAACTAAGCAGCGCCGCGGGCGTTGCGGTGCTCGCGCCGCGCTTCGCGCTGGCGCAGGGCGCTTCCGGCTACGAGAACCTGCTCGTGCTCGTCGAGCTGAAGGGCGGGAACGACGGCCTCAACACGGTCGTGCCGTACGCCGACCGGACCTACTATTCGCTGCGTCCGCGGCTCGCGATCAAGCGCGACGAGGTGCTGCAGCTCGACGCGCGCACCGGACTCCACCCGTCGCTCGCGGCGCTGATGCCGCTGTGGCAGGCGCGCGAGCTCGCGATCGTCCAGGGCGTGGGCTATCCGCGGCCGAACCTCTCGCACTTCCGCTCGATCGAGATCTGGGACACGGCCTCGAAGAGCGAGGAGTACTTGGCGGACGGCTGGCTCACGCGCGCGTTCGCCGCGCGTCCGGTGCCGCGGCGCTACGCGGCCGACGGCGTGGTGATCGGCAGCCAGGACCTCGGCCCGCTCGCCGGGACCGGCGCGCGCGCGATCGCGCTCGCGAACACCGCGCAGTTCCAGCGCCAGGCGCGCATGGCCCAGCCGGCGCAGGCGCGCGGCAACAGCGCGCTCAGCCACGTGATGAAAGTGGAGATGGACGTCGCGCAGGCCGCTGCCGGGCTGCGGGGCAATCACGAGTTCAAGACGGACTTCCCGCAGGGCGCGTTCGGCAACGCCGTGAAGGCGGCGGCGCAGGTCATCGCCAGCCCGTCGGGGGTCGCCGCGGTGCGGCTCTCGCTGAACGGCTTCGACACGCACGTGAACCAGCCGAACGTCCACGCCAACCTGCTCAAGCAGCTCGGCGAAGGGCTCGCGGCGCTGAAGAGTGCGCTCGTCGAGCTCGGCCGCTGGGACCGCACGCTCGTGATGACCTACGCCGAGTTCGGCCGCCGGCCGCAGGAGAACGGCTCGAGCGGCACCGATCACGGCACGGCCAACGCCCATTTCGTGACGGGCGGGCGCGTGCGCGGCGGCCTCTACGGCCAGGCGCCGCAGCTCGACCGCCTCGAGAACGGCAATCTCGCGTACGCGATCGATTTCCGCAGCCTGTATGCGACCGCGCTCGAGCGCTGGTGGGGCGTGCCGGCGGCGAGCGCGCTCGGCGCGCGATTCGAGACGCTCGACGTGCTGAAGGCTTGAATCGCTCGCCGATGCAGTCTTGACCGATCGTTCCAGTTGACCGGCTGTCCCGGAATTGCTAGGGTGCCCCATGCCCTGGGACAAGCGCTTCGACGTGTCCGCGACGCTGGACAAGGCCATGCGGCTCTTCTGGTCGCAGGGATACGACGGCACATCGATGCAGGCGCTCATCGACGAGATGGGCATCAACCGGGGCAGCCTCTACGACACCTACGGCGAGAAGCGGGCGCTTTTCATCGCCGCGCTGCGCCGCTATGACGTGCAATTCCGCCGGACGCACCTCGCGTCGCTGGAGCGCACGCATTCGCCGCGCGGCGCGATCGAGGCGCTCTTCCGGGGCTGGATCGACCTGGGGCTGAAGGACCCGGGGCGTAGCGGCTGCTTCCTGACCAACACGGCGCTCGAGCTCGCTGCGCACGACAGCGAGGTCGGCGAGATCGTCGCGACCAGCCAGAAGGAGACCGAGGCATTCTTCCGCCGCCTCATCCGGAAAGGGCAGGCGAGCGGCGAGATTCCCCGCGCAGTCGATCCCGCGAAGACTGCGCGCGGGCTCCTCGCGGCACTCATCGGGCTGCTGGTGCTCGTTCGCAGCCGCCCGGAACGCGCACTCCTCGAATCCATCGCCGAGACGGCCCTGGCGTCGCTGGAGTGATTTTTTTTGACCGGTATGGAACGATCGTTCCACGACCGTTCCGCAAGTACCGGAAACGAGGAGGGTAGAGCGATGACAGTCAGCTACGTAGAGCGGGACAAGGCGAACGCCGCGACCAAGGTGTTTTACGACAAGGCCGAGGAGCGTTTCGAGATGCTCCTCAACATCTTCAAGGTGTTCGGCCACACGCCCGAGCTCGGGACGGTCTTCACCGATCTCATCATGGCGATCCTGAAGGACGGCGAGCTGCCGTGGGTGACCAAGGAGCTGATCATCCTGAAGGCGACGCACCGCAACGACTGCCAGTACTGCGTCGTGCAGCACGAAACGTTGAGCAAGCGCCTCGGCATCTCCGAGGGCAAGATCGCCGACATCGGCGACGACAAGTACCAGAAGAGCAAGCACTTCACCGACGCTGAAAAGGCGCTGCTCGATCTCACCGTGCAGATCGGCGTCGACGCCAACCGCGTTTCGAAAGAGCTGTGGACGCGGCTGCACAAGCACTTCACCGAGCCGCAGATCGTCGAGGCGGTGTTCACGATCACCGTCTACATCGCGGTCAGCAAGTTCGGCGATGCGCTGGGCGTCGAGCTCGAGCCGGTGTTCGCGGAAGTGAAGCCGCTGCTCAAGGTCGCGCACCACTGAGGCGGGTGCCGGCCCCGGACGAACGGGGCCGGCGTCGCCGCGACGCTCACGGAGGACCGCGCATGGCCAGGATCGAACTGTTCTCGGGGCCGAACTGCGCCTTCTGCGCGCAGGCCAAGGCGCTGCTCGCGGCGAAGGGGCTCGCCTACGAGGAGCTCGACATCTCGGACGACGCGCATCGCGCCGAGTTCACGCGGCGCCTGCCGCGGTCGAAGGCCCTGCCGCAGATCTTCATCGACGGCGAGCACATCGGCAGCCTGGAGGATCTCAGGCTGTTGAACCAGAGCGGCGAGCTGGCGGCGCTCGCGTCGGGCGCAAAGCCGGCGTAGCCGAGACCTCGCAGCCGCTCCAGCCTACCGCGCGGAGGACGAAGGTCGCTAGACAACGGACCACTCCATCGCCCAGCCCGCGGCGATCATGTCCTTGCGGGCGAGCAGCGTGGCGCGGAGGCCTTGACCCGGGGCGACGGAGACCGGCGGCGTCACCGGCCAGTGCCAGTTCTCCCAGTGGCACCCGGGGTAGCAGGGATAGTTCGAGAGACTGAGGCCCGCGCCGAGGCTCGCGCGAAAGTAGCCGACGAAGCCCTGCAGCGCGCCGTGCGAATGAATCGCGAAGCGCCGCTCGAACGGCATGCTGCGCTCGCCCATGTCGCGGCCGAACCGGATGTCCTCGATCAGCGCGGGCTGCGCCAGCTCCTTCGGGCGCGCGCGCAATCCGTACATCACGGCGC
>JBFJOO010000069.1:0-24269 GCA_041617635.1 Burkholderiales bacterium | reverse complement strand
GTCGAAGTCGCGGATGTTGCGGATCGTGACCGTGTCCTTGTCGAACCTCACGGTTGCGAGCTTCGCGACCTCGGGCTGCCAATCCCGGTCGTTGGACGGCTTGATCGACAGCCACCACGCGAGGACGGCGGTGAAGATCGCCGCGGCCACGAGCAGCGCGACCGATCCGCTCAACAGCCACGCGGCGAGAAGCGCCACGGCGGGCGGGGCGAGGGCGAGCGCGGCCCGCGCCCACAGCGGCGTCACGCCTGACGCGTAGTACAGCGCGAGCGTCGACCAGCCGATCCCAAGCCCCCCCGCGATCCAGAGCAGAAACTTGAGCAGCCCCGCGATCACGGACGGCTCGGCTCAGGCGGCATCCGAATATGCCTCGATCGGCGGGCAGGTGCACACGAAGTGTCGATCGCCGTACACCTGATCCAGCCGCTTCACCGCGGGCCAGAACTTGCCGTCCCGCAGCGACGGCAACGGGAAGGCCGCTTCGGCGCGCGTGTAGGCATGCGGCCAAACGCCGGCCAGCTCGGCGGCGGTGTGCGGCGCGTTCTTGAGCGGATTGTCGACGCGGTCCCATTCGCCGCGCCCGATCCGCTCCAGCTCGTCGTGGATCGCGATCATCGCGTCGCAGAAGCGGTCGAGCTCCTGCAGGCTCTCGCTCTCGGTCGGCTCGACCATCAGGGTGTCGGGCACCGGGAAGGAGAGGGTTGGCGCGTGAAAGCCGTAATCCATGAGCCGCTTGGCAATGTCCTCGGCCGTCACGCCGTAGGTGTCCTTGAACGCGCGGGTGTCGAGAATGCACTCGTGCGCGACGTGGCCGCCCGCCCCGCGGTAGAGAATCGGGAAGCGGGAATCCAGGCGCCTGGCGACGTAGTTCGCGTTGAGGATCGCGATCTCGCTCGCCTTGCGGACGCCCTCCGCCGCCATCATGCGCAGGTACATCCAGGAGATCGTCAGGATGAGGGCGCTGCCGAAAGGCGCGGAGCCGACGGTTCCGTTGTCCGCGGCGAGTCCCGCCTCGGGAACCACCGGATGGCACGGCAGGTGCGGGGCAAGATGCGCCGCCACGCCGATCGGGCCCATGCCCGGCCCGCCCCCGCCGTGCGGGATGCAGAAGGTCTTGTGCAGGTTGATGTGGCACACGTCGGCGCCGAAGTCGCCGGGGCGCGCGAGGCCCGCAAGCGCATTGAGGTTGGCGCCGTCCATGTAGACCTGCCCGCCGGCGTCGTGCACGAGGGCGCAGATGTCCCGCACTCCCGGCTCGAAGACGCCGTGCGTCGAGGGGTAGGTGATCATCATCGCGCCGAGCCGTTCGCGGTATTGCGCGACCTTGTCCTTGAGATCGGCGACGTCCACGTTCCCGCGCGCATCGCAGGCGACGACCACGACCCGCATGCCGGCCAGGATCGCGGACGCCGGGTTGGTGCCGTGCGCGGACGACGGAATGAGGCAGACGTCGCGCGCGCCGTCGCCGCGCGACGCATGATAGTTGCGGATCGCGACGAGCCCGGTGTACTCGCCGTTCGCGCCCGAGTTCGGCTGGAACGACATGCGCGCGAGCCCCGTGATCTCGGCGAGCGCGGCCGACATCTGCGCAAGCAGCTCGGCATAGCCGCGCGCCTGCTCGGCCGGGGCGAACGGGTGGATGGCCGCGAACTCCGGCCAGGAGACGGGCGCCATCTCGGCCGCGGCGTTGAGCTTCATCGTGCACGAGCCGAGCGGAATCATCCCGTGGGTGAGCGAGTAGTCGCGATTCTCGAGGCGCTTGAGGTAGCGCATCATCTCGGTCTCGCTCCGGTAGCGGTTGAAGACCGGGTGCGCGAGGATCGCGTCGGCGCGCCGCAGCTCGGCCGGGATGGCCGCGGGCCCGGTGGCGAGCGCCTGCGCGCGCTCGTGCACGTTCGCGTGATGCCCGGTCAGCGCCCAGGCGATGTCGGCGACGTCCTCGATACGCGTGGTCTCGTCGAGCGTCACGCCGACCCGGTCCGCGCCGATCCAGCGCAGGTTGATGCGCTTCGTGGCGGCGAGCTTGCGAACGTTCGACTGCGAGGTGCCCACGTTGAACGTGACCGTGTCGAAGTACGCCGCGGACTCCGGCGCAAGCGACATGTTCACCGACAGCGCCAGCAAGCGCGCCATGAAGTGCGTGCGCAGGGCGATCCGCTGCAGCCCTTCGGGGCCGTGATAGATCGCGTAGCAGGCGGCGATGTTGGCGAGCAGCACTTGCGACGTGCAGATGTTGCTGGTCGCTTTCTCGCGCCGGATGTGCTGCTCGCGCGTCTGCAGCGCCATCCGGTAGGCGATGTTCCCGGCGACGTCCTTCGCGACGCCGATGATCCGGCCCGGCATCTGGCGCAGGAGCTCGGTGCGCGCCGCCATGAAACCGGCGTGCGGCCCGCCGTATCCGACCGGCACGCCGAAACGCTGCGCCGAGCCGACCGCCACGTCCGCGCCCAGCGCGCCAGGCGACTTGAGTAGCACGAGCGCGAGCGGGTCGACGCCGAGCGAGACCAGCCCCTGCGCCGCGTGCACCCGGTCGATGTCGGGCGCCGGATCGCGGACCACGCCGTAGGAGTCGGGATACTGCAGGTGGGCGCCGAACACCTGCGCCGGGTCGAGGTCCCGCCCCGGATCGCCCACGACGACCGGGATCCCCAGCCACTTCGCACGCGTCTGGATCACTGCGATCACCTGCGGATGACAGGCGGCGTCGACGAAGAACGCAGCGGCCTTGCTCTTCGCAGCGCGGCGGAGCATCGTCATCGCCTCGCCAGCCGCCGTCGCCTCGTCGAGCAGCGAGGCGTTCGCGACCGGCAGCCCGGTCAGGTCGATCAGCATCTGCTGGAAGGCGAGCAGCGCCTCGAGCCGGCCCTGCGCGATCTCCGCCTGGTAAGGCGTGTAGGCCGTGTACCAGCCCGGATTCTCGAGCACGTTGCGCTGGATCACGGCCGGGAGCAGCGTGCCGGCGTAGCCCATGCCGATGTAGCTCCGCCACACCTGGTTCTGCTCCGCGAGGCGCCGCAGCTCCGCAAGCGCGGCCGCCTCGCCGATCGGTGGCGGCAGATCGAGCGCGCGTGGGCTGCGGATCGAGGCGGGCACGACCGCGTCGATGAGGGCGGCACGCGAGCCGACACCGAGCGCATCCAGCATCGCGCGCTCTTCCGCGGCATCCGGTCCGAGGTGCCGCGCATGGAACTCGCTGCGATCGAGCAGCTCGTCGAGGGTCGGGTCCGCCACGCTCAGCCCTCCGCGGATTCCTCGACGCCCTTGCGGTAGGCGGCGGCATCCAGCAGCTTCGCGAGATCGGCCGGGTTCGCCGGCTTGAGCTTGTAGAGCCACGCGCCGTACGGGTCCTGGTTCACCTGCTCGGGCGCATCGACCACGGCCTGGTTTCCCGCGACCACCTCGCCGGCGATCGGCGCGTAGACGTCGGACGCGGCCTTCACCGACTCCACGACGCAGCACGCCTCGTTCTGCGCCACCTTGCGACCTGCCTCGGGGACCTCGACGAATACGAGATCGCCGAGCGCCGCCTGCGCATGATCGGTGATGCCGATGGTCACGGTCCCATCAGACTCCGTGCGGACCCATTCGTGCTCGGAGGTGTATTTGAGATTCTCAGGTAAGTTCATTCATGGTCTCCGGATAAAGAAAAACCGGAAGGTTACGAACAGGAGAAGACCGGCCGGGTTCCTCCCGTTACCCTCCTTCCCGCATTACTAAGACCTTGCCGTGGCGGACGAACGGCGGCTTCACGACGCGCGCGCGCAGGGGCTTTTCGCGGACTGTGACTTCGACCATGTCGCCCGGCGCGACGCGGGCCGGCAGGCGTGCGAGCGCGATCGATTGCTGCATGGTGGGCGAGAACGTGCCGCTGGTGATCTCGCCGTCCCCGTGCGGCGTGCGCACCCCCTGGTGCGCGCGCAGCACGCCGCCGCGATCGACGAGCACGAGGCCGGCGAGCGTGCGCTGCGGCGCGCCACCGGCGAGCGCCTGCTTGCCGACGAAATCACGCGGACTCTGCAGATCCACCGTCCAGGCGAGCCCGGATTCGAGCGGGGTGACGGTCGCGTCCATGTCCTGCCCGTAGAGATTCATTCCCGCCTCGAGCCGGAGCGTGTCGCGCGCGGCGAGCCCGCAGGGCCGGACGCCTTGTCCGGCAAGCGCGTCCCACACTGCTCCGGCGCGCGCGGCCGGCACGAGGAGCTCGAAGCCGTCCTCGCCGGTGTAGCCCGTGCGCGCGACGAAGAGGTCATCCACGCTCGTCGATGAGAAGGGCAGCAAGCGATCGCTCGTCGCGCGCGTTTCGGGCAAGGCGGCCCAGACCTGTTCGCGGGCACGCGGACCCTGCACGGCGATCATCGCGAGGTCGCGCCGCGGCTGCATCGCGACGCCGGGCGCGCGTTCCGCGCGCAGGGTCTCGAACCACGCGCAGTCCGTGTCGGCAGTCGCGGCGTTCGCCACCACGCGGAAGCGGTTCTCGGCCAGGAGATAGACGATGAGATCGTCGCGGATTCCGCCGTCCTCGCGCAGCAGGCAGGAATAGAGCGCCCGGCCCGGCGCGCGCAATTTGGCCACGTCGTTCGCCAGCGCGTAGCGGAGCAGCGCGCCCGCCTCGCGGCCCGTCAAGTCGATCGCGAGCATGTGCGAGGTGTCGAACATGCCCGCGTCGCGGCGCACCGCGTGGTGCTCCTCGATCTGCGAGCCGTAGTGGAGCGGCATCTCCCAGCCGGCGAAATCCACCAGCTTCGCTCCGGCCTTGCGATGCACTGCGTTCAGCGGGGTCTGGCGCAAGGGCTCTCCTGTCCAAAAACAAAAAGAGGCAACCCCGGATTCCAGGATTGCCCCTCTGTCCTTTGACCTGAGAGTTTACGGTCACATGCCCCGGAGACGATCCGGAACTGCGCGCCGCGTGCCCCTTCGGTGGGCGAGCCTCGCTCGCCGCTCTCCAGAGTTTCGGAGCGTACCTCGGCTCCGGCCACGGAGTTCTGGTGCCTGAGCGATTGCGGGCGCTTGCGCCTTCGGCGGCGGCCGATGCCGCGCTCTTCCCCGTGACCCGGTTGAGTCTAGCACCATCCTCGCCGGTGTATCCCGCAACTCGCCTGGCCCTGCGGCGAGCCCCGGGGCAATGCGAGTGTCGCGCAGGCAAATATTTGCGCGACGGGCGCGCTCGCAGGCAGAATGCTGGTCAACAGCACACCAAGGAGAGGGGGAGCCACAATGTTCAGATTCGCCGGAATCTTCGTTGCCATCGCGTTCGCCGCGGGCTGTCAGACGACGCCCACGGAGGCGCCGCGCGCGACCGCCGGATTGCAGCCCACCAAGGGCAGCAAGGTCATCGGCGAGGTGACCTTCGAGCAGACCGGTGCCGGAAAGGTGCGCGTCGTCGCCAACGTCGCGCGCCTCGCGCCGAACGCCGAGTTCGGCTTTCACGTCCACGAGGCCGGCGACTGCAGCTCGGACGACGGCATGAGCGCCAAGGGCCACTTCAATCCGCAAGGCAAGCCGCACGGGTCCTACGAGAGCGTGCTGCGCCATGCAGGTGACATGCCGAACCTGAAATCGGACAAGTCCGGACACGCGAAGCTCCAGGTCGATCTGGACATCATCACGGTCACCCCGGGCCCCACGAGCATCGTCGGCCGCGGCCTCATCGTGCATGCCGCCCCGGACGACTACCGCACCCAGCCGACCGGCAACGCGGGGGCGCGCCTCGCCTGCGGCGTGATCAAGGCCGACTGACGGACCGACGGCCGCCAAGGAAGCTCTGACGGAATCCGTCATTCCCGCGAATGCGGGAATCCATAGACCGTGCCGATGCAACGGCGGGCTGGATCCGCGCTTGCGCGGGGATGACGCGATCGGGCGTTCGCTACCCGAACGCCGACTTCACCAGGGCGTCCGGCAGCCAGGTCGCGAGCGCCGGGAAGAAGATCACGAGGATCAGCACCGTGACGTCGCCGAGGAAGAAGGGCACCGAGCCCTTCACCACCTCGGTGACGGGTATCTTCGCGGTGCCGCTCACCGCGAAGAGATTCAGGCCGACGGGCGGCGTCACCACGCTCATCTCGACCGCGAGCGCGAGCATGATCCCGAGGTGGATGGGATCGATCTTGAGCGCATACGCCACCGGAAAGACCACCGGGACGGTGAGCAGCACCATCGCGACGCCGTCGACGAACATGCCGAGCAGGAGCAGCACGCCCATGAAGGCGAAGGTGAACCCGATCGGCGTCAGCCCCCACCCGGTGACGACCTCGGTGATCTTCTGCGGCCAGTAGAGGTTCGCCGCGAGGAACTGGAACACCCCCACGGAGCCGACCAGGAACATCACCACCGCGGTGAGATTGAGCGCGCGACGCGCGGTGGGCACCAGGTTCACGATGAATTCCGCCCGCCCGGTGACGAGTCCGTAGAGCAGCGCGTACCCGCACGCGGCGGCGGCGGCTTCGGTTGGCGTGAACAGCCCGCCGTACAGGCCACCGAGGATGACGACCGGCATGCCGAGCGCGGCCGCCGAGCCCCGGAACTCGATCCATAGCCGGCGCGCGTCGAATGTCCCGCGCGGCAGCTTCAGGTACACCGCGAGGACCACGACCGAGATGATGTTGCCGAGCGCAAGCAGCAGCCCCGGAATCACGCCCGCGAAGAAGAGCTTGACGACCGAGGTCTCGGTGACGATGCCATAGAGGATCAGGATGATGCTCGGCGGTATCAGCATCGCAATGCCGCCGGCGGTCGCGACCAGCCCCCCTGCGAACCATGCCGGATAGCCGCGCTTGCGCATCTCGGGAATGGCGATCACGCTCATCGCGGCCGCCATCGCGACGCTCGATCCCGAGATCGCGCCGAAGAGGACGCACGCGAGCACCGTCGCCACCCCGAAGCCGCCCGGCAGCCAGCCGACCAGCGCGTCGGAGAAGCGGAACAGCTGCGCGACCAGCCCGGTGCGCTCCATCAGGAATCCCGCGAAGATGAAGAGCGGGATCGCCATCAGCGAGTAGCGTGAGATGAAGCTGAAGAACGCGCGGAAGATGACGTTCGGGTCGAGGAGCGGGTCGACCAGAATGTAGGCGGCGCTTGCCGCGCTCAGCGCGATGCCGATCGGCACGCTGAGCACGAGCAGGACGAGGACGATTATGCCGGTCAGGTACATCGATTGCGGTGCGGGGCCGTCGGGGGCCGCGCGTCAGTCGGGCATCCGGTCGACGACTTTCTCGTCGTCCGGGACAGGCAAGCCGCGCAGCCGGCGCACCTCGATCCAGATCTGGAACACCATCGTCACGGCCATGAACGCGAAGCCCACGAGCAGCGTGGCCAGGAACGGCCACAGCGGTAGCGCGAGGCTCTCGGAGCGCGTCGCGTAGTGGATGCTCTCGCGGACCTCCGGGATGCCCCACCACACCCAGGCGATCATGAAAACGAGCGATATGGCCGCGGCGGTCAGCTTGATCACCTCGATCGCGACCCGCGCCCGCGCGCCGAGCGACTGCAGCGCCTCGAGCAGTATGGTCACGTTGAGGTGCGCGTTGTGCCGCTGCGAGATCGCGAAATAGAGGTACGTCGCGCCGAGGATGAAGTAGGTGACCGTGTCCTGCTGCCATTCGAAGGACGTGCCGAACACGTAGCGGCGCACGACCTCGACCAGCGCGAGCAGCGTGGCGCCGATCAGGACCCACGCGGCGACGCGCGCCAGGACCTGGTCCTGGAACGCGCGCCAGACCGTGTACGCTTTCTCCACCGGCCGATCCGGAGGGCGGATCGACTTACTTGATTATGATGAGACTGGCGTGCTTCGAGCAGTCGATCTTCTCGATCCAGGACGTGCCGGCCTTGTGCTGCTTCGAAAGCTCCTTGCCTTCCTTCACGAAGGCGTCGACCCAGCGCCCGGCCGCCTGGGGGACTTTGCTCTTCACGTACTGCGTCGGCGCTTCACCGGCCACTTCGACCATCGACGACACTTCCTCCCCGCTCATCCAGTACACGCCCGGCTTCGACGGGTCCTTCGTGCCGTACTTGTCGTAGGTCATCTTGTCGACGCACCAGTTGTACTCCTTCTGGACCTGGATCGTCTCGGTGATGAGCTTCTGCAGGGCGCCCTGGGTCGCCGGGGTGAGCTTGTCCCACCAGCGTCGGCTCGCGCTCACGAAATAGTAGTCGCCCACGAACGCGCCCGCGCCGCCCATCGAGAAGTACGGCGCCTGCTCGCGCACGCTCAACCAGCCGCCGATGCTGGTCATCAGGCCGTCGATGACCCCGGACTCGAGCGCGCTCGGCACGTCGCCGAACCCCATGACGACCGGGTTCGCCTTCCACGCGGCGAGCGACGCGTTCTCGACCGGGCCCATGCTGCGGACCTTGCGGCCGTCGAAGTCGCTGGGACTCGCGTAGCGCTTCTTGCCGCCCACGCCCATGCCGAAGCTCATATGACCCGTGCCGAAGACCCGGACGAGCTGCGTCTTCTCGAGCCGCTCGACCAGCATCTTGTAGGTCGAGGTCTGCTCGAGCGAGTCGACCGCGCCCACGGTCGTCAGGATGCCCGGCCCGACGACGGTCATCATCCAGGGGTCCACCGGGGCGACCTTGCCGGCCTGCATCCAGGCCATTTCGAGATTCCCCTGCCGCATGGCCTCGAACGCCTCGGGCGCGTTGTACAGGGCGCCGGCGTAGTAGAGGCGCGCCTCGCTGCCGGGGATCACCTGCGGCAGCCGGTCGGCGAAGTACTTCATCGCGAGACCCGCCGGATGGGGCGGCGGCGGGAAGTCCGAGGCGAAGCGCAGAACGACTTTCTTCGGCGCGTCCTGGGCTTGGACCGGCTCGGCTCCCAGCCAGGATGCGGCCAGTAAGGGCGCGGCGAAGGCCGCGGCTAGCTTCAGATTGATGCGCGATTTCAAATGTTTTGCCATGAGTTCCCCGCTGCCTCCTCAGTTAGACGGGACGCGAACCGCCAGCGCAATGCGCGGGCGCCAGCGCGCGAAAAGCAGGGGTAAGAATAACGCATCGCCCCCGCCAGCGGGTAGGCAGAGTGTTACGAGCCTTGCCCCGCGGGACCCCGGTCCGGTCCACGCGGGTGTGGGTCGCGTGCTAGCCCTCACGCACGCCCATGCGCCTTTCCTTCGCCCGCACCAGGGCGCTCACGACCTCGTTGTAAGGCGCAGCGAGGCCCACGGCGCGGGCCGCGGCCGGAATGGCGCCGTTGATCGCGTCGATCTCCGACATCCGGCCCGCCATGTGATCGAGCAGCATCGACGGCCGCGCGCTCGGAATCTTCGTCCCGAACGCGCGCACGTACTGGACGGGGTCGTCGAAGTCGAGCCGGATGCCGCGCGCGCGGGCGACCTGGTAGGCCTCCGTCGCGCAGCCGCTCGCGCTCTGCCACGCGTCGGGATCCTCCATCACCTCGACGATCGTGCGCTCGGTCAGCGCGCAGGTGCCCGAGAAGCACACGTTGCATATGAGCTTCTCCCAGACCAGCTGGTCGATGTCGTCGAAGCACTTCACGCGGAAGCCGCCGGAGCGCCACACCTCCGCGATGCGTTCCAGCCGCGGCGTGATCGGCCCGCTGGATTCGCCCAACCGCACCAGCTCCCAACCGTTGTGGTGCGCATGGCCGGGCGCCTTCATGGACGCACCGAAGCCTCCGACGACGCCCACGACGATCCGCTCGCGGCCGAGCACCCGCGCCGCGGAATCCGGGCCTCCGAGGCCGTTCTGGATGGAGATCACGACCGTGTCCGGCCCGAGCAGCGCGCGCGCCGCGCCTGCGGCCTGCTCGACCTGCATCGCCTTGGTGGCGATGATGACGAGATCGCAACGGCCGGCCTCGGCGGCCTCGGTGGTCGCCTGCACGCGCACCGTGCGATCGCCCGAGGCGCCCTCCACGCGCAGGCCGCGCTCGCGTATCGCGGCGACGTGCTCGCGCCAGGCGTCGATCGCCCACACCTCGTGGCCCGCGTCCGCGAGCAGGCCCGCGTACACGCTGCCCATCGCCCCGCAGCCCACCACCGCTATCTTCACCGTGTCTCTCCTTGGCCAAAGAACGCGAGGAACGCCGCACAGGTCGCCTCGGGGGCTTCCTCGGGAAGGTAGTGACCGCAATCGAGCGCTTGGCCGCGCACGTCCGTGGCCCAGTCGCGCCAGACGGCAAGCACGTCATACCACTCGTCGAGCTTGCCCCTGCCGCCCCAGAGCGCGAGCACCGGGCAGTGGATGCGTCGACCGGCGTCCCGATCCGCATCATCGTGGGCGCGATCCACGGTCGCCGCGGCGCGATAGTCCTCGCAGATCGCGTGCCGCGTCGCAGGATCGCGGAAGGCGTCGAGATACTCGGCCAGCGGTTCGGCGGCGAAGAAGTCGCGCGGCTTCGGCTCGCGCGCCGTGTGGCGGAACCAGTACTCCTCGGGATTCGCGCCCATCAGCATCTCGGGCAGATCCTCCGGCTGCGCGAGAAAGAACCAGTGCCAGTAGCCCATCGCGAACTTCGCATCGGCGCGCCGGAACGCTTCGCCGGTCGGCACGATGTCGAGGACCGCAAGCCGGAGGACGCGCTCGGGGTGGTCGAGCGCCATGCGGTAGCCGACCCGGGCGCCGCGATCGTGCCCGGCAACGCAGAACCGCTCGTGACCGAGGCTGCGCATCACGCCGATCTGGTCGCGCGCCATGACGCGCTTCGAATAGGGCGCGTGATCGCGCGTCGACGCAGGCTTTCCGCTCGCGCCGTAGCCGCGCAGATCGGTTGCGACGACGGTGAACGACTCCGCCAGCCGCGGCGCCACCTTGTGCCACATCGCGCTCGACTGCGGATTGCCGTGGAGGAGCAGGAGCGGCGGCCCGCTTCCGCCGTGCCGGACGCGGATCGTCGTCTCGCCGACGTCGATCGTCGACTCCTGAAAGCTCTCGAACACTGGAGAACCTTTCTCGAATCGCGCCAGTGCTGGGCGTACGAACAAGGGGCGCGCCCCTTGTATATCCCCTCGTTTGCGAGTGCTGGCGCAGTTTGAGATATGTTCTAGTCTACGGCCGCGCACGGCACGCGTCGAGGTTGTCGGCGCGTGTTGCTGAGGGCCCCGGGCCCCTCTATCATGATTGCCCACCCGCGCCCATCCAGGGAGAACGCCATGACCGCGATCACCCGCGAGCTCGCCGATTTCGTCGCCGGGATCTCGTACGACGCGCTGCCCGAGGAGGTCCGCGAGCGCGTGAAGTGGCTCGTGACCGACCTCGTCGGCATCGCCTTGCGCGCGCGCCACGAGGCCGAGTCCACGCCGGCGCTGCTCGCCGCGGTGGAGCGTCTCGGGCTCGGTCAGGGTGATGCGTGCGTCATCGGCGACGCTCGTGGCTACAGCCCGGCGGCGGCCGCGCTCGTGAACGGCACGCTCGCCCATTCGCTCGACTTCGACGACACCCACGCGCGCGGGTCGATCCATCCGAGCGCGCCGATCGTGCCGGCGGCGCTCGCCGCGGCCCAGATGGCCGGCGCGAGCGGGCGCGAGCTGATCGCCGCCATCGTCGCGGGCTACGAGGTCCAGATCCGCCTGAGCCTCGCGCTCGTCCCCAAGGATCACTACGACCGCGGTTTCCACCCGACCGCGACGTGCGGCGTGTTCGGCGCGGCTGCTGCCGCGGGGCGCGTGTTCGGCCTCTCCGCCGAGGCCATCGCGCACGCCTTCGGCATCGCCTTGAGCCAGGCGGCCGGCTCCATGCAGTTTCTCGTCGACGGCGCCTGGACCAAGCGCATGCACGTCGGCTACGCGGCGATGAGCGGGCTCATCGCGGCGAGCCTCGCGCGCGAGGGCTTTCGGGGCGCCGTCGATGCGCTGGAGGGCAAGGCCGGCTTCCTGCGTTCCTATGCGCCGCGCCCGGTTTTCGAGCATGCCGTCGCGGATCTCGGCCGGGTCTACGAGACCATGGCGATCGCGGTCAAGCCGTACCCCGCGTGCCGCTACAGCCACGCCGCGGTGGACGCGTTGCTCGCGCTGCGCGGCGCGCATGGTCTCGAGCCGGACGAAGTGGAGGCGGTCGAGGTCGGCCTGCCGCGCACCGGCTGGAACATCATCGGCGACCCGGAATCCGCCAAGCAGCAGCCGCAGAACGTGGTGGACGGACAGTTCTCGATGCCGTTCGTGGCGGCGGTCGCGCTGCGCGAGGGCGCGATGCAGTGGGATCACTACGCGCGCCACATCCGCGACCCGCAGACGCTCGCGCTCTGCAAGCGCGTGCGGACGGTCGTGGACCCCGCGGCGGAAGCCGAGTTCCCGCGCTACATGAGCGCGGTCGTGCGGCTGCGCGCGCGCGGCGCGGCGCAGGAGGCGTTCGTGCAGGTGGCGAAAGGCGAGCCGGAGAACTTCGTCACGGCCGCGGAGCTCGCGGCGAAATTCGACGGCTTGGTCGGCCCGTACCTTCCGGAGCGCAGCCGCGCGGAGCTCGCGCGCGCGCTTGCGGCGCTCGACCAGGCGCCAGACGTCGGCGCCGTCCTGCGCCAGACGCGCCCCGACCGGACCGAGGCGCGGCGCGTCGCCGCGGTCGGCCAGTAGCGCGCGCCGATGGCTGTCGAGAGCAAGCGGATCGGGCCGAACCGCTACCGCGAGTCCTTCGGCCGCTGCCTCGAGGACTTCCGGGTCGGCGACGTCTACGAGCACCGGCCCGGGCGGACGATCGGCGAGGCCGACAACACCTGGTTCACGCTGCTCACGATGAACACCCACCCGGCGCACTTCGACGCGGCGTACAGCGCCAAGACCGAGTTCGGCCGCCCGCTGGTGAACAGCTGCCTGACGCTCGCGATCGTCACCGGCATGAGCGTGAGCGATCTCAGCCAGAAGGCGATCGCGAACCTCGGCTGGGACAAGATCCGCCTCACCGCGCCGGTCTTCGTCGGCGACACGATCTACGCCGAGTCGGAGGTGCTGGAGGTGCGCGAATCGAAGTCGCGCGCGACGCAGGGGATCGTGATCGTGCGCACCACCGGCAAGAAGGCCGACGGCACCGTCTTCATGACCTACGAGCGATCGATCCTCGTGCCGCGGCGCGGGCACGCGGTGGACGACGCCGCGGACGGCTGACGTGTCCGCGCAATCGAACGACCTGGCCGATGACCGCACGCAGCAGGCGACGCTGATCCTCGCGAGCGTCGATCGGCTGATCGAGCGCGACGTCCGGCCGCACGCGCACGCGCTCGAGGCGGCCGACGCCTATCCGGCCGAGATCGTGGCGCGGCTCAAGGACTTCGGGATGTTCGGCGCGACGATCGCGCCCGAGTACGGGGGCCTGGGGCTTTCGGCGCTCACCTACGCGCAGATCGTGGAGCGCTTCTCCGCGGTGTGGATGTCGGTCGCGGGCATCTTCAACTCGCACCTCATCATGGCGGCGGCGGTCGAGCGCTTCGGCTCCGAGGAGCAGAAGCGCCGCTACCTCCCGCGCTTCGCGAGCGGCGAGCTGCGCGGCGGCATCGCGCTCACCGAGCCCGACTGCGGCACCGATCTGCAGGCGATCCGGACGCAGGCCCGGCGTGAAGGCGAGCACTACGTCGTCAACGGTGCCAAGACCTGGATCACCAACAGCGTCGAGGGCCAGATCCTCGCGGTGCTGGTGAAGACCGATCCGCGCGCCGAGCCCAAGCACAAGGGCATGAGCCTGCTGCTCGTGGAGAAGGGGCCGGGGTTCAAGGTCGTCCGCAAGCTCGACAAGCTCGGCTACCGCGGGATCGACACGGGCGAGTTCGTGCTCGAGGATTGCCGCGTGCCGGTTGCCAACCTGATCGGCGGGCAGGAGGGCCGGGGCCTGCAGCAGATCCTGGGCGGGCTCGAGCTCGGGCGCATCAACGTCGCCGCGCGCGGCGTGGGCCTCGCGCGCGCCTGCCTGGAGGAGTCGCTGCGTTACGCGCAGGTGCGCCAGACCTTCGGCAAGCCGATCGCCGAGCACCAGGCGATCCAGATCAAGCTCGCGGACATGGCCACCCGGGTCGAGGCTGCGCGCCTGCTCACCGAATCCGCGGCGCGCGCCTACGACGCGCGCCGGCGCTGCGATCTCGAGGCGGGCATGGCGAAGCTCTTCGCCACCGAGGCGGCGCTCGACAACAGCCTCGATGCGATGCGCATCCACGGCGCCTACGGCTACTCCAAGGAGTTCGACATCGAACGCTACTACCGCGACGCTCCGCTCCTCGCGATCGGCGAGGGCACGAACGAGCTGCAGCGGATCATCATCGCCCGCCAGCTCGTGAAGCGGCATCCCGCCTGATGCCGATGCTGCCCCTGGACGGTGTGCGGGTGCTGGCGGTCGAGCAATACGGCGCCGGTCCGTTCGGCACCATGTTCCTTGCGGACCAGGGCGCGGAAGTCATCAAGATCGAGAATCCGACCGACGGCGGCGACATGTCGCGCGCCGTGGGCCCGCACTTCTTCGCCCCCGGAGACAGCCTCTTCTTCCACAGCTTCAACCGCAACAAGAAGAGCCTGACGCTCGATCTTTCCCGGCCGGAAGGGCGGGCGGTGTTCCACGACCTGGTGCGCACCGCCGACGCCGTCGCCTCGAACCTGCGCGGGGACGTGCCCGAGAAGCTCGGGCTCGTGTACGCACGGCTGCAGACGCACAACCCGAAGATCGTGTGTGCGCACCTGAGCGCCTACGGGCGGACCGGTCCGCGCGCGGCCTGGCCCGGGTTCGACTACTTGATGCAGGCCGAAGCGGGCTACTTCTCGCTGACCGGCGAGCCGGACACGCCGCCGACCCGCTTCGGGCTCTCGATCGTCGATTTCATGTCCGGGCTCGGGCTGGCGTACGCGCTGCTCGCGGGGCTCACCGCCGCGCGCGCAACCGGAGCCGGGCGCGACGTCGACGTGAGCCTGTTCGACATGGCGCTCGCCAACACGTGCTACCTCGCCACGTGGTACCTGAACGCGGGCGCCGCCGCCACGCGCCTGCCGCGCTCGGCGCATCCTGCGCTTACGCCCTGCCAGCTCTATCGCACGCGCGACGGCTGGATCTACATCATGTGCAACAAGGAGAAGTTCTGGCCGGCGCTGTGCGAGAAGCTCGACCGACCGGAGTGGATCGAGGACGCGCGCTTTCGCCGCTTCGCCGACCGGCTGCAGCACCGTGAGCTGCTGACCGGGCTGCTCGACACGGAGCTCGGGGAGCGGACGACCGAGGCGTGGCTCGCGCACTTCGCGGGCGCCGTTCCGGCCGCGCCGATCAACGACCTCGCGCAGGCGCTCGAGAACCCGTTCGTGACCGAGCACGGCAGGCTGCAGACGCTCGCGCATCCGACTGGGAAACCGTACCGCATGGTGGCCCCGCCGGTGCGCACAAGCGAAGACGCGCCCGCGCGGCCCGCGCCCGCGCTCGGCGAGCACACCGAAGCGCTGCTGCGCGAGATCGGCTACGACGCCGCACGCATCCGCGCGCTGCGCGACGCGCGGGTGATCTAGTCATCCCCGCGTACGCGGGGATCCAGCCAGCCTAGAAGAAATTGATGGGCCCGGATTCCCGCATGCGCGGGAATGACAAGCTTTCGCGCGCCCTCCTCAGGCGAGCGTCTTGGTCACCACCTCGGTGGTATCTTTCGACAGGCCGTCCGTCGCCCGGATCCGCTCGAGCGCGGCACGGGCGCGGGCTTGCCGATCGGCAACGAATCGCTTCCAGCGATCGAACGCGCGCGCGACGCGCGCGGCGACTTGCGGGTTGAGCGTATCGATCCGCACGACCTGCTCGGCAAGGAAGGCGTAGCCGCCCCCGCCGGCGGCGTGAAAGCGCACGTGATTGCCCATCGCGAATCCACCGATCAGCGCATAGACCTTGTTCGGATTCGTGATCTCGAAAGCCGGATGCGCGAGGAGGCGCTCGACCTCGGCGAGCGTGCCGGGCAGCCGCGCGGACGCCTGCACGCGCAGCCACTTGTCCACCACCAGCGGCTCGCCGTGCCACTTCGTGTAGAAGGCGTCGAGCGCCTGCGCGCGCTCCGGGCAGTCGCAGTTCGCGAGCACGGAGAGCGCGGCCATCGCGTCGGTCATGTTGTCCGCGCGCTCGAACTGGCGCACCGCGAGGGCGCGGATCTCGTCGTCGGCGAGCTCCATCAGGTACGCGAGGCAGAGATTACGCAGTGCGCGCTTGCCGGCGCTCTCGGCGTCGGGGCTGTAGCGCCCGGACACCGCGTTGGCGCCGTACGCGGCGGCGAGCTCGGCGCGCAGCGCGCGGGCAAGCTGCCTCGTAATGGCGGTGCGGGTCGCGTGAATCGCATCCGGATCGACGACGTCCATCTCCTCGGCGATGACGACCTCGGCGGGTAGCGTCAGGGCCTCCGCGGCGAAGGCGGGATCGTGGTGGCCGTCGGCGAGCACCCGGGAGAAAGCCGCCACGAACGTCTCAGGAACCGCGAGCGCGCGCCCCGCGCGATGCGCCGCGATGCCTTCCAGCAGCAGATTCCTCGCGAGCCGCTGGCCGGCCTCCCACCGGTTGAACGGGTCGGAATCGTGCGCCATCAGGTGCGCGAGCTCGGCCGGCCGGTAGTCGAACTTGAGGATCACCGGCGCGGAAAAATCGCGCAGCAGCGAAGGCACGGGGGCCGCGGGGACATCCACGAACGTGAAGCGCTGCCGCGGCTCCTTGAGCGACAGCACGCGCGTCGTGTCGCTCGCCCCGGCCTCGCCCTCGAGGCGCAGCGGCACGTCCCGTCCGTCCGGTCCGACGAGGCCGACCGCAAGCGGGATGTGAAAAGGCTGCTTCGCCTCCTGGCCGGGGGTTGCCGGGCAGGACTGACGGACGTCGAGTGCATAGCGGCGCCCCGCCGGGTCGTACTCGCCCGTCGCCTCGATCACCGGGGTGCCCGCCTGGTCGTACCAGCGCCGGAACTGCGCGAGGTCGGCGCCGGACGCGTCCGCCATGGCTTGCGCGAACTCGTCGCAGGTCACCGCCTGGCCGTCGTGGCGCTCGAAATAAAGGTCCATGCCGCGGCGAAACGCGTGGCCGCCGATCAGCGTGCGGATCATGCGCACGACCTCGGCGCCCTTCTCGTAGACCGTCGCGGTGTAGAAATTGGTGACTTCCATGTAGGACTGCGGACGCACCGGATGCGCCATCGGCCCGGCATCCTCCGGGAACTGCGCGGCGCGCAGATTGCGCACCTCGCGGATGCGGCTGACCGGACGCGAGTACATGTCCGCGCCGAACTCCTGGTCGCGGAACACCGTGAGCCCTTCCTTGAGCGAGAGCTGGAACCAGTCCCGGCAGGTGACCCGGTTGCCGGTCCAGTTGTGGAAGTATTCGTGCGCGACCACGCGATCGATGTTCTGGTAATCGACGTCGGTGGCGGTATCGGGCCGCGCGAGCACGTACTTGGTGTTGAAGATGTTGAGGCCCTTGTTCTCCATCGCCCCCATGTTGAAGTCCCCGACCGCCACGATCATGTACTGATCGAGGTCGAGCTCCAGCCCGAAAACGTCCTCGTCCCACTTCATCGACCGCTTGAGCGCCTGCATCGCGAACCCGGCCTGGTCGAGCTTGCCCGGCTCGACGAATACCGCGAGCTTCGCGCGCTTGCCGGAGCGGGTGACGAAAACGTCCTCGAGCTTGTCGAGCTTCGCCGCCACCACTGCGAAGAGGTAGGACGGCTTGGGAAACGGATCGACCCATTTCACCCAGTGCCGGCCGCCGGGCAGCTCGCCGTGCTCGGTCGGATTGCCGTTCGACAGCAGATGCGGGTAGCGCGCGCGGTCGGCCCGGATCGTGCACGTATAGCGCGCCATCACGTCGGGGCGATCGAGGAAGAAGGTGATCCGGCGGAACCCTTCCGCCTCGGACTGGGTGAAGAAGCCGTCCTTCGAGGCGTAGAGGCCCATCAGCTTGGTGTTCCTGCGCGGGGCGATCGACACCGCGGCCTCGAGGGTGAACGCGTTGGGCACCGCTGGGATCGTCAGATGATCGGCGTCCAGCACGTAATCCGCGTCGGCAAGCTTCCGGCCGTCGAGCGTGAGCGACACCAGCTCGAGCTCGTCGCCGTCGAGCACGAGCGGCGCACTTGAATCTGCGGCGGCGGGATTGCGCCGGACCTCGAGCTGGGACTTCACGAGCGCATGGTCCTCGTGCAGATCGATGTCGAGCGCAACCGCGGGAATCAGGAAGGCGGGCGGGCGATAATCCTTGAGCTGGATGACGGTCGGTACCGGATCTCGCACGACTGGAATTTCCTCCGTATCGGAATCGACCAGCGTGGGCGCTGCCGCCCGTGTGCCGGCTGATTCCGATGGTGGCACAACTTGCGAAATCGGGGAACTTTTCGCGAGCAAGCGCTGCATTGAGTTTGACGTCTCTGGCGGGTATCCTGGGCTGAATGGCCGTGTGCTCGCCCACGACTTGTCTCTGAAAATGGTGCCCAACCCGACATTCTGTCCTGCGGTTCGTCAGCGTCCTCCGGCGGTCGCGCGGCTAGCGGGCCGGCTCGAGCGGGTCGCGCTCGCGCTAGTCGGTGCCGCGTTGCTCGCGCTGCCCGCGCTTTCGCTCGCTGCGGAAGGCGCGGCCAAGGACGCCGTCAAGGACGCCGTTCAATCCAAGGTCATCGTGCTCACCGTGAACGGGCCGATCGCCCCCGCGACGGCGGACTATTTGGCACGCGGCATCCGGCGCGCGCCGGAGAACGGCGCGGTCCTCACGGTGATCGAGATGGACACCCCGGGCGGGCTCGACACGTCCATGCGCCAGATCATCAAGGAGATCCTCGCGTCGCCGATCCCGGTGGCGGTCCTGGTCGGGCCGAGCGGCGCGCGCGCCGCGAGCGCCGGCACGTACATCCTGTATGCGAGCCACGTGGCCGCGATGGCGCCCGCCACCAATCTGGGTGCGGCGACGCCGGTCGCGATCGGAATGCCCGGATCCCGCGAGCCGGACGGCAAGGATGAGAAGGACGACGGGAAGACCGCGCCGAAAAAGAGCGGATCGAAGGAGAAGGCCGCAAAAGCGAAGGACGAGTCCACCGGCGCCGGGAAGGTCCCGCCGCCCGCCGACACGCTCTCCCGGAAGCAGGTCCACGATGCGGCCGCGTACATCCGCGGCCTCGCGCAGCTCCGCGGCCGCAACGCGGACTGGGCGGAGCGGGCGGTGCGCGAGGCCGTCAGTCTTTCCGCGCAGGAAGCGCTCGACCAGAAGGTCATCGACCTGATGGCGAACGACGTGCCGGACCTCGTGAAGAAGATCGACGGCCGCAAGGTCGCGGTGCCCGGTGGCGAGCGGACGCTCGGCCTCGCCGGCGCGCAGATCGAATACCTGGCGCCCGACTGGCGCACGGAGCTGCTGGCCGTGATCACCAACCCGAGCATCGCGCTGATCCTTATGATGCTGGGCATCTACGGGTTGTTCTTCGAGTTCTCGAATCCCGGCTTCGTGCTGCCTGGCGTGGTGGGCGCGATCTCCCTGTTGCTGGGACTCTTCGCGCTGCAGCTCCTGCCCGTCAACTACGCGGGGCTCGCGCTGATCCTGCTCGGACTTGCTTTCATGATCGCCGAGGCGTTTCTCCCGAGCTTCGGGGCGCTCGGCATAGGCGGAGTCGTCGCCTTCGTCTTCGGCGGGCTGATCCTGATCGACACGGACGTGCCCGGTTTCGGGATTCCCGTGGCGTTTCTAGTCACGGTCGCCATCGTGAGCGCCCTGTCCGTCTTCCTCATCGCCGCGCTCGCGCTCAAGGCGCGCCATCGCCCGGTGCTGGCCGGTCGCGAGGAGATGATCGGCAGCTTCGCTGAGGCCATGAACGACTTCGAGGGTGAGGGCTGGGTCCGGATGCGCGGCGAGAGCTGGCGCGCGACGTCGGCCGTGCCGCTCACGCGCGGCACGCGCGTTCGCGTCGTTCGCAGCGAGGGGCTGAAGCTGGAAGTCGAGCCGGATGCCGTCGAATTGAATCAAGGAGAAAAAACATGATGGAATGGAATTTCGGCTACCTCGGCATTGCGGCGTTCGTCATTATCCTGGTCGCCGCGTCGCTGCGCATCCTGCGCGAGTACGAGCGCGGCGTGGTGTTCCTGCTCGGGCGCTTCTGGCGGGTCAAGGGGCCCGGTCTGATCGTGATCATCCCGGGCATCCAGCAAATGGTGCGGGTCGACCTGCGCACGCTAGTGCTCGATGTGCCGAGCCAGGACGTCATCTCACGCGACAACGTGTCGGTCAAGGTGAATGCGGTCGTCTACTTCAGGGTGGTGGATCCCGAGAAAGCCATCATCCAGGTCGAGAACTACCTGTCGGCAACCAGCCAGCTCGCGCAGACCACGCTGCGCGCGGTGCTCGGCAAGCACGAGTTGGACGAGATGCTCGCCGAGCGCGAGAAGCTCAACCTGGACATCCAGCAGGTGCTGGACGCGCAGACCGACGCCTGGGGCATCAAGGTCCAGAACGTCGAGATCAAGCACGTGGACATCGACGAGTCCATGGTGCGTGCGATCGCCAAGCAGGCCGAGGCGGAACGGGAGCGGCGCGCCAAGGTGATCCACGCCGAGGGCGAGATGCAGGCGGCCGAGAAGCTGCTGCAGGCGGCGCAGACGCTCGCCGCGCAGCCCGAGGCCATGCAGCTGCGCTACATGCAGACGCTCGGCCTGATCGCGAGCGATCGGTCGAACACCATCATCTTCCCGATGGAATTGATCGGTTCGCTCGGGCGCGGGCTCGGCGGGAAGGGCAGCGGGGCAGGCGGCTGATTTCCGAAGGCCCGCGGCGAGCTGTCGTGCAGAAATATCGCGACCGAGCCGGAGCAACCGGCAGGAGCGCGCCTCGAGAACGCGAGGTCATCGGGGCGGCCTTGATTGCGTCCATGTCGCTGGGCGCCGCGCTGGCGGTGCAGAATGCGCACGCGGAGCCGCGTGCCGCGGAACTCCGGGTCATGGCGCGAGTAGCGACGTTCTTCCGCATGCAGGTCGAGCACCAGGCGGCGGCGTTGACGATCACCGCGCGCGATATCGAGCTTGGGTATATCGATGTCGCGGCCGCATCGAGCTTTTCGGTGATCACGAACACCCAGGACGGCTTCGTCATCGATTTCCGACCGCGCAGCGACGTGTTCCGTTCGGTGCTGGTGACGGGCCTGCAGAATCCGATTGAAATCGGCGCCCACGGCGGGATCGCGATCCACGATATCCCACACGGCCGGACGACATCTCATCAACTGGACTATCGCTTCATGCTGCGGTCGGATCTGCAGCCGGGCGATTACCCGTGGCCCCTCGAGATATCGGTGCGCCCGGCGTAGCTAAGGGCCCACGCGCGCGAGAATCTCGGCCGGAGCGTCTCGGCTGAGCAGCGGCGACGATGCGTCGTGCTCAGGGAGTAATCGTGATGGTCAACGTATCGGTATAGCTGCCGGCGCTGACCGGCTGCTGCGGAAATATGCGGCCGAAAATCGCCGAGCCCACCGTAAACGAGACCGTGCTCGGGCAGTTCGAGTTTGTGCTGATCGCCTGCGTCCATGTCGAGCCGCCGATCACACCGTCTCCCCATACCGTGCCGCCGAACGAATTGAAATACAACTGGTAGCTCATCAGGTCGGCGTTGGCGGTGTTCTTCATCTGGCGCGTGTTGATGCTTCCCGAGTTGGTGCTCGGCCCCATCGCCACGATGAGCGTCGCATCATTGCCCGGCGGGTTGCGACAGCAGTTGACGGAGAAAGTGGTCGAGACGTCCGTATTGGTGGGGGACGAGTCGTCGTACACGCCGAAGTTCAACGACACTCCCGAGATCGAGCACGAGAGAGCGGCATGGGCGGCGCCGGGAGAACCCAGCAGCGCGCCGAGGATCGCGAGTCTAATGAATGGTTTCACAGAATATGTCCCCAAGATCGGCAACGATTTCCGGAGTGTCGGGTATGGTCAGCTCGAGCCGGCACGATTTGTCCGCGACTTTCGCGCGCGCGGAATAACGGCCGGGTGCGAGATTTTCGATGTAGAAATCACCGTTTCGAATGGTGCTTACCCGCGCGCTTTCGGTGGCACCGGTGAGGACAAATTCATAGTTCTCGAGCGGCATCACCACGCCGTCGCTGCGGAATTTCACACTTCCGGTCACCGCCCGTAGGCGCGTGACCGAGAAAAGGGTCGTTACCCCGGAGCGCAGCGGCGGCCGAACGCTCTGCCTGCTTTGCGTGAACGTGTAATCGACCGGGATATCCTTGGGCTGTATCGCGACTTCATTGACCTGGTAGGAACCGAGATCGGGAACGAACACCGCGCCGCTGGCGTCGGTGATCCCGATCTCGGCATTGCTTTTCAGCACACGCACCCCCGCGAGCGGCGGCTCGATCTTCACCAGGGCAAAGCTGTCGTTGATCGGACGGCTGAAATAGACGCCGTTGCCGATGTACGAGGCGGCTCCCGCCAGCGACAACTGGTAGAAGCCCGAGCTGCCCGACCCGCTATTGGTGAATTTCGCGCCCTCCGCGAAGAGTATGGCATTGCGCGCGTTGTACTGGACGGACGGCGCGATGCTTTGGCTGACTGCGCCCGCCGTCTCCGAGCGCTGCGTCAGCACGCGGAAGCCCGCGCCCTCGCCGATGGGCGGGGTCTTGGCGAATTGCAGCTGGCTCGCGGTGTCGCCGTCTTTGGTTCTCTGGTGGCTTGCGAACGCCGACAATCCGTTCCCGGGGAAGAAGGAAATTCCAACAAATGCGGCGTAGCCGCTGGTGTCCCGCACGACACGGCTCACGTTGGCTACAAGGGAGACGTTCCGCCCCAGCGTCCTGCTGAAGCCGAGCGTCGTGGTGTGCTGGTCGTCCGCGCCGCCATACGCGGTCTGCACCGTGTAAATTAGACTGTACGTTCCAGCGATTCGGCTGCCGTAGTTGATGCTCGCGGATCCCTGCAGCTTGGGCTTATCAATCGGGGTGAAGCCGACCACAGAGTAACCTTCGCTGAAGCGGCGCACGAGAACTTGCGAGCTGAACGGCCCGGAGAGGAAAGTGTGGGTCGCCGAAGCGGCCGCACCCGATTGCGGGGCGAGGTCGCGGTCGTGGCTGAGCGAGAATCCGGCGGTGACTATGCCCGCCTTCACGGTGTTGAGGGAAACGCGCGGGCCTATATTGATGTGGTCGCGCGTGGCATCGCCGCCCAGAGCGACCGTGAGCGTGTCGCTCACCCCATAGCGGTGAAAAGCGGACACCGCGGCATTGCCGTAGTCATCGCTCGCCACCCCGAAGTTCTCGCGGATGAAGCCGGCGTTGTAGCTGTACTCGTGCAGGCCTTTTGACAGTAGCTGGTCCGTGAAGAAATATGGGAAACCGAAGCGCTGCTCGCGGCCGAAAGCGTCCCTGATCACGACCTCGACATTGCGCAGCCCGGCCGCGCCGCTGGTATTGAGGTTCTGGAAGTCGAAATTGCCGGGCGCAATCCGCTCCGAGCGCACGCGCGCGCCGTCCATGTAGATATCGACCGTTGAAGGTAGTGCGACCGCGCCGGCGAACGCGGCAAGCGGCGTCTTGATGAAGTAGGGATCGATCTGGTAGAGCTTCGACACGCTGACGCCGCCCAGGTTGAGCGAGCTGCCGAGTTCCCCGGACGAAGCGAAGGAATCGCCGAGCACCCAGCGGCGCAATTCTTCCGGCTGATCATAGACGAGCTGGGTCTGGAGCCTGACCGCGCGCTGCTGTCCGGTCAGGGTGGTGAAAGTATGGTTATCGAGGAACAGGAATTGGCCGACGTTGATGCCCAACTCCGTCGTGGCGTTGAAAGCGCCGCCCCCGCCTTGGGTGTGCGCGTAGCCGAGCCGGTAATTCAAGAATCCGCCCGGCGTGCGGCGCTGGATAGGGGTCGTGGGCAAGGTCGCGCCGAGATTAAGGCTTTGCTCTGGCAGCATGCCCGCGGGCAATTGAAGGTCCAGCGTCAGCGTCTTCTCGTCGAACTTGAGCTCAGCGCCGGAGATGGATTTGAGGGACAGATGCGGTTCCCCGGCGACGTCGACGGTGCGCCCGGCCGCGCGCGGCGCACCCATCGCGATGAGATCGTGAGGCAGCAGCAGAAAATCGCGGTCGCCAGTCATGTAGGCGACAAAGTCGCCCTTGGCGACGCCGTTCAAGCGCACGTTGATCACCACCTGGGTCGGCTGCTCGGCGCGTGGGCCGGTCCGCGTGGCCGCCACCTCAACGCCATCTTGTCCTTGCCGTGCGGCGTGCGGCGTGCGGCTTGTCGGCGATCTATCGATCGTCCCGCTCTCTTCCCGGCTGCCCGCGGGCGCTGATTGCGCCATGACTTGCAGCGCCTGCAGCAAGCCAGTCGCGGCAGCGCAGCACAACATGATTCGTAGCAGAGAGGTCGGGC
>JBFJOO010000068.1:0-24378 GCA_041617635.1 Burkholderiales bacterium | reverse complement strand
CACCCGACTCGGTGAAGATGGCCGTGCCGTTCGCGTACGGATTGGAGTTCACCAGCGCGATCGCTTCCTCGATCGTGTCGGCCCGCAGCACGACGAGCACCGGGCCGAAGATCTCGTCCTGGTAGATCTTCATCTTCGGCGTGACGTTGTCGAAGAGCGTCGTGCCGAGGAAGAAGCCCTCCTCGCGCCCGGGAATCTTGAGACCGCGACCGTCCACGACCAGCTTGGCACCCTCCTTCACGCCGGTGTCGACGTAGCCGGAGACCTTGTCACGATGCTCGCGCGTGATGAGCGGGCCCATGTCCATGCCGTCCGCGTCACCGGGGCCGATCTTGATCGCGCGCGCCTTCTTCTCGATCGCCGCGACGAGCGGATCGCCCGCGGCGCCCACCGCCACGACCGCGGAGATCGCCATGCAGCGCTCGCCCGCCGAGCCGTAGCCGGCGCCGATCAGCGCGTCCGCCGCGAACTCGATGTCGGCGTCGGGCAGGACCACCGCGTGGTTCTTCGCGCCTCCGAGCGCCTGGACGCGCTTGCCGTTCCGCGCGCAGGTCTCGTAGATGTACTTTGCGATGGGCGTCGAGCCGACGAAGCTCACCGCGGCGATGCCGGGATGGTTGAGGATCGCGTCCACCGCCTCCTTGTCGCCGTGCACGATGTTGAACACGCCGTCCGGCAGGCCGGCCTCCTTCAAGAGCTCGGCCATGCGCATCACCGCCGAGGGCACCTTCTCCGAGACTTTCAGGATGAAAGTGTTCCCGCACGCGATCGCCATCGGGAACATCCACATCGGCACCATCGCCGGAAAGTTGAACGGCGTGATGCCCGCGCACACTCCGACCGCCTGGCGCACCGTATGCGTATCGACACCCGTGCCCACGTTCTCGGAGTGCTCGCCCTTCAGCAGCTGCGGAATGCCGCACGCAAACTCCACCACCTCGATGCCGCGCTGCACCGAGCCCATCGCGTCCGGCAGCGTCTTGCCGTGTTCCGCGGTGACGAGCTGCGCGAGCGCCTGGTGATTCTCCTGCAGCAGAGCGAGAAATTTCTGCATCACGCGCGCGCGGCGCAGGATCGAGGCATCGCGCCAGTCGGGAAACGCGCGTTGCGCCGCCTGCACCGCGGCGTCCACGTCGGCGGCGTTCGCGAGCGACACCTGACGGGCCACCTGCCCGGTCGCGGGGTTGTAGACCGGCCCGGTACGCTTGCTCGTCGCGGGGGTGGGCTTCCCGTTGATCCAGAGCGGAATGGTCGCGGAAATGTCGGCGGGCTTGTTCATCGGCGTCTCCTGTACGACCCGCAGCTTGGCGCGGGCTCGGCGATTGGATGGCGGGACACGCGCTATCCGGCCTCATCCCGCGGGGCAGGGGAAAGTATACGCCGCGGACGCGAACCGGCGACTTTCGCGGTACTGGCAAGCGCAACGCGATGAACGTATGATCGTATGGCGCGGCTCGTGGCACCCGGCGCGCGGCGCTGCAGCTTCACGCAGCGCCCTGCAGTTCCTTCATGCCGCAACGCAAAAAACAGGCGGACCCCACCTCATGAAAGCACCGTCGTTTTCTTACGAGCGAGCGAAGAGCGTGGCCAATGCGATCGAGCTCCTCGCGCGCCACGGGCCCGACGCCCAGATCCTCGCCGGCGGCCAGAGCCTGATGCCGATGCTCAATTTTCGCGTCGCGCGGCCGACCGTCCTCGTGGACATCAATCCGATCGCCGATCTCGCTGCCATCCGGGTGGACAAGAAGGGGGTCTTCATCGGGGCGCTCGCGCGGCATGCCGACGTCGAGCACTCCCGGGAGGTCGCCGAGCAGCTGCCGCTCGTCACGGCGGCGATGCCGCAGATCGCGCATCCCGCCATCCGCAACCGCGGCACGTTCGGCGGCAGCTGCGCGCTCGCCGATCCGGCGGCCGAGCTGCCAGCGTGCTGCGTTGCGCTCGGCGCGGAGTTTCGCATCGCCGGTCCGAAGGGCGAGCGCAGCGTTCCCGCGGACAAGTTCTTCGCGGGCGTCTACGCCACGGCGCTCGAGCCCGGCGAGATCCTGCTCGGCGCGCAGTTCCCGCCGCGCCAGGCCGGGTACGTCTCGCGATTCATGGAGCTCACGCGCCGGCACGGCGACTACGCGATGGTGGGCGCGGCCGCGCACGGCAAGCTCGAGAAAGGGCGCCTGTCCGATCTCAAGTTCGTCTACTTCGCGGTGGGCGACCGTCCGACCGTGGCGCGCGGGCTCGCGCGGGCGCTGGAAGGCAAGCCACTCGACGCCGCGACGATCGACGCGGCGGTCGCCGCGCTCAAGGATGATCTGGATCCACCCGGCGACCTGCACGCTTCAGGCGCGCTGAAGCGGCACCTCGCCGGCGTCATCGCCCGGCGCATGCTGAACGAATACGCCACGCACAAGGGAGCTTGACCGGCCATGCCTGAACGAATCGGAATCACGCTCAAGGTGAACGGCGACGAGATTCGCCAGGAGGTTCCGGTGCGCCTGAACCTCGCCGACTTCCTGCGCCAGGAGCTGGCGCTGACCGGCACGCACGTCGGCTGCGAGCATGGCGTCTGCGGCGCCTGCACGCTCCGGGTGAACGGCCGGATCGTGCGCGGCTGCCTCATACTCGCGGCGCAAGCCGACGGCTGCGAGGTGCAGACCATCGAGGGCCTTGCCGCGAGCGGCGAGATCGCTGCGCTGCAGAACGCGTTCATCGAGCACAACGCGCTGCAGTGCGGCTACTGCACCCCGGGGATGCTGTTCGCCGCCGCAGATTACGTGGCCACGGGTCGTCCGGCCGACCGCGCCGCGGTGCGCGAGCACCTGTCGGGGAACTACTGCCGATGCACCGGCTATCAATCGATCGTCGACGCCGTCTGCGAAGTGGCCGCGCAAGGCGCCGCGAAGGGGGAACGCAAGTGACCGATCCTGTCATCAGCGTCTTCGACGCACCGAACAGCTACATCGGGCGCAGCATCCCGCGCCCCAACCTCAACCGGCTCACGCAGGGTCGCGGCACTTTCGTGGACGACATCGAGCTCGCCCGCATGCTGCACGCGGCGTTCCTGCGCTCGCCGCACGCCCACGCGCGCATCGTGAAGATCGACACCGCCAAGGCGGCGCGATCGCCCGGCGTCGTGCGCGTGCTCACCGGCAAGGACATCGCCGAGGTCTGCAAGCCGTACGTGGGTGTGCTGGTCCACCTGCAGGGCATGCGCTCGCCGCCCCAGCACCCGATGCCCCCGGACGTGGCCCGCTGGCAGGGCGAGCCAGTCGCGATGGTCGTCGCCGAGAGTCGTGCCCAGGCAGAAGACGCCGTCGAGGCGATCGAGGTCGAATGGGAGGAGCTGCCGGCCGCGCTCGACATGGAGCGCGCGCTCGAGCCGGGCGAGCCGGTGATCCATGCCGACTTCGGGAACAACCTCTGCTGGGAGCGCAAGGTCGACACCGGCGCCGTGGACGAGGCGTTCGCCGCGGCGCATGCGGTGGTCGAGGAGACGTTCCACTTCGGCCGGCACACCGGCGTCACGCTCGAGCCGCGCGCGCTGATCGCCGATTACAGCAAGTCCGAGGAAACGCTCACCGTGCACTACTCCGGCCAGTCGCCGCACATGCTGCAGGGCACGCTCGCGAGCCGGCTGCAGGTGCAGGAGCACAAGGTGCGCGTCGTCTGCAAGGACGTCGGCGGCTCCTTCGGCATCAAGGTGCACACCTACGGCGACGAGATGGCGACCTGCGCGGCCGCCAAGATCCTCGGCCGCCCGATCAAGTTCATCGCCGACCGGCAGGAGTCGTTCTCCGCGGATATCCATGCGCGCGACCATCGCGTCACGGGCCGCCTCGCGGTCGACAAGGAAGGCAAGATCCTCGCGCTCGAGATCGACGACCTCACCGGAGTCGGGCCGTTCTCGATGTTTCCCCGCTCGTCGGGCATCGAGTGCAACCAGATCCTCAACCTCACCGGCGCGCCCTACAAGATTCCGCAGTACCGCGCGCGCGGCCGGGTCGTATTCCAGAACAAGGCGATGATGTGCCAGTACCGCGCGGTCGGCCACCCGATCGCCGTCGTGGTCGGCGAGGGTCTCGTCGACCTCGCCGCGGCGAAGATCGGCATGGACAAGGCCGAGATCCGGCGCCGCAATCTGCTGCCGGACGACGGCTACCCGTGCAAGTCGGCCTCGGGCATGCGCTTCGAGGGGCTCTCGCACCAGGCCGCGCTCGCGAAGCTGCTCAAGCTGATGGACTACGACAAGCTGCGCGCCGAGCAGGCCGAGCTCCGCAAGAAGGGGATCTACCGCGGCATCGGGCTCGCCTCGATGGTCGAGGTGACCAACCCGAGCCCGATGTTCTACGGCGTCGGCGGCGCGCGCATCGCGGCGCAGGACGGCTGCACGCTGCGGCTCGATGCGGCCGCCGGCCTGCATTGCCTCACCGGCGTCACCGAGCAGGGCCAGGGCCTCGAAGCGGTGCTCACGCAGATCGCCGCGACGGCGGTGGGCGTGACGCTCGCCTGCGTGCGCATGCACACCGGCGACACCGACAAGACGCCGTACGGCGGCGGCACGTGGGCCTCGCGCGCGACGGGCATCGGCGGCGAAGCGGTGCTGCAGGCGGGCATCGAGCTCAAGCGCCGGGTCCTCGAGATCGCGGGTCACCTGCTCAAGATGAAACCCGTGGAGCTCGACCTCGTCGAGAGCAAGATCGTCCGGCGCGGCACGTCCGAGCAGGTCATGCCGCTCTACGAGCTGACGCGGATCGTCTACTACCGCACGTCCGAACTGCCGGACAGCGTGCAGCCCGAGCTCGTCGTCACGCGCCATTACCGGGTCAAGGACTACGCGTTCGTCTTCACCAACGGCGTGCAGGGCTCGTACCTCGAGGTCGACACCGACACCGGGTTCGTGAAGCTCCTCAAGCACTGGTGCGTGGAGGACTGCGGTCGCGCGATCAATCCCAAGCTCGTCGACGAGCAGGTCTACGGCGGCATCGTCCAGGGCATCGGCGGCGCGCTCTACGAGCACTGCATCTACGACGAGCGCGGACAGCTGCTCACCACCACCATGGCCGATTACCTCGTCCCGATGGCGGTCGAGATGCCCGAGATGATCGTCGGTCACGTGGAGACGCTCACGCGCACTTCCGCGCTCGGCGCGAAGGGCGCCGGCGAGGCGGGCACCGGCGGCGCGCCGGCGGTGATCCTCAACGCCATCAACGACGCCCTCGCCCCGCTCGAGGCCAAGGTGAACGCGCAGCCTTCCACGCCGGAAGTCGTGCTGCGCGCGCTCGGAAAGCTTTAGGCTAGTGCGATTTCGTAGGGCAAGCGCTACACGACGCTGGGGCAAGCCGATCCGCGCCGGGCTCATGGTGCCGCAAGGCAAGCCGTCGAGCGGGTCCCCGCAGGAGGGCGTTTGCGGCCGTAGGCGCCGGACGGACATGGTCACTGCCCCGCCTAAACTAGGTTTGCTTTGGAGGCAACGATGAGCGACTGGAAAGACGTGCGCGTGTGGACGCGCGAGGAGATGATGAAGCGGGTCGCGCGCTTCAAGGATCTCAAGGGCTCGGACGGCGGGCTGCCCGACAGCGACGTGCCCGAGTGCCGGCGGACGCTCTTCGCGGTGATCGGGTTCCAGCCCCCGGCGGAGAAGCAGAACGAGGCCACCACCTCGCCGGTGGGCGACGACGCGTCGGCCATGCCGGCCATCCCGATCGCGGAGGGGTTCAACCTCGGCTACTGCAAGGCGCTGCCCGGCAAGGGGCCGCTGATGCACAACCACGACACGAACGAGACTTTCATCCCGATGACCGGCCGCTGGCGCTGCGAGTGGAACGAGGGCGATGCGATCGAGGGCGTCGATCTGGACCCGTACGACGTCATCTCGTTCCCGGTGGGCGTGGCCCGCCGCTTCATGAACGTCACCTACGACGAGCCGGACCGGGAGCACATCCTGATGTTCGTGATCGGGGGCAACGAGCCGCAGGCCGAGTTCACCCCGGAGGCGATGCAGCGCTGCGAGCAATGGAAGCGGGAGAGGACCGCCAAGCAAGCCTGATCACTCTACCCGGACGCGTCGAGCGGCGAGGCGCCGTCCGCGGTACAATTTAGCAACCGATAAATAAGAGCCGGGCCAGGAGGGCAAAGTGTCTCAGTATCTCGTCGGGATCGACATCGGCGGGACGTTCACCGACTGCGTGATCGTCGACGACCGCGGCAAGATGTTCTCAACGAAGGTTCCGTCGACGCCGAAGGACTTCGCCGAGGGGATGCTGCACGCCCTGCGGGTCGGCGCCGAGGAGCTCGGGCTCGAGCTCGGGGCCTTCTGCCGCCAGATCAGGTTTCTGTCGCACGGCACCACGGTCGGCACCAACACCATCATCCAGAAGCGCGGCGCCAAGGTCGGTCTCATCACGACCAAGGGCCACGAGGACGCGATCCACATCATGCGCGGCTCGCGCGGCTATACCGGGCGCGACATCCGCAAGGTGGTGCACTTTCCCGAGACCCAGAAGCCCTCGCCGATCGTGCCGAAGCGGCTCATCCGCGGCGTGTCCGAAAGGGTCGACTGCTTCGACGAGGTCGTGGTCCCGCTGAACGAGGCGGAAGCCGAGCGCGCGATCCGCGAGCTGGTCGAGCTCGGCGTGGATGCGATCGCGATCTGCTTCCTGTGGTCGTTCCGCAACTCGCGCCACGAGCGGCGCGTGGCGGAGATGGTCAGGGCGATCGCCCCGGACGTTTACGTGACGTGCTCCGTGGAGATCGCGCCCCGGTGGGGCGAGTACGAGCGGGTCACCGCGACCGCGCTGAACGCTTATCTCGGCCCGGTCATGGCCGGCTACGTGGCGCGGCTCGAGAGCGCGCTCCGCAAGCTCGGTTACAAGCACGGCCTGCAGATCACGCAGTGCGGCGGCGGGACGATCTCGGTCGCGCGCGCGCAGGCGGCGCCGCTCCTCACGCTCGACTCGGGGCCGGTAGCGGGCGTCACGGCGTCGAGCTTTCTCGGCGAGGCGATGGGCGACAAGCACATCATCACGACCGACATGGGCGGGACGTCGTTCGACGTGTCGATCATCTACGACGGCAAGCCCGCCTACTCGTTCATCAGCAACACCGACCAGTACGAGTACTTCCTCCCGAAGGTTGACCTGCAGGCGATCGGCTCGGGCGGCGGCAGCCTGGTGCGCGTCAATCCCACCGCAGGGACCATGACCGTCGGCCCGGACAGCGCCGGCGCCTTCCCGGGTCCGGTCTGCTACCAGCGCGGCGGCGAGATCCCGACCGTCACCGACGCGCAGCTCGTCCTCGGCTATCTCGATCCGGACGACTTCGCGGGCGGCCGGATGAAGCTCGACCGCGCAGCGGCGCTCGCCGCCGTGGGCGCGGTCGCGAAGCAGCTCGGGATGGACGTCACCGAGTGCGCGGCGGGCATCTGCCGGATCGTCGAGCTGCAGATGGCCGACATCATCCGCAAGGTGACCGTCGAGAAGGGCTTCGATCCGCGCGACTTCGTCCTCTATGCGTTCGGCGGCGCCGGCCCGGCTCACGCGGGCGTCTTCGCGAAAGAGCTCGGCATCAAGAAGGTGATCATCCCGCAGCGCGAGGTCGCGTCGACCTGGTGCGCGTTCGGCGCCGCGGCGGCCGACGTGCTGCACATCTACGAGCACACGGAGATCATGCCGACACCCGTGCCGCACACGCGCATCAACGGCAATTTCACGACGCTCGAGACCGAGGCCCGCAAGCGCATGAGCGAAGAGGGCATCGCGCGGAGCCATCAGACCTTCGAGTTCTCGCTGGACGTCCGGCACAAAGGCCAGATCCACGAGGTCGAAGTGCCGGTCGCGGGCAACAGGCTCGCGGCGAACTACGAGGCCAAGCTGCGCGCCGACTTCGTCGCCCGCTACGAGCAGCTCTACGGCCGCGGCGCAGCCCTTCCCGGCGCGCAGCTCGAGATCGTCACGTTTCGCCTCCGCGCCCGGGCGCTCACGCCGCGCCCGAAGCTCGTCAAGGCGAAGAAGCTATCCGCGAAGATCCCACGCGAGGCGGCGCGCAAGCCGCGGGAGATATACTGGTCGGATCTCAAGCGCAAGCGCAAGACACCCGTCTACGACGGCGAGCGGCTCGCGCCGGGCAACCGCGTGAGCGGGCCGGCGATCGTGGAGACCGCCGACACCACGGTGGTCGTGCACCCCGGACGCCGCCTGCGCGTGGATGGCCACGGCAATTTCGAAATGACGTTCGGTAGATGAGGAATTCGGCTCATCCTCAAGTGCGACTGCCGTCGCAAACGAGGGGATTTGCAAGGGGCTTGCCCCTTGTTCGTACGGGGATATACAAGGGGGAGCCCCCCCTTGTTCGTGCGCCCGTTTTTCGCATGAAGTGGCAAGGCTGTAATTTCCGAGAGGTTCTCATATGAACGCTCCGCTGAAGAAACTTTCCGAGCTCGCTCCCGAGCTCTTCGACGGGCGCCGCACCGGCTATGTCCCGCCGAAGAAGCTGCGCATCTCGCCCAAGCTGAAGATGCACCGCAAGTGGCAGAAGAAGATCGACCCGGTCACCTTCGAGGTCATCCGCCACGCGCTGTGGAACGTCAACGAGGAGCACGGCTCCACGATCCAGCGGCTGTCGGGCTCGCCGGTGGCGATGTACGCGCTCGACCTCAACCCGTCGATCCTCACCGAGGACGCCGAGTTCGTGTTCTTCGGGCCCTACATGCAGTACATGTCCGGCGTGACCGATACGCAGGTGAAATGGATCCTGGAGAATCGCGTCGAGAATCCGGGCATCCACGAAGGCGACATGTTCATCGCGAACGACCCGTGGGTCGGAGCCGCGCACCAGATGGACGTCATGATGATCGCCCCGGTGTTCTGGAAGGGCGAACTCTTCTGCTGGGTCACGAACTGCCTGCACCAGTACGACATCGGCGGCATCACGCCCGGGAGCTTCTGCCCGAGCGCGCGCGATGCCTTCGACGAGGGCATCCTGATCCCGCCCACGAAGATCGTCGAGAAAGACGAGGTGCGGCGCGATATCGAGGATCTCTACCTGCGCTCCTCGCGCAATCCCCCGGCGGTGGCGCTCGACTTCCGCGCCCAGCTGGCCGGGAACATCACCGGCCGCGGCCGGATTCTCGCCCTCATCCACCGCTACGGCGCCGACACCGTCAAGGGCGTGATGAAGAAGATCATCGACGACGGCGAGCGTGCCTTTCTGGACAAGATGGCGCGCCTGCCGGATGGCGTGTGGCGCGATCGCACCTATATCGAATGCGCCGGACCGGGCGACCGCAGGACGCACCGGGTCATGATCACGCTGCGCAAGCAGGGCAAGAAGCTCGTGTTCGAGAACGAGGGGACTGCGCCGCAGACCGGCGCGATCAACGCCACCTACTCGGGCTGGCGCGGCGCGATCATGGTCGCGCTGAACGAGCTCCTGTGCTGGGATCAGTACTACGCCGTCGGCGGCGCGCTGCGGCACGTCGACTTCAATCCGACGCCGGGCACGCTGAACTGCGCCGATTTCCCTGCGTCGGTGTCGACCGCGCCGGTGCAGTGCATGGAGATCTCGCTCTACCCCGCGTACAACGTGCTGTCCAAGATGATTCACGCGGACCCGGAGATGCGCGGCGACATCATGTGCATCGGCGGCACGAGCCAGTGGCCCGCGACGCTCTTCCGCGGCATCGACCAGTGGGGGGAGAAGTACGGCTACATCCTGGTCGACCCGATCGGCGGGGCGATCGGCGCGTTTGCGCACGCGGACGGCATCTCGACCGGCGGCCAGTCGCGCACGCCGATCTGCAAGCTGCCGAACGTCGAGCACACCGAGCAGACCTTCCCGGTGCTGTTCCTGTACCGCAAGGAGATGATCGACTCGGGCGGCGCGGGGAAATTCCGCGGCGGGCTCTCGGCCGAGTCGTGCTTCATCCCGCACCGGACCGAGAAGGTGATCCAGGACACGCTTTCGTCGGGCAACGCCGTGCCGACGTCGACCGGCATGATGGGCGGCTATCCCGGCGCGGTGAACCGCTACCGCTTCACGCGGAACACCGACATTGCCGCGCGCATGCGGCGCTCCGAGATGCCGGGGGACATCGACGAGGTGACGGGCGAGCCGGAGGAGCTGCAGCTCCGCCAGGAGGAGTTCATCCAGAACCCGGCCGACGTGTACGCGGTGCTCTGGTCCGCGGCGGGCGGCCTCGGCGATCCGATCGAGCGCGATCCGGCGCTGGTGGAATCCGACATCGAGCACTTGAACGTGACGGAGCAGACGGCGCGCGAGGTCTACGGCGTGGCGCTGCGCGGCGACGGCACGGCCGATCGCGAGGCGACCGAGCGTCTGCGCGACACGATGAGGAAGGAGCGCCTCGCCCGGGCGAAGCGTCCGGCGGCCGCGGCGCGCAAGGCGGGCGGCAAGCGCAAGTTCCTCGCGACCGCCATGCTCGCGGTGCACACGGGCACCGGTGGGCCGCGGCATGCCTGCGCGAAGTGCGAGACCGATCTCGGGCCGGTCAGCGAGAACTTCAAGGACCATTGCGCGCGCGACGACCGGCCGATCCAGGCGTCGAATCCCATCGTCGGCGATCCGGCGCGCTTCATCGACGACCTGCCGCAGTTCAGGCAGTTCTACTGCCCGGGGTGCGGCGCGCTGATCGAGAACGAGATCGCGACTTCGACCGAGCCGCTCCTGCGCGACGTGGAGTTGCGGCTGAAGTAGCGCGGGCGCCGCCGACCAGGCGGCGCATCGCGCGCGGCGCACCCGCGAGCAGCGCGTCCACCGCGATCTCGATCGCGCGGCCGGTCGCGGGCTGCACGTCGATGCCGTACACGTGCTTCCGCACGCCGTGATAGAAGATCGCGGCCTGCAGGCCCTGGACCAGCTCCATTTCCGCGTCCCGGATCGGCGCCCGGCCGGGGCGCGGCAGTCCCCATTCGTGACGCAGCTCGCGGCAGATGCGGGTGAGCACGCGGCGCTCGAGCCTGGCGAGGTAGCGCTTGTTGAACCCCACCCCGAGCAGCCCCGAGTAGAGATAGATGCGCAGCCATCGCGGGTTGAAGATCGCCGCCGTGTAGCGGCCGTAGAACTCGATCAGGCGCTCGCGCAGCGGAATCGTCCGGTCGTCGAGCAGCCGCTCCCAGCCGGGATCCCACGGGCCGAGGTAGACCTCCCGATACACCCGTTCGACCAGGTCCTGCTTCGACGGGAAGTACCGATAGAGCAGCGGCTGGGTGATGCCCAGCCGGCGCGAGAGCTCGCGGGTCTGGCCGCCGAACCCCACCTCGGCGAAAAAATCGATCGCCGCGTCGACGATCTGCCGCTCGCGCTCGTCGGGAGCGAGGCGCCGCCGTGCAGCCGCGGTCGCCCGCACGGCGCCTGCTCGTCGCTTGCGCGGCAGGGGCTTCACCTCGCGCGCCTTGCGCCGCTTATCCGGAAGTCTCGGCCAGATACCAGTCGAGGATCTGGTCTCCGGTCCAGAAGAGCACGCCGGGCCGCGCGGCGATGTGCGCGTAGAGCTTCTCGACGTAGCCGATGCGATGCGGCACACCGGAGAGATACGGATGCATGCTGATGCTCATGATGCGGGTGATCCGCTCGCTCTCGGCGTAGAGCCGCTCGAAATGATCGACTCCGCGACGCAGCATCTCCTCGGAGGGATGGTGCTGCAGGGCCATCATCGATATGTCGTTGAGCTCGACGGTATAGGGCACCGAGATCATCGGGCCGTGCGCCGTCGCGATCCGGCAGGGCTGGTCGTCCAGCACCCAGTCGGCCACATATTCGATTCCTTCCGCCTTCAGGAGATCGATCGTGTCGTCGGTCTCGGTGAGCCCCGGGCTCTCCCAGCCCCGCGGGGGCCGTCCGGCCACGCCGCGGATCGCCTTGATCGTGTCGCGTATCGCCGCGCGCTGATCCTCGACCTGGTGCATCGGGCGCTGGACGTAGCCGTGACCCATGAACTCCCACCCTGCGTCGAGGGCGGCCTCTGCGATGCGCGGATAGCTTCGGCACACGGCGCCGTTGGTGGCGAGCGTCGCCTTGACGTCGAAACGCGCCAGGCACTCGGCCACGCGCCAGAATCCGACCCGCATCCCGTACTCGTGCCATGCCCAGTTCGGAAGATCCGGCAGCAGCGGCTGCCCCATCGGGGGCGGGAGCACGGTGCGCGGCATCGGCCGCTCGTTCTGCCACTCCTCGACGTTCACGATCGTCCAGACGATGATGCGCGCCCCGTCCGGAAGCCTGAGCGGCGGCCGGTCGACGATCGCCGAATACGGAATGCGTTCGCGAAAGTTGGGCATGGGCGTGTGGAACCTCTGATCAAGTCATCCCCGCGCAAGCGGGGATCCAGCATGTCTTGGCATGACGCAGACGTGGATTCCCGCCCCCGATAAAGACGCTCGGGGGTGACGACCTTGCGCGGGAGTGACGATTCGCTGCAACGGGCCTAGTCATTTCCTCTTGCGCTTCGCATAGAGATCCCGAAACGTTCTACCGGGCGGCGCCGGCATGTCGCGTCCCAGTGTCCACCCCTTCCCGAACGGGAGGTGGCCGATCATCCGCTTGCGGCCGCCCAGCAAGCGCAGAGAGCGCGCGGCGATGCGCGTGGCGAGCGCATAGAGCCGGGGCCGCTGCGCAAACCATGACCACGCGCGGATGCCGAACCGCTCACTTGCCGGCCGCAAGCCACGCTCGACCTGCTTCTCGCGCAGCTTGCGCAAGAGATCGGGCAGCGGGATCTTCACGGGACAGGCCACGCCGCACTCGCCGCAGAGCGTCGCCGCATGCGGCAGGTCGAGCGCGTTCTCCAGGCCCACGTAGGACGGCGTCAGCACCGAGCCCATCGGCCCCGGGTACACCCAGCCGTACGCGTGACCGCCGATGGTCTGGTACACGGGACAGTGGTTCATGCAGGCGCCGCAGCGGATGCAGCGCAACATCTCCTGCATGTCGCCGCCGACCAGGTTGGTGCGGCCATTGTCGACCAGGATGAAGTACATGTGCTCCGGGCCGTCGCGATCGCCGGGCTGCCGGGTGCCGGTCGCCACGGTGAAGTAGTTCGAGATCGACTGCCCGGTCGCCGAGCGCGGCAGCAGCCGCATGATGAGCGACAGGTCCTCGAGGGTCGGCAGCACCTTCTCGATGCCGGTGATGCAGACGTGCACGCGCGGCAGCGTCGTCACCATGCGGCCGTTGCCCTCGTTCGTGACGAGCGCAACCGAGCCCGTCTCGGCGACGAGAAAATTCCCGCCCGAGATCCCCATGTCGGCGGAGAGAAAGTGTGCGCGCAACACTTCGCGCGCCTCGCGCGTCATCTGCGGGATGTCGAGCGTGCGCGGCCGGTGGTGCTCGCGCTCGAAGAGATCCGCGACCTGTTCCTTGCTCTTGTGGATCGCGGGGGCGATGATGTGCGAGGGCGCTTCGCCCGCGAGCTGGAGGATGTACTCGCCGAGGTCGGTTTCCACCGGCTGCACGCCGGCCGCCGCGAGACGGTCGTTGAGCTGCGCCTCCTCCGACAGCATCGACTTGGACTTCGCGACCTTCTTCACGCCGTGGCGGCGGCAGAGCTCGGTCACGAGCTCCGCCACGTCGGCCCCGGTCTCCGCGAAAAGGACCGTCGCGCCGCGCCGCGTGGCCTCCGCCTCGAACCGCTCGATCCAGGCGTCCAGGTTGTCGAGCGCGCGATCGCGTGCCTCTGCGGCCGCGGTACGCGTGCCCTCGAGGTCGTCGATCTCGCCGATCACCTTCGCGCGCGCGATCTTGAACCGCCCGCCGAAGCGGCGCATGTTCGACTGCAGCTGCGCGTTGGCGAGCTCCCCCGCAACGCGCGCCTTGAAATGAATCGACTGGGGTTCCATGAAATCGACCTTGGCTAGAACCTGTCCTGAAGTCGGGCCAATCGCCACTGCGACCCAAAGGCGTTTTCAACGAACAAGGGGAGGACTCCCCCTTGTATATCCCCGTACGAACAAGGGGCAAGCCCCTCGTATATCCCCTCGCGTGCCGATGTCGTCCATCTTTCGGGCACTTCTATTCGGCAGCGGTGTCTTTTCCGGCCAGCACTTCGGCGACGTGCAGCACGCGCGTGCGGTCGTCGCCCCGGCGCCGCAACCGCCCCTCGATGTTCAGCATGCAGCCGAGATCGCCGAGCACCACCGCGTCCGCACCGCTCGCCTGGATGTGCTCGCATTTCTTGTCGGCCATCGCGGACGATATGTCGCCGAACTTCACCGCGAACGTGCCGCCGAAGCCACAGCAGACGGTGCAATCCGCCATTTCAGAGAGCGTGAGGCCGTCCATCTTCGCGAGCAGCGCGCGCGGCTGCGCCTGCACGCCGAGCTCGCGCAACCCGGCACAGCTGTCGTGGTAGGTCACCGCCCCGCGGAACTCTCCCGGCACCCGCGCGAGCGCGGCGACGTTGACGAGGAAGTCCGTGAGCTCGTAGGTCCGGGCCGCCAGGCGCTTGATGCGATCGAGCTCCACCGGCGCATCGCCGAAGAGTTCCGGGTAGTGGGTGCGGATCATCCCGCTGCAGGATCCCGAGGGCGCGACGACGTACTCGCACTCCTCGAACTCTTCGAGCACCTTCAGCGCCAGCGCGCGCGCGGAAGTGCGGTCGCCGGAGTTGTAGCCGGGCTGTCCGCAGCAAGTCTGGGACGGCGGCACGACGACCTCGCAGCCGGCCGCTTCGAGCAACCCGAGCGCCGCGAAGCCGATGTTCGGGCGCATGAGATCGACGAGGCAGGTGACGAAGAGACCAACGCGCATGGGAAGCAAAGCTCGGGGTGTTTCGCTGGGCGGAGCGCGCGTCGATGTTATCACAGGGATGCGCGCGTCTCGCCGTCAATTCCGGATCCCGGGTTAGAATTGCACCATCTGACAGCGAGTCGGGCGAACGTTAGCCCGTCCAGTCTGTCCTCGAGGCGGTCATTGGAGCGCAGCGTGGCGACGCGGGAAGCAAGCAAGGAGTCGAAGAGTTCGATCCAGGTCATCGAGCGCATGACCAAGCTGATCGACGTGCTCGGGGAATCGGCCAACGCGGTCGGGCTGAAGCAGCTTGCGGCCGCATCCGGCCTGCACCCGTCGACCGCGCACCGGATCCTGACGGCGCTCGTGAACGACCGCCTCGTGGAGCGCGTCGACCAAGGGACCTATCGGCTGGGACTCCGGTTGCTCGAGCTGGGGAATCTCGTCAAATCGCGCATCAGCGTGCGCGAGCACGCGCTTCCGCACATGCGCGAGCTGCACGCCGCCACGGGCGAAGCAGTCAATCTCTCGGTGCGACGCGATGACGAGATCGTCTACATCGAGCGCACCTCGAGCGGTCGCTCGCTCATGCGGGTGGTCAACATCATCGGCGCGCGGGCGCCGCTGCACGTCACGGCGGTCGGCAAGCTGTTTCTCGCAGAGGAGTCTCCGGAGGGCGTCCGCGGCTATGCCGAGCGCACCGGGCTGCCGACTTTGACGCGCAACACGCTGCATGCCCTTCCGATGCTCGAGAAGGAACTCGAGAAGGTCCGCAAGCAGGGCTATGCGACCGACAACGAGGAGGCCGAGGTAGGTGTGCGATGCATCGCGGCGGGAATCCGCGACGACGCCGGTGTCTTGGTGGCGGGCCTCTCACTCTCGGCGCCCGCCGAGCGCCTGAAGCTCCAGTGGTCCTGGCTGATCAAGGAGACCGCCGAGAAGACCTCGCAGGCGATCGGCCATCCTGCGACCGGCGGCGCGCCCCCCAGCCGCAGATGATCGAACCTAGAATGAGAGCCGTCGAACCGTTGCATGACGCGAACCCATGAGTTTTGATATCCGCGTAGTGACCACCCGGGATTTCCTGCGCGCGAACCGCAATGGCGAGCTCGATCTGGAAGCGAGCCGCAAAACGCTCGCCGAGATCGTGCGCGAATGCGCCAAGAACGTGCGCCATCACGTGCTGATCGATTGGCGCCAGCTGGAAGAGGCGCCGCTCGCCGTCTCGGATCTCTTCGAGGTCGCCGCGGACCTGGAAGTGGCCGGGCTGCGGGTCGGTCACAAGGTCGCGTCGCTCCACCGCACCGAGGACGAGCTGAATCTGGGCCGCTACTTCGAAGTATTCGCGACCGCGCACGGATTCGCGTTCCAGTCCTTCACCGACCCGTCGGCCGCACTCGCCTGGCTGGCGGAGTGAGTCAGCGCTTGAGGGCGTCGATCGCCGCGCGGATCGCGTCGTTCGGCGGACGCTCCGTGTAGTCCCGGTCGATCCGCGCCCACGCGACGCGCCCGGTCTGGTCGATCACATACGCCGCAGCGTACGGAATCCCGTAGTACGGGAGCCGCGCGTAGCGCGCATCCGGAAGGCCGTAGGCATCGATCACGCGGTGTCCCGGATCCGAGAGCAGGCGCAGCGCTGCGCCGCCGCGGCTATCCGCCGCGATCGATTGAGCGAACGACCGGCTCCGCTCGGCGGAGTCGGGGCTGATCGCCCAGAGGCTCACGGCCTCGCCAGGCTTGATCAGCGACTTGAGGCCGGCCAACTGCCGGCGGCAATACGGTCACCAGTGCCCGCGGTAGAAAATCAGGACGACCGCGCCCTGCTTCGCGTGCTCGTTCGAGAGCGTGTGCGCACGTCCTTCCTCGTCGAGCAGCGTGAAGTCGGGCGCCAGATCGCCCACGTCGACCGGCGCGCTGCGCACGGCGCTCGCCGCTTCCGCCGATTGCGCTACGCACAGCGGAATCGCCGCAACGGCGAGAAATGCGATCACGGAGAATCGGCGCAGGGACCTCACGGCTCTACAGCGCAGTCATCAGGTGCACCGAGAACAGGTTCCGGGCATCTGTCCAGGCATGCTGCGGCTCGAAGCGCGCGCGGCGCGCGAGCGCCTGGAACTCGGGCACCGTGTACTTGTACGAGTTCTCGGTGTGTATCGTCTCGCCCGGCTTGAAATCGTAGCGCTGGCCCGCGACGTGCGCGAACTGCGCATACACGCTTTCGAGGTGCATCTCGATCCGTCCCACGCGCTCGTCGTAGAACGCCTTGTGGCGAAAGCGCTGCAGCTGAAAATCCCCTTCCAGCTCGCGATTGATACGGGCGAGGAGATTCAGGTTGAACCGCGCGGTCACGCCCGCCGCGTCGTCATACGCCGCCTCCAGCATGCGCCGGTCCTTCTTTAGATCGACGCCGATCAGCAGGCGCCCGCCGGAGCCGGTGAGGTCGCGCACGTTGCGCAGGAGCGCGACCGCGTCCTCTGGCATGAAATTGCCGATCGTGGAGCCGGGAAAGTAGGCTACCTTGAGCTTGACCCGCGCACCCGTGAAGCTCGGCATCCGGAGCGGGCGCGAGAAGTCTGCGCGCACGGCGCAGATGTGCAACCAGGGAAAGTGCTCGGCGAGGCTGACCGAGGCATTCCGCAGCGCCTCGTCGGCAATCTCGATCGGCACATAGAGCGCGGGGCGCGCCTGCTCGATCAGCAGGCGGGTCTTCACGCTCGCGCCGGATCCCAGCTCGATCAGCTCGATGTCGGGCCCGAGCAGCCGCGCGATCTCCGGAATGCGCTCGCGCATGATCGCCATCTCGGTGCGCGTCGGGTAATACTCGGGGAGGTCGCAGATCTCCTCGAAGAGGCGCGACCCCTCCGCGTCATAGAAATGCTTCGGCGGCAGCACTTTCCGCGGCGCCGCGAGGCCGCGCCGCACGTCGTCGAGAAACGACTCGGCGTGAGTCAGGCAATCGTAGTAGCGGACGATGCCGGGCGCGCCGAACCGGGACGGCTCGGCTCCCCCAGAGGGCTCACCAGATATTCGGTGGGGACGGGTACTGGACACTCACGCGGCTCCCATTATCGGAGCCGCTATCGTACGCCGGACGCGGGTTCGGCGCGGAAACCGAACGGCGAACCGGTTTTTCGGACGCGGTGATCGCGTCGGACGCGAGGACCTTCGTCGCTTCGAGCCACTGGCGGAGGCGATTCGCGTCGCCGATCCGCGTGTACTTGCCGACCGAGTCGAGCAGCACGATGATGAGCGGCCGCGCTTCGATGCTCGCCTGCATCACCAGACAGCGGCCCGCCGCCCGGATGAACCCGGTCTTCTGCAGGCCGATCTCCCACGTCGGGCTCGAGACGAGCCGGTTCGTGTTGTGATACGCGAGCTTGCGTTTGCCGATCCGCAGCTCGTGCGACTTTGCGGTCGAGTACTCGCGAATGAGCGGATAGGTGTGCGCCGCCTCCACGAGCCGCGCGAGGTCGCCGGCGCTGGACACGTTCTCGGCGGAGAGGCCGGTCGGCTCGACGAACCGCGTGTCGTTCATGCCGAGCAGCAGCGCCTTCGCGTTCATGGCCTCGACGAACAGATCGAGGCCGCCCGGATAGCCGATGCCGAGCGCCGCCGCCGCGCGGTTCTCCGAGGCCATGAGGGCGAGCTTGAGAAGATCGTCGCGCGAGACCTTGTCGCCGATGCGCAGCGCCGAGCGGAACTTGGCGCCCTGCACGGTCGGCAGGGCTTCGCGCGTGATCGTGACGTCCTCGTCAAGGGGCAGACCGGCGTCGAGCGTCACCATCGCGGTCATCAGCTTGGTGATGGAGGCGATCGGCACGACAGCCGATTCGTTCTTGCTGTACAGGACTTCGCCGGTGGCCTGATCCAGCACCAGCACGGAGGCCGAGCGGACCTTGGGATCGACGGGGGGCTCGGCCAGCGTTGGAGCGGCCTGCGCACCAAGCACGAAAAGCGCGAAAAGCGCTCTGGCCGCTGCCCTGTGGAAGCGAATCGACATTCCGGGTCCCGCCCCTCTCCTGAGTAGGGGGAGTGTATCCACCCTGCCGAGCTTCGACAACGAAAATAACAGGATACGTGAACAACCTCACGCTAAGATTAGGTTTTGACAGGAGTTCGACAGGTTTCCCCGTGCCCTGCCTATGCGATCGGCATGCGATGTCGCCGGTCCGAGGCTGGCCCGCGCGACCGACAGCCAGCGCGCCCGTGGCGCGGGAGGCCAGTAGAATCCGACCGTGACCGGCACCCTTACCGCGCTCTTGCTTGCGATGGTCGGCTTCGTCGGCGGCCATTTTCTGCTTTCCTGGCCTCCGGTGCGCTCGCGGCTGGTGGCCGCGCTCGGCGAGAAGCCGTTTCTCGCCGCCTACTCGCTGGTCTCGGCGCTCTTTCTGATCTGGGCCATCATGGCCTACGGGGATGCCCCGTTCGTCGGCATATGGGAGCTCGGCGTCGCCGGCCGCGCGCTCGCCACGGCGTTGATGCCGATCGCGCTGATCCTCGCGGCCGTCGGGCTGACGACACCTAACCCGACGATTGTCGGCGGGGAACGCTTCGACGACGCAAACCAGGCGGCGCGCGGGATCGTCACGATCACCCGGCACCCGTTTCTCTGGGGCGCGACGCTCTGGGCCATCGCGCATCTTGCCGCGAACGGCGACGCGGCCTCGGCGATGCTGTTCGGCGGTATCCTGATCCTGTCGCTCGGCGGGATGGTCGCTATCGACCACAAGCGGGCGCTCCGGCTCGGCGACGCGTGGCAGGCCTTCGCCGCGAAAACCTCGCGCATCCCCTTCGCCGCCGCCGCCGCGGGCCGCGTCAAGATCGACTGGAAGGGAGTCGGCCTATGGCGAGTGGCGCTCGGGGTGGTGATCTACGCGATCTTGGTGTTCAGCCACGGCTGGCTCTTCGGAGTCTCCGTCATCCCCGGCTGACGCGGCAACGAAAAAGATCCGAAGGTAACGAACAGAGGGGAACCGCCTGGTTCCCCTCCGTTACCTCCCTTCCCGGTGCGAGTAAACACTCTAGAGGGCCGCGTTCTACGCGGCCATGGCTTCGCGCTCCGCTGCTTCGAGCTGCTGCAGGGCCCACATCTGGGCGTAATGGCCGCCGCGCTCGAGGAGCGTGCGGTGGGTGCCGCGCTCGACGATGCGTCCGTGCTCCAGCACGATGATCTCGTCTGCGTCCATGACGGTCGACAGCCGGTGCGCGATCACCAGCGCCGTGCGGCCCTGCGCGATGCGGTCGAGCTCGGCCTGGATCGCCTTCTCGGATCTCGAGTCGAGCGCCGAGGTGGCCTCGTCGAACACGAGGATCTGCGGATTCTTGAGCAGCGCGCGCGCGATGGCCACGCGTTGCTTTTCGCCCCCGGAAAGCTTGAGACCGCGCTCGCCGACCATCGTGTCGTAGCCGTCCGGCAGCGTTTGGATGAACTCGTGGATGTGGGCCGAGCGCGCGGCTTCGATCACCTCTTCGGCCGACGCGTCGGGCCGGCCGTACTGGATGTTGTAGAGGATCGTGTCGTTGAAGAGCACCGTGTCCTGCGGAACGATTCCAATCGTGCCGCGCAGGCTGGCCTGGCTGACGTCGCGGATGTCGACGCCGTTCACGGTGATGCGCCCCTCGCCCACGTCGTAGAAACGGAACAGCAGCCGCGCGAGCGTCGACTTGCCCGATCCCGAGTGCCCGACGACTGCCACCGTCGCCCCGGCCGCGACCTCGAAGCTCACGTCGTGCAGGATCTGCCGGCGCGGCTCGTAGGCGAAGCTCACGTTCTCGAAGCGGACGGTCGGATTCACGGCGGCAAGCACCGGTGCGCCGGGCGGGTCCTCGATCTCGCGGTGCTGCTCGAGCACGCCGAACATCCGCTCCATGTCGGCGATCGCCTGCTTGATCTCCCGATAGAGCACTCCGAGGAAGTTGAGCGGGATGTAGAGCTGGATCAGGAACGCGTTGACCAGGACCAGGTCGCCGAGCGTCAAGGTACCCGCGACCACGCCGACCGTCGCCCGCCACATGATCAGCACGACGCCGCCCGCGATGATCACCGCCTGCCCGGTGTTGAGTGCCGACAGGGACGTCTGGCTCCTCACCGCGGCGCGCTCGTAGCGCTGCAGGTTCTCGTCGTAGCGCCGCGCCTCGTGGTCCTCGTTTCCGAAGTACTTGACGGTCTCGTAGTTGAGCAGCGAGTCGATCGCGCGCGTGTTCGCGCGCGAGTCCTCCTCGTTCATCTGGCGCCGGAACTTGGTGCGCCACTCGGTGACCGTGACGCTGTAGGCGATGTAGATCGTGAGCGTGCCGAGCGCGATCAACGCGAAGCTCGGCTCGTACTTCGCGAGCAGGATGCCGACCACCAGGCAGATCTCCACGAGCGTCGGCAGGATGCTGTAGAGCGTGTAGCCGAGCAGCGTGTTGATGCCGCGCGCGCCGCGCTCGATGTCCCGCGACATGCCCCCGGTCTGGCGCTCGAGATGAAAGCGCAGCGCAAGCGCGTGCAAGTGACGGAACACGGCCAGCGCGATGCGCCGCACCGCGCGATGCGTGACCTTCGCGAAGGCGAGCTCGCGCAACTCGGTGAAGAGCGTCGTGGAGAGCCGCAGCAGACCGTATGCCACGAGCAGCGCCATCGGCACGACGAGGACCGCGTTTTCGGCCGTGAGCGAGTCGACGATCCCCTTGAGCACGAGCGGCACGCTCACGTTCGCGAGCTTGGCCGCGAGCATGAAGGCGAGCGCGAGGGCGACGCGCCAGCGGAACTCCCAGAGGTAGGGCAGCAGGGTCTTCAGCACGCGCCAGTCGCTGCCGCGTTTGCGCACAGTTGGGGGCGGCGGCAGGGCGTCGGAGGCGGCGTAGCGTCGCAAGGAAGGTCCTGGTTAGAGGAGCGATTCTAAAGCTTGGGACGAAAACGGCTAATTCAAGCTTTGACAAGGAGTTAGGTGCTTGCCCGGGGCGCGGGCCGCATTGCGCTCAGCGCGGACGGCGGCAGGCGGGGTTGACACCCGGATTGCTGAACGTATGCTTCAAACGATCGTTTGAATCGTCTTGCGCATGCTCAGATCCCAGACCAACGAAGTCCGCGCGAACAACGCCACGCGCGACCGCATGTTCGACGCCGCCGAGGCGCTCTTCCTCGAGCGCGGCTTCGACGGCACGAGCCTGCGCATGGTGACCAGCCGGGCCGATGTGAACCTGGCCGCCGTGAACTATCACTTCGGCGGCAAGAACGGGCTCTTCACGGCCATGATCGCGCGCCGGTTCGACGCCTTGAACGCCGCGCGCGTCGCGCTGCTCGGCGAGTACCGGCGGGAAGCGCGCGGCGTCCCGCTCGAGTGCGAGCGCGTGCTCGCGGCGATGTTCGTTCCCGCGCTGCAGCTCGCGCGCGACCCGCAGCGCGGTGGGCGCGACTTCCTTAAGCTGCTCGGCCGGGTCTACGTGGACCCCGCGCCGGTGCTCCGGGAGTTTCTGTCGGAGCGCTACGCGCCGGCCATCGAGCAGTTCAAGGAGGCCTTCGCCGACGCGCTGCCGGAGGTGCCGCGACGCGAGCTCACCTGGCGACTGCATTTCATGCTGGGCGCGCTCGCCTACACGCTGGCCGGGGCCGACGCGTGGCGGCTCATCGCCGCGCTGAGCGCGGTCGAGACGCAGGACGACGATCTGCTCCTGCGCCGGCTCGCGCCGTTTCTGATCGCGGGTCTCAAGGCGCCGCTCCCGGACGCCGGCGTCCCGGGCGCAACGCGCGCCGCGGATGCCCATCCGCGCACCACGCGATCGCGTACCAACCTGGCCGATCCGCGCGCGGCATGACCATGCGGCGCGCGCGACCGGGCCTCAAGGAGTAATCGAGATGATCGTGGCACTCTGGTTGATCGGATTCATCGTTGCGGCCATCGCCCTCGCGTACGCGGCGGCGCCGGCATGGCTCTGGGCCGCGGCGGTCGGCGCGTTTCTGCTCGGCGTATCGGCCGCGGCCGGGCTGCCGACCGGCGTGACGACCGTCCTGCTGATCGTCTTCGCGGCGGGCGCGGCCATCCTGACGTTCGTGCCGCTGCGCCGCGCGCTCATCAGCGATCGGCTGCTCGCCGCTTTCCGCGCGGTCGTGCCACCGATGTCGCAGACGGAGACCGACGCCATCAACGCCGGGACGGTGTGGTGGGACGCGGATCTCTTCTCCGGCAAGCCCGACTGGCAGAAGCTCCTCGGCATCCCGGCGCCGAGCCTCACTGCGGAGGAGCAGGCCTTCCTCGACAACGAGACCGAAGCCCTTTGCGCCATGTCGAACGACTGGGAGCAGACGCATCACAACTACGACATGCCGCCGGCCGTGTGGCAGTACATCAAGGACAAGGGCTTCCTCGGGATGATCATTCCGAAGCGCTACGGCGGGAAGGAATTCTCCGCCTACATGCACTCGCAGGTGATCATGAAGCTCTCCTCGCGCTGCAGCGCCGCAGCGGTGACGGTCATGGTGCCCAACTCGCTGGGGCCGGCCGAGCTGCTGCTCCACTACGGCACCGAGGAGCAGAAGAACCACTACCTGCCGCGGCTTGCACGGGGCGAGGAGATTCCCTGCTTCGCGCTCACAAATCCGCACGCGGGATCCGACGCCGCCGCCATTCCCGATCTCGGCATCGTCTGCAAGGGCATGTGGGAAGGCAAGGAAGTGCTCGGGATGCGCGTGACCTGGGAAAAGCGCTACATCACCCTGGGTCCGGTCGCGACGCTGCTCGGGCTCGCCTTTCAGCTTCGCGACCCCGACCGCCTGCTCGGCGGCGAGGAGGACGTGGGCATCACCTGCGCGCTGGTGCCGACCGACACGCCGGGGGTGCGCATCGGCCGGCGGCACCTGCCGTTGAACGCGGTGTTCCAGAACGGTCCGAACTGGGGCGACGACGTCTTCATGCCGCTCGACTGGATCATCGGCGGACGGGAAATGGCCGGCCAGGGCTGGCGCATGCTGATGGAAAGTCTCGCCGCCGGACGCTCGATCTCGCTGCCCTCCTCGAACGTCGGCATGTCGAAGCTCGCCGTGCGCGGCACGGGCGCCTATGCGCGCGTGCGCAGCCAGTTCCGGATGCCGATCGGCAAGTTCGAGGGCATCGAGGAGGCGCTCACGCGCATGGGCGGCAACCTGTACCTCACCGACGCGGCGCGCGTCATGACCGCCGGCGCCGTGGACCTCGGCGAGCGGCCCTCGGTGATCTCGGCGATCGTCAAGTACCACGTCACCGAGCGCAACCGGGAGGTCGTCAACGACGCGATGGACATTCAGGGCGGCAAGGGCATCTGCCTGGGGCCCAGCAACTTCATCGGCCGCGCCTACCAGCAAGTGCCGGTGTCGATCACGGTCGAAGGCGCGAACATCCTGACCCGCAGCTTGATCGTCTTCGGCCAGGGCGCGATCCGCTGCCACCCCTACGTGCTGAAGGAGATGAGCGCGGCGCACGACCCGGATCGCGAGCGCGCCGGACGCGCGTTCGACCAGGCGCTGTGGAGCCACGTCGGCTTCACCTTCACGAACGCCGCGCGCTCGCTCGTCATGGGCCTCACCGGGTCGCACTGGGTGGGCGTGCCCGCCAACGTCGCGCCCGAGACGCGCCGCTACTACCAGCAGCTCACCCGCTTCTCCGCGGCATTCGCGTTCATCAGCGACGT
>JBFJOO010000067.1:0-24830 GCA_041617635.1 Burkholderiales bacterium | reverse complement strand
CGCCGTCGTCGTGGCGATCCTGCTCCTCGGCAACATCAAGGTTCTCGGCAACTTCGCCAGTTCCGCGCTCCCCCCGGTGCTCGTCACCTTCGCCATTGCCGCGATGCTGGGCTGGAGCCTCGCGCGGATCTCGGGTCTGCCGGCGGCCGACCGGCGCGCCGTGACCCTCGAGGTTGCGTTCCAGAACGTCGCGCTCGCCATCGGTCTGGCGGTGGCGTTCTTCCCCAACCTCGCGGGCGTCGCCATCACTTCCATTCTGTGGGGCATCGTCCACCTGACGATCGGCTTCGCGATCGCGGCGGTGTGGATGCGCATGCCCATTGCCGACGAGCCGTCGGCGGCGGGAGGCCTGGCGCCTCAACTCAGAACCTAGCGCACTCCGACACCGGCGCGCAGCGCCCTGCCTTCGGCGGGTGGTGGCGGCGTTCGCATCTAACATAAGACCGATGGTGCGCGGTTCCGCCCGGGTTCATGCACCCGAATCGCGGCCCGCATGCAAGATGTACCGAGTTCGCGGCCGGATTGACTTGCCTATTTGTTGTTGACCGTCTTCCCGGTGAGAACCTCGTCCCCCGTGCAGATCACTTCGATGCGCATGCCCGCTCGCCAGAGTTGAATCGACCAGCCGCATCATAGCCTCGCGGGCGCCGACGGGCAGCGCGGCGGGACCGGACGTCCGCTATCGCTCGCCTCGCGCCCCGCTCGCGGCGCATGCCGCGTTCCGGTACGCTATGTCCCGTCGAGGCGACGACCCCTGCTTCATGACCGCGACCCGTCTGTCAGGCCTATTGCGATCGAAACGCTACGAGGTGGACGACGTGCTCGCCGCGCAGGAGTTCTTCCACGCGCGCGGCTGGACCGACGGGCTACCAGTCGTGCCGCCTACGCCCGCCGCCGTGGAAGCCTGCCTGGAATGGGCGTTGATGCCGGCCGACCAGCTGGTCGGCGTCGAGCCGGTGCGGAGCCGTCCGATCAGCGCCGAGAAGCTCGCGGTGAACGCGGTCATGGCGGGCTGCCTTCCGATGCATTTCCCGGTCGTCGTGGCGGCGTTCGTCGCCATGCTACGCGAGCCGTTCCTGCTGCACGGTGCGACGGCGAGCACGGGCGGCGCCGCGATATTCGTCGTGGTGAACGGGCCGATCCGCGTCGAGCTCGCGATGAGCGGAACCTTCAACGCGCTCGGCGCGAGCGACCGCGCGACGACCGCGATCGGCCGGGCGATCCGGCTCATCCTCTGCAACCTGCTCGACGCGCGGCCGGGCGACATCGACCGCTCGACGCTCGGACATCCCGGCAAGCTCAGCTACTGCGTCGCCGAGGACGAGGAGCACTCTCGCTGGCTGCCGCTCGCCGAGGAGTACGGCGTGCCACCGCAGGCCTCCGCGGTGACGGTGATGGCCGCGGGCGCGCCACGCCAGTTCATGAACGAGTGGACCACCCATCCCGAGGAGATCCTCGACACGGCCGTCGCGGAGATCCGCGCCAACATGCGCCACTACTCGATCTGGCCGGGCAACTACGCGCTCGTGCTGCCGCCGCAGCTCCGCGCGCATTTCGACTCAGCGGGCTGGTCGAAGGCCGACGTCCGCCGCTACGTGTTCGAGCACGCGCACGTGCATCGACGCGACTGGGCGGAGTGCGGTAAGGGCTCGGTGGTCGGCGAGCGCGGCGACCGCCGCTATGCCGCCTTCGAGCAGCCCGAGGACCTTCTGGTGATCGCCGCGGGCGGTCCGGCCGGCGGCTTCGGGGCCGTGATTCCGCCCTGGTACGGCAACAAGAGCCGCGCCGTCACGCTCGCGATCGGCGCCTGCGTCGACTGCGAAGTGTGAACCGGAGACCGACGCGATGCCTCTCGAAGTCCTCGACCCCACGCACGAGTCCGGTACCCTGCCCTTCACCCCTGCCCGGCGCCTCGCCGAGCTTTCCGGCGCGACGATCGCCATCGTCTCGAACGGGAAGAAGGGCACCAAGCCGTTCTTCGACGCGCTCGAGCGTGAGTTGCGCGAGCGGCACGGCGTGGCGAACGTCGTCCGGCTGACGAAGGAAAACTACAGTGCGCCCGCCGAGCCGGGCCTCCTGAACGAGGCCGAGCGCTGGCAGGCGCTCATCTCCGGCGTGGGCGACTGAGGGAGCTGCTCGTCGTGCAGTCTGCACGACGCCATCATCGGCGAGCGGCTCGGCCTCCCGTCGGTCGGCATCATGACCGCGAATTTCACGCGCGCCGCCGAGCTGATGTCGCGCGCGCTCGGCGCCGAGGGATACCGGTTCGTCGTGATCGATCACCCCATCAGCAGCGCGTCCACGGAAGCCCTCGCGGCGCGCGCACGCGTCGCCGCCGACGAGAGCGCAGCGCTACTGCTCGGGTCGGCAGCCTGAGCGCCGGCGGGATGCCGCGCACCACGGCGGTGATGCGGAAGCTCCGCAAGTAAGACCAGTATCTATTTCTCTCGCGGGTGCAACTCGTCCGTCTCCTTCGCCCGGTCACATCCCTGAGCGCTACGCGCGACTGGTCCACTGCTGCGACCCGTACCCGAGCCGCAACCCGCGCGCCCGGATCAAGTGGCTGCAGGAAGACCGCTACGGTCACTACCGGGTGTGCGTGGCCAAGACCCAGTCGTCCTTTTCCACGAACGCGTCGCTGCGCGGCGCCCCCGCCGAGCACGTCGTCAACGTGCGCGAGTTGCGGCTAACTGACGGGGGCAGAGTTCGTGGTGATGATCTGCCGCGACATCATGACTATGGCCGGCCTATCGAAGACCCCGTCGACAAACAAGATCGATCTGGTGGATGCAAAAGTCACCGGTCTGTTCTGGGAGTCGGGCGCGCAATGCGCCGGATCCCCCTATAATCGCGCGCGCAGATGGAACTCGGCAGCCCACAATTCTGGATCGCGGTCTTGCAGATCATCGCGATCGACATCGTGCTCGGTGGCGACAATGCGGTGGTCATCGCGCTTGCCTGCCGGCGGCTTTCACCGGAGATGCGCAGAAAAGGCATCTTCTGGGGCGTGTTCGGCGCAATCGCATTGCGCGTGGTGCTCATATTTTTCGCCCTCACGCTGCTCGCGATCCCGTACCTGAAGATCGTCGGCGGCCTGCTGCTGCTGTGGATCGGCGTCAAGCTTTTGACTCCCCAGGAAGCAAGCGAGCATCACATCGACGCAAGCACCCACCTATGGGGGGCGGTCAAAACCATCATCATCGCCGATGCGGTGATGAGCCTGGACAATGTGATCGCGATCGCCGGGGCGGCGAAGGGCGACCTCGGCCTGGTGATCTTCGGCCTAGTGGTCAGCGTGCCGATCATCGTCTGGGGCAGCAAGTTCGTCATGTACCTGATGGACCGCTTCACGATCGTGATCGTGATCGGGGGCGCGTTGCTGGGCTGGATCGCAGGTGACATGATGGTGCACGATGCGGTCGTCAAGGAGTGGGTCGCGGCGCAGGCGGCGTGGCTCAAGTACGGCGGGCCGGTCGCCGGCGTCATCTTCGTGGTCGCGGTCGGTAAGATTCTCGCCGCGCGCGCGCCGGTGCCGCCGCACGCGGTCGACCTGGCGTCGCCGGACCAGAAGGCGGAGTGAGGGATCATGCTTTCCATACTCGTCGCGGTGGACGGTTCGAAATCGTCTGATCGCGTTGTCGATCAGGTGATAAAGGATCTGGCCCTGTTGAAGGAGCCGGCAGAGGTGCACGTGCTGAACGTGCAGCTTCCGCTGGTCGGGGTCAACGTCAAACTGTTCATCAGCAAGGAGGAATTGGCCGATTATTACCAGGAGCACGGGGTTGCCGCCTTGCAGAGCGCGCGCGACCAGCTTGCCGCCGCGGGGGTCGCCCATCTGCACCACATCGGCGTCGGCGACCCTGGTCCGGTCATTGTTCAGTACGCCGAGGACAAGCGCTGCAGCCGGATATACATGGGCAGCCGCGGTCTCGGATCGGTGAAGGGGATGATTCTCGGCTCGGTCGCGACAAAGGTCATTCATCTTGTCACGATGCCGGTGGTGTTGGTGAAGTGACCGCGGAGCGGCGCGCGCCTGTTCGCGGCGCCGCCGGTGACAGCGATCCTTCAACGCTCTCTGCTCGATTTTGCCGCGGCTCACGCCGCGGCGAAATCGTTGGTGGCCAAGGGCGCCGCATGCGCGGGACAAATGGTCGACCTCCCTGGTCCCGTCAGCGCTCCGGATCTCATGCAAGCGGGATCGAAGGGGGTGGGGGTTGGGGGGTAGGGCCGTCCGGGGATGATCCTGTTTGTTCAGACCTTCGGTGATCTGCTGACATTCAACCCGCACATCCATGTGCTGGCCGCGGATGGCGTTTTCCGCGCGGACGGTGCGTTCTTGGTGCTGCCGGCGATTCCGGTGAAGTTGCTCGAACAGGGATTTCGTACCGAGGTGCTCAAGCAGCTGGTGGCCGTGGCCGGCATCGGCGAGCGCCTGTCGGTGAGCATGCTCGCCTGGCGTCAATCACTAAGCCGCTCCGTCCTTGCCGCCTAACAGTTCCCGCAGCCCTTGGAACTCGCCGTGCTGGAGCGTGCCGCGAACGCGGCGAGCGCTTCGCGGAACGCGGCCTGCTCGGCGTCGGGCACCGGGGTGCCACACTCGTAGCAGGCGTTGGTCATGCGATCGAACCAGCGGCAGCCGCACTCTTCGCAGGCGAGCTCGGGCGCGCCCGCGGGATTGGTGAAGATCACCGGCAGGCGCCCATGAACGCGAGGCCCAGCGAATCGAGGAAGTCCTCGTAGCCGGAGTCGGCGAGCTGCGCGCGGGTGCGAAACGTGCAGAGCATGATGTCGCCGCGCCGGATGCGGCGCTTCAGGCGGCCGAGCGCGTCGCCTTCGAGCGCCGCATGCGCCTCCGCGAGTGACTGTCCGTCGGCGAGCAACAGGAAATCGGCATGCGCATCGGCGAAGCCCGCCACGCGCTCGTTGCGTACGAGCATGCGACCGTCCACGGCCTGCCAGACGAGGAGGAGTGCGCCGTCGTCGCCGAAGCGCGCCTCGCGCCAGCCCACGGGCTGCCGGCCGGGCGCAAAACCGGTGGCCTCGCGCGCGAGCAAGCCGATTCGCGAGCCGGGGGCGAGCTCGGTAAACAGCTCGCCGTGGCGATCCAGCATGCGCTGCCAGCCGGCGAGGTCGGCGAGGATTTCGTTCGCGGCCGGATCCATTGACAAGGCTCCCGGGCTAGATCCGCACGCCGAGTCGGTAACCCTCGTGGATGGCCGCGTCGATGCCGCGCGGGACGAGCGCATCGCCGCACCCGTGCAGCTCGTCGATCATCCATTCGAAGTCGTTGAAGAGCTCCTGGTTGGCCCGGCGCGGCGCGGTGGCGATCACCGTGTCGGCGGGGATGATCCGCTCCTCCCCCTTCGCCGTCACGACGGTGCAACCCTCGGGGGTCACGCGCGTCACGCGGCTCGACGTGAGCGTCGTGATCTCGAGCTCGTCGACCCAAGCCGTATGGCGCCACTTGAACGAGGGCATCACGTCGCCGGCGATGCGCTTCGCGGCCTCGACGATGGTGACCTCTGCGCCACCGGCGCGCAGCGATTCGGCAAGCGTGAGACCCACCTTGCCACCACCGATGACGACGACCTGCTTTCCCGCCGCGACGCCGCCGCTTGCGACCGCGAGCCCGTCGAGAATTCGCTCGTGGCCTTCGATGCCCCGTAACGCGTCGACATCGATTCGCGCTCCCGCGGCGACCACGGCGACGTCGAACTGGTGCAGCACGCTGCGCATGAGCTTGGCGTTCGCCTCCGTGCCGAGGCGGAGCTCTATGCCGAGCTTGCTCGCCATGACCTGGTAGTGGTGCACGATGCTCAGAAGGTCATCGGGACGCGCGAGGTCGCGACCGGCGTAGCTGAGCAGATTGCCGCCGATCCGGTCGGCCTTTTCGAGCACCGTCACCTGGTGGCCCCGCTTCGCGGCCGTGATCGCGCATTCCATGCCCGCCGGGCCCGCACCGATCACCATCACGCGCTTCTTAACGGCCGCCGGTGTCACGTGGTACTCGGGCTCGACCTCGTGGCCGAGCGCGGGATTCATCGTGCAGGTGTAGGGGAGATCCCGGAAGAGCCTGGAAAGACAGTTGAGCGATCCGATGCATCGGCGCGCCTCGTCCAGGCGGTCCTCCGCGGCCTTGTGAACGAGCTCCGGGTCGGCGAGGAGCGGCCGGCAGACCTCCCAGAAGTCGAATTCGCCGTCGGCGATGCATTGGTCGGCCATCCGGGGGTCAGGCAGCCGCACGCCGTAAGTGATCGGAACGTCGGGCAACATCTTCTTCGCGCGGGCGGCCAGGTAATTCCAGTGGCCGGGCTGAATGTCGCGTCCGATCGAGGAGTCGGGTGCTTCCTGCCAGCCGACCGTCACGCTGATCATGTCCACGCCACAATCGGCGGCCTGCTGCATGAGCTCGAAACACTCGTCCTCGGTGTTGCCGCCCCAGCGGTCCATCAGCTCGGCGCCGTTGAGGCGCACGATGAGGGGGTTGTCGGGTGTCGCCTGCTTGATCGCGTCGATGAGCTCGCGCATGAAGCGGCCGCGGTTCTCGAGCGAGCCGCCGTACTCGTCGGTGCGTTGGTTCGTGAACTTCGAGTTGAACGTGGCAAGCAGGTAGCCCATGAAGCTCGTGACTTCGGTGCCCTCGAACCCGGCCTTGATCGAGCGCTTTGCGGCGTCGGCATGCTGCTGCACGATCGCGCGGATCTCGTCCTTGGTCAGCACGCGTGGCGGCCGGAAGTGCGGCAGCGTCTGCGGCACGTCGGAGGGCTGGATGCAGTATCCGAGATCGATGCCCCCGTAGCGTCCGGCGTGCAGGATCTGCTGGATGCCGATCGCCCCCGCGTCATGGATGTAGCCGGCGATCTCCTCGAACTGCGGCAGAAACTTGTCGTCGTAGATTGCGATCTGCCGGAAGTACGCCTTGCCCTCGCCGAGTGGGTCGGGGTAAGCGCCCTGATTCGTGATGACTCCGCAACCTGTCCGGGCGATCACCTTCATGCGCGCGAGCTCGCGCGCGGTGATGAATCCGTCGCGCGTGTTGTAGTTTGATACGCAGCATGCGCCGTACTTGATGCGGTTCGCGCTCTTGAAGCGGCCGATCGTGCCGGCCTGGAACAGGTGCTTGAGCTTCAGCTCGCCGGGGCGTGGCGACGTCATCGCATCCTCCTCGCATCCGATTGGGCGTGCCTCCACGTCGGACGCAGCCCCGGATGTGGTGACGATGCTCGCCGGCCGCGCCGCCGGGCACTTTGATGCGAGTCAAATCCTGCGGGAATGCGCTGTCAGGCCGGCGCGCGCTCGGGCCGCGGAGCGGCGGGGTGCGCGGAACGGCGCGCGCCGTCGACGAGCTTCAGCATGGTGTCGATGGTGATGGAGCGGAAGGTGGCGAGCGCGATCTCGTCGATCTCGGACAGCACCCGGCCGAGCGCCGTGCCGACGTCCGTGACCGGCTCGCCTTCCTCTTCCGGCGAGCGTGCACCGATGTCCTCGAAGATTTCGATCACGTCCATCAGCGTCAGCCGCTTGGCATTGCCGCTGAAGCGGTACCCGCCGCCGACACCGCGTGCCGACTCGACGATCCCGGCACGGCCGAGCTCGCGCAGCACCTTGGCGAGATGATGCGGCGAAACGCCGTATTTCTCGGCGATCTCGGCGGCGGCGATCTGGCGGTCCGGATTGGACGCCGCTTCGAGGACGCTGAAGAGGGCGAGGCTGGTGCTCTTCTGGAGCTTCACCGGCTCACTCCAGGTCGAGCTCGAGCGGGATGAACGGCGCGGCCATCATGCCCTGGCTGCGGAAGAAGGAGAGGACCAGGTGGTTGTCCCGCGCGAGCAGCGTGCGCACTTTCGAGACGCCGGCCCGCTTGAACGCATCGCAGATCGTGGCGAGCAGCGCAGTTCCGATCCCGCCGAGACGCGCGTCCGCGCGCACGGTGATGCCGAAGACCCAGCCGCACGGGGGCGACCCGAATTCCCAATCGCGCACTTCGCCGATGACGAACCCCTCGATCTCGCCGCGCGCCTCGGCCACGAAGAAGAACCGCTGCCGCGGGCTCCGTGCGCCATACCGGTGAAAAACCTCGTACCAGTAGTCGGTCTTCTCGACGCCGGTGACGTGCGTGTCGATCGCGATGATCCGGTCCAGATCCTCCGATTGCGCCAGCCGCACGCGAACATCTTCGCGCTCGGGAACAGGGGGCCGGGCGCCGGCCCCATCGGGGCTCGCGCGACGGCCGGACCGGTCAGGACTCAAATTCGGCATCCGAATGCCATAATACACTGTGCGACGTGGCGCTTGCGCGGTTGACGGAAGCGGTTTAAATAAGTATTATAGTACCAGATTACGTATTCAGGACTTGCGTCGAATCCGGGAAGGCATCCTGTCCAGTGAGGGGAGGCGATCGTGGTTCAAGTCAGAGCCAAAACATCTTCAAAATCAACGAGGAATTCCCAGCGCACCGCTGCTTCCGCCGCGCGCTCCCAGAAGCCGGCACCGCGAAAGGCGGCGACTGCAGCTCGCGCACCTAGCGAAACTGGCCGGGCGGTGAGGGCCGCCAAGGGCCATGCAGCCGCCTCGGCCGGCATCCGGATCCGCCGTCTGGCGCCCCGCGATCTCGACGCGGTCGTCGCGATCGACGCCGCGATCATGGGGCGCTCGCGCCGCTCCTACTACGAGCGGCGGCTGCGCATCGCGCTGCAGGAGCCCGAGCTGCACGTCCAGTTCGCAGCCGACGGACCGCAGGGGCTGCTCGGATTCGTGCTCGCGCGTCGGCTGCATGGCCAGTTCGGCCGCCCAGCGCCATCGTTCCGGCTCGAGATGATCGCCGTGAGCTCCGCCGGGCAGGGTCAGGGCGTCGGCACCCAGCTCATGCAGGCGCTCGAGGACGAGGCCAGGCAGCAGGGCATGCAGGAGATCCGCACGGCGGCGGCCTGGGTGCGTCATGACATGCTGCGGTTTCTCGACCGCTCCGGGTTTCGCCTGGGCCGCAATCTCATCATCGATTGTCCCGTCCACGGCGGGCGGATCACCGATCCGCGTACCGAGGGTGTGGCGACGCCCGAGCGCGAAAGCTGGTCGCAGGAGATCGACTACGGCGCGCAGAACCAGAACGACTACGAGGCGCTCGCGCGCGACCACGCCGATGTGCGAACGCTGCAGGCCGACGATCTGCCCGACATCGTGCGCATCGACCGGCGCACGAGCGGCACGAAACGCGAGGAGTACGTGCGGCTGCTCGTGAACGAGGCGCTCAACGACTCGGCGGTGCGGGTTTCGCTCACCGCGCGCGTCGACGGCATCGTGGCGGGGTTCGTGGCCGCCAGCACCGACTTCGGCGACTTCGGCCGCACCGAGCCCGTCGCCGTCCTCGACACCATCGGCGTGGATCCCGACTACGCGCATCATGGCATCGGGCACGCGCTCCTTTCCCAGCTCCTGGTGAATCTGCAGGCGCTTCGCGTTGAGCGTGTGGAGACCGTGGTCTCGACGCACAATTTCGAGCTGCTCGGGTTCCTCTACGACTCCGGCTTCGAGCAGGGGCAACGCCTCGGATTCGTCAAGATGATTGCCTGACGGGAAGGCATCCGGCGTCACGCCCAGGTTCTGCCAGGGAAAAGCGGAAGGCTACGAACAGGAGGAAACCGGCTGGTTTTCTCCCGTTACCCTCCTTCCCGCTGAGCGCGGGCCGCGCCGGAGCGCGGGACTGACTCTCATGGCACGCCCTATCTTGTGATCGATTATTCTGTCGCAGAGACTTTGACTGGGAAGAGGGGGCGGCATGGGAGTTCTCGACCACAAGGTGGCGGTGGTTACCGGCGGGGCGTACAGCCTCGGGCGGGCGTTCTGCGAGGCGCTGGCCGCGGCGGGGGCGGACATCGCCATCGCCGACATTCGCGACGGGTCCGAGACCGCTGCGGCGCTGCGCGAGAAGTTCGGCCGGCGCGCGCAGAGCTGGAAAGTCGACGTCAGCGACGAGACAAGCGTCCGGCAGTTCGCCAAGGGTGTCCGCGAGGCGCTCGGCCCGATCGAGATCCTCGTCAATAACGCGGCGCTCTTCGCCGAGCTTGCGAACCTCGCGTACAGCGAGTGTCCCGTCGAAACCTGGGACCGTGTCATGGCCGTGAACGTCCGGGGACCCTTCCTGATGGCCAAGCATCTCGCACCGATGATGGTTCAGGCGAAGCGTGGCAAGATCATCAACATCGGCTCGGGAACGGCCTACAAGGGCATGCCGAACATGCTCCCCTATGTCACCTCGAAGGCCGCGATTCTCGGGTTCACCCGCTCGCTTGCCCGCGAGCTCGGCCCGCACGGTGTAAACGTGAACACGCTTGCGCCGGGACTGATCGAGAGCCCTTCGGTCCTCGACCATCCGCACAATCTCGCGCCGAGCGAGAAAGTGATCGGCAGCCGCGCGATGCCGCGTCCGGGCGTGCCCGACGACCTGCTCGGGGCGCTGGTGTTTCTCGCGTCGCCCGCGAGCGACTTCGTCACCGCGCAGTCGCTGGCCGTCGACGGCGGCTCGGTGACGCTCTAGCCGGATCATGTCATCCCCGCGCAAGCCGGGGATCCAGGACGTCCTTGATCGGATTCAACATGGATTCCCGCTCGCAGCGGGAATGACGGACGCGTTGAGTGCCGCTCGCGCGGCGCTGTACCGCCGGCTCAGCCGTGCATGCCCTGGTATTTCGCCTGCAGCTCTTCCGGGGACTCCTGGAAGTCGGGATTCTCGGGGATGCAGTCCGCCGGGCACACCAATCTGCATTGCGGCTCGTCGAAGGCACCGACGCATTCGGTGCACTTGAGCGGGTCGATCACATAGGGGTTGCCCGAGCTGATCGCCTCGTTCGGACACACCGACGGGCAGGCGTCGCACGACGTGCAGTCTGCGGTGATCATCAATGCCATGGTCGTCTCCTTGTGTATCGCTTGTGTACCATTTTTTTCCGCTCCTCGGGGAGGGGAAAGAAAATCAAGACACCCCTAAGCCGCCGCGCGGCTCTGGAGCTCCTGGATCTTCTCGTGCCGGAACGCGCCCCACAGCGCCGCGCCGATCGCACCGGCGTAGATCGAATCGGGGTGGCTCGTCGCATCCAGGTTGACCTTCTCGTTCACCATCTCCTCCTGGATCGCCGCCAGCAAGCCCTCGTCGAGCGCCAGGCCGCCGGTCAGCAGCACATGGCCCGACGTGATGCCCGTCGCCTTGAGCAGCTTCACGACCCGCGAAGCCATCGAGAGATGGATGCCCTTCAGGATATCGGGCGTCGCGATGCCACGCGAGACCATGTTGATCACATCCGTCTCGGCGAGCACCGCGCAGATCGAGCTGACCTTCTCGGGCTCCTTCGAGGTCTTCGAGAGCGGGCCGATCTCCTCGACCGCCACGCCGAGATAGCGCGCGATGTTCTCGAGGAACTGGCCGGAGCCGGAAGCGCACTGGCTCGTCATCTTGTAAGCGAGCACCTTGCCGCGCTCGTCGACGCGAATGGCCCGCCCGTTCAAGGCGCCGATGTCCATGACGGCGCGCGCCTCCGGGTCGAGAAAAATGCCGCCGCGCGCGTGTGTGGTCATCGAGTAGAAATGACCGGTGGCGAACTTGACGTTCTCGCCCTCGCCGGTGGTGGCGATGTACGCGACGTCGTTCGGCGCCACCTTGGCGTCGGCGAGCACGTCCTCGTATCCCTGCTGGGCCAGCTCCATGGGGTCGCGCTTCCGGATCCGCTCGACGCGCTTCGCGAGCCACTCGTGCCGGTCGCCGGCGCTGCGGAAAAGCGTCGTCTTCACGACGCCGGAGCCGATGTCGATGCCTACCGTGTGAATGGGTTTCATTGCCGGGCCTCCGCGGTCTTGCCTTCCTCGACCACCGCGCGCCAGGCGAAGGTCGCGCCGCCGAGCGCCCCGGTGTAGATCGAATCCGGGTTGATGTTGAGCGTCAACTTTCCGTAGTTCTCCGTCACGAGGTCGTTCAGCGCCTTCACCGCCGCCTCGTTCTTGGCGACGCCGCCGGTGAAGGTGAACTCGTCGCGTATCCCGCCCGAGCGCGCGAGGATCGACATCGCGCGCAGGATGATCGCGCGATGCAGGCCGGCCATGATATCCTCGCGCCGGTCGCCGATCGCCAGACGGTCGCGCAGCTCGGCGCCGGCGAACACCGTGCAGGTCGAGTTGATCTTGACGACCTTGGTGGCCTTCATCGCGAGCGGCCCGAGCTCGTGCAGGCCGAGGTTCATCTCGTCGGCGATGTAGCCGAGGTAGCGCCCGCAGCCCGCCGCACAGCGGTCGTTCATCTGGAAGCTCTCGACGATGCCCGCCTTGTCGACCTGGATTGCTTTCGTGTCCTGGCCGCCGATGTCGAGCACCGTGGCGGTTCCCGGGTACATCACGTGCGCGCCGAGGCCGTGGCACAGGATCTCCGACCGGATGTGCTCCTTGGAGAAGGGCAGGCGCGCCCGTCCGTAGCCCGTGCCGACGATGTAGGTCTCGTCCATCGGGGTGTCGAGTATGCCCTTGATGGGCGCGCTGATCTTCTCGCGCTTGCTGGCCGAGTCCGGCAAGGCCTTCAGCGTGCGATCGAGCGCATTGAGGAGGTGATGGCGGATCGAGTCGCCGTAGACACGGTTCTCGACCTCGATGATCGAGCGGTCGAACACGTTGAGCAAGTAGTCGTACCGGATCTCCGCCTCCTTGGCGACCGCCTCGCCGAGCGCGAGATAGCGGCTTCCCGCGATGTCGCGGAAGAAATCGCTCCTGCGCTTCGCGCCCGGCGCGAACAGCTCGTGCGCCTCGTCCCGCAGCCGCTTGAAAGTCTCGCCGAGCGCATCCTTGACGCCCGCGGTGTCCTTGCCGAAGCGTCCCTCGGCGTTGCGCTGGCACACCTCCTCGAGATCGGCGAGCTGCTCGATGAACTGCTCGTGTCGGAAATCACGCTCCAGCTGCTCGATGAAGGTGTCGAGGTTTCCGTTCAGCGCCTTCGTTTTCCCCAGCGCCTCGCGGAAGAGCTGGAAGCGCGCACTCACGAGCGCCTCGTTCTTGGCGATCGCCGCGGCGGTGTCGTAGTTCGAGCGCGAGTTGGTGATGCCGCGCCCGAGCACGTTGCGGTCCTCGTCGATCACCACTGCCTTGGTGGTCGTCGAGCCGAGGTCGATTCCGATGAAGAGCCGCATCGCGGTCGCTCCTTCAATGCACGGCCGCGGTGGCGCGGCGCTTCTGGTTGATCATCTGGAAGTAGCTCTCCAGCCGGTTCTTGATGTTGGCCGACGAGAAGTAGCGCGGATCCACCAGGTCGGACTCGATGAAGGCCGCCGGCTTGCCGGTGCGCTTCTCGACCTCGCGCAAGAGCAGGAGCTGGCCGGCGGAGAAGCTGTTGCAGCTCTTGATCGAGTTGATCAGGAGCCCGTCGGCCTGGTACTCGTCGATGTACTTGCAGATCATGTCGATCCGCTGCGAGAAGTTGAGATTGGTGTAGCAGCCCAGGCAGTAGCGCGCGAGCGACTCGAGCGGCTCGTCAGGGTTGTGGCGGAAGCCGAAGTCGTACACGCCGCCGACCTTGGAATAGGTCGAGGCGACCACGACCGCGCCGTCGTCGTAGAACATCTTCCAGAAATCGCGGAAGCTGGTCCAGTTGGGCGGCCCCTCGACGACCAGGCGGTACTTCTCCTCGGTCATCTCGCCGTCCGGCGTGACCGGCCCCTTTTTCTGCCGCACGCGCTCCTCGATCTCCCCGCGCAGCACACTGTAGAACTTGGAGGCTTCCGGCGTGCCACGGAACGCGGTGAAGATGGGGCCGATGTAGTAGACGCCGCCGAAGTAGCCGTCGATCGGGGAGGGACGGTTCTTCGCGGACTGCAGGACCGCGACCAGATCCTCCTCGGCCTTCGTCGATTCCCTCATGTACTGGCGCAGCCGGTCGATGTCGAACTTGACGCCCGAGACGCGCTCGAGTGTCGGGATGACTTCCTCCTTCAGCTGCTTGACGACGTACTGCACCATGTTCTCGTTGATCTTGCCGTCACCCTGGTACGGCACGTGGAGCATGGTCGTCTCGCAGTCGTACTTCTGGCGGACGAGCTCGAACCACTTCATGAAGGTGAAGCAGCCGGTGTAGGAGAGCAGCAGCACGTCCGGCACGGGTAGCTTCTCGCCCGTCGGCCCGATCTCGCCGCCCATCATCATGCCGAGATCGGCCTTGACGTAGGTGCAGACGTCCTCGGAGTGCCCGTCGCGCTCCGCGTCCATGATCATCTTCCCGGATTTCTTGCGCATGCCGTTCTGGAGCGCGTTGGTCTCCGGCAGGCTGCGCGCGAAGTCGAAGCACATCAGGAGCTCGTTCAGGTTGCCGGGCACGAAGGTGGCGGAGACCTTGCGGCCCACGTCGTGCGCGATGGCGAGATCGTGATAGTTCGCGTTGATCATCTCCTTCTGCAGCCACATCGCGTCCTCTTTCTGGACGTTCTTCGGGGCCGGCTTTTTGCCCGGTTGTGCGGTCGTGTCGGCTTTTTGGGTGCTCATGCGGCGCTCCACAGTTTGATTGAGTCGGCGAAGGTGCCGGCCTGCTCCCGGATCGGAGCCATCTGGCCGGTGTTCTCGGCGAACTTGAACGCGGTGGACGGGATGCCGTGCTTCTTCAGGATCTCGAGGAGCATCGGTCGCTCGAGCAGCGCTGGATCGCAGAAGGAGGCCGCCGCGAAGATCACGCCTTCGGCGCCGTACTTCTTCACCGATTCGAGCAGGAACTTGCCCTTGTCCTCGCGGCGCACCGAGTACTTGGACGACGTGTCCGCCGAACGGTGCAGGAAGCTCTTCGCGAGGCTCCAGAGCGGATTGCCCTCGACTTCCACGTCGTCGAGGTTCCAGCGCGCGACGAGGTGAAAATCGTCGTCCACGATGTAGCAGCCCGCCATCTCGATCGACTTGATGAGGCCGAGCGGCGGCTGCTCGCAGAACGATCCGGTCAGCACGACGCGCGCGTTGTCCCGTTTCGGACGCGGCTCGGCGTCCGCTGCGGCGATGTAATCGCGCACGAGCCGCGTGTGCTCCTCGGGCGGCAGGATCATGCCCGCGCGGTTGACGAGGTAGACCTCGGAGGTCGGCGCCTGCCAGGGTTTCTCGGCGCGGTAGTCGTAGAGGTCGCGGACCGCCTTGCGATTCTCGTTGTAGACCTTGATCGAGGCGCGCAAGGCGTCGTCCGTGATCTCCCGCCCGCCGAGCTTCGCGAGATCGTCGCGCAGGATCTCCATCTCGTGGACGTAGTACTCGCCGCCGACGTTGTCCATGTAGTTCTGCGGGACGTCGAAATAGCGGACGTACTTGTCCTTGAACATGATCTGCCACATGCCGGACAGGTTGCGGATGACGTCGCAGATCGAAGGGAAGAGCATCCCATCCAGGCAATCGATCCGGCCGGTCACGCCGAGCTCGATGGTCGAACGCGGAATGCGGCAGATGTAGCTCTGGTAGTAGGCGTCGCCCTGGATCACCTCGATCTGGTCGCCGCCGCCGAAGATGCCGACCGGCAGCATGCCCGCGGCGTGGATGATCTCGCGCGGCACGTAGATCGGCATGTAGCCGATCGCCTTGCGACCGGGCTGGGCCGCCTTCCAGTCGCGGACCGTCTTGAAGTGCAGGTCCTCGAACAGCGTCTCGCAGCGCTTGACGATCTCGTTCAATGCCATGGTCGTTGCCTCCTCATCTGGTCCTTCTCCGGCGGCCGGTCGTGTTCACCGGTGCGTCCACTGCGGCGGCCGCTTCGCGAGAAACGCCTGCAGGCCCTCGGTGGCGTCGTGGGTCGCCATCAATCCGTCCAGGTACAGCCGCTCGACCGCGGCAATGCGGCGCTTCGCCTCCGGGAGCATTCCTTCCCGGGCCGCCCGCATCGCGAAGCCGAGCGACGCTGCGCTCTTCCCCGCAAGGTGCGTGTCGAAGTATTCGAGCGCGGCGGCCTCCGGATCGGGCGCCACGCGGGACACGATGCCCATGCGGCTCGCGTCGTCGGCGCCGATCGAGCGGCCCGAGAGCAGCAGATCCTCGGCCGTCGACTGACCGACCCGGAATGGCAACAGGCAAGATGCGGCCGGCGCGAACACGCCGAGGTTCATCTCGGGCTGGCCGAGCTTCGCGTCGGGCGCTGCGAAGATCATGCTTCCGGCCAACGCGAACTCCAGTCCGCCGCCGAGGCACTGGCCGCGCACCGCCACGAGGATCGGGCGGGGCCACTCGAGCATCGCGATGAGCAGGGCGTGCAGGCTCTTCAGCATGTCCGCGCACCGGTCCGGCAAGTGCTCCTCGACGCTCGCCCCGAAGCAGAAGTGCGGGCCCGCGGCGTCGATCAACGCCGCCCGAACGGCGCCGGGCTTGCTGTGCGCGGCGAGCGCCGCCCCGACGGCCCCGATCATCTCGGCGTCAAGCACGTTGGCCTTGGGCCGGTTGAGCCGCAGGCGGAGCAGGGCGCCGTCGCGGTCGAGCCAGACCCGAAGAGGCGTATCGCTCATTTGGCTTTCGCCTTCACTTTCGGCTGGATCTCCTCGTGCAGCGAGCCGACCCAGCTCTGGCCCTGCGCGAGCTTCTGGCGCAGCAGCACGAAGTCGATCTCGCGGTCTTCCTTGGCCCCTTCGTTGAATGCGGTGAATCCCGAGCGCGCCTCGGTCACCATGTTGAGCGCGAGCCAGGCGCGGTGATTCTCCTTGTTGCGGTTCCATGCCTCGAGCTTGGGCTTGCGGAGCTCCTCGATCGTCTTGATCGTGCACTCCGGGAACGTGAGCAGCAGCTTCGCGCAGTACTCCTCGACTTTCTCGTCGAGGAGCGTCAGGTCGACCGTACCTCGCGCGAGAAGCTCCTTCGCCTCCTTGGCGGCCGCGCCGGTCTTGAACGTGCCGTAGATCACCCGCCCGTACTCGTCGGTGAACTTCTGGGTCTCGACGAGCGGGTTGGCGACGAACTTGCCGTCGAGCTTCAGGGCCGGGACGATCTCGACGAGCATGCCCCAGTGATGGGCTCGGTGCGCCGAGAACGGTTCGCACATCACGCACGCCCACATGGCGCGATCGGCGCCCATGACCGGCGGCAGGAAATCGGTGGCGCCGCCGATCGGTGCCGAGCCGTGCTTCGGGCCGGCCTGGCCGAAGCGGGCGAGATCCTGGGCGATCGAGAAATCGCAGGCGAGCCCGATCTCCTGACCGCCGCCGACCCGCATGCCGTTCACGCGGCAGATCACCGGCTTGTCGCAGGCGAGGATCGCGCTCACCATGTCGTTGAAGATTCGCATGTACTGCCGGTACTCCTGCGGGTGACCGGCGTAGTACTCCGCGTACTCCTTCGTGTTTCCGCCGGTGCAGAACGCCTTGTCGCCGACGGCGGTGAAGACGACGCAATTCACGTCGCGCGAGTTGGACGCGGCACGCAGGGCGAGGATCACGCCCTTCGCCATCTCGGTCGTGTAGGAGTTGTACTGCGTCGGGTTGTCGAGCCAGATCCACGCGTTGTAGAGGCCGGGGACGACCTTGCCGTCGGGGGTTTTGGCGGGGCGCTTCTCGAAGCGCACGCCGGGCTTCGAGAAATCCTCGAACAGGTCGTGGTTCTTGAATTCGCGAGCGGACATGGGAACTCTCCAGCGTTTGGGTTGTTGAGGTATCGGAAAGAAAACTCCTGCGGCCTGTCAGGGAACGAGTACGGCGCGCCGCTTGATGCTGTGGCGGTGCACGGCGTCGAAGACTTGATTGATGTCGGCGAGCGGATGCGTCTCGACGAACGACTTGACGTTCACGCTTCCGTCGAGCACGAGGTCGAGCGCGGCCGGGTAGAGCTCGGGCGGGCAGCCCCAGTTGCCGATCGCGCGCGCGTCGAAGGCCATCAGGTTGGAAAGCCGGACCTCGACCTTGTCCATCGTGAAGCCGACCACGCTGAGCGTGGCGCCGTGCACGAGCAGGCCGTACGCGGTGCGCTGCCCGTTGGCGTTGCCCGAGCACTCGAAGATGAACCATTCCGTGGTCGGCAGGCCGCGCTCCTTCGCGAACGCGCTGATCGCGCCCTTGAGGGCCTTGCCGTCCAGCTCGCGGGCGTCGAGCGCGAGCGCGGCGCCGCTCGTCCTGATGGCAGCGAGCTTCTCGGCGTCCACGTCGATTGCGACCACGGTCGCCCCGAAGGCCCTCGCCACCTGCACGCAATAGCCGCCGACGCCGCCGGTGCCGATCACGATCGCCAGACTTCCGGGTTGCACGCCCGCGCGGCTGACTGCCTGGTAAGGCGTGGTCAGCGCATCGGCAACGACCGACACGTCGGACAGCGCGATGCCCGCCTTTGCGAGCCGGGGCTCGTCGACCGCGCACAGGCCCTTGACCGGCACGACGATGTGGCTCGCGAACCCGCCCTGGATATCGTTGCCGGGCATTTTCTGGTTGGGGCAGATGTTCGGTCGCCCGCGCCTGCACGGGCCGCACTCCCCGCATGGGACGACTGCCGCGACGATCACGGCCTTGCCGATCCACGCTTCGGCACCGGCGCCGGCCGCGGTGACGCGGCCGCTCACTTCATGCCCAAGCGCAAGCGGCAGGGCGTGGTTGGTGCGGACGCCGTCGTAGAAGTAGCCGAGGTCGGTGTGGCAAACGCCGCAACCGGCCACTTCGACCACCGCTTCGCCGGGCTGCGGCACCGGGTCGAAGGCCTCGCGAACCATCGGCGCCTTGGGCGCCGTCATCATCCAGCGATAACCAGCCATGACCATATGAATCCGAGCTCCTCTGCCTTGGGAAGCCGCTTGCCCTGGCCGCGCCTCCCGGGTCTTCTTCCGGTGCCGCTTGACTCCTGGCCAGCGTTAATTTAGCATTACGGTACCAGAATACGAAATTAGGGTCAAGATGTCAAGAGCGGGGCACCTGACCAGGGCGTCGACGAGGGTGTAGACGGGGCTTCAGGCGGGCGGGGGCAAGCGCCCCGCGCCGCGGCACTTAGGAGGTCACATGGCAGAGGGTAGGGACCGCAAGAATGTCTCGGTCGCCATCGCTGGCAGCGGCGGGGCGGGCGTCATGACCGCGGGCAACATGCTGCTCGAGGCGGCGGCCAAGGCCGGGTGGTACGGCCTGATGGTCCGCTCCAGCGGGCCGCAGATCCGCGGGGGCGAGGCGGCCGCGCTGATGCGCATCGCCACGCATCCGGTCGACGGGCTGGACGACCGCTTCGACATCCTGCTCGCCATCGACTGGCAGAACGTCAACCGCTTCGCGGACGAGCTGCCGCTCGACGGCGCGAGCCTGGTCGTCGGCGATCCCGACCAGGGTGAAGTGCCCGAGGTGTACGTCAAGTCGCCGGCGCGCCAGGCGAAGGTGCCCATGAAAGCGACGGCCAAGTCGATTACGGGCAGCTGGCCGAACATGGTGGCGCTCGGCGTCGCGGCCGGGCTGATCGGATTGCCGAAGGCCGAAGTCGCCAAAGTCGTCGAGCATTCCCTGCGCAAACGCGCCAACACGCTGGATGCGAGCCTCGCAGCCGTCGAAGCGGGCTATGCCGCCGCCGTGGAAATCGGCGGCGACTACGCGCTTGCCCGGCCCGACACGACCGCGACATCGCGCTGGTTGGTGAGCGGAAACCAAGCCGCCGGCTACGGGGCGATTCGCGGCGGGGTGAGGTTCTGCGCGGCCTATCCCATCACGCCGGCAACCGAGATGCTCGAGTATCTCGCTCCGGCGCTCGCCGATGTCGGCGGCGTCCTGGTGCAGGCGGAAGACGAGCTTGCCTCGGCGAACATGATCATCGGCGCGTCCTTCGGCGGACTGCCGTCCATCACCGCGACGGCCGGCCCCGGCCTGGCGCTCATGACCGAGGCGATCGGCCTCGCAGTCGCCTCCGAAGTGCCGATCGTGGTGGTGGACGTCATGCGCGGCGGCCCCTCGACCGGCATCCCCGCGAAGAGCGAGCAGAGCGACCTTTCGATGGCGGTTTACGGTTTGCACGGCGACGCGCCGCGCGTCGTCGTCGCGCCGAACTCGATCGCCGATTGCGTGGTCACGACCCAGTGGGCGGTGCACCTGGCCGAGGCGCTGCAGACGCCGGCGCTGGTGCTCTCCGATCAGTACTTCGGCCAGACGCGCGCGGTGGTCGATCGTCCCGCCGACATCGCGTTCGTCGGCAGCCGACTCACGGCGCAGGCGAACACGGAAGGGTACAAGCGCTACGCGCTCACCGAGACGGGCGTCTCGCCGATGGCGATTCCCGGCACGCCCGGCGTCGCATATACGGCCGACGGCCTCGAGCACAACGAGCGCGGCACGCCTTCTAGCCAGGCCGGCGACCACGCCAAGCAGCTCGCCAAGCGGGAGCGGAAGCTCGCCGGGCACGACTACGGAGGGCTTTGGGCCGACATCGAAGGCGAGGGCGAGGTCGCGGTGCTCACGTTCGGCTCCTCGACCTGCGCCGCGCGCGAAGCGATCGAGCGGGCACGCCGTGACGGATTGAATGCCAGGCTCATCTCGGTGCGGCTCCTCGCGCCCGCGCAGCCGGCGCTGCTCAAGGACGCGCTCGACGGCGTGCGCAGGGTGCTCGTCGTCGAGCAGAATTTCGGCGCCCAGTTTCACAAGTACCTGCGCGCCGAGTACGACATCGAGGCCGACGTCCGAAGCTTCCGGCACCCGGGACCGCTCCCGATCCGGCCGGACGAGGTCTACCGCGCACTCACCACATGGAGCCGCGCATGAGCACCGCCCCTGCACAAGCCGTCACGTGGACGCCCCAGGACTACAAGTCCGCTTACAAGCCGATCTGGTGCCCGGGCTGCGGCGACTACTCCGTGCTCTCGTCGATCACCAAGGCGTTCGCAACGCTGCAGCTCAAGCCTGAAAACACCGTCGTGGTGTCCGGCATCGGCTGCTCGTCGCGCATTCCGGCCTACACGTCGTGCTACGGGTTCCACGGCGTGCACGGGCGCTCGCTCGTGGCCGCGACCGGGCTCAAGGTGGCCCGGCCGGAGCTCACGGTCGTCGTGGCGAGCGGCGACGGCGACGGCTACTCGATCGGCGGCAACCACTTCCTGCACGCCTGCCGCCGCAACGTCGACATGACCTACATCGTCATGGACAACCACGTATACGGCATGACCAAGGGCCAGCCATCGCCCACGACCGAGCCCGACTGGGTCTCGAAGCTGTCGCCTGCCGGCACCGGGGTGCGCACTTTCCACCCGCTCGTGATCGCGCTGGCCGCCGGCGCGAACTTCGTCGCACGCGCCTTCTCGGGCGATCCGAACGGCACCGCCGACATGCTCGTCGAGGCCATCCGCACGCCCGGATTCTCGTTCGTCGAGATCCTTTCGCCTTGCGTGACGTTCCGTCCCGAGCAGCGCGCATGGAAGAATGTCGTGCATCCGGCGTCGGTACAATGGACCGACGATCCCGCGCGCGCCGCGCGCCGCGTCATGACCGACGACGGGTTCAACGTGGGCGTCCTCTACAAGGGCAGCCGGCCCGCGTATCAGCCGCCGGTCGGCCGGGCGCGCAAGCAGGTCGCGGATCTCGAGAAGGAGTTTGCGATATGAGTCCCGCGAAGAAAAAAGCGCGCCGCTCGCCGGCACCGAAAAAGGCAGTTCGCAAGCTGGCGTCCGCGGTGCGGAAGACAACACCGAAGCGCGCGCCGCTCAAGGTGGTGCCGACTCCGGCCGCCGCGCCGTCCGCGGCGCCGGTCGCGAGCATCGACGCCCTCATGGCCTACGCCTACGCGCTCGAGGCCGAGGCGTCCGAGCGCTACAGCGAATTCGCGGACGCCATGGAGGCGCACAACAACCGCGAGGTCGCGGAGCTCTTCCGGAAGCTCGCGCGGATCGAGAACCTGCACGCGGAGCACGTCCTCGAGGAGATGGGCTGGTCGACCGCGCCTCCGCCGCCGGAATCCGGATGGCAGTGGGAAGGGCTCGAAGGACCGGAGACCGCGGAACACACCGAGCTGCACTATCTGATGCAGCCGTACCACGCCTTGCAGATCGCCCTGCACAATGAGCGGCGCGCCGAGGCGTTCTTCGCGGATCTGGTCAAGCAGGCGCCGAGCGGCCGGGTGCGCGACGCGGCGCAGGAGATGGTCGCCGAGGAGACCGAGCACGTTCGCCTCGTCGAGGAGTGGCTGAAGCGCACGCCCAAGCCGGACACCGACTGGGAGGCCGATCCCGACCCGCCCCGCTGGTCGGATTGATCGAAACCCCGCATAGGACGCACTTAAAAAAACACCCCGCGTCTGCGAGGTTTCTTCCTGGCGGGAAGGAGGGTAACGGGAGGGAACCAGCCGGTTCCCTCAAGATCAAGAGCGGTAGGTTACGAACAGGGGGAAACCGCTTGGTTTCCCCCCGTTGCCCCCTTTCCTGCAGAAGCAGAACCGCGAATTCTTTTCGGGGCCTACTTCGGTTGGGGGACGATGCGCAGATAGGGCCGCGGTGCCTTCCACCCGTTCGGGTACGTCTTCTTCGCATCGTCGTCGGAGACCGATCCGGCGATGATGACGTCCTCGCCCTGCTTCCAGTTCACCGGCGTCGCGACCTTGTGCTTCGCGGTGAGCTGCATCGAGTCGACCACGCGCAACACCTCGTCGAAGTTGCGCCCGGTGGTCATCGGGTAGGTGAGCATCAGCTTGATCTTCTTGTCCGGACCGACGACGAACACCGAGCGTACCGTCTGGTTGTCGGCGGGGGTGCGCCCCTTTGACGAGTCGCCTGCGCTTGCCGGCAGCATGTCGTAGAGCTTCGCGACCTTGAGCTCCGGGTCTCCGATCAGCGGATAGTTGACCTTGGCGCCCTGCGTCTCCTCGATGTCCTTCGCCCACTTGCCGTGATCGTCGACGGGATCGACGCTGAGTCCGATGATCTTGGTGTTGCGCTTCTCGAACTCGGGTTTCAGCTTCGCCATGTACCCGAGCTCGGTCGTGCACACCGGAGTGAAATCCTTCGGATGCGAGAAGAGGATCGCCCACCCGTTTCCGATCCACTCGTGGAACTTGATGTTTCCCTCGGTCGTGGCGGCCGTGAAGTCCGGCGCCTCGTCGCCTATTCGTAGTGCCATTGGTCTACCTCGCAGAGAGTCTTGTTGGAGGGAGTCCCGGGTGACGGCCACCGAAGCGGCCAATTTGGCGTTGCCGATATTACGTAGACCGCTATATCACTCTGAGGTCATCCGGGAGCGCGCTCCGACCGGGCGCACGGAACTATTCTAGACCTCTCGCGATTCGAGTAAAGCCCCTGCACGATCGCGCTCAGACCAGCCGCTCGAAGTTGAAGAAGGCCTTGCGCCAGCGCGTGACCGTCACCTTCTCGAAAAGCCCCGCCTTCGTGAAGGGGTCGTCCGCGGCGAAGCGCTCGGCTTCCTTGCGATCGTCCGTGTCCACGATGAGGATGCCGCCGCGACCGCCGGTGCCGTCGTCCTCGATCAGCGCGCCGGCCGCCAGCAGCTTCTTCTTGTGCGCGGTCAGATAGGCGAGATGCTCCTCGCGCACCGACGTGCGCAGGTGCAGGTGGTCCGGCTTGTCGACGGTCATGATGGCGTAGGGCATCGCGGGCTCCTGGCAAGGGGCGGAAAGTTGGACGCGCCGATCGTAGCAGGCCCGCGGCCCGGCAGCCCGCGCGATGCACTTGGACGATAATGCCGGCTTGATCAATCGGCTCCGGGAGGCGGATCCATCATGGCCATGACAGTCGGCATCGTGGGAATCGGCGCGATGGGGGCGGCGATCGCGGCGCGCATCGCAAAGTCCGGGTTCCCGGTCGTGGGGTTCGACATCGATCCGCAGCGCGCCGCGCTGCTGAAAGAGTACGGTGGACGGATCGCCAGCTCACCGGGGGCCGTGGTCGCCGAAACCGATGTGACCTTGCAGCTCCTGCCCAGCCCGGAGTCGCTCGACGCCGCCGTGCAGGACATCGCGGCGCGCGCGCGCTCCGGCGCGCTCGTGCTCGAGTGCGGCACCTTCCGGGTCGCCGACAAGGAGCGTGCCCGCGAAGTGCTCGCCGCGCGTGGAGTGGCGCTCATGGACTGCCCGCTCAGCGGGACCTCCGCCCAGGCGGCAGCGGGGCACGTCTCGATGTTCGCGAGCGGCGAGCGGCGCGACTACGAGCGCGCGCTCCCGGCGATCCAGGCGTTCGCCGAGCGCGTCGACTATGTGGGCGCCTTCGGGAACGGGATGCGCATGAAGCTCGTGGCGAACACCCTGGTCTGCACCCATACCGCCGCCGCCGCCGAGGCGCTGGCGCTCGCGCAGCGGCTCGGCCTGGACATCGCGGTCACCCACGAAGTGCTGAGCGCGAGCCCGGCGGCCGGCTCCACGATGCTCAAGCACCGCGGCGAGCTCATGGTGAGCGGGCGCTACGAGCCCGCGGGCGGCGCGCTCGCGATCCTGGTGAAGGATGCCGCGATCATCGCGGATGCCGCGCAGGCGGCCGGCGCCGACATGCCGCTCTTCGCCGTCGCGAAAGATCGGTACGAGAAGGCGATCAAGAAGGGGAAGACGCGAGATGCCGCCGCGATCTTCGAGGAGTTCGCGCCGCTTCCCAGGAAGGGGAGCGGAAAGTGAGCGCGCGACTCACGCTCGTCGTGGTGCTCCACATCAACGCCGGGCGTGAGGCGGAGTTCGAGCGCTTCGAGACCGCGGTGGCGAAGATCATGCAACGCCATGGCGGCGCGCTCGAGCGGCGGATCGCGATGACGCCGGGGGGCGACGCGTCCCACCCGCACGAGGTGCACATCGTGACGTTTCCCGATCGGGCCGCGCTCGACCGCTACCGGGCCGACCCGGAGTTCAAGGCGCTCGCCGCGCTGCGCGCGGAGGCGATCCGCGAAACGATCTTCTGGTCGGGCGCCGACCGGACGCCCTTCGGGGCG
>JBFJOO010000066.1:0-24909 GCA_041617635.1 Burkholderiales bacterium | reverse complement strand
TCCTGTTCGTGACCTACCGCTTTTGTCCTTGAGGAAACCAGCCGGTTTCCTCCTGTTCGTGACCTACCAGCTGGCCGCTCCTTCGCGACCCGACCGGTATGCGCGGCAGATCTTGTGAACGCAAACGCCGAATCTCTCAGCGGAGCCAGGGCGCCTGCCACGCAGGGGCGGGCCCGACGGTGCGGCGGATGTCCCGTGCCATGCGAAGCGCGTCTTCCTCGCCACGGTAGTAGCGCGTGACCACGCCCGCGGAGCGATATCCGAGCCGCTCGTAGAACTTGCGCGCGCCGACGTTGCTGCGCCGGAGCTCGAGCTCGATCACCTCGATTCCCGCGACCAGCGCCGAATCCTCGAGCCACAGCGTCATGCGACGGCCAAGCCCGGCGCCCTGGTGGCGCGGATGCACGGCCAGCAGGTTGAGCCGCGCGCGATCGTCGCCGAAATGCATGATCGCGAAGCCGATGACCTGGTGACCGTCGCAGGCGGCGAGCGCGGTCGTGTCGCGATTGGCGATGCTCCGGGCCACGCGCGCCGGCGTCCAGGACCAGCCGAGCCCGGTCTCAATGAGATCGCGCGACATCACGGCGATCGCCTGGGCGTCCGCCGGTACGGCCATCCGGAGGGTGATTCTTGCTGCCGTCATACACGTGCGCACGGGGTCGGCGAATGTCGCCGGGGAGCGACATTGATGATGCCGCCAAAACAGCAAGTTGGCAAACCAACTCCGACCGCTGTCGTGGCATGGAGACAAGGCCTTCGCACGGTCCCGCCCGGTCATGCGGTTGCGGCAGCGACCCGATGTCGGCGTACACCATACAAAGGCGCCCGCCCGTTTCCGGTCGCCACGATCCAACTCATTGATTCGAAAAGTGGGTGACGCCCCGGCCGGAGGGAGGATGCGGGGCGCTGCGCAACGCGGCCCGTGCCACCCATCCGAAACTCCCCACCCGGGCACGACCCTTGCAGAAAGGGGTTTCCCGTCAACGCACACACGAGCTGGAGGAAAAATGCTGCAACGTCAGGGGCTGTTCACCACCACACGGGACGATCGCCAGCGCCGCGACGCGCGCCCATCCGCACCCGCAGCGGCGTTCACGCCTCCGCCCGCCGAATCCGCGCGCCAAGGCGAGCCTGCCCGCACCGAATCGGCGGAGCAAAGGTCTCAGGGCACGACCACCGTCAAGAGCGAGGACGCGAGCAAGAGCCGGCTCATCGTCGGGCCGGAGATCACGCTGAAGAGCGCCGAAATCACCGACTGCGACACCATCGTGGTGGAAGGCCGCGTCGAGGTCACGACCGACGCGCGCGTCATGCAGATCGCCGAGACCGGCACGATCGTCGGCACGGTCGGCGTCGACATCGCCGAGGTGCGCGGCCGCTTCGAAGGCGAGCTGACGGTGCGCAAGACGCTCGTCATCCATCCGACCGGACGGGTCTCGGGCAAGATACGCTACGGCAAGGTGGTGATCGAGGAGGGCGGCGAGCTCTCCGGCGAGGTGGGCACGCTTACCGCCGCCAAGCCAACTGTCGCGCTAGCGTCGGCCGCAAAATCTGCGGACGCCAATACCGCCGTTCACGCCTGACGATCTCCGTTCGCCCCGGCCGGCGGCGTCACGCGCCGGCCGGTGCCTCTTTTCCCGGGGCGTCGCGCAACCGCTGCAGGATGTAGCCCGAGTTCGGGCAGAACGCCTCGAAGCCTTCTCGGTCCCCGCTCGCGAGAAAGCGCTCGCATTCCTCCGCCGCCTGGCACATCGCACAGTTCCGGAACGCGTGCGCGGCCGCCTGTGCGGCCGCCTCCGTTCCGTCAACGGTTCGTGCGCTTGCGGGCGGGGCCAAGCCCTGCCGCGCGAGCATGCGTACCATCAGCCCACGTGCACTCTGGTCCACCATGGACCGCGCGACCGAGCGCAGCTTCCAGATCAGGGCACCGAGCAAGACGGCTGCCCCGAGGACCGTCGCCGCCGGAATAATCCCTTCCATGACATTTCCTCCTTGGAAGCAGGCAACAGGAAAAGCATGGGCTCGCCGGGCCGATTCGTCCGTGATGCATCCTAAATTCGGTCATGGGCGAAGCGCATCCGCAGCGGCCCCGCCCTGGCTCTCCGGTATAATTTCGCAGTTTGTCCGCGCGAGCGGCCGCAATGTCCGCCGCAGTATCCCGTCGCAGGATCCGCCGCAGTGTCAGCCGAAATCCGCTCTCATCTCACCCAACTTTTCACGGCCGCGCTCGCAAAGGTCGCGCCGCAACAGCCCGCCACCATCATCGATTTCGAGCGCCCGAAGCAGGCGACCTACGGCGATTACTCGTGCGCGTCAGCAATGCAGCTCACCCGCCTGCTCAAGCGGGCGCCGCAGAAGATCGCCCTCGAGCTGATCGATGCCCTGCCGAAGTCCGAGTGGGTCGAGCGCATGGAAGTCGCCGGACCGGGTTTCATCAACATCTACCTCCGGCCGGAAGCGAAACAGAGCATCGTGCGCAGCATCCTGCGCGCGGGCGATGCGTACGGTCGGAACAACCGCGGCATGGGCAACAAGGTCATCGTGGAGTTCGTCTCCGCGAATCCGACCGGGCCGCTGCATGTCGGCCACGGGCGCCAAGCGGCGCTCGGCGAGGCCATTGCGACGATCCTCGCCTCGCAGGGCTGGGATGTCACGCGCGAGTTCTACTACAACGACGCCGGCCAGCAGATCGCCAACCTGGCCGCGTCGGTGCGGGCAAGGGCGCTCGAGGCGCGCGGCGCGGATGTCGAGTTTCCCGCGGACGGCTACCACGGCGAGTACATCCGTGAGATCGCCGCGAAGTACATTGCCGCGGCGGGCGACCCGGACGACATCGAGGCGGTGCGCAAGTTCGCCGTCGCGGAGCTCCGCCGCGAGCAGGACGAGGACCTGCGGGCGTTCGGCGTGGCGTTCGACAACTACTACCTCGAATCCTCGCTCTACGCCGACGGACGGGTCGCGACGGTGGTCGAGTCGCTCGCTGACACCGGGCGCGCGTACGAGCACGACGGGGCGCTGTGGCTGAGGACCACCGAGTTCGGCGACGACAAGGACCGGGTCATGCGCAAGTCCGACGGCACGTACACCTATTTCGTGCCGGACGTCGCCTATCACGTCACAAAGTGGGAACGCAGCTACAAACGGGCGGTCAATGTGCAGGGTTCCGATCACCACAGTACGGTGACGCGGGTGCGGGCCGGGTTGCAGGCCCTTTCGATCGGCATCCCGCCGGGGTATCCGGACTATGTGCTGCACAAGATGGTCACGGTGATGAAGGGCGGCGAGGAGGTGAAGATCTCGAAGCGCGCCGGCAGCTACGTCACGTTGCGCGAGCTGATCGACGAGGTCGGTCGCGACGCGGTGCGGTTCTTTCTCGTGTCCCGCCGTGCCGATGCGGAGTTCGCGTTCGACGTGGATCTCGCCAAATCGCAGTCGGAGGACAATCCGGTCTATTACGTGCAGTACGCGCACGCGCGCGTCTGCTCGGTGCTCGAGCAGTGGCATGCGCAGCATCCTGAGGACCCGCGCGATTCCGCGGCCGCGGACCTGGCGCCGATCAGCTCGCCGCGCGAGCTACACCTGATGCAGCGGCTCAGCGACTACCCCGACGTGGTCGAGGCCGCCGCGCGGGAGTACGCGCCGCACCAGATCGCCTTCTATCTCCGCGAGTTAGCGGGCGAATTCCACAGTTACTATAATTCGGACCGTATCCTCGTCCCCGAGACGCCAACCCGCCTGGGGCGGGTTGCGTTGATTGTTGCTACCCGGCAGGTGCTGCGAAACGGGCTCGGCCTGCTGGGGGTCACCGCCCCCGAGAAAATGTGAACGGGCTTCGATGAAAGACTACAAACCGCGCGGGAAACCCGCGCGCAAGGGCGCGGTCGGCGGCACGCTGATCGGGATCTTCGTCGGGCTCCTGGTCGGCATCGGGATCGCCGCGGCGATCGCGGTGTACATGACCAAGTCGCCCGCGCCGTTCGTGGACAAGACGCGCCCGTCCGCGCGTGCCGCGCCGGCGAAGGCGGCGGGCAATCTCGCCGATGCCCAGGCGCCGGGCGTGCCGAAAGCGCCGGAGCGGCCGCGTTTCGATTTCTACAAGATCCTGCCGGGACAAGAGGTCCCGGTGAGCGAGCGCGAGCTGCGCGCCGCGGCCAAGGACGGCGGGAAGACCGGAAACCTCCCGAGCGACACCTATTTCATCCAGGCCGGCTCCTTCCAGAATCCCGCGGAAGCCGACAACCTCAAGGCCAAGCTCGCGCTGCTCGGTCTGCAGGCGAGCGTTGAGCCGGCGATCCTGCCGGACCGCGGCACCTGGTACCGCGTCCGCCTCGGTCCGTACGCGCGCGTCGGCGACATAGACCGCGTCCGCCAGACCCTCGCGCAGAACGGTGTGGAGGCGCAGATGGTCAAACTGAAGAATTAACCAGGAGATGTGCATGATCAAGCGGTTTCTATTCGCCTTCGCTCTCGTGATCACGCTTGCCGCTGGCGGCCCCGCCGCGCATGCGCAGGCCTTCGAGGAAGGCGTGGACTACACGGTTCTGAAGGCGCCTCTCGGGACCGACAATCCACCCCGGATCGAGGTGGTGGAGATGTTCTGGTACGGCTGCCCGCATTGCTACGAGCTCGAGCCCGTCATCGAGAAGTGGGTCAAGGCACTGCCGAAGGACGTCGAGTTCAAGCGCGTTCCCGCGCCCCTCAACCGGAACTGGGAAGCGGCGGCGCGCGTGTATTACACGCTCGAATCGATGGGCTTGATCGACAAGCTCCACGGCCCGCTCTTCGACGCGATCCATCGTGACCGGCTGCGGATCACGAACGAGCGCGCGCTGCTCGACTGGCTGGGCGGCAAGGGCGTGGACGCCGCGAAGTACTCCGCCGCATCCCGCTCCTTCGCGGTCGAGAGCAAGCTCAAGCGCGCCATGCAGATCACCCAGGCCACGGGGATCGAAGGCGTGCCCGCGCTGCTGGTCAACGGAAAATACGTCATCCCCGGCCAGTCGCCCGCGCGCATGCTCGCCATCGCCGACTCGCTCGTCGCCCAGTCGCGCAAGGAGATGGCCAAGCCGTGAGAGGTGCGTAGCGTCTTCATCAGCGGCGCGTCGAGCGGCATCGGCGCCGCGCTGGCGCGCCGCTATGCGGCGCAAGGCGCGATCGTCGGGATGGTCGCCCGACGCAGCGATCGCCTGGCTGGCCTCGCCGGCGAGTTGGACTCCACCACATGGTCGCGCGCCGGCGACGTCGGCGATGCCGCATTCATGCAGCAGGCCGCGGCCGACTTCTGCGCGAGCCATGGCGCGCCGGATATCGTGATCGCGAGCGCGGGCATCTCCGTCGGAACGCTCGGCGCCGAGCGGGAAGACCTCGCCGTGCTCGAGCGCCTTCTGCGCGTCAACGTGCTTGGGCTCGCCGCGACGCTCCAGCCGTTCGTCGCGCCGATGCGCGCCCGTGGCCGCGGGACGCTCGTCGGCATCGCCAGCATGGCGGGATGGCGCGGGCTGCCCGGCGGAGGGGCCTACTCGGCCTCGAAGTCGGCGGTCATCACCTGGCTCGAGAGCCTGCGCGTGGAGCTCCGCGGATCGGGGGTAGACGTCGTCACGATCTGCCCGGGGTACATCGACACGCCGATGACCCGCGTGAATCCGTATCGCATGCCGTTCATGCTTGCGGCGGACATCGCCGCGCGACGCATCGCCCGGGCGATCGACGCGCGCCGCAGCCTGGCCATCATTCCCTGGCAGATGCGCGCAGTATCGTGGGGCCTGCGCGCGGCACCGAACTGGCTCTACGACCGGCTCACCGCGCGCGCGCCCCGCAAGCCGCGCAACCTTCCGACCTGAGCCCGACCTTTCGCGACGCCGCGGGAAACGAGCACGCGCGCGCCGGCCGCGAGGTGCGCATCGTCTCGCTCGTTCCGTCGATCACGGAGCTGGTGTGCGACCTCGGCCTCGCGGACCGGCTGGTCGGACGCACCGGCTTCTGCGTGCATCCGCGCGCCAGTGTGCGGCGGGTACCCAAGGTCGGCGGGACGAAGGACGTCGACCTCGAAAGGGTGCGCGCGCTCGCGCCGACCCATGTGATCATGAACGTCGACGAGAACCGCCGCGACACGGCCGCCGCGCTCGCCGCGTTCGTGCCGCACATCGTCGTCACGCACCCGCTCGGACCGCTCGACAACCTCGAGCTGTATCGACTCATCGGCGGGGTGTTCGGATGCGACCAGGCCGCCGCGGCGCTCGCCGCGCGATTCGAGGCCGCCTATGCAGACGCGGCAGCGTTCGGCGCAGACGTGCCCCCGCAGCGCGTGCTGTATCTCGTCTGGCGCGATCCATGGATGACCGTGTCGCGGGACACCTACATCGCGCGCACGCTCGCGGTGGTCGGATGGCAAACATGGCCGGCGGCGACCGCAATGCGCTACCCGGAAGTCCGCCTCGACGCGGGCACACTCGCGCACGTGGACATGGTGCTGCTGTCGTCCGAACCGTATCGATTCCGGGCGCGACACGTCGCCGAGATCGCCGCGCTGCCCGCGCTCGTCGGCAAGCGGGTCGCGCTGATCGACGGCGCGATGACTTCCTGGTACGGGAGCCGCGCGATCCAGGGTTTGCGCTATCTGCCGCAGTTTCGCCTGACGGCCGGCTGACAGGACGAGGACTGCTTGACAGCCGTCTGACCGTCCTCCTACCATGGGCCCAATTCCTGAAGGGCGCCGATTCAGCCAAGATGCCCGCGAGGATCCGGAGTCGGATTTGCTGTGCTACTCGAGTTGGGCAGCGGCTACGTCGTAGCGCGGCTGCGTCGTCACGACAAGGAGGAGGTTCATGAAACGCAATCTGTTGCAGTCCGTTGCCGCGCTGACCGCTGGCGCTGCATTCGCGGTGGCGCTCGCGGTAGCGCCGCAAACCGCGTCGGCCCAGAACAAGGTCCTGAAGTTCCAGGCCACCTGGCCGGCGTCGCTCACGCTCTATGAGAACTTCCTGTTCTGGGCCGACCGAGTCAACAAGCTTTCCGCGGGCACGCTCAAGATCGAGACCATGCCGGCCGGCCAGGTGGTGCCGGCGTTCGAGGTGCTGGACGCCACCCACAAGAAGGTGATCGACGGCGCGCACGCCTGGGCCGGGTACTGGACCGGCAAGGACAAGACCTCGATTCTGTTCACCGGCGGCCCCGGCGGCACGTACGGCATGGACTTCATCGACGCCATGGGCTGGATGCACCACGGCGGCGGCCTTGCGCTCTACGAGGAGTTCTACCGCGACGTCCTCAAGCTGAACGTGGTCCCCATTCCGATCCTGCCGGCGGGCCCGCAGGCCTTCGGCTGGTACAACAAGCCGATCCGCAACGTCGCCGACATGAAGGGCATGAAGTGCCGGCAGACCGGCATGGCCGGCGAGGTCTGGAAGGCGCTCGGCTTCACGGTGGTGAACATGCCGGGCGGCGAGATCATCCCGTCCGCGCAGCGCGGCGTGATCGACTGCGCCGAGTGGGTGGGCGGCGTCGAAGACCTGCGGCTGGGCTTCCACAACGTGTGGAAGTACCACTATTCGCCCGGCGTGCACGAGAACGTGACCATCGGCGAGCTGCTGATCAACGGCGACGTCTGGAAAGAACTCTCGCCGCAGCACCAGGAGATCGTGCGGAGCGCCGCGAACGAGACGTTCCTGATCTGGTGGGCGAAGTGGCAGCGGCAGAACGCCGAGGCGCTGAAGGAGCTGCGCGAGAAGCACGGCGTGCAGGTTCTGCTCACCCCGCCGGACATTCTGCGCGAGTTCCTCAGGGCCTGGGACAAGATCGCCGCGGAGGAAGCGGCCAAGAACCCCTTCTTCAAGAAAGTGCACGAGTCGCAGAAGGAATATGCAGCGGTGGTCGTTCCGGCCAAGCGCTTCTACTTCCCGCCCTACAACTTCATCGCGAACCAGTACTGGGGCGACGACGGCAAGCCGCTGACCAAGTAGTCCGCCAGCGGAATGGCGGCGGCCCGGAGGGCTGCCGCCTCATTCACCACTCCTGACCCCGGCCGCACGCCGCCAGGCATGCGGCCGGGGCCGTTCTGATTTCCGCAGGCCACGCGATGCCCGAGCCCTCGCCGCTGCTCCTCAAGACGATCCGCACCGTCGACCGGTTCACCGATTTCACCGGCACGATGGTCGCGTTTCTCGGCATCCCGCTCATGCTGGGGATCACCTACGAGGTCTTCGCGCGCTATGTCTTCAATGCCCCGACGATCTGGGCGTTCGAGGTGACCTACCAGCTCTACGGCACGCTCTTCATGCTCGGAGCGGCATACGCGCTGCACAAGGGCGCGCACATCCGCACCGATTTCTTCTGGGAGAAGTTCTCGCCCCGCACCAAGGGCATCATCGACACGGTGTCCTACGTCGTCTTCTTCTATCCCGCGCTTATCACGCTGCTCGTCATCAGCGGGACCGAAGCGCATTACTCGTGGACGATCCGGGAGGTCTCCGACCAGACGCCCTGGCGCCCGCCGCTCTGGCCGTTCAAGATCGTGGTGCCGCTTGCCTGCCTGCTGCTGATCATCCAGGGCGTCTCGGAATTGCTCAAGAGCTTCTACGAGGCGCGCACCGGCATCGAGCTCGAGCACAAGGAGAAGATCGAAGTATGACGCCCGACGCCCTGCTCGGACTGGTCATGCTGGTCGTCCTGATCGGGGCGATCTTCATCGGCGTCCCGATCTCCTTCACGCTGCTGTTCCTCGCGCTTTCCTTCGGCTATTTCGGCATGGGCCATACGGTCTTCGACCTGGCCTATTTCCAGACGCTCGGCATGATGAAGGAGGAGCTGCTCGCCGCCGTGCCGCTTTTCGTGCTGATGGGCTTCATCACCGAGCAGGCGGGCCTGATGGAGCGGCTGTTCGTCGCCTTCCGTCTCCTCTTCGCGCCGGTGCGCGGCGCGCTCTTCGTGGTGGTGATCCTCACCTCGGCGGTGTTCGCGATGGCGACCGGCATCGTCGGCGCCGCGGTGACGGTGCTCGGCATCATGGCCGCGCCCATCATGGTGAAGACCGGCTACGACGGAAAGCTCGCTGCCGGCGCGATCACTGCCGGCGGCACGCTCGGCATCCTGATTCCGCCCTCGGTGATGCTGATCGTCATGGGGCCGGTGCTCGGGGTGTCGGTCGCGGACCTGTACGCCGCGGCGATCGCGCCCGGTTTCATGCTCGCGTTCATCTATGTCGTCTACCTGCTCGGGCGCAGCCTCATCAACCCGAAGCTCGGGCCGCCGGTGCCCAAGGAGGAGCGCGTCGGCTCGATCTGGCAGATCGGTCGCGAGGTGCTGATCGGCGTGGTGCCGCTGCTCGGCCTCATCACGGCCACGCTCGGTTCGATCCTGGCGGGGCTCGCCACACCGACCGAGGCGTCCGGCGTCGGCGCGCTCGGTGCGCTCTTCCTGATGGTCGCCTACCGGAGGTTCACCTTTTCCGGCTTCAAGCGGGCGCTCCTTTCGACGATGGCGACTTCCAGCATGGTGCTCTTCCTGGCCGTCACCTCGAACATCTTCGGCGCGGTGTTCGCGCGCCTCGGCACGGCAAACTGGATCACCAACTCGCTGCTCGCCCTGCAGTTCTCGCCGACCCTGATGCTGATCATGGTCCTGATCCTGATCTTCCTGCTCGGCTGGCCGTTCGAGTGGCCGGCGATCGTGCTGGTGTTCGTGCCGATCTTCTACCCGGTGGTGAAGGAGATGGGCATCAACCTGGTGTGGTTCGGAACGCTCGTGGCGGTGACCCTGCAAACGGCGTTCCTCTCGCCGCCGGTGGCGATGTCGGCGTACTACCTCAAGCAGGTGGTCAAGGACTGGAGCCTCGCCACGATCTACAAAGGCATGTTCGAGTTCATGCTGCTGCAGGTGATCGCGATCTCCCTGCTCATCGCGTATCCCGGCATCGCAACGTCGCTGCCCGAGCATTTGAACGAGCTCTCGAGCAAGCGGGAGATCTCGGAAGAGCACAAGAAGATCCTCGAGGAACAGCGCGAGCGCGGCACCAGCGGCTACGGCGACAGCTACGGAAGCCAGTACGATCGCCAGATCGACAAGCTCGAGGACAAGGGCGCGCTCGAGCGGAAGTGACCGGGCGTCTCAGTACGTCCGGAACATGCGCTGTAGCTCGCGCGTGTCACGCGTCCGCGTGAGCCCGAGCATCAGCAGAATGCGCGCTTTCTGTGGACTCAAATCGTCGGCCACCACGAAGTCGAGCGCGTCGTCGTCGACGTGCCCGGTGTTGCGGGTCACCACGCCGGCAGCGATCCGCGACGCCCGCACGACCATCGCGCCACTGCGCCGTGCGGCCACCAGCGCCTCGCGCGCCGCGGCGGTGAAGTTTCCCGCGCCGGTGCCCGCGTAGACGATCCCCGACGCCCCATTCGCCACTGCCGCGTCGATCGGCGCGCCGGTCGCACCGACGTAGCCCATGACGATCTCGACGCGCGGCAGCTCGTCGAGCCCGGCCACGGCGAACTCGGCGTTCGCCGTGTGCCGGCGCAGCGGCGTCCGATAGAACCGCGGCACGCCGTTCTCCATCTGCCCGAGGTTCCCGTACTCGTTTGAGCGAAAGGTCTCCAGTCCGCTGGTATGGGTCTTCGTGACGTCGCGGGCGCATGCGATGCGGTCGTTCAACGTCACGAGCACGCCCTTCCCTGTGGCCTCCACGCTCGCAGCGAGACTCACCGCATTGAACAGGTTCATCGGCCCGTCCGGGGAAAGTGCCGTCGCCGGACGCATGGCGCCCGTCACGACCACCGGCTTCTCGCTGCGCACCGTGAGATTCAGGAAGTACGCGGTCTCCTCGAGCGTGTCGGTGCCGTGCGTGATGACCACGCCGCTGACATCGCTTCTCGCCAGCGCATCAGTTGCCGCGCGGGCCAACTTCAGCCAATGCGGGGTATCGAGCAGATAGCTCGCGACCTGGAAGAGCTGTTGCGCCTCGAGCTCGGCAACCTCGCCGAGCGCCGGCACGGCCGTCACGAGCGCCTCGACGCCGATCACGGAGTGCTGATAGCCGGTGACATTCGTCGCCTTCGTTCCCGCGCCGGCGATGGTGCCGCCCGTGCCGAGGATCACGACCTTTGCTTGATTCCGCATGACTGCACCTCAATCCGGATGCGTTTCGCGCACGACCGCATCCTTGCGCTTTACGAGGTCGGGCAGCAATTCCAGACCGATTCCTGGCCGGCCTGTTACCGAGATCACGCCGTTCTCGATCCGCGGCAGCTCCGTCACCAGCTCCCCGTACCAGCCCGTGTAGAACGCGCGGACGGTCTCCTGCACGATCGCGTTGGGGGCGTGCAGCGAAAGATGCGTGGAGGCGGCGAGCACGACCGGGCCCACGCAGTCGTGCGGCGCGACCGGCAGATGCCATGCGTCGGCCATGGCCGCGATCTTGCGCGCCTCGGTGAGGCCGCCGCACCAGCAGATGTCGAGCATCACGTAGCCGACCGCGCCGGTCTCGAGCAAGTCGCGGAACGCGTACCGGGTGGCGAGCATTTCCGACGCGCAGACCGGCGCGGGGCTCGTCCGCGCGTACTCCTTTAGGCTCGCGAGCCCGTCCATGCGAATCGGATCCTCGTGCCAGAAGGTGTCGAACTCGGCGAGCGCCCGCGCGATCTTCTGCGCCGCCGGCAACGACCAAAGCGAGTGGAACTCGACCATGATGTCCATCCGGTTTCCGGCGGCACGGCGGATCTTCCGGAAGGGCTCGAGGGCGCGATTGAGGTCCGGTCCGGAGATGTAGAGCCCGTTGGATGCCTCGGCGGCGAAGTCGAAGGGCCAGATTTTCATTCCCGTGATGCCCTGCTCGAGGAGCGATGCGGCGAGCTCGTCGGCGCGATTCAGGAATGCTTCGAGATCCTCGTAAGGCCCTTCCCCGCCGCCCAACCCGAAGTTGTCCGTGCGCTGCTGGCTCGCGTTGCGGATGTAGCGGTAGCCTGCGCAAGTGTTGTAGATCCGGATCGCGTCGCGCGATGCGCCGCCGAGCACCTGAACGAGCGGCTGGCCGACGGCCTTGCCGAAGATATCCCACAGCGCGATGTCGATCGCCGAGTTGCCACGCATCTCCGCACCGGTGCCGCTGCGTCCGACGTACCCGACCAGCGCGCGGTTGAGGCGCTCGATCTCGAGCGGGTTCTGCCCGAGGAGCCGCGGCGCCGCGAAATCGTGGACGTGCGCTTCCGCAGCAGCGGCGCCCATGTAGGTCTCGCCCAATCCGATCAGCCCCGCGTCGGTGTGCACGCGCACCCAGAGCAGATTCGGAAACTCTCCGAGGCGGATCGTCTCGATCTTGGTGATCTTCATTGAGATGGGCCCTCGCGCCGGGCGCACAGTCTAGCGCAGGATCAGTAGGTGTTTAGTTCGCGCCGTCCAAGGCCGTCGCTACCGCGGATGCGGGAATAACCCAGACCGAGCACGGTTAAAGGCTTGCCTGGGATTCCCGTGCGCGGGAATGCCTCGTTCAGAGCCGCCCTAGTGCGCCTTCTTTTTCTTGTTCGCGGCGTCGAGCCGCACCGCGACATAGGAGCCCGGTGCATCCTCGATGGCCTTCAGCTTGCCCTTGCCCGGAACGCGAGCCGGCACCGGCTCGCTCTTGTCGAGCGCGGAGATCCAGGCGTGCCAGTCAATCCACCATGAACCGTCGTGGCGGTCTGCAGTCGCCTGCCATGCTTCGGGCGTGTCCGCAGGTTTCGCGTTGGTCCAGTAGCAGTACTTGTTGGCCGCCGGCGGGTTCACGATGCCCGCGATGTGGCCCGAGCCGCCGAGCACGAACCGGACGTCGCCTCCCAGTGCCTGGGCGCCCTTGAAGGTCGACTTCCACGGGGCGATGTGGTCCTCGGCCGTCGAGATGAAATAGGCTGGTGTCTTGACCTTCGAGAGATCGATCGGCACGCCGGCGAGCTCGATGCCGCCTGGGACCCGCAGCAGGTTCTTCATGTACATGTTGCGCAGGTAGAAGCTGTGCATCTTCGCGGGCATGCGCGTCGAGTCGGAGTTCCAGTAGAGCAGGTCGAACGGGAACGGCTCCTTTCCCATCAAGTAGTTGTTCACCACGAACGACCAGATCAGGTCGTTCGAGCGCAGCATGTTGAACGTCCCGGCCATCTCGGAGCCCTCGAGGTAGCCGCGCTCGTTCATGCGCTTCTCGAGATTGGCCACCTGCTCCTCGTCGATGAAAACGCCGAGCTCGCCGGGGATCGAGAAGTCGAGCAGCGCGACGAAAAACGTCGCCGAGGCGATGCGCTTGTCCTTCTTGGCCGCCATGTACCCGAGCGTGGCGCCGAGCAGCGTCCCGCCCAGGCAGTACCCGATGGCATTGACTTCCTTCTCGCCGGTGGCCTGCTCGATCGCGTCGAGCGCCGCGAGCGGGCCCTCGAACATGTAGTCGACGAAATCCTTGTCGGCGTGGCGCTCGTCGGGATTCACCCAGGAGATCACGAAAACCGTGTGGCCCTGGCTCACTGCCCAGCGGATCAAGGAGTTCTTCTCGCGCAGATCGAGGATGTAGAACTTGTTGATCCACGGGGGAATGATCAGGAGTGGCCGCTTGAGCACATCCTTGGTGGTCGGCGCGTACTGGATCAGTTGCATGAGGTCGGTCTGAAAGACCACCTTGCCGGGCGTCGTGGCGACGTTCTGGCCCACCTTGAAGGCCTCGGCGTCGGTCATCTTGATGCGGAGCTGGCCGTCTCCACCCTCGAGGTCCTGGAGCAGGTTGTTGAGCCCCTTCACCAGGTTCGTGCCGCCGGTTTTCCAGATCTCGCGCAACACCTGCGGATTCGTGAGCGCGAAATTGGAGGGCGAGATCGCGTCGATGTACTGGCGCGTGAAGAAGTCGACCTTCTTCTTGGAGTCGGGCGCCATGCCCTCCGTGTTGGACACCGCTTCGTGGACGTGGCGCGCGGCGATCAGATAGGACTGCTTCACGAAGTCGAACAGGAAGTGATTCTCCCATTCCTCGTCCTTGAAGCGCGCGTCGCTCTTCGTGGGCGTGGCCACCGGCTCGACTTCGTGGCCGAACATCTTCAGCCACGTCCCTTGCAAGAGGCGCGAGTAGTCCCAGAACATGTTCATCTGGGTCTGCGCGAGCTGATACGGATTGGCGAGCATCTGCGACCAGAGGTCCATGTACGCCTTGGCGAGGCCGAGCTCGTCCTTGAAGGTCACGCCGTTCTCGGTCGGGTGGCGCTGGAGAAACTCGGCGAACATGCTGCTCGAGCGGCCGGCGACTTCGGCAAGGATCCGCGCCATCTCGGCCGGATCGGGCGCCTGGTTGATCTCTTCGGGTTTTGCAGACATACCGATAGTCTCCGTTGTCGGGTCAGGTGCAGAGGGCGAACCGCACCACGCCGTCCGCGCCCACGGCGCGGGTTAGCATGCCCTGGCGGGCGAGGTAGTTCAGATGGGCAAGGGTCTCGCCCAGCGCCAGGAAAGTCTGGAAGGGGTCGAGCGAGCGCCGGAACATGGTCCCGATCAGCTCCGCCGCCGAGCGCGGCTCGACGCACGCCTCCTCGAGCTCCGCGAGCCGCAGCCGGTGATGTTCCTCGAGCTGGGTGACGCGCTCATGCGCGCCGCGAAAAGGCAATCCGTGCGATGGCAGCACCAGCGTCCGCTCCGACAGCAGGTTCCGGAAATCTGCAATCGAGTCGAGAAACTGGCCGAGCGGATCGTCGTTGGGCGTCACCGACGACACGCTGACGTTCGTGGAGATCTTCGGCAGCAGCATGTCGCCCGAGATGCAGACGTCGATTTCGGCGCAGTGGAGCGATGCATGCTCGGGCGCGTGCCCGTAGCCCATCAACACTTCCCAGGTCCGGCCGCCGATCAGGATCTCGTCGCCGTCGATGATGCGGTGATAGCTCAGGGGAAAGTCCGGGACGATGCGCTTGTACCGGCTGCCGCGTACCTCGAGGCTCGCGATCCGCTCCTCGTCGAGACCGTTCGCGCGGGCGAACTCGACCCACCCGGCATGCGTGAAGCCCGCGGAGTCATCCCGCCACGCGTGCGCCGTGAGGTACTCGGCCTGCGACATCCAGAGGGGCGCGCCGAGCCGCTCGGTAAGCCAGCCCGCGTTGCCGGCGTGGTCCGGGTGGCAATGGGTCACGAGCACCCGCGACACGCGTCGGCCGCCGACGCGCTCCGCCAGGATGCGGTCCCACAGCGCGCGCGTCTCGTCGGTGGCGACGCCGCAGTCGACGATGACCCAGTCGGCGCCGTCCTCGAGCAGCCACAGATTGATGTGGTTGAGGGCGAACGGGAGCGGCATCCGCAGCCAATGCACGCCAGGCGCCACCTCGCGCGTCGTACCCGCGGCGGGCGGTTCGGCGAAGGGATACTCGAGCAACTGCTCCGGTGTCATGGGCAACGTGGGCGGACGAGCCGGGAATGCACTCGGCGCTGAATTTGTGTGGATGGCTGGATGAATGTGGGCTGGTTATCGGCTAGAATCGTGCAGCGCACCATTTTCGCAGATTACGCCGCCCGACGCGAGCGCCGCCGCGCTCCGCGCAGGCGCTGCCCTTGTCTGCCACACTCTCGATCGTTCGTATCGTCCAGTTCAGGAGATCCCATGGACCGTGCCGCCCAACCCTCGTCAGCCGGCATCCCGATGCTCGATTTCCCGCAGCTGCGTTTCGCCTTCGGCGAGGAGATCGACATGCTCCGCGCGTCGGTGCGCAGCTTCGCCGAGACTGAAATCGCGCCCCGCGCCGCAGAGATCGACCGTTCCAACGAATTCCCGATGGACCTTTGGAAGAAGATGGGCGATCTCGGCCTGCTCGGCATCTCCGTCGAGGAAGAGTACGGCGGAACCGACATGGGCTACCTCGCGCATATCATCGCGGTCGAGGAAATAAGCCGCGCTTCCCCCGCGATCGCTCTCTCCTACGGCGCGCACTCGAATCTGTGCGTCAACCAGATCCGCCGTAACGGCTCTGAGGCGCAGCGGAAGAAATACCTGCCGAAGCTCATCTCCGGCGAGCACGTCGGCGCGCTCGCGATGAGCGAGCCGGGGGCTGGTTCGGATGTGGTCGGCATGCGGCTGCGCGCCGAGCGCAACGGAGACCGGTACATCCTCAATGGAACCAAAATGTGGATCACGAACGGTCCGGACGCCGACGTGCTGGTGGTCTACGCGAAAACCGATGCCGAGGCCGGGCCGCGCGGCATCACCGCGTTCCTGATCGAGAAAGGCTTCAAGGGATTCGCCACCGCACAGAAGCTCGACAAGCTCGGCATGCGCGGCTCCAACACCTGCGAGCTGGTGTTCCACGACTGCGAGGTGCCGGCGGAGAACGTGCTCGGCGCCGACGGGCGCGGCGTGATCGTGCTGATGTCGGGGCTCGACTTCGAACGGGCGGTGCTCGCCGGGGGTCCACTCGGCCTCATGGCGGCGTGCCTGGACGTCGTCGTGCCCTACGTGCACGAGCGCAAGCAGTTTGGGCAGTCGATCGGCGAGTTCCAGCTGATGCAAGGCAAGCTCGCAGACATGTATGCGACCTACTCCGCCTGCCGCGCCTACGTGTACGCGGTCGGCCAGGCGCTGGATCGTGGCGAGACGACCCGCAAGGATGCCGCGGGCGCGATCCTGTACGCCGCAGAAAAGGCTACTTGGATGGCGGGCGAGGCGATCCAGTGCCTCGGCGGCAACGGGTACATCAACGATTATCCGACTGGGCGCCTCTGGCGCGATGCGAAGCTCTACGAGATCGGGGCCGGCACTTCCGAGATCCGCCGCTGGCTGATCGGGCGCGAGCTCTTCGAGGAGACGCGGTAGCTAGGTCAGTGAGAAATGCATGCGCGATGACTTCGACCCGAGTGTCCAGAGTGCAAGGCAACACCGGGTTATACGAACAAGGGGAGAAATCCCCTTGTATATCCCCCAATTGGAACAAGGGGCAAGCCCCTTGTATATCCCCGCTCCCGGCCGCAGCGCTTCTTGACCTATGGTAGATGCGTGCGACGTGAAAGGATTCCGCCATGGCCAATGATCCGATCGTCATCGTCTCCGCCGCCCGCACGCCGATGGGCGGCTTTCAGGGCGAGCTGAAGGACTTCGCCGCCCATCAGCTCGGCGCCGCCGCGATCCGCGCCGCGATCGAGCGCGCCGGCGTTCGTGCCGAGCAGGTCGAGGAGGTCATCATGGGATGCGTGCTCCCGGCCGGCCAGGGCCAGGCGCCCGCGCGCCAGGCCTCGCTCGGCGCCGGCCTCCCGCTCGCCGCGGGCTGCACCACGATCAACAAGATGTGCGGCTCGGGCATGAAGGCCGCGATGTTCGCGCACGACCTGCTGGCATCCGGGAGCGGCGACATCATCGTCGCCGGCGGCATGGAGAGCATGACGAACGCGCCCTACCTCCTGCCCAAGGCGCGCGGCGGCTTCCGCATGGGCCATCAGCAGGCGCTCGATCACATGTTCTTCGACGGCCTGGAGGATGCGTACGCCCGCGACGAAAAAGGCGCAGGGCGGCTGATGGGCACATTCGCCGAGGATTGCGCGGCGAAGTACACCTTCACACGTGAGCAGCAGGACCGTTTCGCGATCGCGTCGCTCGAGCGGGCGCAAGCCGCCAACCGGGACGGGTCGTTCGCCTGGGAAATCACGCCGATCGCGATCAAGGCCGGCAAGAATGAGCGCTTCGTCGAGAACGACGAGCAGCCGTTCAAGGCCAATTTCGAGAAGATTCCGACGCTCAAGCCCGCGTTCCGCAAGGACGGCACCGTCACCGCGGCGAACTCGAGCTCGATCTCCGACGGCGCGGCGGCGATGGTCATGATGCGTCGCTCGACGGCCGATCAGCTCGGCGTCACACCGCTCGCGACCGTGGTGGGTCACAGCACGCACGCGCAGGAGCCGGGGTGGTTCACGACCGCGCCGGTGGGCGCGATCCAGAAGCTCTTCGCGAAGACCGGCTGGAGGCGCGATCAGGTCGACCTCTTCGAGATCAACGAGGCGTTCGCGGTGGTCACGCTCGCGGCGATGAAAGAGCACGGGCTCGCCCACGAGCAGGTAAACGTTCACGGCGGCGCCTGTGCGCTCGGTCACCCCATCGGCGCGTCCGGAGCGCGCATCATGGTCACGCTGATCGGCGCGCTGCGGAAGCACGGCGGCCGGCGGGGCGTTGCAAGCCTGTGCATCGGCGGCGGCGAGGCGACCGCGGTCGCGATCGAGCTTGCCTGACGGCAGAATGCCCGTCGCGAAGCGCAGGGAAGCGAATACTTGATGTCGCAGAATCCCTATCAGCCGCCCGAGGCGCCGCTCGCCGGCGCCGACCGCGATGCGCGGTTCGGCTCGCCGGTGAAAGCGATCCTGCTCGGTCTGGCGGTCGATATCGGCGGGACCGTCGTCGCCGGAACGATCATCCTGGTCGCATGGGGCATGGTGCTCGGCGCAGGCGGCGCAAGCGGCGACGACATCAACCGGTTCTTCGGCGAATCGGACACGTTCCATTGGGTGAGCCTCGGCACCGGCCTCGCCTTCACCGGGCTCGGTGCCTATGTCGCGGCACGGATCGCCAATCGCACCGAGTACCGCATTGCCCTCATGCTCGGCCTGTGCTCGCTCGCGATCGGCGAGCTGATGCTGCGGTTTTTGTCGGGCGGCGAGTATGCGGAGTGGACGCGGCTGCTCGGCAACCTGCTGATCCTGCCGGTGGCATTTGTCGGCGGACACTTGCGCGTGCTCGAGAAAGAGCGCCGCACCCGGGTCTCCGGAACCTGAAGCCGGAGCTACCGCGACCGTGATTCTGTCCAGCGAGCTCGAGATGATCCGCGATTCGGTGCGTGGGTTCGCCCGCGAGCGGCTCGCGCCGCACGCCGCCGAATGGGATCGCGACGGAACGTTTCCGCGCGAGGCGCTCGCCGGATTGGCCAGCATGGGATTGATGGGCATCTGCGTGCCGGAGGAGTGGGAGGGCGCCGGTCTCGGTTACCTCGCCCTTTCGATCGCGATGGAAGAGATCGCGGCCGGGGACGGCGGCACGTCGACCGCCGTGGCCGTGAGCAATCTGGTCGCCAACATCATCGCCGGCTACGGCGACGACGCCCAGAAGAAGCGCTTTCTCAAGCCGGTGGCGAGCGGCGCGACGCTCGGCTGTTTCTGCCTCACCGAGCCGCACGTGGGATCCGACGCCTCGGCAATTCGCACGACCGCGCGGCGCGCTGGCACGCACTGGATCCTGAGCGGCGTGAAGCAGTTCGTCACGAGCGGCAAGAGTGCCGGGATCGCGGTGGTGTTCGCGGTGACCGACAAGGGCGCCGGCAAGAAGGGCATCGGCGGATTCGTGGTGCCGACCGACGCACCGGGCTACAAGGTGGCCCGGCTCGAGCACAAGCTCGGGCAGCGATCGTCCGACACGGCGCAGATCGTGTTGGAGGACTGCCGCATTCCCGATGATCACCTGCTCGGCCGCGAAGGCGAGGGCTACCGCATCGCCTTGGCGAACCTTGAGGGCGGCCGGATCGGCATCGCAGCGCAAGCGGTAGGCATGGCTCGCGCGGCGTTCGAGGCTGCCCGCGAGTACGCGCGCCAGCGCGAGACCTTCGGCAAGCCGATCATCGAGCACCAGGCAGTGAACTTCCGCCTCGCGGACATGGCGACGCGCATCGACGTGGCACGCCAGATGGTGTGGCACGCCGCGAGCCTGCGCGACGCCGGGCGTCCCTGCCTCAAGGAGGCGTCGATGGCGAAGCTCTTCGCGAGCGAGATGGCCGAGGCGGTCTGCTCGGATGCGATCCAGATCCACGGCGGCTACGGCTACCTGAACGATTTCCCGGTCGAGCGGATCTACCGGGACGTGCGGGTGTGCCAAATCTATGAGGGCGCGAGCGACATCCAGCGGATGCTGATCGGCCGGACGATCGCAAGCGAATAAAGGCAAGGAAGCACATGGCAAACCCGATCGAGTTCTTCTTCGATTTCTCGTCCCCGTACGGCTACTTCGCGAGCACGCAGATCGAGGCGCTCGCGGCCAAGCACGGGCGCGAGGTGGTATGGCGTCCGTTCCTGATGGGCGTCGCCCTCAAGCTCATGAATGCGCCGCCCAACGTCGAGTTTCCCCTCAAGGGCGAGTACGTGCGGCACGATTTCGATCGCACCGCCCGCTGGTTCGGCGTGCCTTTCAGGACGCCCACACCGTTTCCGGTCGCGACCATCGCGGCGGGCCGTGCGTTCTACTGGGCAGACGCGCACGATCCGAAACGCGCCAAGGAAATCGCAATGGCGCTCTACAAGGCGTACTTCGTCGAGGGAATCAACATCTCCGAAGCTGACAACGTGGTGAAGGTCGGCGCGAGCGCCGGTCTCGACGCCGACGCGCTGCGCGCCGGCATCGGCGAACCTACCGTCAAGGAGCGACTGAAAGCGGTCACGGATGATGCGGTCAAGCGCAACATCTTCGGCTCGCCCTTCATCGTCGTCGATGGCGAGCCGTTCTGGGGAACGGACCGCCTGGTCCAGGTCGACAAATGGCTGGCCGATGGCGGGTTCTAGGCGCTCGCCTGGCCCGGCGCCCGGGCCCACGCACATCAAGACACTTTGCGTATTCTGCGGCTCGAATCCGGGTTCGCGGCCGGTCTACGCCGACGCGGCGCGACAAATGGGCGACGCGCTCGTCGCGCGCGACATCACGCTCGTGTTCGGCGGCGGGCGCGTCGGCCTGATGGGCGAAATCGCGCGGGCGATGCTCGCTGGCGGTGGCCGCGTGGTAGGCGTGATTCCCAGGGCGCTCGTGCGCAAAGAAATCGCGTACGAGGATCTTACCGAGCTTTATGTGGTCGACTCGATGCACGAGCGCAAGGCGCTGATGGCAGAGCGCTCGGACGGCTTCGTCGCCATGCCGGGCGGCTTCGGCACGTTCGAGGAATTCTGCGAAGTGCTCACCTGGTCGCAACTGGGGTTTCACCACAAGCCAGTGGCGCTGCTGAACGTCGCCGGCTATTTCGACGGGCTGCTCGAGCTCTTCGATCACGCCGTGACGGAGGCGTTCGTACGATCGCAGCACCGATCGCTGGTCGTCGCGGAAAGCGATCCCGTGACGCTGCTCGATCGCCTCGCCGCGTACCAGCCGCCGACCGTCACGCAATGGATCACCGGCCCCGACGCGGTATAGGGTGGCGATCAGGAAGTGATTAAGTGGTGGGTTGACTCATTTCCCTCCTTTTCAAGGAGGAGGGGAAACACCAATCAATTGCCCGACCCCCCCGCCCCCGCGCGCGCCTCCCCTTGACGTCTCCAGGCGGCAATGTTAGAAACCAAACGATCGTTTGGTTTCTAGCACGCTCTTCCCGTCCATGTCCCGTACCGCTCGCACGCCCCGTTCGGACAACCGGCTGCCCCGCGTTCTCGACGCGGCCGCGCGCCTGTTCCGCGAAAAGGGCTACACCGCGGCATCGATGCGCGACATCGCGGGCGCGGTGGACATGCTGCCGGGCTCGCTCTACTACCACTTCGCGTCCAAGGGCGAGCTGCTCGTCGCGGTCTACGCGGAGGGAGTGCGGCGCATCTCGGATGCCGTGGCCAGCGCGACCGACGGGGAGCTCGATCCGTGGAATCGCCTCGAGGCGGGCTGCATCGCGCATCTCGAGGCGCTGCTCGAGGCAAGCGATTACGCGCAAGTGGTGATTCGCGTGCACCCCTCCGACGCGCCGGACGTCGCCGACGAGCTCGTGCGACTACGCGACGGATACGAGGCGCTCTTCCGGAGCATGGTCGAGGCGCTGCCGCTCGCGCGCGGCGTCGACCGGCGGGCGCTGCGCCTGCTGCTGATCGGCGCCCTCAATTGGTCGCAGACCTGGTTCCATCGCGGCAAGGACGCGCCGCAGCGCATTGCGCGTGAGTTCGTGGCGCTGTTGCGTGCCCCCGTGGAAGGAAGCTGACGATGGACGATGGAAGCAGATGACGGAAATTCGGCCGAAGGTGCTGGTGACGAAGATCGGTCTCGACGGCCACGACCGGGGCAGCCGCGTGGTCGCCGCGCATCTGCGCGACGCCGGCATGGAGGTGATCTACACACCGCCGTGGCAGGAGATCGCCGCGGTCGTGAAGCTTGCGATCGAAGAGGACATCGACGTGATCGGCGTGTCGTCGCTTGCGACCGACCATCTCATCGTGCCGAAGCTCATGGCCGCCCTGCGTGAAGCGGGGCTGGCCGACGTGGCCGTCGTCGTCGGAGGCATCGTCCCGGATGAGGACGAGACGATGCTGCTCGAAGCCGGCGTCGCGCGAGTGTTCCATCCCGGCGCGTCGCTCGGCGAGATCGAACGATACATCCGCGACGTCACCCCGCGCATCCGCGCCGCACGCGCTGCCGCGTGAGCCAGGCACCCGTTTGCCCCTCCAGGAGGAACGCATGAACAAGCCCCTCGATCCCAAGCTGCCGCTCGAACCCGCCGAGGCGCGCTGGCAAGCCGAGTACGCTGCGCAAATCGGCGTGGACCGGGAGACCGTCAATCGCTCGGGCATTCCGCTCAAGCCGCTCTACACGCCGCGCGACTGGGACGGTTCGCGCTACGCGGAGGACGTCGGCTTCCCCGGCCAGCCGCCCTATACCCGGGGTATCTATCCGACGATGCACCGCGGCCGCACGTGGACCCAACGGCAGCTGATCGGCCTCGGCACGCCGCAGGACTACAACGATCGCCTGCGCGGCATCCTCGCGCAGGGCGCGAGCGCAGTGTCGCTGATCCCGTGCAACTCGGTGTTCCGCGGCTACGACATGGACGAAGTGCACGCCGAGCTGCTCGGCACCTGCGGCACGGTCGTCAACACCGCGGACCACATGGACACGGCGCTTGCGGGCGTGGACCTGGCGAGCACGTCCTGCGCGATGAACGATCCCTCGCCCTTCACATTGCTGGCGTTCGTCCTGGTTGCGGCAAAGCGGCGCGGCGTGGACTGGCGGCGCATCACCGGGACCTCGAACCAGAGCGACTACCTGTCCCACTTCGTCGCCAACCACATGTTCTTCCGCATCGCGCTCCCCGGCGCGCGGCGCATCCTGGTCGACCACATTGAATACTGCAACCGTCTGGTGCCACGCTGGAACCCGATGTCGGTCGTCGGCCAGCACATGCAGCAGGCCGGCGCGACGCCCGCCGAGGCGATGGCGCTCACGCTCTCATCGGCGATCCAGTACGCCGACGATTGCATCGCGCGCGGCATGGATCCGGACGGCTTCCTGCCCCGTTTCACGTTCTTCTTCGACATCTCGGTGTCGCTCTTCGAGGAGGTTGCGAAGTTTCGCGCCGGCCGGCGCATCTGGGCGCGCGTTGCGCGCGAGCGCCTCGGGGCGCAGGATCCGCGCTCCTGGCGCTTCAAGTTCCACGGCCAGACCTCGGGTGCGGATCTCACGCGCCAGCAACCGCTCAACAACGTCGCGCGTGTGACGATCCAGGCAATGGCCGGGATCTTCGGCGGGCTGCAGTCGCTGCACACCGACGCCTACGACGAGGTCCTCTCCTGCCCCACCGACGCGGCGGCGCGCGTCGCGATCAACTCGCAAAACATCCTGCGCGAGGAAGCGCAACTCACCGACGTGATCGATCCGCTCGGCGGCTCGCACTACGTCGAGGCGCTGACTGACCAGATGGAGCGCGAGATCCTGCGGGTGATGAAGATCGTCGAGGATGCCGGCGGGATGTACCGGGCCGCCGAATCGGGACTGGTCCAGCGCATGATCGGCGAGTCCGCGCTGCGCTTCCAGCAGAAGGTGGAAAGTGGCGAGCAGACAGTCGTGGGCGTGAACGCCTACCAAGTCGAAGAACGGGACGGGGCACGCGAAGCATTGCCGAAGCCCGACCCTTCCCGCATGGCCCGCCACCTCGCCGCATTCAGGGACTGGAAAGCAGCGCGGTCTGAGGAGACCGTGCGGCGCGCGCTGGACGATCTCGCGCGCGCCGCGGAAAGTCGGGACGCGAACGTGTTCGAGTCGGTGGTCGCCGCAGCCGAGGCGGGTTGCACGCACGGTGAGATCTGCGGACGGCTGCGCGAAGTCCTCGGGTTCGGCCAGCCACTCGCGATGGTGTGACTCGAACGGTGCCTGACGCATCGAAAACGCCGCATGCACCGAATCTCGCAGCGTTGCTGGCGGGCAACCGGCGCGCCATCGCGCGCGCGATCACCGCATTCGAGGTGGGCGCTCCGGAAGCCGCCTCCCTTGCCGCGGCGATCGCCCCGCGAATCGGACGCGCGCATGTCATCGGGATCACTGGAGCGCCGGGCGCAGGCAAGTCGACGCTGATCAATGCCCTGCTCGGCGAGCTGCTGGCGCGCGGCAAGCGCATCGGTGTCGTGGCGGTCGATCCGTCCAGCCCGATCTCGGGTGGCGCCGTGCTTGGCGATCGGGTACGCATGGCCGAGCACGGCAGCCACGAGAACGTGTTCGTGCGCTCGGTCGCCTCGCGCGGCCATCTCGGCGGGCTGTCGCGCGCGACGAGTCGCATCGTGGACGTGATGGACGCGGCTGGCTTCGACACCATCATCGTCGAGACCGTCGGCGCGGGGCAGTCGGAAGTCGAAATCGCGAAGATCGGCGACACCCGCATCGTCGTCGTGCCGCCGGGGCTCGGCGACGGCATCCAGGCAATCAAGGCCGGCATCCTCGAGATTGCCGATATCCTGGTCGTCAACAAAGGCGACTCGCCGCTCGCCGCGCGAACGGCGCGCGACCTTGAGGAGATGTTGCACCTCCGGCGCGCGTCGGCGCCAAAGGTCGCCGTGCTCGTCACCATCGCAACGACCGGCGAAGGTGTCCCGGCGCTGGTGGACAAGGTCGCCGAGCATCGCGGTGCAACGGGCGTGGGCACGCGCCTCAGGCCGCGGACCGATGCGCCCACCGTGGACGATGTCGCCGCGGTGGACGCGGCGCTGCGCGCGCGCGACGTGAAGCAGTTTCTTCCGACACCG
>JBFJOO010000065.1:0-25533 GCA_041617635.1 Burkholderiales bacterium | reverse complement strand
GGCTGGGTCCACCGGACGCGCGGCGAGAGCGCGGCCGCGCTGGCGGCCTTCGAGCAGGCGACGAAGCTGGAGCCGCCGCTCGCCGAGGCGTATTACCACCTCGGACTCGTCTACCGCGACATGGACCGTCCGAAGGAGTCGGACGCGGCGTTCCGGCGCGCGCTCGAGATATCGCGCGACTTTGCGGGCGCCGAGGACGCACGGCGCGCCCTGGCCCGCAACCCGAACTAGCGAGCCCTCGCAACGCGCCGCGCAACGCGGTCACGTCGCCTTGCGCTCGGGATCGATCTGGACGGGAGGGGTTTGATCGTAGTGAGCCGGCTTCGGCCCGCCCCGGCGGATGCGCTCCCGCGCCTGCGCCGGCGTCTCGAGCCGATCGGCCGCGGCAAGGGCGGCCGCACGGTCGACCGGATACGCCGCGCGCCAGTTCGGCGGCGGAAGCATGTCCGCATTGATGTACGAGACCTTGTGGCTCGCCTTCTTCGCGAACCCTTTCTCGCGCTCGAGGCCGCGGCGATTGACATGTTTCGGCACGACGGCCTTGCCGCCGATCATCTCGATGTCGGCCCACCAGCGCTTGACGGGATTGATCTCGCCGTTGCCGACCTGATCGTCGAGCCGCGCGAGGAACGCGCGGCTTGACGGGAAGCGCGTCGCGATCCACAGCAGCAGGCGGTGCACGGCGAGCCCCTCATTGTTGTACGGGCACATCTTCATGCAGCGGCCGCACGCGGCGCCCCCCACGTTGGTCATCCGGTAGACCGTGCAGCGCTGGACGTCCTGCTTCCACTGCTCGTACCCGTTGAACATGACCGTGCCGCCGTAGGTGATCGAATCGCACGGGCACTCGCGCGCGCACTTCAGGCACTTCGAGCAGGCGTCCTGCAGGCCGAAGTCGATCGGCTTGTCCCACGCGAGGGGGATGTTGGTCGTCATCACCACCGACTTGGAGCGCGGCCCGATGAACGGGTTCAGCACCGTCTCCCCGATGCGCGACATCTCGCCGAGCCCGGCGAGCACCACGAGCGGCGTCTGGACCACATCGGAATGCGCGTTCGTCTGCGCGCGTGCGGAGTGACCGAGGATACGGACGTACGCGGCCGTCACCGCCGCGATCTGGCCGCCGCGCGTGTAGGCGCGGAAGCTCTGCGTGCCGCTTACCCAGTCGTCGCCGGAAGCGCCCTCCATCGTCTCGAAACCCTGGTCGATGACCGCGACCAGCGCGCTCTTGTGGTAGATCTCGATCGGCTGGCCGCGGAAATCGTGCGAGTACCAGACGTAGCGCTTGGCCTCGCACGTGCCCGCGATGTCCGCGCCGAGGTGATGCATCAGCGTCTTCAACGCCCGGCGATTGCGCTCCGGATCGAGGCTCGCGGGATCGACTTGCTCGGCGACCGGCCCGTCCTGGTGGCGCATCTGCGCGGCCTGGATGTCGACCAGCGCGGTGCCGACCGGCGTCTTGGTGGCGAACCGCCAGAACTCGCGCTGCGCCTTCGGTCCGTAGTCGCCCTTGTGGCCGCGATAGAAGCCGTTCGAGCGCTTCGCGAGGCGCGGCACCTCGTCGTCGATGATGAGCGTGGTCGTCGCGTCCACGCGCTTGACGGACTCCATCGGATAGCGGCCCCACTCGCCGGGTCGACGCTGGAGCGCGCGATGGTGCCACCAGGTCTCCGTGCCGCCGGTGCCGAGCCACCACGCCAGGCCGCCCTCGAACGGCCGCCGCGGCGCGAGCGGCAGATCCGGCGCGAGCTCGAGCGTGGTCGTCACCGCGGCGATCGCGAACTTCGCGCCGATGAACGGCGCCTCGAACGCATCGCCGGACAGGCGCGCGAGACCCGCCTGCAATGCGAGCACCGGCAGCGCCACCTCCCCGGCGTACGGCGTGTGGGCGGTGGCGGCATGGCCGAGCTGGCGCAGGTAAGCGGAAACCACCACGGCCACCTCGCCGGCGCGCAGCCGCGCGGCCGCGCCATCGCTGCCGCGGATCAGATCTCTTACCGGGTTGTCGTTCTCGACGTGATCGTTGTACTCGACGACCACCACCAGCGCATGGCTGTGCCCCGCCGTGCTGGCGTCGAGCCGCGCGACGTCCGGAATCGCGCACGCACCGGCGAGCGTCGCGTCGAAAAAGAGCGCGAGCGACTTCAGCTCGTTCGCGCGCTCGAGTGGCGATTCGAAGTAGGGCGCGCGCTCGGCGGCAGGTTCTCCAGCCCGGAACTTTTCATAGATTCCGCTGTAGTCGCGGCAGATGTCGGCCAGCACGTTGCCCGGCGCCGCCGCCTGGGCGTGCGAGAGCTGGCGCGCCGCCGCGAGCGTCGCCTCGCTCGCCGCCGCCCGCGGCAGCCGCTCGAGCGGGTACGGACTCAGATGAAACGGCCGCTTGCGATTCGAGAACAGTCTCATGCGCTGCAAAGAATACCGCGATATCCCCCCGGTAAAGCGCGCTTCTGCAGGAAGGAGGGTAACGGGAGGGAACCAGCGGGTTTCCTCCTGTTCGTAACCTTCCGCTTTTTCCTACCATCAGCGACCCGGCACGAGCCGGCGTTCGATCACGGCGCCGGTCAAGTTGGCGGAGGCGTCCGAGACGAGGTACAGCACCGTCGGCACCACCTCCTCGGGCGCCGAGATCCCGATCGAGCTCTCGTACATCGCGCGCTCCGACTCGCTTGCCACGTTCAGGAACACGGGTGTCGCCACGAGGCCCGGAGAGAGGACGTTGACGCGGACGCCGAACGGACGCAGCTCCAGCGCGACGCACTTGCTCAAGCCGAGGAGCGCGCCCTTCGAAGCGGCGTAAGCGGATGCACCGGGCCAGCCCATGTTCACCAGGCCGGAGGTGAAGCTGACGATCGCGCCGCGCCGCTGCCGCTTCATGATCGGCGCGATCTCGCGCATGCAGTGGAACACGCCATCGAGGTTGACGCCCAGATGGCGGCGCCATTCCGCGTCGCCGAGGGACTCGAGCGACGTCCGGATCTGGATCGCCGCGCCGAGCACGGCGGCATCGATGCGGCCCTGATCGCTCTCGACCCCCGCGATCAGCGCTCGGACCGCCGCCGCGTCCGCGACGTCGACCTCTCGCGGCAGGATGCGGGCGTCCTTCGCCAGCGCGCCCAGCCCTTGCGCGTCGACATCGACGGCGATGACCGTCGCACCCGCGGCGGCGCACGCGCGCGCCGTTGCCGCGCCGATCCCCGAGGCGGCGCCGGTGATGAGCATGACCGCGCCCGAAAAGTCGTAAGTGACGGCAGCAACCATGGCTAGCGCGGCGGCGGCTTGCCCGTCACCCGCTCGTAGCTCGCTTCTGCGAAGCCGGCGGTCATCGGTCCGATTGCGGCGATGTGCTCGTCGGGCCGCAAGAGGACGACGGTGTTCGCGGGAACGCCGAGACGGGCAAACAGCTGGTCGCCGGGGTCGAGCAGCGCGCGCTCCCGCGGACCCGAATCGAGCGGGGCGTCCCAGCGCGACACCGCATAGTGCGCGAGCGCCGGGCTGTCTTGCGCGGAGATCGCGGGACGCCGCCGGGCGTCGGTGAAGTAGAGCGCGACGAACCGATCGGCGCACAGGTCGTGCACCCGCACCTCGCGTCCGGAAGACGTGTGGATCAGCGCGTCCGGCATGCGATCGCCGGGGCGAACCTGCGGTTCCGTTTCGGACTTCACCATCGACCAATCGCCAGTGCCGGCAACGTCGAGCCGTACGCCGAGCATGCCACGGGTATAGGCGTTGCTCCAGTTGTTCGCGGTCATCGCACTCGCCGAATCGGTGCGCTTGTGCATGTACGCGCGGGCCGCCTCGGCCATCTCGGCCGAACCGTGCCGCGCGACCGGCCGCTGCTCGCGCTCGTAGCCGTCCAGGATCGACTCGTCGGCCCAGCCACGCAGGAACCAGGCGAGCCGCCACGGCAGGTTCGACGCGTCGAGCACGCCGGTGTTGAGTCCGAGCGCCCACATGGGGGTAATGAGGTGCGCAGCGTCACCCATGAGGAACACCCGATCCGACCGCCAGCGCGTGGCGACCCGATGATGAATCCGGTAAATCACTTTTTGCAGGACTTTCACGTCCGACACCTGGCCGATGAAGGCGAGCGCCTTGTCGCGCAGGTCCTCGGCGCTCGGCTCCGCGAGATCCGGCGCGAGGGGGAACAGGAAGCGCCAGCAGTGCGGCTGCCGGACGAGGATCATCCATTCGGTCGCGTCCGAGAAATACGCGAGATAGGGGTAGTCGCGCGGGTTCGCGACGTCGAGATCGGCCGCGAGATCGACGAGCGCGTAGCGCTCGGGCAGCGACTTCCCCTCGACCGCGACCCCGAGCTGCTCGCGCACCGCGCTGCGCCCGCCGTCGCAAGCGAGCAGGTAGCTCGCGTCGAACGACTGCGGCCCGGCCGCGGTCTCGAGGTGCAGGCGCACACCCCCGTCGATCGGCTCGAAGCGCTTGAGCCGGTGGCCCAGCCGCAGGACGTCGCGGCCGCGCGCTTCGACTGCGCGGGCAAGCACCGGCTCCATGTCCTGCTGCGGGAGATTGACCACGAACGGGTAGCGTGTCTCGTGGCCGAGCACGTGCAGACGGACCGGTGCGGGCGAGCGGCCGGTCGCGCGGTCGAACTCGCCGATCTCGTCGACCCGCAGCGCGACCGAGAGGATCGCGTCGGCGACGCCGTACCGGCGCCAGATCTCGAGCGTGCGCGAGAGCGTCGTGCCGGCCTTGGTGTCGAGCGAGAGGCGCGCGTCTTCCTCGAAGACGACGCACGGAATGCCGTAGTGCGCGAGCCCGAGCGCAGTGGTCAGCCCGACCGGGCCCGCGCCGACGACGGCCACGGGTCGGTCGGCGCCGGGTGGCGGTGCCACGCTCACGCCCGCGCTGCGGCTAGGGCCGGATCGGCTCCTTGGGCAGGAACCCCTCCACCATGATGTCGTCCACCGTGCGCTTCGCGCCCTGCACCTCGACGTTCTTGTTGATGAAGTCGACGGTGCGCTGCATCTTCTCGCGGTTCATCGCGCCGAGGCCGTTCTTCTCGGTGTCCGGAACGACGGTGAGGCGCTTCAGGATCCGCATCTCGTCGGCGATGATCTGCTCGTCGAGCGCCTTGAGGTACTGCTTCTGCAGCTTCGCGGCCTCCTCCGGGTTGGCGAGCGCGTCCTTCCAGCCACGTAGCGCCGCGCGCACGAAGCCACGCACCACCTCGGGTTCGCGTTTCAGGAAGTCCTCGCGCACGCCGATCGAGTTCGAGTAGATGTCGAGCCCGTGGTCGCCGAGCAGCATGCAATGCGGCTCGGCGTCCTTGACGGCGCGGCGGATCGACGGCTCGCTCATGACGAAGAGGTCGATCGCCTCGACCTTGCGCGCGACGAGCATGGGCACGCGCGCGCTGCCGTCGATGTTGACGATCTTCAGCGTCGACGGATCGACGCCGTGCATCTGCATAAACGCCATGTGGATGCGCGGCACGAACGATGCCGTGCTCGACCCGAACTGGAGCCCCGCCATGTCCTTCGGCGCGCGCACGTTCGCGCCCGGATTGAGCGAGAAGACGCAGTACGGCGGCTTCTGGTAGTTCACCGCCACGATGCGGATCGAGCTACCGCCGCCGCCCCCCGCCACGAGACTTGGGACGTCGACGAACGCGAACTCGCTCGATTCCGACTCGAGCGCCCTGATCGCGTCGGCGGTGCCCTTTGACGGGATGATCGTGACGTTCAGCTTCTCTTCCTTGTAGTAGCCCTTGGCGAGCGCCACGTACCACGGCGCATGGCGGCCGAGCGCGATAAAGTCGAGCGTGAACTTGACGTCGCGTTCCTGCCCGAAAGCGACGAGCGGCGCGAGTAACAGGGCGGTGAGGCCGCCGACCGCGATGGACCTGAAAATGCGCATGTCATCCTCCTCCTGCGAAGTGAAAACCCGCCGGCTCGCTTGCGCGCGGCCGGCTCCCGAAATCCTCAGACGGCGGGCACGAGCTCGCCGGCCTGTTCCGCGCCCTCGATGATCCGCGCGCGCAGCAGATCGAGATGCGACTGCATCGCCGCCCGCGCCCCGCGCGCATCGCCGTGCGCGATCGCCTCGAGCACCAGCTCGTGCTCGTTCTGGGTGAGGCGCAGCCCGTCCGGCCCCCACACCCGGATTCCCCAGATGCGCGCCGAGCGCTCGTGGAGCGGCCGCTGGGCGTCCACCAGGATGCGGTTGCCGGCCGCCTCCGCCACCGCCTGGTGAAACGCGCGATCGAACCCCATGAACTCGCGCCGTTGGCGCTGATCGATGAACTTGCGCGAGTCGGCGAGCAGCTTCTTCATGAACTTGATCTGTCGAGCTTCGGCGCGCCGCGCCGCGAGCGCGGCGATGTTCGGCTCGACCGCGCTGCGCGCCTCGAGCAAGTCGAGCACCTCGTTCAGCGAATCGAGGCGGATGACGATGCCCTTGCGCGCCATGACGTCGAGCAGCCCGTCGGCCATCAACCGGTGCACGGCCTGGTGTACCGGCATGCGTCCGAGTCCGACCATCTCGCCAAGCTTCTGCTCGTTGACGAATTGACCCGGTCGCAGCTCCAGCGAGAGGATCCGCTCCTTGATCGCCGCGTACGCGATCTCGGTGAGCGTGCGCTCAGGAGCCTCGGCGGGACGCAGCGTCACCACTTCGCCCCGGACGGGCCGGGGCGCCAGCCGGCGCGGCGCGCTCCTGGACATCGTCATGGCCTGTGGTATATCACGTGAGATCACTGTAGCATGACTCGGGGCCCGCGCAACAGCCCGGTGAACAGCCCCGTGGCCGGCCTTGGCGCCGGGGCCGCAAGACTCTGCTCGGTTGAGGTTGAAAGGCCGCGACTCGCAACATGGATTTCGGCGTCCTCGAAAACGTTCGCAAGGTGTTCGGGCGGCAGGAGCTCGGCCGCGGCAAGCGCGAGCCGATCGTCGCGATCGAGGCCGCCTCGTTCTCCTTCGCCAAGGGCGAGCTCGTCTCGCTGCTCGGCCCGAGCGGTTGCGGGAAGACCACGCTCTTGCGCATCATCGCCGGCCTGATTCCCAAGACCGGCGGCTCGGTGCGCATCCGCGGCGAGGAAGTCGTCGAGCCGCACCCGGATTTCGGGTTCGTCTTCCAGACGCCGAACCTGATGCCGTGGCGCAACGTGCTCGACAACGTGCTCTTCCCCATGGAGATCCTGCGGCGCCGCGCCGCGCCGGCCGAGCAGCGCGCGCGCGACCTGCTCGGCATGGTGGGCCTCGCCGGCTTCGAGCGCGCACGGCCCCATCAGCTCTCCGGCGGCATGCAGCAGCGCGTCGCCCTCTGCCGGGCGCTCGTCCACGAGCCGACGCTGTTGCTCATGGACGAGCCGTTCGGCGCGCTCGACGAGCTGACGCGCATGGAGATGAACGACCTCCTGCTCGACATCCGTGCCCGCACGAGCGCGACCGTCGTGTTCGTGACCCACTCGATCTCGGAGGCGATCTACCTCGCCGACCAGGTTCTGGTGCTCAGCCGGCGCCCGGCCCGGATCGCCGAGCACATGCGCGTCGACCTGCCCTATCCGCGCTCGGCGCAGACCCGGTATGTCGAGCAGTTCACTGCGTTCGAGCGCCGCGCGAGCCGGGCGCTCGGCGTGATTCGCGAGGCGGCCGATGGCGGCCATTGATTTCTTCGCGCCCGATCGGCTGAAGCAGATCGTCTACCCGCCGCTCGGCACAGCGCTGGTCATCGGCCTCTGGCATTTCATCTGCGTGCAGCTCGACATCTCGACGACCGTGCTACCGAAGCCGATGCTCGTGCTCGAGGCGGCGATCGCGGACTGGAGCCTGCTCGTCTCGGAGGGCTGGGTGACGCTCAAGGAGACGCTCTACGGTTTCCTCCTCGCGCTCGCAATCGGCATCCCCATCGCGGTGGTGATCACCGGCTCGCGGACGCTCAACCTCATGTTCTACCCGATCCTCATCGCGCTGCAGTCGGTTCCCAAGGTCGCCCTTGCGCCGATTCTGCTCGTCTGGCTCGGCGTCGGGATCGAATCGAAGCTCGCGATCGCGTGGCTGGTCGCGTTCTTTCCGATCGTCGTGGACACCGCCGCGGGGCTGCAGTCCACGCCACGCGAGCTGCTCGAGCTTGCGCGCAGCCTGCGGGCCTCGCGCTGGCAAGTCTTCGCCAAGGTGCAGTTTCCGGCGGCGCTGCCGTTCATCATGACCGGATCGAAGGTCGCGGTGACCCTCGCAGTCATCGGCGCGGTGATCGGCGAGTTCGTCGGCTCCACCGAGGGATTGGGCTACCTCTTGCTCGCGGCGACCTCGCAGATCAACTCGCCGCTCGCGTTCGCCGCCCTGTTCGCGCTGGCGGCGCTCGGCATCCTCGTCTATCTCGCGGTCGTCGCGGTCGAGTGGCTGCTCGCGCCACTCCTCCCGCACACCGGTCGGGCGGAATAGGCCAACCTGCATCGCACACGTCGCATCCCGCAACCACTGGAGGACAACGCATGACTGAGACCGCCAAACCGGCGCCTGGAACGCCTCCCGGCGCCCCCAGCCTGGAGGAGATCCTGATCCAGAGCCGCGACGTGCCCTGGCGCGCCAAGTCGCTCAAAGGGGTGCACGAGAAGATGCTCTGGCGCGACGAGGCGAGCGGCGCTTCGATCGCGCTGATCAAGTTCGACAAGGGGGCGGGCATCCCCAAGCCGCACATGCACGCGTCGAACCAGTTCATGTTCTGCCTCGAGGGCCGCTACGAGTACACGAAAACCAAGGTGACGCTGACGCCGGGATGCTTCTACTGCAACCCGAAGGGCAACGTGCATGGCCCGACCGTCGCGCACGAGGACACGGTCGTGGTCGAGATGTACGACGGACCTCACTACCCGCAAGTGCCGGATTGGTATACCGACCCGGCGGACGCGCGCTGAGACGCGAGGAGTCGTCGGCCATGGTCGGATCCGCGCCCACGCGCATTCCCGTTGCGGTGCTCGCCGAATTCGTCGCCGCGATCTTCGCGCGTCTCGGCGTTGCACCCGACGGCGCGCGGGTGGCCGCAGAGGCGCTGATCGCGGCCGATCTCGAAGGCGTGCCGTCGCACGGCGTGATGCTCGTCCCCATGTACGTCGCGCGCCTGCAGGCCGGCTCCGTGTCGACGCGCGCGGCCGCCGTAGTGGTTCACGACGGCGGCTCCGCCGTCGTCCTCGACGCGGCGAACGCGCTCGGGCAGATCACGTCAGCGCAGGCCGTGCAGCTCGCCGCGGCGCGCGCCCGCGCGCACGGTCTCGCGTCGGTCGCGGTGCGCAACGGCTTTCACTTCGGCGCCGCGGGCTACTGGGCGCGCCAGCTGGCGGCCGAAGGTCTGGTCGGCATTGCCATGTGCAACACGCGACCGTTGATGCCGGCGCCAGGCGGCGCCCAGCGCGTGGTCGGCAACAACCCGCTCGCGATCGCGATTCCAGCGTCCGACGGCCCGGCTCTCGTTCTCGATATGGCGCTCAGCGCAAGCGCGATGGGCAAGATCCGGCTCGCCGAATCGGCGGGCGCCGCGATCCCCGCCGGCTGGGCCGCCGACGCGGAAGGGAGTCCGACCACGGATCCCGCCAAGGCCATCGCGGGCATGCTGCTCCCCGCGGGCGGGCCGAAGGGCTTCGGCCTGGCGGTGATGATCGACCTGCTGTGCGGCGGGCTTTCGGGCGGCGCGATCGGCGGCGAAGTGACGCCGCTCTACGGCGACCCGGCCACGCCGTACGGCTGCGCCCACCTGTTCCTCGCCATCGATCCGGACCGGTTCGGGGTGCGCGCGGCGCTCGGCGCGCGGGTTGCCGCGTTCGCCGATACGATCCGGCGCTCCAAGACCGCGCCGCAGACCGCGCGCGTCTACGCGCCCGGCGACGTGGAGCGCGAGCGGCGCGCCGCGAACGGCGATGCCTGTCCGGTGCCGGCCGAGGTGATCGAGAAGCTCGTCGCGTGCGGCGCCCGGATCGGCGTATCCGACCCTGGTCTCGCGCGCGGCGCCACTGGTTTCTGACAAGGAGGAATCACGATGCCCAGAGAGCAGATCAGGACCGACAAGGTGCGCGAGCCGATGGGGCACTTCTCCCAGGCGATCGGGATCGAGGCGCGCGGGCGGATCGTGTTCATCTCCGGCATGACCGCGCGCCGGCCGGACGGATCGATCGCCGGGATCGGCGACGTGAGCGCCCAGACGACGCAGGTGTGCGAGAACATCAAGAGCGCGGTCGAGGCGGCCGGCGGCACGATGGACGATATCTGCCGGGTGGACGTGTACGTACGCAACATCGAGCACTTCGACGCGATTCACAAGGTGCGCCGCCAGTACTTCAAGTCGCCGCCCCCCGCCTCCACGATGGTCGAGGTATCGAAGATGGTGTCGCCGGAGTACCTGATCGAGATCAGCGCGATCGCGGTGCTGCCCAATTCCTAGGAGAACACCATGCGCACGCCCAGAGTGATCGGTCTCAACGGCTGCGGACTCGAGGTGCCCGACCTCGACGTCGCACAGAAGTTCTACGCGGCCTTCGGTCTCACCGCCGCGCGCCGCGGCGATGCGCTCGGGCTGCGCAGCCCGGGCCGCTCCCGCGACGAGCTCATCGTCATCAAGGGATCGAGCAAGCGCCTGCACCACTTGTCGTTCGTGATCCGGCCGGCGGACGAGGCGCCGTTCGCCGACAAGCTGAAGAAAGCGGGGCTCGAGGTGACGGGCGCGCCTTCCGGCGTGGCGCGCGACGGGCTCTGGTTCCAGGACCCGTGGGGCACCCGCATCAACCTGTGCCCCGGCGAGCCGCCCTCACCGGGCGTGAAGCCGCAGCGCGCCGAACCGCGGGTCGACGTGCACCTCTGGCGCGAGCTCGACCACGATCCGAAGCCCGCGCGCATCGGCCACATGCTGATGTTCACGCACGACTGGGAGAAATCTGAGGCGTTCTTCGCCGAGGTGCTCGGCCTGCGCACCGCCGATCGCGCCGCGGGGAAAGTGGCTTTCATGTCCGCCGCCGGGGATGGGACCGTCGACCATCACTGCTTCGGGCTGGTCAACAGCTCGCACCGCGGCTTCCAGCACGCGAGCTTCCAGGTCGCGAGCATCGACGACATCGGATTCGGCGCGTGGCGCATGCGAAACGCGGGCTACCGGGAAGGCTTCGGCCCGGGGCGCCACGCGCTCGCGTCGAATCTCTTCCACTACACGCGCGATCCGTGGGGCAGCTGGATCGAGTACTACGCCGACATGGACCGAATCAGCGACGCGTGGCAGTGCCGCGACTGGAACGAGCTGCCCTACGTGTGGGGCCCGGAGTGGGCGCCCGAGTTCTGGGGCAAGGAGATGAACGGCAATTTCGAGCCGCGCTAGCGATGGCCTGACCGGCGCGGGCCGGGCGTCGCGCCTCCGCGCGCGTGCAGTGCCGTTTCGCCGCGCTGCAAGCCTCCATGGGCAGTGCGAAATAGCGAAGCCGCGACGCGTGTTTGCTCTATTCGCGTTCGCACCCGCCGCTTGTCGAGCGCATTTACAACGTGACGCATCGCCGCGCGAGCCGGATATCGCAACGGCTTGATTTCCTCGCCTAATGATGTCGGGGCACGTTTCTTGCAAATCACTGTGACGGTGTTTTAGCCGTTCGCGGCAAGAGTCCCCCCTACTCCTGCCCGGCCGGTTGGTCTTCGATTACTACAACATCCTGAGGCCGCCATGAAACGCTCGTCACTGCTTTCCCTGCTGCTCGCCGCATCGCTGCTCGTCGCCGCCCCGGCGACTCGGGCTACGGTGATCCACTTCGTGGCATCCCTGGATGGAGCGAGCGAAGCCCCGCCCGTCGTGACGCCCGGCACCGGTTTCGCGACCGTCAGGTACGACGACGTGGCTCACACGCTGCACGTGGAGGCCGCGTTCGCGGGTCTCATCGGCGCGACAACCGCCGCGCACATTCACTGCTGCACCGCGGTCCCGAACGCCGGGATCATAGGGGTCGCAACGCCGCTACCGTCTTTCCCCGGGTTCCCGCTTGGCGTGATGAGCGGCGCCTACGACATGGTGTTCGATCTCACTGACTTGACCTCGTTCAATCCCGCCTTCGTCGCCGCGAACGGCGGTACCGCCGCCGGCGCCGAGGCGGTACTGATCGCCGGATTGCTCGCCGAGAAGGCGTACTTCAACATCCACACGACTTTTAGGGCCGGCGGTGAGATCCGCGGCTTCCTGCAGGTCCCGGAGCCCGGCACGCTCGCGCTGCTCGGCCTCGCGATCGCCGGGCTCGCGCTCGGCCGCCGTCGCATCCCACCCGGCACGGCCTGCTCTTAGCGGGAGGGAGGGCAACGGGAGGAAACCAGCCGGTTTCCTCGAAGGCAAAACCGGAAGGTCACGAACGGGAGGGAACCCGCAGGTTCCCTCCCGTTACCCTCCCTCCTGCTAAGAAGCAAGCCGTCCTTACGCCCTCCGGTCTACGAACCGCGGGGCCTTGACGCTGCGCTCGAACTCCGCCGCAAGGGTGCCGAGCGCGAGGACGTCGACCACCGGGACCACTTCGAAGGTGCGCTTCACGTCCTCGCGGATGGTCGCGGCGACCGCCTGCGGATCGAGATCGCGCTTGACTTCGATGAGCACGCGCAGCTGCTCGAGATCGGTCGCCGGATCGGTCTCGAGCACCGCCTGAAAGTCCGTCACCGACGAGTTCCGGAACACGAAGTCCTCGAACTCGGCGTGATTCACGTTGACGCCGCGGATCTTGAAAAATCCCGTGGTCCGGCTCGCGTGCCGGATCACCGGGAAGAGCTCCGCGAACGGGCCGCTGCCGGCCGAGCGGTCGATCAGGCTGACGAGATCGCCCGAATTCCAGCGCAGCAACGGCGTCGCGTGATTGGTCCAGAGCGGGGTGACGCAGAACGTGCCGACCTCGCCCGCGGGGACCTGCCGGCCGGTGTCCGGGTCGACCACCTCGACGTAGAAGAGATCGGTCCAGATGTGGATGCCGTCGTGCGCGGCGTTCTCGGCACCCATCAATCCGGCCTCGCTCATGCCGAACACGTCGAAGACCTTCGCGCCCCACATGCGCGCGAGCTTCTCCCGCTTCGCCGCGGAGAGCGTCTCCGCAGAGCAGATGATCGTCCGCACGCTCGAGGATGCGAGATCGATGCCCTTCGCCTCCGCGAGGTTCGCGAGATGCAGCGCGAAGCTGCTCATGCCCATGAAGCAGGTGGGGCGCAGCGTCTGGATCAGGTCGAGCTGCGCAATTGAGGGCATGGCGTTGCCCGCGCCCACCCACGCCATTCCGACTTTGAAGAGCTGCGCGCTGCGCGCCCAGACCTGCCCCGCCGGGTGGATGCCGATCGGGAACGCGATGTGGCACAGGTCGCCGCTGCCGAGGCCGATGCAGGGGAAGGATCGGCCCCACGAGACCAGCCCGTAGCGCACGTCCGCGAAAGTGCGCGGATAGAAGACGGGGCGTCCAGTCGTGCCGCCGGAGCGCCAGTACTCCGCGATCTCGGTCGCGGGCGCGGCACAGAACTCGCGCATGAACTCCTGATGATCGAGCGTGCGCAGCGAGTCTTTGGTGAGGATGGGAATCCGCTGCCACACCTCGGGATCGTGCAGCCGCGCAGCGTCGATGCCGTCCAGCTTCCCGCGATACCAGGGAATGGTCTTCGCCCGCTCGAACGCGACGCGCTTGCGCTCGTTCTGGATCTCGAGAATGTGGGCGCGCGAGGACGGCAGTGCGTCGGGGGAAGGCTCGTACGTGGGTGACATGGGTGACATGGGTGCGGCTCCCGGTGTCGGGAGTGTATCCCCGCGTCGCGATCCGACGCTGGTACGCGCCGGCTGGTACGCGCTTGGTGCTTGCCACGATATATGACTTGGAATATAACTGCAAGCATCGCCCGGGCGGCGCGGCCGCGCGCGCATTGCGCGATTCGCGCCTGCCGGTCCGCGGCAAAGGAGAGTCGACATGCCCCCTGCCCCAACCCAGCGTCCGCTCAAGATCGCGGTGGTCGGCGGCGGCCCGGGCGGGTTGTACTTCGCCATCCTGATGAAGCGGGCGAATCCGGCCCATGCGATCACCGTCTACGAACGGAACCGGCCCGACGACACGTTCGGCTTCGGGGTCGTGTTCTCGGACGAGACGCTGGGGAATTTCCAGGAACGCGATCCGGAGAGCTACGCCGCCATCACGAACGAGTTCGCCTACTGGGGCGACATCGAGATCCTGGTCCGGGGCGAGCGCCTGCGTTCCGGAGGCCACGGATTCTGCGGCATGGAGCGCAAGCGGCTGCTCCTGCTGCTGCAGGAGCGCGCACGCGCCCTCGGTGTGGAGCTCGTGTTCCAGCGCGAGATCGCCGATCTCGCCGCACTTCGAGACCCGGATGTGATCGTCGCCGCCGACGGCATCAACAGCCAGATCCGGGAGCGCTACGCGGATCATTTCCGGCCGCACATCGACTGGCGGCGAAACCGGTTCTGCTGGCTCGGCAGCACCCTGTCGCTCGCTGCGTTCACGTTTTGCTTCAAGGAGAACGAGCACTGCATCTGGACGCTGGGCGCCTACCAGTACCGGGCGGGCCACAGCACGTGGGTGCCGGAGTGCGACGCGGAGACGCTGCGCAGAGCGGGGCTCGACCGGGCGACCGAGGCGGAGAGCGTCGCCTACCTCGAGCGGCTCTTTGCCGAGGAGCTCCAGGGGCACCGGCTGCTGACGAACCGATCGGTGTGGCGCAGCTTCCCGATGATCCGGAACGAGCGGTGGCATTTCCGGAACATCGTGCTGATCGGGGACGCCCTGCACACCGCCCACTACTCCATCGGCTCCGGCACCAAGCTGGCGATGGAGGATGCCATTGCGCTGGTGGACGCGTTTCAGGCCACCGACTCGGTGCCCGGCGCGCTGCAGCGTTTCGAGACGTTGCGCAAGGAGGAAGTGGCGAAGACGCAGCACGCGGCCGACGTGAGCCTGGTGTGGTTCGAGACGCCGCGCCGCTTCTGGCAGCTGGAGCCGATGCAGCTCGCTTTCAGCCTGCTGACCCGCTCCAAGCAGATCACCTACGAGAACCTCCAGCGCCGCGACGGCGCCTACGTGAAGGAGGTTGATCGCTGGTGGGCGGGCAAGGTGAGCCGCGAGCAGGGGTTCCGCGTGCCGCGCGATCCGGCGCCACCGCCCATGTTCACTCCGTACCGCCTGCGCGACCTCACCCTCGTCAACCGCGTCGTCGTCTCGCCGATGGGGATGTACTCGGCGGAGGACGGCACGCCGACGCGCTTCCATCTCGTGCACCTCGGGAGCTTCGCGCTCGGCGGCGCGGGCCTCGTTTACGTGGAGACCACGCACGTCTCTCCGGAGAGCCGGATCACGCCCGGCTGCTGCGGCATCTACAAGCCTGAGCACGTCGCTGCGTGGCGGGAGATCACCGACTTCGTGCATGCGTCGAGCGATGCGCACATCTGCCTCCAGCTCGGCCATGCCGGTCGCAAGGGCTCGACCCGGCGCGGATGGGAAGGCATGGATCTGCCGCTGCCCGCGGAGAACTGGCCGATCTGGTCGGCCTCACCGATTCCTTTCGGCCCGGAAAGCCAGACCCCGCGCGAGATCGACCGGACCGAGATGACCCGCGTGCGGCAGCAGTTCGTCTCCGCGGCGCGGATGGCCGAGGACGCGGGCTTCGACATGCTCGAGCTTCACATGGCGCATGGCTACCTGCTGTCGAGCTTCATCTCGCCGCTCACCAATCGCCGTACCGACCGGTACGGGGGCGACCTCGATCACCGGATGCGCTATCCCCTCGAGGTCCTGGACGCGGTGCGCGAGGCGTGGCCCGCGAAGCCGCTTGCCGTGCGGATCTCCGCGACCGACTGGGTCGAGGACGGTGGGCTGACCGGCGAAGACTCCGTCGAGGTCGCTCGCATGCTGAAGGCGCACGGCTGCGATCTCGTCGACGTCTCCGCAGGCCAGACCACGGTGATGGCGAAGCCCGTGTACGGACGCATGTTCCAGACTCCGTTCTCGGATGCGATCCGCAACGACGTCGGCATCCCGACCATCGCCGTCGGCAACATCACGACCGCAGACCAGGTCAACACGATCGTCGCGTCCGGACGCGCGGACCTCGTCGCGCTGGCGCGCACGCACCTCGTCAACCCGCATTTCACGCTGCAGGCGGCGGCGCATTACGGCTACGCGCCACAGCGGTGGCCGGTGCAGTACGGGCCGGCGAAGGAGATGGCATTCCGGCTCGCCGAGCGCACGCGGCTCGACGACGAGCAGCTCCGCGCGGCGCTGCGCCCGCAGATCCGGCCGCGCGAGGCGGCGTGACAACGTCGCGCGGTGGCCCCGGGGTGAGCTGACGATGGCCAGCAGATCGAGGCTAAGGTCCGTGGACACGGTCGCGACGGACGAGGCGTTTCTCGACCAGCACCTCCCGTACCTCTTCGGGCACGCAAGCTACGTCATGAACAAGGACTTCGACGCCTTCGCCCGGGCCGCCGGCCTCGCGCCGCTGGAGTGGCGCGTGCTCGCGAGCCTCCATGACGGCGCGGGCCTGACCATCGGCGAGCTCGCGCACAAGGTCGTCGCGCGGCAACCCACGCTCACCAAGGCCATCAAGCGGATGCACGAGGCCGACCTGGTGCGCCGGGAGGATGACGCGGCCGACCTCCGCAAGACCCGCGTGTATCCGACCCGACGTGGTCGCGCGCTCGCATCCCGCCTGATCGAGGCTGCCAAGGCGCACGAGGCGCAGTTGCTGCGATGGCTCACGGACGACGAGATCCGCTCGCTCAAGCGCATTCTCCAGGAGGTGCTGCGCCGCGAACGCTCGCCGCTGCCTTACGACGTCGAGAGCGAAGTGGAGGATGCGTGAAAACCCCTGGCACCTGCGACATTCTTCAGCCACGCCGCCACCCGGACCGGGATCCCTGGCGCCTCGGAGGTTCGAAGTCCGACAACCGAATCGCGCAAGGCCTGCACGACGGCGCGGCCGGGTCGGGAGATCTCGTACGTCTCGCCAATCTCCAGCACGATGTCGTCCGTGCACCCGTCCTCGGTGATCCAGATGCATCCGTGCAAGCATGCGATATGGGTGCCCGCGGCCTCCAGGACAGGCAGGAATCCCCGGTGCCTGAGCTTGATGACCATTTGCTTCGATTCGACGATCATGGTGATCTCCTGTGTCTCGGCTGCGCTCGCGCCGCTGTTCCGATTTAAGATGGCACCGAGTTTGGAGTTCTTCCACGAAAGCCTCAAACGATCTTTGCTCAAGGCCCGCATGAGTTTCGGGAATGACTAGGAAGCTGCGTCGCCCGCGGCTGTCGCTCGATCTCCTGAAAGGCTTCGAGGCTGCGGCACGCCACCTGAGTTTCACCCGCGCCGCGCAGGAGCTTTCCGTCACCCAATCGGCGGTCAGCCGCGAGATCAAGACGCTCGAGGAGCAGCTCGGGCAGCCCTTGTTCAGTCGCCTCAATCGCGGGCTGCAGCTTACCGACGCAGGCCAGGCGCTGTATCGGGCCACCGGCGAGGCGCTCAAGTTGATCGACGAGGCGACCGACAGCATCGCCGTAACGGGGAGCAAGCAGACGCTTACCGTCACGACCAGCGCACCCCTCGCCTCGTTCTGGTTAGTGCCCAAGCTTCCGCGGTTCCTTCGGCTGCACCCCGAAGTGGACGTGCGCAGCGTGGCATCCGACCAGCGGCTCGACCTCGAGCGCGAGCGCGTCGACCTCGCGCTCCGCTGGGCGCCTCCCGGCTCCAGCGTTCCCGGCGGGGAGCCGTTGTTCAACGTGGAAATGTTTCCGGTCTGTTCGCCGGAGCTTGGACGCGATGGCGCGCGACCGCTCGATAGTGCGGCGGGTCTCGCGCACCACGTGCTGCTGGATTTGGAGACGGTGACCGTGCGTGGTCCCTGGTCAGATTGGGGACCTTGGCTCGATGCGATGAAACTCGGAGACTTGAAGCCGGCCGGTACGCTACGCTTCTCGCACTACGACCAGGTGGTCCAGGCGGCTATCGACGGCAGCGGTATCGCGATCGGACGCAACCCGCACAACGCTCAACATCTCCGTGACGGTCTTCTGGTCGCCCCGCTTGGGCGCGAGGCCGTGGTCAGCTGGGGAACCTACTTCATCATTGTTGCGCCGCGCGCGGCTAAGCGCCCGGTCGTGCGGGCGTTCATCGCCTGGTTGCACGACGAGGCGCGTGCAGACACCGAAGCGGACGCCCGGCACGAGGGCTCGAATCGGCGCCGCTCAGCCCGGTCCGCCGCCTCAGCGCGCACGCGGAGCCGCCGAGGAACGGCGCGCGCGCGGTGACCTGCACACAGGCCGCCGGGTGTCCTCCTAGCGGGAAGGCGGGTAACGGTTCGTAACCTTCGGATCTTGCCTAAGCCGCCGCTGCGACCGGTTTTCTCTTGGATTGCGCGGCGCTGGTGTGCATGTGCGCATAGGCGTTGTGCGCGGCGGCCTCCGCGTCGCCGACGTGCACCGGCAGCCCGAGATCGGAGAGCACCGAGCCGAGCGCGGAGAGACACAGCATCACGTTGTCGGGCCGGCACGAGTAGCCCATGATGCCGAAGCGCCAGATCTTGCCGGCGAGCGGTCCGAGCCCTGCGCCGATCTCGAGGCTGAACTCCTCGAGGAGCGTGCGGCGCACCTTCGCCTCCTCGACGCCCTCGGGGACGTACACCGCGTTCATCTGCGGGATCTGGTATTGCTCCTTCACGAGGAACTTGAGGCCCATCGCCTCAAGCCCCGCCTTCAGCGCGAGATGATGACGGCGATGACGCGCCCACGCGTTGTCCAGGCCTTCCTCGCGCAGCAGCAGCAGGGCCTCGTGCAACCCGAGGAGCGAGTTGGTCGGCGCGGTGTGGTGATAGGTGCGGTTGGTCGCGCCCCAGTAGCCGAGCAGCAGGTTCATGTCCATGAACCAGCTGTGAATCTTGTCCTTGCGCGCCTTGACGTACTCGACGACGCGCTCGGAAAACGACACGGGCGACAGGCCGGGCGTGCAGGACAGGCACTTCTGGCTTGCCGAATAGATCGCGTCGATGCCCCACTCGTCGACCAGCACGGGCACGCCGCCGAGCGACGTGACGGCATCGACGATCGTGAGCGCGCTGTGCTTGTGGGCGATCTCGACCAGCGTCTTGGCGTCGGACAGCGCGCCGGTCGACGTCTCGGCATGCACGAACGCCACGATGCGCACGTCGCCGTTCTTCTTGAGCGTGTCGGCGAGCTTCTGCGGATCGCACGGCTCGCCCCACTCGTGATCGATGATGACGGGCACGCCACCGCAGCGCTCGACGTTCTCGATCATCCGGCCGCCGAACACGCCGTTCTTCATCACGGCGACCTTGTCGCCGGGCCGCACGAGATTCACGAAGCAGTATTCCATGCCGACCGAACCGGGGCCCGAGATCGGGAAGGTGAGCGGATTCTTCGTCTGGTACGCATAGCGCAGGAGCGACTTCAGCTCCTCCATCATCTCGACGAAGATCGGGTCGAGATAGCCGATCGCCGGCTGGCTCATGGTGGTGAGCACGCGCGGATGGATCTCGGTCGGGCCCGGCCCCATCAGCGTGCGCTGCGGCGGATGGAAGGAATTGATGCGCTTGGCGGGCGCGAAATCGTTCATTGCTTGGCTCCCAGAGTTGAGCGTTCCGAAATCATCGGGGCGCGACTTGACCTTCACCGGCCGTTTCGCGTTTGCGTCGTCGAGAATCTCGACCGCGCTGATGCGGCCCTCGCTCACGCGCTCGATCTCCATCGCCCAGCGCGCGGGCACGTAGCCGGACTTCGCCCAGTTGCTCACCACCGCGCGGTCGAGGCTCAGCCGGCGCGCGACCTCGGCCTGGCTGCCGAAGAGGGCGATGAGATGCTCGACGCTGTTCATGGCGGGACGGGTGGGGTAAAGGGCTGAAGAACAGGCGGAAGTCTGCCTTATCAAAATTAATTTGACAATCCAAGGTTGGCGGTCCTTCGATGTGAGTCACCACTTCTTTTTGAAACCTCGCCTATATTCAAAGAATTATGATGCAGAGAGGGCGTCAGCGCCCCGGATTCCAGGCACCTTGCCGCGGCCGGGAATTTGGCGCTCGAGCGCTTTCCTTCGTACCATCGCCTGCTCGGCGCGTTTACGACGCCCAACCCCGCGATCCACAGGAGCAGTCCGCATGGCCGAGAGCAGCGCTCGCCAAACTTCCGTGCTCGATCCGGCGACCATCGAGCCCCGCACCAAGTCGGTGTACCCGACCGAAGCGCTGCGCGCGCCGCTGGCCGGGCGCAGCAAGCGCCCGCTCGGCGACGCGCTCGGACTGAGGAACTTCGGCGTGAACCTGGTGCACCTCGCGCCCGGCGCCCACTCCTCGGAGCGTCATTGGCACGAGCGTCAGGACGAGTTCGTCTACGTGCTCGAGGGCGAGGTCACGCTCGTGACCGATGCCGGCGCACAGGTCATCGGGCCGGGCAAGTGTGTCGGCTTCCCGGCCGGCGCACCCGATGCCCATCATCTGATCAATCGGAGCAACGCACCGGCCGTGTATCTGGAAGTCGGCGACCGGATGCCGGGGGAACGCGTGCATTACCCCGACGCGGATCTCGAGGGGCGCACCCCCAATCCGGCAACGCGATTCTTCCACAAGAACGGCACCCCGTACGAGCAGGCGTGACGCGTCCGGCAGCTACGCGTCCGGATCGAATGCCCGATCGCCGGCCTCGTTCGGCGTCCCCGTCCGCGCTACGCCGCGAAAATCGAAGAGCGCGCGGTCGAGCAGGTGCGAGGGCTCGGCATTGGCGAGGCTGCGGAACATCGTCGCGGCGCGCCCCGGGAAGCGTCTCTCCCACTCCCGCAGCATCTCCTTGACCTGCTTGCGCTGCAGGTTTTCCTGCGATCCGCACAGATCGCACGGGATGATCGGGAACTGGCGCACCTCGGCGTAACGCGCGAGGTCGGGCTCGGCCACGTAGGCGAGCGGCCGGATCACGACGTGCTCTCCGTCGTCGGACACGAGCTTGGGCGACATCGCCTTCAGCTTGCCGCCGAAGAAGAGATTGAGAAAGAACGTCTCCAGAATGTCGTCGCGATGGTGCCCGAGCGCGATCTTCGTAGCGCCGAGCTCGCGCGCAACCCGATACAGCGCCCCGCGCCGCAGCCGAGAGCAGAGCGAGCACATCGTGCGGCCCTCAGGGATCAGCCGCTTCACGGTCGAGTGAGTGTCCTGCACGGCGATGTGGAACGGAATGTCGAGCGCCCGGAGATACTCCGGCAGCACGTGCTCGGGATACCCGGGGTGGCGCTGGTCGAGGTTGACCGCGACGATCTCGAAGGCGACCGGCGCGATCGCGCGCAGCTTGAGCAACACGTCGAGGAGGCCGTAGCTATCCTTGCCGCCCGACAGGCACACCATCACCCGATCGCCTGCGCCGATCATTTCGTAGTCGGCGACGGCCTGCCCGACGAGACGGCGCAGTCGCTTCTCGAGCTTGTTCGCCTCGTAGGCCTCTTTCTGCAGTCGCTTGATGTCGGGCGCGTTCATGGCGCGGGGACGCAAGAGGGTCGGACCGCGATTATCTCAGAGCGGACGTCCGGCGGCGAGCGCACCGGGGCGGCTTGCGGCACGACCGGTCGTCGGTGATCATGACCGCGCCATTTGGGAGACTTCCATGCGTATTCTGTTCGCCTGCTTCGTCGCCGCCCTCGCTGCCGGGTGCGCGGTGCCGGGACCCGCGCCGCTCACGCCGTCTCCGGAGATCAGCCCCAACTTCGCCGTGCCGAGCGCGCGCGCGCGCATGGTGTTCCTCGCGCGCCAGGAGTGGATGCTCTTCGGTCGCCCGGTCGTGACCTACGATGCGACCGGCGAGGCGGCCGTGCACTTCGAGGACGACGGGGTCGCAACCCACGAGGTGCAGCCCCCTTTCCTCGCCAGGGTGCTGATGTACTGGTACAGCGTCACGCGCTTGCCGATCATCGGCAATCAGGGCGAGCTGCGCCCCTGGTCGGCGGCTTTTATCACCTGGCTTGCGCAGGGGGCGGGGCTCGCTCCCGCCGAGTTTCCTGCCACGGTGTTGCACTGGGACTACATCGAGCGGTTCCTCGATCCGCGCGGCAGCGATCGGTTCGCCACGCGCGATCCGGCGAGCTATGCGCCGCGCGTCGGCGATCTCGTGTGCGTCGCTCGGGCGAGCCACGCGGTACCGGGATTCGCGGAGCATGCACATGGATTCGCGCAGCTCAAGCGCGGCCCGTATCATTGCGACCTCGTCGTGGCCGCAACGCCCGACGGGATCGAAGCGATCGGCGGAAACGTCAGCGACACCGTGTCGCTCGTGCGCCTGCCCGTCGACGCGCGCGGTCTGTTGCTGCCGCACCCTCGCGCCAGCTGGGCGGCGGTGCTCGAGAGTCGCGAGAAGGAGTGACCGCGAGCGGTCAGAGCCGCGAGTCGGTCACCGTCTGACCGTGCTCGACTTCGGGCGCGCCCTCGAAGTACGGGCCGATCAGCTCGCGCCACTTCTTGAAGTCCGCGGAGTTGCGGAAGCCTTCCGTGTGCGACTCCACGCTGTCCCAGCGCACGAGCAACGCGTACTTGCCAAGGTTCTCGATCGACCGGACGAGCTCGTGCGACCGGTACCCCTTCGCGGCGGCTATGACCCGGGACGCCTCGCGAAACGCGTTCTCGAACTGTGCGTCCTGGCCGGCCTTCACGCGTATGACTGCGATCTCGAGTATCACGGTTGGTCTCCTTTAGAGATTGATGCTGCGTCCGCCGTCCACCGCGATCACCTGCCCGGTCACGTATGGCGCCTCGGCAACGAGAAAATAGACCGTCCGCGCGATGTCCTCGGCCTCACCGGTGCGCTTGAGCAGCGTGTGCGAAACCACCCGCTGGCGCGCGACCTCGTCATACGATCCGTCGTCGGGCCACAGGATCGGACCCGGCGCCACGCCGTTCACTCGAATGTCCGGGCCGAGCTCGCGCGCGAGCGAACGCGTCAGTCCTGCAAGGCCCGCCTTCGCGACACTGTACACAACGTATCGCTTGAGCGGGCGGTCGGCGTGGATGTCCGTGATGTTCACGATGCACCCGTGCGCCTTGCCGAGATGCGGCGCCGCGGCCTGCGCGAGAAAGAGCGGCGCCTTGAGATTCGTGCCGATAAGGTCGTCCCAGTCCGTCGATTTGATCTCGCCGACCGGCGTCGGATAGAAAGTCGAGGCGTTGTTGACGAGGATGTCGAGGCCACCGAAGCGCTCGACCGTCGTCTTGACGAGTTCCGCCACGGCCTTGAGGTTGAGCAGGTCGGCGCGCACGGAAGCCGCCGAGTTCGCGCGCGCGGCGTTCAGCTCCGCGACGAGCTTCTTCGCGGCGTCCTGGGAATTGTGGTGATGAACCATGACCGCGGCGCCGGCGCCGTGCAGCCGGCGCACGATCGCCGCGCCGACGCGCTTCGCGCCGCCGGTGACGAGCGCCACTTTGCCGGAGAGAGGTGCGGTCATACGCTTCCCGATGATCGCTCCTGCGCCGGTTCGCCGCCGCAGAGACAATTGAGGATTCTACCGGAATGGCGCACTATGACGGCCCGTCATGGAGACGCGCGACACGCTGCCGCCCCCCTCGCCCGATGCTCTCGCGCACAGCGCGCGCGTGGTCGAGCACGTGCGCCGCGAGCTCGAGACATCCGGTGGCTGGATGAGCTTCGCGCGCTACATGGAGCTCGTCCTCTATGCGCCAGGCCTCGGGTACTACAGCGCCGGCGCCCGCAAGCTGGGTTCGGATGGCGACTTCACGACTGCGCCGGAGCTGACGCCGCTCTACGGACACTGCATCGCGCAGCAGGCCCGCCAGATCCTCGCGCTCGGGCTCGACGAGATTCTGGAAGTCGGCGCGGGCTCTGGCGCCCTGGCCGCCGAGCTCCTGGAGGAGCTCGACCGTCTGGGGGCGGCGCCGAAGAGCTTTCTCATTCTCGAGCTCTCCGCCGATCTGCGCGCGCGCAGCCGGGATCTCCTCGCCGCGCGCGTGCCGCATCTCATGGAGCGAATCGCGTGGCTGAACGTCTTGCCGCCCGCGTTTGCCGGACTGGTGATCGGCAATGAGGTGCTCGACGCCATGCCTGTCCACGTCGTGCGCGCGACCGAGCACGGCATCGAGGAAGGCGGCGTCGCGGCGAGTCGCGGAGAGCGACCGCTCGAGTGGGCGTTCCGGCCGGCTGCCGGCGAAGTTCGCGCCGCGGCAGCGCAGCTTGGACTCGCGCCGGGCTACGTGACCGAGCTCGGACTCGCCGCGCGCGCGTTCGTGCGCAGCGTCGGGGCGATACTCGAGCGGGGCGTGATGCTGTTCGTGGATTACGGGTTTCCGGCGCGGGAGTATTACCACTCGCAACGCTCGCAGGGCACGCTCATGTGCCACTACCGTCATCGCGCGCACGCGGATCCGTTCTTCCTGCCGGGATTGCAGGACGTCACCGCGCACGTGGACTTCAGCGCGATCGCCGCGGCGGCCGCGAGCGAAGAGCTCGACGTGCTCGGGTACACGAGCCAGGAGCAGTTCCTGGTGAACTGCGGGATCACGGAGCTCATGCTGCGCACGCCCCCGGACGATGCCGCGCGCTATCTTCCGCAGGCTGCGGCGGCGAGCAAGCTGCTTTCCCCCGCGGAGATGGGCGAGCTCTTCAAGGCCATCGCGATAGGGCGCGGGGTACCGGATCCGCTGGTCGGCTTCGGAGCCGGCGACCGCCGGCACACGCTGTAAAATGAGCCGATGAGGAAATTGTCGGTCGCATCGGTCGCGCTTGCAGCACTCCTCGGCGCGACCCTGGTGGGCACGACCCTGGCGGAGAGTTCCGCAGATCGGGCCGTTGAGGCCGCACGCTTACGCTGGCAGGAGAGTCCCCATGGACCGATGCTGGCACGCATCCTCCCGCCTACGTTCGAGCCCACCCAGCTGCCGGAGCGCGACACGCGCGGCGCGAGGCTCGTCGTCGACTATTGCGTGCAGTGCCACAACCTGCCGAACCCCGCGATGCATCACGCCGCAAAATGGCCGGCCATCGTCGAGCGCATGGTGGTGCGCATGCGGGGCAAGGGCAACCTCGGCACCCTGATGAAGGAAATGATGGCCGGGGTCAAGGCACCGACCGACCAGGATCAGGCGGTGCTGGTCACCTACCTGCAGCGCTACGCGCAGCGCCCGCTCGACCCGCGCAAGTATCCCGACATCGAGACCGACGCGGCAAAGTCATTCCGCCTCGCCTGCGAGCAATGCCACACGCTTCCGGATCCGCAGCGCCACACCGCGGAAGAGTGGCCGGCCGTGGTGACGCGCATGGAGAAGAACATGCTGTGGATGAATCGCGTGGTCGGCTCGAAGCCGGTCCCGGACGAGCCGCAGCTGCGGATCGAGGAGATAATCTCCTACCTACAGAGGCATGCGGCCAGGTAAGGCCGGCAGATCTCCCACTGCAAAACCTTAGGGTTACGAACGGGAGGGAACCGCCTGGTTCCCTCCCGTTACCCTCCTTCCCGCTCGAGCGTCCGCAGCCACGTGATCACCCGGTCGGCCACCGTGCGCCAGCCGGTGTCCAGCATCATCGCGTGCCCGAGCGCGGGGATGG
>JBFJOO010000064.1:0-25688 GCA_041617635.1 Burkholderiales bacterium | reverse complement strand
CCCCGAATATGGAAAGTCGCCGTCCCGGTCGGCGACTTTCTTCCTAGCCTCGGAAAAGTCGCGGTCGCGGCCGGCGGCCTTCTCTCTGGCGCCGCCGGCGACCGCGGTCCGGCGCGTGCGAATGGATCACGACGTGGCGTTTCCCGAGCGACACTGGTATCGGTTCTCCTGGGTCTCGGCGCTGCTTGTGCCAGCCGCGGCGGCGTTCGGCGCCATCGTGTGGATGCGCCGCGCCGCGTACCGGGTCGGAATCCTGCGGACGACCCGGGTCGCCGCTCCCGTCGTAGTCGTCGGAAACCTGGTCGTGGGCGGCACCGGCAAGACCCCGCTCGTCCTATGGCTTGCCGACGCGCTCATGCGCCGCGGGTGGCGGCCGGGGATCGTGTCGCGGGGCCATGGCGCGGGCGCGACGCATCCGCGCTCGGTTCCGTCCGGCGGCGACGCGCGCGTCTTCGGCGACGAGCCGCTGGTGCACGCCGAGCGCAGCGGCTGCCCGGTGTGGGTAGGGCGCGATCGCGCCGCGGCGGCTGCGGCGCTCCTTGCCGCGCACCCCGAGTGCGACGTGATCGTCTGCGACGACGGCCTGCAGCATTACGGCATTGCGCGCGATTTCGAGATCGCGGTCCGCGACGATCGCGGTGCCGGGAACGGCCTGCTTCTGCCGGCGGGGCCATTGCGCGAGCCGACTTCGCGACGTGTCGACGCATGGGTCGTGAACGGCGCGGACGCGGCACCTGAAGGTTTCCCGATGCGCCTCGTTCCCGCGGGCTTCCGGCGGGTCGCATCGCCCGGCGGCGAAGTGCCGCTCGCGGAACTGTCAGGCAAGCGCCTGCATGCCGTCGCCGGGATCGGCAATCCCCGGCGGTTCTTCGCGCAGCTCGAGAGCCTCGGGCTCGCGCCGCGAACCCATGCCTTCCCGGACCATCACCCGTTCGCCCCGGACGACCTCGCGTTTCCCGATTGCGACTTCGTGCTGATGACCGAGAAGGATGCAGTAAAATGTCGCGCATTCGAAAACCACCGGCTGCTTGCGCTGCGCGTGGATGCGGAAATCGACGCGCGGCTCGCCGATCTAGTGGAGCGCAGGATCCGTGGACGCCCGGCTGCTTGACATACTCGTTTGCCCGCTCTGCAAGGGGCCGCTCGTCTATCGCAAGGTGGAGCAGGAGCTCATCTGCAAGGCGGATCGGCTCGGCTTTCCGATCCGCGACGGCATCCCGGTGATGCTCGAGGAGGACGCCCGCAAGCTCGACCCGCTGGAAGAAGTCGAGTAGCGGCAAGCGCCGCCCCCGCCTTCTCCGCACTGCTGCTTCGGGGCGAAGTCGTCATGGCAGGGCTCCTCAGATTCCAAGTCGTCATCCCCGCGCGCTACGCTTCGAGCCGGCTGCCCGCGAAGCCCCTCGCGGATCTCGGCGGCAAACCGATGGTGGTGCGTGTGGTCGAGCAGGCGCGGGCAAGCGGCGCGGCGGGCGTCTGGATCGCCACCGATCACGATGCCATCATGCAGGCCGCATCGGCGCACGGCTGCGATGCGCTCATGACGCGCGCCGATCACGCTTCGGGAACCGACCGCCTGGCCGAGGTGGCGGAGCGGTTGGGGTTCGCCGACGACGAGATCGTGCTGAACGTGCAGGGAGACGAGCCTCTGATGCCGCCCGCGCTGATCGGGGAGCTCGCCCACACGCTCGCGCGGCGGACGGCCGCATCGATCGCAACGGCCTGCCATCCGATCGCCGATCCGGGCGAGGCGTTCAATCCCAACGTGGTGAAAGTTGTGACCGACCATGCCGGATATGCGCTTTATTTCAGCCGGGCACCGATTCCGTTCGCCCGCGAGGCATGGGCGCCGCACCTCGGCGCGTCGGCGCCGTTGGTCCTTCCCGACGGGTTGCCGTGTTTCCGGCACATCGGGATCTACGCCTACCGCGCGGCATTCCTCCGCGAGTATTCCAAGCTCGCGCCCGCACCGGTAGAGCGCTTCGAGGCGCTCGAGCAGCTGCGCGCACTTTGGCATGGCCATCGCATCGCGGTCACGGTCGCCGACGCGGCGCCCCCCGCCGGCGTGGACACGCCGGCCGATCTCGAGCGCGTGCGCCGCTTGTTCGATGCCGCGATTTGACCCGTTTATCCGAAGCGGGTAAGTTCGGCGGCTCGACAGGATCTGCCCGGGCAACGGGTTGGTGCGGCGCTGCCGATTTCGCCTGCATATGCGCCTTGCCGGTTCCTCTCGCCGATTAATCTTGGCGGAGCTAGTACGTGAGACTCATCCTCCTCGGACCGCCCGGCGCGGGCAAGGGAACGCAGGCGGCGTTCATCACCGCGCACTACGGCGTTCCGCAGATCTCCACCGGAAATATGTTGCGCGCGGCCATCAAGGCCGGGACCGCCGTCGGGTTGGCGGCCAAGAAGGCGATGGACGCGGGACGGCTTGTCTCCGACGACCTCATCATCAAGCTCGTGACGGACCGGCTTGCCGAGCCGGACTGCAGAAGCGGGTACCTGTTCGACGGTTTTCCGCGCACGATTCCGCAGGCCGAGGCGATGAAGGAGGCCGGCGTGCGCATCGACTTCGTCCTCGAGATCGACGTGCCCGACGCGGAGATCATCCGCCGCATGGCCGGCCGTCGGGTGCACCTTGCCTCCGGACGCTCCTACCACGTCATCTTCAATCCGCCGAAGGTCCCGGACCGCGACGACGTCACGGGCGAACCGCTCGTCCAGCGCGACGACGACCGCGAGGACACCGTGCGCAAGCGGCTCCAGGTGTACCATCGGCAAACGAGCCCGCTCGTCGAGTACTACCGTAAATGGGCCGACTCGGCCGATCCGCGCGCGCCCGCGCACCGGCGCGTTTCCGGCGAGGGCTCGGTCGAGGAGATTCGGGAGCGCTGCTTCGCCGCGCTCGCTTGAGCGACGCGGACATGGCGCGGCCCTATTGCGCCACGGTATAATCCGGCGGCTCGCATAACCCGTGTCCGGCCAGGGCGCGTCGTACGCCGGGCCAAGAAGAACCCCTAGAGGAGGAATCCTGATGACAGCAGGTCTGTGGTTTGCGCTCGCCTGCGCGCTGATCGCCATCGCTTACGGCTGGATCTCGAGAAGCTGGATTCTCGGTCAGCCGGCTGGAAACGCGCGGATGCAGGAGATCTCCGCTGCCATCCAGCAGGGCGCCCAGGCCTACCTCGGCCGCCAGTACATGACCATCGGCACGGTCGGCGTGATCCTGTTCATCGTGATCGGGGTTGTCCCGGGCCTGGGGTGGCCGACCGCGTTCGGCTTCGCCGTCGGCGCCATCCTCTCCGGGGCCGCGGGCTTCATCGGCATGAACATCTCGGTACGCGCGAACGTGCGCACGGCCGAGGCTGCGCGCAAGGGGCTGAACGAGGCCCTGACGGTCGCATTCCGCGGCGGCGCGATCACCGGCCTGCTAGTGGTCGGGCTGGGGCTCCTCGGCGTCGCCGGCTACTACGCGATCCTGATCACCACCGGCAAAGCCGGCGAGTCGCTGAGCGAGGTGCTCAGACCGCTCATCGGCTTGGGGTTCGGCGGCTCGCTCATCTCGATCTTCGCGCGACTGGGCGGCGGAATCTTCACCAAGGGCGCGGACGTGGGCGCGGACCTCGTCGGCAAGGTCGAGGCCGGCATACCGGAGGACGATCCGCGCAATCCCGCGGTGATCGCCGACAACGTCGGCGACAATGTCGGCGACTGCGCGGGCATGGCCGCCGACCTGTTCGAGACCTACGCAGTGACCATCATCGCCACGATGATACTCGGGGCGCTGATGATCAAGACGGCCACCGATGCGGCGGTGATCTACCCGCTCGCGCTCGGCGGCTTTGCGATCATCGCGTCGATCATCGGCGCAATGGTGGTCAAGACGTCGCCTGGCAAGAAGATCATGAACGCGCTGTACCGCGGCCTGATCGTCGCGGGCGGCCTCGCTGCCATCGCGTTCATTCCGATCACCTACTGGATCATGGGCGACGTGGTGAAGAACGTGCCGTTCGACTTCGCGAGCGGGCGCCATTTCATCACCGTCTGGCACCTCTGGGGCGCGGCGCTCATCGGGCTCGTCCTCACCGCGTTGCTGGTGGTGATCACCGAGTACTACACCGCCACGGAATTCAAGCCGGTACAGCACGTGGCCGCGGCGTCGCAGACGGGGCATGCGACCAACATCATCGCGGGCCTGGGCGTCTCGATGCGATCGACGGCCTGGCCGGTGCTTTCCGTCTGCGCCGCGATCCTGGTCGCGTATCAGCTTGCCGGTCTGTACGGCATCGCGATCGCGGCGACGTCGATGCTCTCGATGGCGGGCATCATCGTGGCGCTCGACGCGTATGGTCCGATCACCGACAACGCGGGCGGCATCGCAGAAATGGCAGACATGCCGAGCGAGGTGCGCGCCATCACCGATCCGCTCGACGCGGTGGGCAACACCACCAAGGCGGTCACGAAAGGCTATGCGATCGGCTCGGCGGGGCTTGCAGCGCTGGTGCTCTTCGCCGACTACACCCATGCGCTCGAGCACGCGGGCACGGTCCTTACATTCGACCTCTCCGACCACCGCGTGATCATCGGCCTCTTCATCGGCGGGCTCGTGCCCTACCTCTTCGGCGCGATGGCGCTGGAGGCGGTGGGCCGCGCGGCCGGAGCGGTCGTGATCGAAGTGCGCCGGCAGTTCAAGGAGATCGCCGGCATCATGGAAGGCAAGGCGAAGCCGGAGTACGGCGTCGCGGTGGACATGCTGACGCGCGCAGCGATCAAGGAGATGGTCGTGCCGTCGCTTCTCCCGGTGCTCGTGCCGATCCTGGTGGGCTTACTCCTTGGACCGCAGGCGCTCGGCGGCGTGCTCATGGGCACCATCGTGACGGGCCTCTTCGTCGCGATCTCGATGTGCACTGGCGGCGGGGCGTGGGACAACGCGAAGAAGTACATCGAGGACGGCAAGTTCGGCGGAAAGGGGTCCGACGCCCACAAGGCCGCGGTCACCGGCGATACGGTCGGCGATCCCTACAAGGACACTGCCGGTCCGGCCATTAACCCGCTCATCAAGATCATCAACATCGTGGCGCTGCTGATCGTGCCACTCATCGCGGGCGGGCCCAGCACGGCCGCAACGAAAGCCGCAGCGCCCGCCGTGATTGCGCCCGCGCCCGTTGCCAGTGCGCCGGCGCCCGCTCCGTCGCCTGCGCCGGCGCCGGTAGCGAGCGCACCTGCGGTGGCGCCGGCTCCGCCGCCTGCTCCGGCGCCGGTAGCGAGCACACCCGCGGCCACACCCGATCCAGCGCCAGTGCCCGCAACGCCCGTCGAGGTGAAGCTCTACTTCGATTCCGGCGAATCGACGTTGCGTCCGGGTGCTATCAAGCGACTCGAGCCGGTGATCGCCGCCCTGAAGGCCAGCAAATCCGCGCGGGTCTCGATCTCCGGCTATCACGACGAGACGGGGAGCGTGGCGCTCAACCAGGCGCTCGCGAGACTGCGTGCCGGCGCCGCGCGCGATGCGCTCCTCTTCGCCGGCATCGCGGAGAACCGGATCGTGCTTCAAAGGCCCGCGCAGACGCTGGGTGGCGGGGACGATGCCGAAGCGCGGCGCGTCGAGCTGATCGTCAATTAGAAGGTTCCCCCAGTTCACGCGAGGGGATCACTCCGTCGCTTCGCCCACGTGGTGATGCAAGATTGCCGATGATCGGGGGCGTGGGCGCATCTCGCGCGGCGGTAGCGCTACTTGCCGTGCTGGCCGGCACGGCGCTTGGTCAACCGCTTCCGTCCGGTCCGTCCGGTTACGTGCCGAAGGAGGCGGCGTTCGGCGAGCGCTTCATGGTTTCCGCGGCGAATCCGCTCGCCGTGGAGGCGGGGCGCGCGGTGCTCGCGCGCGGCGGATCAGCGCTCGATGCGGCGGTTGCGGTGCAGATGGTGCTGAACGTGGTCGAGCCGGAGGCGTCGGGAATCGGCGGCGGCGCGTTCATCCTGCACTGGTCTGCGCGGGAACGGCGGCTGCGCGCCTATGATGGGCGCGAGACCGCGCCCGCGGAAGCGACCCCCGACCTGTTCCTCGATGCCGCGGGGCGGCCGATGGCGTTCTTCGACGCGGTCGTCGGCGGTCGCGCGGTCGGCGCGCCAGGCTTGCTCGCGATGCTCGAGCTCGCGCACCGCCGACACGGCCGGCGCGAATGGGCCGAGCTCTTCGAACCCGCAATCGAGCTCGCGGAGCGAGGCTTCCCGGTGTCGCCGCGCCTGGCAACGCTGCTGGCGAACGCGACCTTTCGCCTCGAGGATCCGGATGCTCGGCGCCTCTTCTACCGCGAGGACGGTACTGCGCGCCGCGCGGACGAAGTGATTCGCAATCCCGCGCTGGCCGAAACATTGCGGACCATCGCGGCGCACGGGCCCCGCGCGTTCTACACCGGCGAGATCGCAAGGGACATCGTCACGGCAGTGCGCACGCACCCGATCAATCCCGGGCGCTTGAGCGCGGCGGACCTGGCCGGCTATCGCCCGGCCGAGCGCACGCCGGTGTGCGGACGGTACCGCGGCTACCGGGTTTGCGGCATGCCACCGCCGAGCTCGGGAGGCATCGCGGTGCTGCAGATTCTCGGCATCCTGGAGAATTTTCCGATGGCGCAGGTCGCGCCGCAGCCGCTGATGGCGGCGCATCTCTTCTCGGAGGCGGGCCGGCTGGCGTATGCGGATCGCAACCTCTACGTCGCGGATTCGGATTTCGTCGCCGTGCCGATGCGCGGAATGATCGATGCCGCCTATCTTCGCGATCGGGCGGAGACCGTTCAGCTCACGCGATCACTGGGCGTTGCGGCACCCGGCATTCCGCGCGGCGCCGCGGCGCCCGGCCCGTCCGGCTCGCCGGAGCGTGCATCGACAAGCCATTTCTCGATCGTCGATGCCGAGGGCGACGCGGTCGCCATGACGACGACGATCGAGTATGCGTTCGGGAGCCGCATCATGGTGCGCGGGTTTCTGCTCAACAACCAGCTCACCGATTTCTCGTTCGCACCCGAGGCAGCCGGGCGGGTCGTCGCGAATCGCGTCGAGCCGGGCAAGCGGCCACGGAGCTCGATGGCGCCGACCCTCGTGTTCGACCGGACCGGGCAGCTCACTCATGTGGTCGGCTCGCCGGGCGGAAGCCTGATCATCAACTATGTCGCGCAGGCCCTGGTCGCCATGCTCGATTGGGGATATGACGCGCAGCGGGCGGTCGGTATCGGCCACTACGGCAGCCGCAACGGGCCGACGGAGCTCGAGCGCGATACCGAGGCCGCCGACCTGGCCCAGGGGCTCGCATTGCTCGGCCACGAGGTGCGCGTCATGGACATGACCAGCGGACTGCACGCCATCGAGCGCGTGCCGGGAGGGTGGCGCGGTGCGGCCGACCCGCGCCGGGAGGGATCCGCGGCGGGCGGGTAGTCGCGCTTCAGCCGCGCGGCACGCGCGCGCGCACGCGAGCCAGCAGCTCACCCGTGACGTTGGCCGCAAAGCAATCGATTCGCGTCGCGTCGGTCCAGCGGCGCAGCCAGGTCAATTGCCGCTTCGCGAGCTGTCGGGTGGCGAAAATGCCCCGGTCGCGCAATTCCCGGCGGTCGTAGCGTCCCTCGAGGTGCTCCCATGCCTGGCGATAACCGACGCAGCGCATCGACGGAAGCCCGGCCGAGAGCGTATGCCGCGCGCGGAGCGCCGCGACCTCGTCCACGAGCCCCGCCGCCAGCATCGCATCGAAACGCTGCGCGATTCGGGCATGCAGCACGCTGCGATCGCCGGGCTCCAGGGAAATCCACAGCACATCGGCCGCGATGCTCGGGCCGGCGGGGTCCTCGAGGAGCGTCGACATGGTGCTTCCGGTGAGCCGGAACACCTCGAGCGCGCGCTGGATGCGCTGCGAGTCGTTCGGATCGAGGCGGGCGGCGGTGCGCGGGTCGACCCGTGCGAGCTCGTCGTGCAGGGCAGGCCAGCCGCGCGTGGCCGCCTGCGCGTCGATTTCGGCGCGCACTGCGGGGTCAGCCGGCGGCAGCGCCGCGAGGCCGTCGCGCAGCGCCTTGAAGTAGAGCATCGTGCCGCCGACGAGCAGCGGAATTCGCCCGCGACCGCAAATCGCGCGCATCTCGTGGAGTGCGTCCACCCGGAACCGCGCCGCAGAGTAGGACGCCCTCGGGTCGATCAGGTCGATCAAGTGGTGTGGGACCCGCTGCCGATCCTCTGCGGAGGGCTTCGCGGTGCCGATGTCCATGCCGCGGTACACCTGAGCGGAGTCGACGCTCACGATCTCGACGGGCAGATGATCTGCAAGGATCATGGCGAGGCGGGACTTACCGCTCGCCGTCGGCCCCATGATCGCGATTGCTAGCGCGCGCGGCATGCGCTCGACATCCCGGCGCAGGGGCGCGGTCGGCGCGATCACCGTCCGCGCAGAAAGAGCCGATCCAGGTCGGCGAGGCTCATCTGGTACCAGGTCGGACGACCGTGATTGCACTGACCGGCGCGCTCGGTTGCCTCCATCTCGCGCAAGAGCGCGTTCATCTCCGGAATGCTGAGGCTCCGCCGCGCGCGCACCGCGCCGTGGCAGGCCATGGTACCGAGCAGCTCGTCCTGGCGGCTGGAGAGCACCTGGCTCGCGCCGTACTCGCGCAGATCGTGGAGCACCGCGCGCACGAGCGCGGGAATGTCGCCTTGCGCGACGAGCGCGGGGACCGCGCGCACCACGATTGCCGTGGACGAAAGCGCGGCGAGCTCGAATCCGAGCCGCTCGAGCGGCTGCCGGTTCTCCTCCATCGTGGCCACGTCCAAGGCATCGGTATTGAAGGTGACCGGGATCAGCAGCGGTTGCGCGGTGACCTTGTGTTCCGCGAGCGCCGCTTTCAGGTCCTCGTAGAGGATGCGCTCGTGCGCCGCGTGCATGTCGACGAGCACGAGCCCGTCGCGATTCTGCGCGAGGATGTAGATCCCGTGCAACTGGCCGAGCGCGAAGCCGAGCGGCTGCTCCTGTGCGTCGACCTGGTCTGGGCTCGCCGTACGCTGCGCGGCAAGCCCGCTCAGCATCGCCGTGTAGGCGCCCACCGGCTGCGCGACGCCAAGCGAGCGTTGCCAGGCCGCCGTCGTCGGCGAGGGCGCAAGCTGCGGTCCGGAGGGCACCGCGAGCGCCGCGGGAGATTGCGCCGCGGTTCCGGCCAACGCCCTCTGGACCGCGTGAAAGACGAACTGGTGCACGGCGCGCGGATCGCGAAAGCGCACCTCGATCTTCGCCGGATGAACGTTCACGTCGACCATCCCAGGGTCGACTTCCAGGTAGAGCACGTACGCGGGGTGGCGATCGCCGTGCAGAACGTCCGCGTAGGCTTCGCGCACGGCATGCGTGAGCAGCTTGTCGCGAACGAAGCGGCCGTTGACGAACAGGTACTGCGCGTCGCGCGACGCCTTGGCCCCCGCCGGCGGGCTCGCGAGTCCGTGCAGGCGGAGCTCCGCGCCGCCGGCGTCGACACGCCGCGCGCCCCCTGCAAATTCCTCGCCCATCACCGCGGCGATCCGCGCCGCGAGATCGGCCGCCGGGTAATGCGCGCTGACGCGCGCGTTGTGGCGCAGGCTGAGCGCAACGTCCGCGCGCGCGAGCGCGATGCGGCGAAACGTCTCCGCGCAGTGCGCGAGCTCGGTCGATTCGGACTTGAGAAACTTGCGGCGCGCGGGCGTGTTGAAGTAGAGATCGTTCACTTCGAGGGTCGTGCCGGCCGAGTGGGCGGCTGGTTCCGGAGCGCCGGGAGCGCCGCCTTCTGCGCTGATCCGCCAGGCATGCTGCGCATCGGCGGAGCGCGAGGTGAGGGTGACCCGGGCCACCGAAGCGATGCTCGCCAGCGCCTCGCCGCGAAAGCCGAGCGATGCGACCCGCTCGAGGTCGGTGAGCGACTGTATCTTGCTGGTGGCATGGCGTGCGAGCGCAAGCGGGAGATCGTCGCGTGTAATGCCGGCCCCGTCGTCCGTCACCCTGATCTGGCGGGTGCCTCCCTGCGCGAGCGTCACGCTGACCGCCCGCGCGCCCGCGTCGACACTGTTCTCCAGAAGCTCTTTCAGCACGGAGGCCGGTCGCTCGACGACCTCGCCGGCGGCGATCTGGCTGATCAAGGTGTCGGGAAGAATGCGGATGGCAGGCATGCGCGTGGGGCGGCGTCGGGTGATGCGAGAGCGATTATACCGACGCCGCCCGCTACAATACGGGTTCTACGTGACCGGCCCGCCAATGGAAATCCTGTTGTGGTTCTGGGATCTGCTGGTGCACCTCGACCAGCACCTTGCCATGCTGCTGCAGCAGTACGGCACATGGGTCTACCTGATCCTTTTCGTCATCGTCTTCTGCGAGACGGGCCTGGTGGTCACGCCCTTTCTTCCGGGAGATTCCCTGTTGTTCGTCTCGGGGACGCTCTGGGCCACGGCGGGCATGGACGTGGAGCTGCTCGCCATCACGCTCATCAGCGCGGCGCTCTGCGGGGACAATGTGAACTACTGGGTGGGGCGCTACATCGGGCCGCGCGTGTTTCGCTGGGAGCATTCGCGCTGGTTCAACCGCCACGCGCTGGACCGGACCCACGAGTTCTACGAGCGCCATGGCGGGAAGACCCTCATCATCGCCCGGTTCGTGCCGCTCGTGCGCACGTTCGCGCCGTTCGTTGCCGGCGTCGGCAGCATGCCCTATCCGCGCTTCATAGCCTATTCCGTGGGCGCGGCGCTGCTCTGGGTGCTCTCGCTCGTATACGCGGGTTACTTTTTCGGCAATGTTTCCTGGGTCAGGAGCAACCTGACGCTCGTCATCTTCGGGATCATCGCGCTGTCGCTCGTCCCGATCGCCGTCGGGTACGTCCGTCACCGCGCGCAGGGCGCCCGGCCGAGCTAGTTGTTACGCTACGAGTGGGAAACCTGTCCAGAGCGGAGCGGATCAGTTCCGGCCTGCCCGCCTGACCTGCGCCGGGAAGCGATCGTCGGCTTCGTCCATGGCGAGCGTCCCGCGGCTCGGCGGATGCTCGATGAAGTAGCGCTTGATGCCGGCCAGCAGCGCGCGCGCGATCTTGTCCTGGTATGCGCCGCTGTTCAGCTTTTTCTCTTCGTCCGGGTTCGAGATGAATGCCGTTTCGACCAGGATCGAGGGAATGTCGGGTGACTTCAGCACGGCAAAGCCCGCCTGCTCGACGTGCTCCTTGTGGAGCGCATTGATCTCCCCGAGCTCGTCGAGCACAACCCGACCGAGCTTGAGGCTGTCGCTGATCGTCGCGGTCTGCGAAAGGTCGAGCAGCGTCTGGGCCAGGTAACGATCCTTCACGTCCAGATTCACGCCGCCGATGAGGTCGGCGTCGTTCTCGCGCTTGGCAAGCCAGCTCGCCGCCGCGCTCGTCGCGCCGCGCTCGGATAATGCGAACACCGACGTGCCCCGCGCGTGCGGAAGCACGTATGCGTCGGCATGGATCGAGACGAAGAGATCCGCCTTGGCGCGCCGGGCTTTCTCGATCCGCGCGTGCAGCGGCACGAAGTAGTCCCCGTCGCGCGTCATCACCGCACGCATGTTCGGCTCGGCATCGACGAGCTTGCGCAGCCGCTGCGCGATGGAGAGCGTGACGTCCTTCTCGTAGCTGCCGCGGCGCCCCTTCGCGCCCGGGTCCTCGCCGCCGTGACCGGCGTCGATCGCCACCGTGACGAGCCGGTGGGCGGCCGGCTTGCCCGCGCTTCGCCCCGATCGCTTGCCGCGCTCGGACGGGCCCGATGCTTCGGGTTGGCCCGGCGTGGCGCCGCGCTGCTCCAGCAGGGCGAGCAGCGGGTCGTGCGGCACGGCGGGGTAGACGTCGAGCACCAGCCGATAGCCGTACTCGCCGATCGGCTTGAGCAGGAAGACCTGCGGTTTCGCCTCGGACTTGAGGTCCAGCACGAGCCGGATCGTGCCGGGCTTGTACCGGCCGACGCGGATGCTCGCGACGTGTGGATCCTCGGGCCGGATCTTGTCCGCGACTTCGGCGACCAGCGAGTCGTAATCCAGATTCTCGAGATCGACGACCAGCCGGTGCGGGTTGCGGATGAGCAGCACCGAGTGGCGCGGCTCGGCGTTCATCTCGAGCGTGACGCGCGTGTACTCGCCGGAGGGCCAGACGCGCACCGCACGCATCGGCTCGTCGGCGACCGCGTCCGGGAGTGGACCGGCCAGGAGCAGAACGGCGGCTAGGGCCGCGCCCAAGCGGGATCCGAAGCGAGATCGGCGATGGATGTCAGGCACTGGCTGCCGGTCTCCGTGAACGCCTCGAGCGTCACGTCCCGCCCGCGAGTCGCGGGCGCGAGCGTGATACGCAGGTCCGGCCGCGGCAGCGCCGCGCCGGCTTTCTCAGGCCACTCGACCAGGCATAAGGAGGCATCGTTGAAATGCTCTCTGAACCCCGAATCTCGCCAGGCTCTCGGGTTATTGAATCGATAAAAATCAAAGTGGTACAAGTTTAATCTCGAAACCGTATAAAGTTCAACTAGGCTGTAGGTCGGACTTTTGACTTTTCCCGCATACCCGAGCGCCCGGATCAGGCCCCGGGCGAGGGTGGTTTTGCCGGCCCCGAGCTCGCCGCAGTGGTGAATCGACATGCCCGCCCTGAGCGCCGGCGCGAGGCGCGCTCCCAAGGCCAAGGTGGCAGCCTCGTCGGGGAGGTGCAGGGCGAGGCCTGCGGGCAGCGGCGTTAAGATCGGGCGCATGAATCCGATTGCGGAAAACGCGGCTGAGGCTCCGCGGGACTTCGCGATGCTCGCCGCAACGATCAAGGCCTGGGGCGGCGAGCTTGGCTTCCAGGCGGTCGGAATCGCCGACGTCGATCTCGGCGCCGCGGAGCCGCGCCTTCTCGCGTGGCTGGCCGCCGGGAGGCACGGCGAGCTCGATTATATGGCCCGCCACGGCGCGAAGCGCGCCCGCCCGCCCGAGCTCGTGCCCGGCACCGTGCGCGTGATCAGCGCCCGGATGGACTACCTGCCCGATGCGGAGGACAGCTGGCGCGTCATGGAGGATGGCGCGCGGGCATTCGTCTCACGCTATGCGCTTGGCCGGGACTACCACAAGGTGCTGCGCGGGCGTCTCCAGCAGCTTGCCGATCGCATCACCGCTGAGATCGGCGCTTTCGGCTATCGCGTGTTCACCGATTCGGCCCCGGTGATGGAGGTCGAGCTCGCGCGCAAGGCCGGCCTCGGGTGGCGGGGCAAGCACACGCTGCTGCTGACGCGCGACGCGGGCTCGTTCTTCTTCCTGGGCGAGATGTATACGGACCTACCGCTCCCCCCGGACGTTCCGGTGAGCGAGCATTGCGGCGCGTGCACCAAGTGCATCGACGTGTGCCCGACCCGCGCCATCGTGGCGCCCTACGAGCTCGATGCGCGGCGCTGCATCTCCTACCTCACTATCGAGCTCAAGGGGCCCATTCCGGTCGAGCTTCGCCCCCTCATCGGCAACCGCGTGTACGGCTGCGACGACTGCCAGCTCGTATGCCCCTGGAACCGGTATGCGCAAGTGTCAAGCGAGCCGGACTTCCGCGTTCGCAACGGGCTCGACTGCGCCGAGCTCGTGGACCTCTTCGCGTGGCCCGAGCGCGAGTTTCACGAACGCCTTTCCGGGAGCGCCATTCATCGGATCGGCCACGAGCGTTGGCTGCGCAATCTCGCGGTCGGCCTCGGCAATGCGCCGCGCGGCGAGCGGGTGACCGCGGCGCTGCGCGCGCGCATTGATGACCCCTCGGCGCTGGTGCGGGAGCACGTGAGCTGGGCGCTCCAGCGCCATGGGACAATGAACTGAGGAAAGTCTTCAAAGGCCCATCATTCCCGCGGACGCGGCGGGAATCCGGGCTCAGCATGCTCAGAGGCTTCCTGCATCCCCATGTCCGCGGGGGTGACTTGATCACGCGTTCCTAGCCGCGCGGGTCGGGCACGAATCCACCGTTCGGAAACGGATTCGGGTTGCCGAGCGGCGGCACTTGCGGAATGACGCCACGCGCCACCAGGTTGCGATAGCTGTCGTACTGGATCGTGATCGTCTGGTTCGGGTGCTCCGTCGCCCGCCGGAAGCTCGTGTAGCGGACCGAAGACCATTCGCGCTCGCCATGACCGGTCCCCAGTTTTTCCGCGCGCTGCGCCAGCGGGGCGGATCGCTTGCCGGCTTCGGCAGGCGCATCGGCGCTCGGCGCCGGTGACGCGGCGCCCGCGGCATCCGCCTCCGACTCGTTCCGCGCGTCGCCGCGTGCGCGCGACTCCGCGCTCTCTCCCGGACGCGCCGGCGCGTACGGGCGGTACACGCTGGGCGGGCGATGCTCCTGGAACACCGCGACCCCGATCACCCCGACATTGTGCGGACGACCGGTGCGCGCCGCGTACGAGTCGGGCAGCGCGGTGAAGTAGAACGCCGCCACTTCCTCGAGCGACTTGCGCCAGCCGTTGATCTCGAAAGACTGATGTGCGGCGAGGACGTAGCCCGCCTGGCTCGTCGCCGCCGTCTCGCCGCTCACGACGTTCACGCCGTCCACCGAGACCACCGTCATGACCCGTCGTCCGGTCCGGTTCGCGATGCGGAGCGCGTACTTTTCACCAGGGGTTCCAGCGATATAGAGCTGGCCGGCATGGTAGTGCGTCGGCACCGGCTGCCCGGTCGTCCGGTTGATGACGGTCACGTCGACCAGCGACCCGGCGGACACGGTCGCCGATGCACAGCCCGAAAGCGCGGCGGCGAGCAGCGCCACAAGAATGCCTTTCATGGACCTCTCCCAGATAAATGAAGGACATCGCTGTAAACGATGTCCGCGGCGAAGTGGGGTTAAGAGAGGTCCTGCAGCCGGCTAGCGCAGGTCTTCCGGGATGGGAAGGTCAGGAAAGCGCTCCCGAAACTCGACCAGCAGGCGTTTCGCATCGTCGCTCCGGCCCGCCTCCTTCAGGCGCCGGATCTCGGCGATCCAGTCTTCGGGTGAGCGCAGCGCCGCGGGCGCGGCGGCGGCCGCATCCCGCTCGGTGCGGCCGGCGGGCCGATCGGCGAGCGCACGCTCGCGGGTCGCCGCGGCGGGCGGCTCCGGTGCCGCGGAGCTCGGTGCCGCTGAGCCCACGCTCGGCTCGCGACGTGCACCTTGCGGCATCGGTGCCGGCGCCGGCGCCGGACGAATTTCATCCGTTTCGCTCCGGAATGTTGCCGGCGCCTCACGCTTCTTATCGAGCGCTCCCTGGCCATCTTTCGCGCGCGGCGCGTCCGCGGACGGCGGCGCGGCGGGCCGTGTCCGCTCGGCGGGAAAGGGCGCCGGAGGCGCCTCGTTGGACATCCGCTGATCGGGTTTCGCCGATTCCAGTTGGCGCCGTACGTCCTCGGCTTCCGGGGGCGCGCGCCGGGGGACCGCGGTTTGCGACTCCACGCGCCCGCGCTCGGGAACCTCGGACGGTTTCGCCTCGCGCGCTCCGGATTCCTTTTCGGCTGGGCGCGGTGGCGGGGCTGCTGCAGGCGCGGCACGATCCTCGCGGAGGACCTTGCCGGGACCCAATTCCTCCTGCATCAGCGGCGATCGTTCGCTCTCGTACACCATGAGCGTGATCGTGGCCGAGAGCACCACGGTTGCCGCCAGCGCGACCGGAACGCGCCAGCGTTGTGCGAACGAGCGTCCGAGCGGCGCCGGGCGCGCATCGACGGCGCGATGCGCGGCAGCGAGGATGCGCTCGTCCAGCGCGCGCGGCGGCGCGTCGCGCGCGGTCGCCCGGTACGCGGCATCGATGCTCGGGTCGCGTGGCTCGTCGGCGTTCACGTGAGATCCTTCAGCGCGTCGCGCAGCTTGGCCAGCGCGTAGCGCAGCCGGCTCTTGGCGGTTTCGCGCTCGACTCCGGTCGCGTGCGCGATTTCCTCGACGGTCAGACCGCCTTCCTGCTGCAGGAGAAAGGCCTCGCGCTGCGCCGAAGGCAGCGCGTCGATCGCGGCGAGCAGCCGTCCGGCCAGCTCCTTCCGCTCGAGCGCATGCTCGGGCGGCGGATCCGCCGCGGGCAAGGCCACGACCGTCTCGATCGCGTCGTCAAAGCTCGTCAGATCGGCGCGTCCGCGGGTGCGCAGGTGGTCGAGCGACCGGTTGTGCGCGATCGTGTACAGCCAGGTCGTGAAGCGCGCTTTGACCGCGTAGTCGTGGCGCGCGTTGATGAGTCGAATCCACACATCCTGAAACAGCTCCTCGGCCACCGCCGCGTCGCCGGTCTGGCGCCGCAGATAGCGAAACACCGGTCCCTTGTGCCGCTGGTAGAGGACGTCGAATGCGCCGGCCTCGCCGTCGCGGTAGCGCAGCATCAGTTCCTCGTCGGAAACGCCCTCCTGCATGCCGCAGCAAGTGTAACGCGGCGTGCCCGTCGGGGGGCGGTCGTGACTCCTGTCGCACCTGGCACTCTTCCTTGAACGTTTAGGGGGTGTTTTTGGGGTTAAACTGATTTCGCACCATGCGACTTCACCAGCTCAAGATCGAGTACCGGCCGGAAGAAGACCGGCTCTTGATGCGCCTCGCCACCGATACCGGGGCGGAGGTGCTGTTGTGGCTTACCCGGCGCTGCATCGTCCGACTCTGGCCCGTGCTGCTCAACATGGCCCAGGCCGTGCCGGAGGTGCAGCTCCAGCACAATCCCGAGGCGCGCAAGGCGCTGCTCGGTTTCCAGCACGAAAAGGCCATCAGCAAGGCAAACTTCTCCAAGCCCTACGAGGAGGCCGAGCGCGAGCGCCCGCTCGGCACGGAACCGCTGCTCATCACGCGCATTCAGCCCCGTCGCGACCAGCAGGGCCGCAACGTCCTCGGCCTGCTCCCGGCGGCCGGCCAGGGCGTGCACCTGACGCTCGACGAGAACCTGTTGCACGGTCTGATGAAGCTCCTGCAGAACGCAGTGCAGAAAAGCGAGTGGAGCATCGATCTCGCGCTTCCCTCGGGCATGGTGCCCGTCGCCGACGCCACCGGCGGCCGTCCCACGATCAACTAATCACTCAGCTGCTCGAGCTCGGTCTGCAAGGTCAACCACTCGGCTTCGACCGTCTCGAGGCGCCCGCTGACGCGGGCTTGCTCGCGTAACGCCGCGGCAACTTCCTCCGGGTCGGCGCCCTTGTAGAACGCCTCGGTGGCGAGCTGGCTCTCGATACGGCCCTTCTCGGCCGTGAGATCGGCCATCTCGCGCTCGAGCCGCACGATCCGATTCACGATGGGTTTCTTCTTCTGCGTGGCCTCGCGCCGCGCCTCGGCCGCGGCGCGCTTCTGCTCGCGGCGCTCGCCCGCGACCGGGGAGCGTACTTTGCCGGGCGCATCGCGCGCTGCGAGCCAGTCGCGGTAGTCGTCGAGATCGCCGTCGAACTCCTGCACGCGGCCGCCGGCAACGAGCATCAGCGAATCAGTGGCGGTGCGCAGCAGGTGGCGGTCGTGGGAGACCAGCACCATCGCGCCTTCGTATTCCTGCAGGGCGAGCGTGAGCGCCTCGCGCATTTCCAGGTCCAGGTGGTTGGTCGGCTCGTCCAGCAGCAGCAGGTTCGGACGCAGCCAGATCACGAGCGCGAGCGCGAGGCGGGCGCGCTCGCCGCCCGAGAAGCGTCCGACCGGCGCGAGCGCCATGTCGCCCGAGAAATCGAAGCTGCCGAGGTAGCTGCGGAGCTCCTGCTCGCGGGTCTCCGGATAGATACGGGCCAGATGCTGGATCGGCGTCTCGTCGGGGCGGAGCTCCTCGAGCTGGTGCTGGGCGAAGTAGCCGACGCGCAGGTTCTTGCCTTCGCGGCGCTGCCCGGTCTGCGGCGCGAGCCGGCCTGCGAGCAGCTTGATCAGCGTCGATTTGCCGGCGCCATTGCGTCCGAGGAGTCCGATCCGGGCGCCGGCCGAGATCGTGAGCCGGATCGCTTCGAGAACCGGCGGTCCGCCGTAGCCGGCCGCCGCGTCATCGAGCACGAGCACCGGATCCGGGCTGCCCGGAAAGTCCCGGAAGTGGAAGGTGAACGGCGAGTCCACGTGCGCGGGGGCGATGCGTTCCATGCGCTCGAGCGCCTTGATCCGGCTCTGCGCCTGGCGCGCCTTGGTGGCCTTGGCCCGGAAGCGGGTGACGAAACGCTCGAGCCGCTCGATTTCGCGTTGCTGCCGCGTGAAGAGCGCCTGCTCGTGGGCGAGCCGCTCCGCGCGCTGGTCCTCGTACGCCGAGTAGTTTCCGGTGGTGAGGCGCAGCCGCTGTTGCTCGAAGGAAAGAATCGCGCTCACTGTTGCGTCGAGAAACTCGCGGTCGTGCGAAACGAGCAGCAGGGTGCCGGCGTAGCCGGCGAGCCAGCTCTCGAGCCAGACGACGGCGTCGAGGTCCAGATGGTTGGTGGGCTCGTCGAGCAGCAGCAGATCGGACCGGCACATCAACGCCCGCGCGAGGTTCAGGCGCATGCGCCAGCCGCCGGAGAAATCGCGCACCGGATGGGCGATCTCGTCGGCCCCGAAGCCGAGTCCCGCGAGGAGCGCGGCGGCCCGCGCGCGCGCTGCGTAGCCGTCGATCAAGCCGTACCGGTCGTGCAGGTGCGCCAGCCGCTCTCCGTCGTCCGCCGCGTCGGCGGCCGCGAGATCGGCCTCGACGGCGCGCAGCTCCGCATCGCCGTCGATCACGTACTCGATTGCCGGCTGATCGGTGGCGACGGATTCCTGGGCGACGTGGGCGACGATCCAGGACGGCGGCACCTCGAGATCGCCGCCGTCGGGGTGGAGGGTGCCGGTGAAGAGGGCAAAGAGGCTCGATTTGCCGCAGCCGTTCGGACCGACGACACCCACGTGCTCGCCGGGGGAGATGCCGAGATCGGCGCCCTCGAGCAGCAGTTTCGCGCCGCGCCGCAGGCGCAGCTTGCGCAGCGTGATCATCCGGGCCGGATTATAGGCAAGCCCGGTGTGGGATTCGGAGGACGCCTCTGATATACTCCGCGCAGCTTTTTGCTCCAGCCCCTCCGGACCCCTCTCCGTTTGCAGCCCATTTCTCACGCGCTTTCGGAACCCCTGGCGGGCGACGAGCGCGTTACCGGCGTTTCCACTTTCAGTCGCTTAGCCTTATCTGATTGCCGACATTTGCTGAATTAGGGCTCCTGCCAGAACTGCTCCGCGCAGTGAACGAGCAGGGCTATACGGAGCCCACCCCGATCCAGGCCCAGGCCATCCCGGTGATCCTTGCCGGGCGCGACGTCATGGGTGGCGCGCAGACCGGGACGGGCAAGACCGCCGGATTCGCGCTGCCGACCCTGCAGCGGTTCGCGCCGATGGCGAGCACGAGCACCTCGCCCGCGCGCCACCCGGTTCGTGCGCTCATCCTTGCGCCCACTCGCGAACTGGCGGTGCAGGTCGAGGAAAGCTTCCGCGAGTACGGCAAATACGTGCCGCTGCGCACCGCGGTGATCTACGGCGGCATGCCGATCGATCCGCAGATCGCGCAGCTGCGCCGCGGCGTCGAGATCCTGGTGGCAACGCCCGGGCGGCTGCTCGATCACGTGCAGCAGCGCACCCTCAACCTGTCGCAAGTCGAGGTCTTCGTGCTCGACGAGGCCGATCGCATGCTCGACATGGGATTCATCCCCGATGTGCGGCGCATCCTGGCGCTGCTCACCGCGCGTAAGCAGAGCCTCCTCTTTTCGGCCACCCTCTCGGAAGAAATCAAGCGGCTTGCCGACTCGTTCCTGAGCGACCCGGTGCTCATCCAGGTCGCCCGGAAAAATGCCGCTGCCGAGCTCGTCTCGCATCGCGTGCATCCGGTGGCGCGCGAGAAGAAGCGCGACCTGCTCGTGCACTTGATCAAGACGCGCGAGATGAACCAGGTCCTGGTCTTCAATTCCACGCGGCTCGGCGCGAACCGGCTGGCCTACCAGCTCAACCGGGCCGGCGTGCACGCCGCGGCGATTCACGGCGACAAGACCCAGGGCGAGCGGATGCAGGCGCTCGAGGAATTCAAGACCGGAAAGGTCGGCATCCTCGTCGCCACCGACGTCGCAGCGCGCGGGTTGGATATCGAGCAGCTTCCATACGTCGTGAACTTCGAGCTGCCCAACTCGCCCGAGGATTACGTCCATCGCATCGGCCGTACGGGCCGCGCAGGCGCCACCGGTCAAGCCATCTCGCTGGTGTGCGCCGAGGAGACCGAGCGGCTCGCGGACATCGAGCGGATGATCAAGGTGAAGATGGAGCGGGAGATCGTGCCCAACTTCGAGCCCGCCGGACGGGATGCGCCGGGGCTCATGGCGCGGCCCGATCGCGAGCGTCGCCGCGGCAGCGAGGAACCCAAGCTCACGCGCGGCAGACGCCCCGAGCGGCCCGAGCGGGCCGAGCGGCCGGCGCCGAAGCCTGCCGCCCAGCGGTCCACCGATCCAATTTTCAGCAAGCCCTACGAGCCGGCCACGACATCGGCCCCGGCCGATACGCGCAAGCGCGAACCGCAGCGGCGCGACCGACAGGTCGCCGCGCTGCTCGGCGGCTTCATCCGCAAGCCCGGTTAGCCTGGGCGCGCGCCGCTAGACGCAGCGTGCGCCATCCACCTCGATACAGACGCCGCTCACCAGCGCAGCCTCGTCCGACGCAAGGTAAAGACACGCATTCGCCACATCGAGCGGGGTCGAGAAGCGTCCGAGCGGAATCGTCGCGAGGAAGCGCGCCTTGGCTTCCGGCGTGACCGCGCCACCCGCGAAATCCGCCGAGAGCGCCGTCTCGGGGCTGAACACCGGATTCACGCAGTTCACGCGGATCTTGTCGGGCCCGAACTCCGCGGCCATCGACTTCGACATGATGATCACCGCGCCCTTCGAGCTGTTGTAGACGGTGAGGCCTGGCCGCGGCCGCACCCCCGCGGTGGAGGCGATCTGCACGAAGCATCCGCCGCCCTGCTTCCGGAACACCGGGATGCAGTGCATCGCCGAGAGGTAGATGCTCTTGACGTTCACCGCATACGCCCGGTCGAACTCCGCCTCGGTGCACTCCAGCATCGGCTTGTTGCGATGCGTCCAGCCGGCGTTGTTGACGCATGCGTCGATCCGGCCGAACTTGCCAACCGCCTCGCCGACGATCTTCTTCCATCCTGCCTCGGTCGCGACATCCGCCTGCACGAAGTGCACCGTACCGCCGCTCTTGCGGATGGCGTCCGCGACGCGCTCGCCCCCTTCGGCGCTGATATCGTTGGCGACGACCTTTGCGCCCTCCGCGGCGAAACGCGCGGCGATTCCCTCGCCGAATCCCGAGCCCGCACCCGTCACGATCGCGACCTTTCCCTGTAGCCTCATAACGCCTCCTCAGTCCTGGTTCTTGAACGGCGAGCGATCGTTCAGCTCGTCGATGTAGTGCTCGATGCCGCGCGCCTCGCGCGCCAGGAACTCGCCGACCGCGTCGGCGAAGCGCGGGTGGCGTAGCCAGTGCGCGGACCATGTCTCGACCGGCAGAAACCCGCGCGAGAGCTTGTGCTCGCCCTGCGCGCCGCCTTCGAAGAGGCGTATCCCGCGGCTGATGCAGAACTCCATCGTCTGGTAGTAGCAGACTTCGAAATGCAGGGCCGGCAGGAATCCGAGAGCGCCCCAGTACCGGCCGTAGAGGACATCGTCGGTGAATACGTTCAGTGCGGATGCGAAGGGCATGCCGTCGCGGTCGGCGATCACGAGCACGACATTATCCGGGAGCGTGGCTCCGAGGCGCTCGAAGAACGCGAGATTCAGGTAGGGCGTGGAGTAGTGCGCGCGGTAGGTGCGGTTGTAACAGCGCGTGAAGAAGGTCCAGTCGTCGTGCCCGATCTCACTTCCCACGAGATGCCGGAAAGTCATGCCGGCGTCGTCGCGCGCCCTGCGGCGCTCCTGGCGGATCTTCTTGCGCTTGGCGTGGTTGAGCGTTGCCAGGAAATCCTCGAAATCGCGGTAGCCCGGATTCTGCCAATGAAACTGGACACCGCGGCGCAGCATCATTCCAGCGGCTTCCATCGCGCGCGCCTCCGGCTCGGGCGGAAAAAGCACGTGCAACGAGGAGGTCTGGCGCGCGAGCTCCAGCGCGGTGCCGAGGAGGAGGGCGCGCGTCTCTGCGTCGCGCGCCAGCAAGCGCGGTCCGGTCACGGGCGAGAACGGGATCGCCGACAGCAGCTTCGGGTAATAGCTCAGGCCGTGCCGTTCGTAGGCGTCGGCCCACGCCCAGTCGAACACGTACTCGCCGTAGGAGTGCGACTTGAGATAGAGAGGCATCACGCCTTCGAGCTGCCCCGCGCGCGTCACAGCGAGGAACTGCGGCAGCCACCCGGTCTCCTCGCATGCGCAGCGAGTCTCATGCAGGGCGGCAAACACCTCGTGGCGCAAGAACGGATGCTCGGCGGCGAGCGCGTTCCACTGCGCGCTGGGGATCTCCGCGAGGCTCTCCACCACGCGGAGCACGGGCTCGGTTGCGCGCTTCACGCCGGTCCGACGTGGTGCGCGATGCTCGGGAGAGCGGGAAAGGAGATCGCACGCACAGCGGCGGTGCAGACCGGAAAGTCGAATGCCATGGTCGCGCCATTATTGGGGAACCCGGCAACCGAGACAAGCCGCCGGAGACGCGTATCCGGGTTACCCTTTGCTATACTCGTTCCGGCAGAATCTCCGGAGTGCCCGCCATGAAGAAGATCGAAGCGGTGATCAAGCCATTCAAGCTCGACGAGGTGCGCGAAGCGCTCGCCGAGGTGGGCGTGACCGGTTTGACCGTGACCGAGGTCAAGGGATTCGGCCGCCAGAAGGGTCACACCGAGCTCTATCGGGGCGCCGAATACGTCGTCGACTTCCTGCCCAAGGTGAAGATCGAGGTCGTCGTGACGGACAACATGGCCGATCAGGCGATCGAGGCGATGATCAAGTCGGCGCGTACCGGCAAGATCGGCGACGGCAAGATCTTCGTCACCGGCGTCGATCAGGTGGTGCGTATCCGCACCGGCGAGACCAACGAGGCGGCAATCTGAGACCAGGGTCCTAGGCGCGCAGCAGGACCAGCAGCGCACCGCCCCCGCCCTGCGTGGCCGGCGCCTGGCAGTACGCGAGGACCTCCGAGCGCCGCGCGAGCCAGCCGCGCACCCGGCCCTTGAGCACCGGCTCGCGATTCACCGAGCCCAGCCCCTTGCCGTGCACGATCCGCACGCAGCGATGGCCGCGTCGCAGACAGCCGCCCAGGAAATCGCTCAGCGCCTGACGAGCCTCCGGCTGACGCATGCCGTGCAAGTCCAGCTCGGCCTGGACGACCCAATGACCGCGGCGCAGCCTGCGCAAGGCTTGGCGCGACACACCCGCTTGCACGTAGCTCGCTTCCTCGCCCGTCTCCAGGCCTGCGTCCGGATCGAATTCCCCGGCGGTGCTCTCGGCCAGGGCGTCGTGCTCATCCAGCAGTGATTGCACCGGCACCGGTGGCAGCGTTGGCCGGTCCGACCGATCCTGGCGATCGCTCCGACGCAGCGGAACCGCGTCCCGGACCGCCTCGTGGAAGAGGTCGCGGTCCGCGTCCGAGACCCGGGTTTCGAGCGGGCGTTTCATCTTGTGGTTGACACGGGGCGGGGTCCCCGGGTTCTGCGAATCAGTGCTGGCTCTCCAGATACTTCTCGGCGTCGAGCGCCGCCATGCAGCCCGTGCCGGCGCTCGTCACCGCCTGGCGGTAGACGTGGTCTTGCACGTCGCCGGCGGCGAACACGCCTGCAATGCTCGTGGCGGTCGCGTTTCCTTCCAGCCCGCCCGCGGTGATGATGTAGCCGTTCTTCATCTCGAGCTGACCGGCGAAGATCTCGGTGTTCGGCGTGTGGCCGATCGCGATGAACACGCCCTGTGCCTCGATCGTCTCCGCGGGGCCCGCCGCGACGGGCTTGATGCGGATCGCATTGACGCCCTTCGCGTCCCCCAGCACTTCGTCGAGCACGTGGTTCCACTTGGTGGTGACGTTCGGCTTCGCGAAGAGTTTCTTCTGGAGGATCTTCTCGGCCCGCAGGGTGTCGCGACGGTGCACGAGCGTCACGTTGCGGGCGATGTTCGAGAGGTATAGCGATTCCTCGACCGCCGTGTTTCCTCCGCCGACCACCACGACGTCCTGGCCGCGGTAGAAGAAGCCGTCGCAGGTTGCGCAGGCCGACACGCCCTTGCCCATGTAGCGTGTCTCGGACTCGAGCCCGAGGTATTTCGCCGACGCGCCGGTGGCGATGATCAGCGCATCGCAGGTGTAGGTGCTGCTATCGCCTTCGAGTCGGAAAGGCTTCTCGCGCAGGTGAGCGGTGTGAACCTGGTCGAACACGATCTCGGTCTCGAAGCGCTCCGCGTGCTTCTGGAACCGCTCCATCAGCTCGGGTCCCTGGACGCCTTCCCAGTCCGCCGGCCAGTTGTCGACGTCGGTCGTCGTGGTGAGCTGGCCCCCGGGCGCAATGCCCGTGATGAGGACCGGGCTCAGGTTCGCGCGGGCCGCGTAGACGGCGGCGGTGTATCCGGCCGGTCCGGAGCCGAGAATGAGGAGCTTGCAGTGTTTGGTGGATTTGTCCGACATGGTTCGAAAGTTGCAGGGAAAGGGGAGGCCAGGGCACCGAGCGCCGATTATATCCTCAGCGCGCGCGCGCTCCGGCTAGAGGTTACGTGAGGTAATTCGTGTAAGCAGTTGTTTTATTGAAAATCCCGGTCTATACTCCAGACTGGACGGGAATTTGGTCTTCGCGAGCGGGGTGTCGAGATGCGGCCAACGTGCCGGCCGCGAAGACTGCGGGCAGCACCGGATTATCCGGGGGGTAAGCGCGGACGCGCGATATGCTGATTGCATGCAGCGCGTAGCGGCATCGAGCGCGCCACCGGATGATTGTCGCAATGCAGGCGCACGCAATCGAGCGATTTCGAGAACGCGCTCGATCGTGCAAGGGCACGCGGCGTCGATGCCACCCGCATGCGCTAGCGCGCGCGAAGTTTGCCGCCCCCTGTGGAGTCGCCAGCTCCACGGGTGAGTGGCCGGGGTGTTCTGTTACCATAGTCCATCGGGGACGATGGGCGCCGATAGGGGAGAGCGATATGGCAGGTCCTGCCAGTGTTTCAACTCTGTTGCTCCGCAATGTGCCACTCTTTGCGGTGCTGCCGGAAGCCCAATTGAGCCTGCTCACGCGGGTGGTCGGGCGCAAGTCGTATCCGCGCGGATCGACGATCATCGCGGCCGGCGATCCGACCGACGCCCTCTATATCGTCATCTCCGGCCGGCTGAAGGTCATGATGAGCGACGACGAGGGGCGCGAGGTGATCCTGGCGATCCTCGGCCAGGGCGAGTTCTTCGGCGAGATGGGACTGGTCGACGACGAGCCGCGCTCCGCGACCGTCATCGCGATCGAGCCCTGCGAGCTCCTGACCATCGCCCGCATCGATTTCAAGAAGTGCCTCGCCGAGAATTTCGACATCGCGATGGGTGTCATGCGCGGCCTGGTGAAGCGGTTGCGCGAGGCCGACCGGAAAATCGGCAGCCTGGCGCTGATGGATGTCTACGGTCGCGTGGCGCGCTTGCTGATGGAGATGGCGGAAAGCGTGGACGGCCAGATGGTCGTCACGAAGAAGCTGCCCAAGCAGGACATCGCCAAGATGATCGGCGCCTCGCGCGAGATGGTGAGCCGCGTGATGAAGGACCTGCAGACCAGCGGCTATATCGAGGTCCGCGCCGGGGCCATATTCCTGCACGACAATCTCCTCGTGCAGGAGGCACGCGCCT
>JBFJOO010000063.1:0-26638 GCA_041617635.1 Burkholderiales bacterium | reverse complement strand
CGCGATGCGCACCTCGTCTGCCCCAAGGGTGGCCAGCGCGTGCCCGATGGCCCGTCCTACTCCTCCGGCCCCGATGAGCGCCGCAGATCCCGGCTTGCGGTCTCCGAATGTCCGCTGCCAGCCACGCAGGAATCCGGAATAGTCGGTGTTGTGCCCGATGAGACGATCGCCGCGGACGACCACTGTGTTCACCGCGCCCACGTTCTCGGCCGTGCCCTCGACGCGATCGAGCAAGCCGAGCACCGCTTCCTTGAACGGGAAGGTCACGTTGAGGCCGGCAAATCCGGCGAGCTTCACGCCCGCCAGCAGCTGCGGGAGCGCATCCGGTCCGAAACCGAGAACGTGCGCGTCGATCAGGTGGTAGCGAACGTCGATTCCCGAGGCGTGACCTGCGGCCTCGTGCATCGCAGGTGAAATCGATCTTCCGATGCGGGCCCCGACAAGACCCAGCAGCGCGCGTTCCATGACCAAGGCTCGCTATTCCGCGACTGGCGCGTCGCTCAGTCGCCGCGCACCGCGAGCATGATCTTGCCGATGTGCGTCGAGGATTCCATCAGTTCGTGTGCCGCAGCCGCCTCGGCGAAGGGAAACGTCCGGTAGAGATAAGTGCGCAGCTCGCCGGACTCGAAGCGTGGCCAGACGTGCTCCAGGAGATCCCGCGCAATCGCGGCTTTCTGTTCGATCGTGCGCGGCCGCAGCGTCGATCCGGTGAACGTGAGGCGCTTGACCATGATCGGCATGCAGTCGATCGATACCTTGCTCGGCTGGAGGAAAGCGATCTGAACGAGGCGCCCCTCGAGCGCGAGCGAGCGGATGTTCTTCTCGACATACTCTCCGCCGACCATGTCGAGGATCACGTCCACGCCGCGTTTCGCGGTTGCCTTCCAGAGCTCCGCGGCCCAGTCCTCGTCTTTGTAGTTCCAGACGGCGTCCGCGCCCATCGTGCGGCAATATTTGGCCTTCATCGCATTGCCGACGGTCGTGTACACGGTCGCACCCCAGGCCTTCGCGAGCTGGATTGCCGCGAGTCCGATTCCGCTCGAGCCGCCGTGAACGAGGAACGTCTCGCCGGCCTTCAGTTGGCCCCTGGCAATGATGTTGGTCCACACCGTGAACCAGTTCTCGGGCAGCGACGCGGCCTGCTCGACCGTGAGCCCCTTGGGAACCGGCAGGCAGTGCACCGCGGGTGCCGCACAGTATTCTGCGTAGCCCCCGCCCGGCGTCAGCGCGCAGACGACGTCGCCGGCTTTCCACTGCGTGATGTCCGGCGCGACTGCGACGATCTTTCCGGCAACCTCGAGCCCGATCACGGGCGACGCGCCGGGCGGCGGTGGATACTTTCCCGACCGTTGCAGGATGTCGGGTCGATTCACGCCCGCATATTGCACCTCGATCAGCACTTCCCCGGACTTGGGCGCGGGCTGCTCGCACGCGGCGATCTTCAGCACTGAAGCAGGCCCGCCCGCTCCATGGTCGATGAATTTCATGCGCCCTCTCTATCTCGATCTGAAACCGGTTTGATCTGGATGACGCTTCCGATGCTCGAGACGTGCGGTCCCATCGCGTTCGATGATCGCGAGCCGGCGCTGCTCACACGCGCTGCAGAAAGCACTCCGCAAGCCGCGTCCAGTAGGTCGCGCCGAGCGGAAGGATCGCATCGTTGAAGTCGTAGCCCGAGTTGTGCAGCATGCAGCCCCCCTCTCCCGGCCCATTGCCGATCCACGCGTAGGCGCCCGGCTTCACCCGGAGCATGAAGGCGAAATCCTCGGCGCCCATGGTTGGCGGGAGATTGGTGTGGACATGCTCCGCTCCGACGATGTCGCGCATCACCTGTGCGGCCAACTCGGCCTCGGCAGGCGAGTTGATCGTGGGAGGATAGTGCCGTTCGTAGCGAACCGCGATCCGGGCGCCGTGCGCGGCGGCGACGCCCGCGCAAACTCGCCGGATGCCCTCCTCCAAGAGATCCTGCACCGCCGGCCGGAACGCGCGCGCCGTCCCGCGCAGCACCGCCTCGCCGGGAATGACGTTGATCGCGTCGCCCGCATGGAACTGCGTGACGGTGATCACCGTGGCATCCACTGGGTTGACGTTGCGGCTCACGATCGCCTGGAGCGCCTGCACGATCTGGCTCCCGATCACGATCGGGTCGATTGTCTGGTGAGGCATCGCGGCGTGGCCGCCGCGCCCGGTGACCCGGATCTCGAACTCGTCGGAGGACGCCATCATCGGACCCGGCATCACGCCGAACTCGCCCACCGGCATGCCCGGCCAGTTGTGCATGCCGAAGACGGCCTCCATCGGGAAGCGATCGAACAGCCCATCCTCGACCATCACCCGGCCCCCGCCGCGGCTTTCTTCCGCGGGCTGAAAGATGAAATACACCGTGCCGTCGAAATTGCGCGAGGCCGCGAGGTGCTTCGCGGCTCCGAGCAGCATGGCCACGTGGCCGTCGTGCCCGCACGCGTGCATCCGGCCCGCGTGCCTGGAGCGGTGCTCGAACGTATTGGATTCCTCGATCGGCAGCGCGTCCAGATCGGCGCGCAGCCCCACTGCGCGCTTGCCCGTGCCGACCTTGAGGGATCCGACCACGCCGGTTTGCGCCAGCCCGCGATGCACCGTGATGCCGAATGATGCGAGCTTCTCCGCCACCACTTCCGCGGTGCGATGCTCCTCGAACGCCGTCTCGGGATGAGCGTGGACGTCGCGTCGCCACGCGGTCATCTCGGCATGCAACGCACTGATCGGTTCGATGATCGACATGGCGGTCCCCGGGTAGTGGCGAGCTGTCAACGGATCGCGAGGCGCGCGTTAGTTCTAAATAGCTTGTCGGGTGCGCCTCAGCCAAGCGATTATATAGCGGGCGATTCGAGCGTCGTCGCGCATGGTGTCAAGGCGCGTCCGCGCGCGCCTACAGAGTGCCAATAAATCCTGCGTCCCTTACAATTTTTTACTTCTTTCGCCCCGCCGAACCGCCAGAATGCGCCGACACATCCAAGGCATCGATCACGTGGTGATCGTCGTGAATGATCTCTCCGCCGCTGCCGCTTCGTTCCGCCGCATGGGCTTCGTCGTCACGCCACGTGGCGACCATACCCTGGGCTCGCGAAACCACTGCGTGATGCTTGGCGAGGACTACATCGAGCTGCTGTCGAGCCCGCCGGAGAACCCGCATCCGTCGCGCCAGCACTACACCGATTTCGCAAGGGCGGGCGACGGGCTCGCGGCGATCGCGCTCCGCACGGACAGCGCAAAGGGAGCCTACACGGAGCTGTTGTGGGCCGGATTCTCGCCCACCGATCCGGTCGATTTCTCGCGCCCCGTCCGCCTGCCCGAGGGCACGCGCGACGCGCGCTTCCGCATCACGCAGCTCGCCCCCGACAAGACCCCCGGAGGGCGCGTGTTTCTCTGCGAGCACTTTACCCGCGAGGCGGTCTGGCGGCCGGAGCATCAGGCGCACCGTAACGGCGCGAATGCGCTGGCCGCGGTCGCAATCGTGGCGGAGGATGTTGCGACGACTGCAAGCGCCTACGAGCGCATGCTCGACACGCGCGCGCAGGCCATTGCCGAGGGGCTGCTCGTCGAGACTGGATCGGCGCCCATAGCGGTCGCCACCGAGGCGGCGCTGGCGAGGCGGCTACCCGGGATCGAGGCGAGCCCGCGGCTTGCGCCAAAGCTGGCGGCGCTCTTCATTCACGTCGCCGACCGTGACGCCGCGGCGAGCGCGCTCGCTGGGGGCGGCATGCGTCCCGCGCACATGCCGGACGGATCGTTGGCGATTGGCCCCGAGCGCGCGCACGGGGTCGCGCTAGTGTTTGGTTGATCGCGATCCGTGATGTCCCGCACCGATCGGATACTCGCGTTTGCAGGATTGACTTCCGTGCTGCTGCACGGGATCGCGCTCTTCGCAACGCCGCGTTTCGACCTCTCGCTTATTGCGGAGGCGGAAGAACCCGCCGCACCGCTGGAGGCCCGCATCGTCCCACGCGTACGCCCTCCGGTTGCGAACGCGAAGCCACCCGCCCGCCCGGACAACGCGCAGCCACAACGCGCGCCCGCGAAGGGGCGCATTGCGCAGGCCCGCGCCGCATCGCCGGGTGCGCCGCGCTGGATCGCGCGGCCCGACGACCTCGGGGCCGTTCCACCGATGCCCGACGGCGGATACGCCGAGTTTGCTGCGCAGGCGGACCCGGCGGCGAGCGAATCCGCGCAATCGACCGGCGCGGAAGCGGGCGACGGCACTGCGATGGCTGCCGCAGCGGACGAACGCGGTGCTGCCGTGGAGTATCCGGTACACCGAGCGCGACTCGTCTATGACCTTATTTACGCAGGCGGCCACGCGGGTATCCTGACCCACACTTGGTCCACCGATGGCCAGGTCTACCGGGCCGAGTCCGTCGCCGAGGGGGTCGGGCTCGTGAAGCTGTTCTACAGCGGCAAGTTCGTCCAACGCTCCACCGGCCGACTGGGACCCGAGGGCCTCATTCCCATCGAATACACGTTGCAGCGCGGCAGCGCGGCACGCAGCGAGTCGGCGCGGTTCGATTGGCACAACGGCAAGCTCGCGCTGGCCTGGAAGGATCAGCACCGCGTCATCGACTTGCCGGCCGGCACGCAAGATGCGCTGTCGGTCCTGCATCAGGCCTACTTCGTGCGGCCGACGGCGTCCGCCGCGCCGCTCGGCGTCGCAAGCGGCCGGAAGCTCGGGCATTACATCTACGAGATCGTCGGCGAAGGTCTCATCGAAACGCCGATCGGCATTTTGCGCACCGTGCACCTCCGGCGCGCGGATGACGATGGGATGCAACTCGACATCTGGCTCGATCTCGATCGCAGCCTGCTACCGGCGCGCATCCTCGGTGTGGATCGGCGCGGCGCCACGTTCGAGCAGATGATTCGCGAGGCGGCGATCGAGGGTTGACGCGTCAGGCGCGTCAAGTGTGCGCGAGGCGCCGCGCCGCATCCAGCGCGAAATATGTCAGCACGCCGTCTGCGCCGGCGCGCTTGAACGCGATCAGCGCTTCGAGGACGCACTTGTCCTCGTCGAGCCAGCCGACCTGGAACGCAGCCTTGAGCATCGCGTACTCGCCGCTGACCTGGTAGACGAAAGTCGGCGCCTTGAACTCGTCTTTCACGCGGCGCACGATGTCCAGATACGGCATGCCGGGCTTCACCATCACCATGTCGGCGCCTTCTTCCAGATCGAGCGCCACTTCGCGCAGCGCCTCATCGGTGTTGGCCGGGTCCATCTGGTAGGTGTACTTGTTGCCCTGACCGAGCGCGGCTGCGGATCCGACCGCGTCGCGAAACGGTCCGTAGAAGCCCGAGGCGTACTTCGCCGAGTACGCCATGATTCGGGTGTAAATGAGCTGCTGCGCGTCCAGCGCGGCGCGGACCGCGCCGATGCGACCATCCATCATGTCCGACGGAGCGACGATGTCTACACCCGCCTGCGCCTGCGTGAGCGCCTGCTTGCAGAGTATCTCGATGGTTTCGTCGTTCAGAATGTAACCCGCGCCGTCGATCACGCCGTCCTGACCGTGGCTGGTGTAAGGGTCCAACGCGACGTCGGTCATCACACCGAGCTCCGGAAAGGTCTGCTTGAGGCGGGCGATCACGCGCGGGATGAGGCCGTTCGCATTCGTCGCCTCTTTGCCGTCGGGCGTTTTCAAGCTCGGCTCGATCAGCGGAAACAACGCCAGGGTCGGTACCCCGAGCTTCAGCGTCTGCTCGGCGACGCCGAGGAGCTTGTCGAGGGTGTAGCGCGAGACGCCAGGCATCGAAGGCACGGGCTGCACCTCGTTCTTGCCATCGATGACGAACACGGGATAGATCAGGTCGTCTGTCGACAGGCGCCGCTCCCGCATCATCCGGCGGGAGAACTCGTCCCGGCGCATGCGCCGCGGCCGTACGGCCGGGTAACTGCCACGAGCGATCATCGAAGTCTCTTGTCTAGCTAAAACAATATCTTACGTCGACACGGCGCACTCGGGGAACCTTTTTGCAACGCGTGCACTCTCAAGCGTAGACGATTTCGATCGTCTCCCGCTTCTCCTCCCTGAGCGGGTGCCTTAGTCATTAAGGCGTTCGGCCCCGAGCTTTCCCCTTTAGCTCGGGGCTTTTTTGTTGTGGCCCCGAGCTTCGTGAACCCCGCTCGGGGCTTTTTTGTTGTGGCCCCGGCCCTCGGAGGCCTCGCTTGGAGATTCGCCGACGCGGCTGGTTCTCGCCCGGCACTGGGCGAGCGCCATCTTCGGCCCGCTTGACCCCCAGCCACTGACCCAGCGCCTCCTCGGCAGCATCGATCCCGGTTCGCTTGAGGGCCGAAAACAGCTGGGCCGAGAAGTTCGGTGCCAACCGGGCAAGACGCGCGCGGACGCTCCTCAGCGCGGCGTCGGCGGCGCTGCGCGACAACTTGTCGGCCTTGGTCAATAGCACGTGGACCGGCTTCCCGGTCGGCTTGAACCAGGCCAGCATCGTTTCATCCAGGGGCGTCAGCGGGTGGCGGGCGTCCATGACGAGAACCAGGCCTACCAGGGACTCCCTTGTCTGTAAGTACCCACTCAGTATGGTCTCCCAATGCTTCCGGGTGGCCCCGGGTACGCGCGCGTAGCCGTACCCGGGGAGGTCGACCAGCAAGCCGCCCGTCGGAAGACGAAAGAAGTTGATGAGTTGCGTGCGGCCTGGCGTCTTGCTCACGAAAGCGAGGCGGTTATGGTGCACCAGCGCGTTAATGGCGCTCGACTTGCCCGAGTTCGAGCGGCCGGCGAAGGCCACCTCCGCGGCGCCCGGGGGCGGCAGATCGCGCAGTTCGTGCGCGGAAAGCACGAAAGTCGCGTTCCGGAACAGGGGCATCGGTGGCGGGGATTGAAATGACGGACCGTTGGTGGCGCCAACCATCCCCCGATCAACGGGGGGCCGCGAAGTCACAGCGTTGGCGGCGCGCCGGCACGCTGCGCTAGAATAACAGCTTTCCTCAACGCCCCGTCCCGAAAGGAAATTCGCATGAAAATTCGCCTGACGCTGCTCACTGCAGCGCTCGCGAGCGGCATCGCGTTTGCCGCAGAACCCGTGCCCAAAGCCGACCCCGCCAAGGGGCAGCAGACGGCCACGCAGGCCTGCGCTGCATGCCATGGTGCCACCGGTCAGAGCCCGATTCCCGCGAATCCGCACCTCGCCGGTCAGATAGCCGAGTACACCACCAAGCAGCTCATGAACTTCAAGGCCGCGGACGGCAAGCAGGCCGCACGCCCGAATCCCGTCATGGCCGGCATGGTGGCCGGTCTCACGCCCGAAGACATGCGCAATCTCAGCGCGTATTACGCGGCGCAGCCGCCGAATGTCGGCGTTGCGCGCAATCCCGAAACGGTCGGGCTAGGGCAGCAGATCTTCCGCGGGGGCGTCGCTTCACAAGGCATCCCGGCTTGCAGCGGTTGCCATGGGACCAGCGGCGGGGGCATACCGGCGCTGTATCCGCGCCTGGCCGGACAGCACCCCGAGTACCTCGAGCTGCAAATGAGGGCGTGGCGCAGCGGCGAGCGCGCCAATGACGCCGGCAAGGTCATGCGCACGATCGCGGCAAAGATGTCGGACGCGCAGATCAAGGCGGTATCCGACTACATCGCCGGGCTGCGCTGACCCGGGACGTCGCGAACAGGCGGGAGCCCGCAAGTTCCCTCAGCGACAAACCCGGTAGGTTACGAACAGGAGGGAACCGGCTGGTTCCCTCCCGTTACCCTCCTTCCCGCTGGACTCTCGCTGACGGCAGGCGCGTATGACTGGTGAGGTCTTCGACGTCGCGATCATCGGATCGGGGCCGGGCGGATACCGGGCGGCGGTGCTCGCCGCGCTGCGCGGCATGAAGGCGGCCATCATCGAGCGCGGGGTCTGGGGCGGCACCTGCCTAAACCGCGGTTGCATTCCCAAGAAGGCCTGGTACCAAAGTGCGCGGCTGCTCGCCGCTCGGGATGCGCTCGCGCAGCGTGGGTTGCGCGGCCAGCTCGTGCCCGACTTCGCGCAGGCTTGGCGCGACCAGCGGCGCGTCGTAGAGACGGTCCGTGCGAGCTACGTGGACTATCTCCACCGAGTCGGCGTTCGCGCGTACTCGGGCGTCGCGCGATTCCGCGCGCCGGGCGAGATCGAGATCGATCGCCAAGAGATCGTGCGCGCCGAGCACGTCGTGGTGGCAACCGGCTCCGCACCGGTCGTGCCGTCCGCGTACATGTTGCATCCTGATCGGGTACTGACGACCGATGCGCTGTTCGATCGAACGCCGCCGCGCGGCCAGCGCGTCGCGATCGTCGGCAGCGGCGTGATCGGGACCGAGATGGCGTTCATTCTCTCCATGCTGGGCCTGGAGATCGTGTGGCTTACTCACTCGGAGGCACTTTCGCGCAGCCGCTACAGCATGCCGGCGCTCGAGCTGCTTCGCACGGCGCTCGGTGACCACGGTATTCGGCCGCGCGTCGGAGATCGTCCGATCGCGTGTGACGTGCGCGACGGCGGCGTCGTGCTGGGGTTGCCAGGGGGCCGCACCGAGAACGTGGACTGGGTGCTCGTCGCAGCGGGACGCACACCCATCACATCCGGCCTGGGACTCGAGGCGGCGGGCGTTGCATGTGACGAGGCTGAGTTCATCAGCGTAGACGACCATCAGCGCACCAGCGCGCCTAACGTCTTCGCTATCGGAGACTGCGCGAACCGTGCAATGACCTCGAACCACGCTCTCGCGGAGGCGTCGGTGGCGATCGCGAACATTGCTACGCCCGGCAGCGCGCGGCGCAGCGACGCGCCGATTCCGCAAGTCGTGTACTCGGCACTCGAGCTTGCGCGACTCGGCGCGAGTGAAAATGACGCCGAGGCGAACGGCCACGAGGTCGCGACCGGATTTTCCGCGCTCGACATGAGCCCGGCCGCGCTCGCGCTTGGCGACCCGCGCGGTTTCGCCCGGCTCGTCGCGGATGCGGACTCGGGTGCATTGCTGGGCGCCGAAGCAGTGGGGACGCAGGCCGGCGAGTGGATACACGTTGTGAGTGCATGCATAGGCAATCCTGATGCGCTCGCGCGCCTGGCGACGATTCGCTATAACCATCCCGCGCTTGCCGAGGAGCTCCTGAACGCCACCGAGACGCTCGCGGCGAAGTGGAGTCTGGCGGACCGCGTGTTCCGCTCGGCACGGGAATAGGAAGCGGCCGGGAGCTGTTTTCATGGGTGCGAGGCGTAAACGGGTGGGGCCCGTGAATCGCATGAAATCGTCGGTCGTTCTGCTCGCAATGGTGATGGCAGGATGCGCAACGCTCGCCGGTGAGCCGCCGCCCGCTCGCAGCCAGGACGGGGTGCTCGTGGATGCCAGCGGCATGACGCTCTACACGTTCGACAAGGATCCGCCCCGCGCGCGCGGGAGCCTGTGCACGGCCGCGTGCGCCCGTGATTGGCCGCCGTTCGCTGCCCCCGCGGACGCGAAGCCGCTGGGTGATTACACGCCAATCAGGCGCGAGGATGGCACGTTGCAATGGGCCTACAAGGGCAAACCGCTGTATCTGTGGAGCAAGGACCGCATCGCAGGCGACAGGTCCGGCGACGGCGTCGAAAACCTCTGGCGCGCGGCCCGGCCGTAGCGCACAGTGCGAGCCGAAGCGCGAACACCACATGGATCAAGCCACGCTCACGCCGCATATTCCGCGTCTGCGCCGTTACGCGCGCGCGCTGGTTGGCGACCGTTACTCGGCCGATGACCTGGTTCAGGACACCCTCGAGCGCGCGATCAACAAGTTTCACCTCTGGCGGCCGGGCAGCGATCTGCGAGCCTGGCTCTTCGCGATCATGCACAACGTGCACGTGAACCAGCTGCGCAGCCGCGCGGCGCGGCCCGAGACGTCGCTCGACGACGGCGACGCGCTTCCCCAGCCGGTGACCGAGACGGATCGCCTCGAGATTCGCGACATGCAATCCGCGATCGCCACACTTCCGGTCGAGCAGCGTGAGGTCATCCTGCTCATCGCGCTCGAACAGCTGAGCTATGCGGAAGTGAGCAAGACCCTCGGCATCCCGATGGGAACGGTGATGTCGCGCCTGTTCCGCGCCCGCGAGCGGCTGCGCACGCAGCTCGCGGGGGCGACGCCACAGTCGAATCTGAAGCTCGTGAGATGAAGCCTACCGAAGACGATCTGCAGGCTTTTGTCGACGATCGGTTGACGCCGGACCGCCGCGCGGAGGTCGAAGCGCATCTCGCGCGCGAACCCGAGGCCGCCGAGCGCGTCGCTGCGTATCGCGAGCAGAACGCACAGCTCCGCGCGCACTTCAATCCGGTGCTGGACGAGCCGATTCCACAGCGCCTCACCATGCTTGCGCCGCGCCGGCGCTTCCTGCGATTCGCGATGGCGGCGGGCTGGCTCTTGCTCGGCAGCGCGCTCGGATGGAGCGCGAGCTTTCTGGTCGCGGAGGATCCGAGCCGATCAGGGACGCTCGCCCGCCGGGCAGCGATCGCGCATGCCGTCTACTCACCCGAGGTACGCCACCCGGTGGAGGTGGGCGCCGATCAGCAGGAGCACCTCGTGCGCTGGCTGTCGAAGCGGCTCGGCGCCGATCTGCGGCCGCCGGTGCTCACGGATAACGGATATGAGCTCGTCGGTGGCCGGCTTCTGCCGGGCGACCGCGGCGCGGTGGCCCAGTTCATGTACCAGGAATCGAAAGGACGCCGCCTCACGCTCTATGTGTCGCGGATGAACGTCAGTCAGGGCGACACTGCCTTCCGATTCACCCGCGAGAACGGTGTGAGCGTCTTCTACTGGGTGGATGGCTCGCTCGGCTACGCGCTTTCCGGGGACCTGCCCAAGCAAGACCTGCTGGGCGTGGCCACGGCGGTCTACAAGCAGCTCAATCCCTGACCGCGCGGCGTCCGCCGTGTAGGTACGAACCGCTGTAATGAATCGGGTCGCGCCGCGACTCGTATAACATCCTTATACCACCCAGGAACGGATCCCTCGCATGCTGATCAAGCGGCCCGCCGACATACTGCCATCGGAGATCACGCCCCAGCCGATCTACGCGCGGCGCCGGGAATTCATGAAGGCCGTGGCAGCCGGATCGATTCTCTCTGCGACCGTGGGGTGCAGCGACGACACGGTGTCCTCCCAGGACGCGGGCCGGCAAAAGCTCGCGAACGTCGCGCGGTCGCGCTTCAGCTCGATCGAGGAACCGACCGAGTACAAGCACGTCACCTTGTACAACAATTACTACGAATTCGGCACCGAGAAGTCCGAGCCGGCCCTGTATGCGAAGCGCCTCAGGACGCGGCCGTGGACGGTCTCGGTCGAGGGCGAATGCCTGAAGCCGCGCACTTTCGATGTCGAAGAGCTCCTGAAGCGTCCGCTCGAAGAGCGCGTCTACCGGCTGCGCTGCGTCGAGGCCTGGTCGATGGTGATTCCGTGGGTCGGATTCGAGCTGGGCGCGCTGCTCAAGCAGGTCGAGCCGACCGGCAACGCGAAGTACGTGGAATTCGTAACGGCCTTGCAGCCCGACACCATGACCGGCGTGCGCTCGCCGGTCCTCGACTGGCCATACGTCGAAGGGCTGCGCATGGATGAGGCGATGCATCCGCTGACAATTCTCGCGGTGGGCATCTTCGGGGAGGTTCTGCCCAACCAGAATGGCGCGCCCATCAGGCTGGTGGTGCCGTGGAAGTATGGCTTCAAGAGCGGAAAATCCATCGTCAAGATCCGGCTCGTCGCCAAACAGCCCGCAACCGCCTGGGAGAAAGCCGCGCCGAGCGAGTACGGGTTCTACTCGAACGTCAATCCCGACGTCGACCATCCACGCTGGACGCAGAAGACCGAGCGGCGCATCCCGGAGTTCTTCTCCCGGCGCCCGACCGTCATCTTCAATGGCTACGGTGATCAGGTCGCCGGTCTGTACGCCGGGATGGATCTGAAGAAGCACTTCTGACGCACTCGCCGCCCCAGGCTCGCATACGATGCAACCGCGCCAGGCATGGATCAGCGCAGTCAAGGCGATGCTGTTCGTCGTTGCGCTCGTGCCGTTCGCGCGGCTCGCCGTGTCGGCGGTGTGGTTCCCGGAGGTGCTCGGCGCGAATCCCGCGGAGTTCATCACTCGCTCGCTCGGCGACTGGTGTCTGCGCTTCCTCCTGATCACTCTTGCCGTGACACCGCTGCGGCGCATGACCGGATGGAGCTGGCTGCTGCGGATGCGGCGCATGCTCGGATTGTTCGCGTTCTTCTACGGCGTCGTGCATTTCACGAGCTACATCGCGTTCGACCATGTGTTCGATGCGGTGGCGATCCTCAAGGACATCGTGAAGCGTCCGTTCATCACCGTCGGATTCACCGCGTTGCTTCTGCTGGTGCCGCTCGCCGTCACGTCGACCAACGCGATGGTGCGCCGGTTGGGCGCTCTGAAGTGGCGCGCACTGCACCGACTGGTCTACCCGATCGCCGCGCTGGGCGTGCTGCACTTCTGGTGGATGGTGAAGAAGGACGTCACCGAACCGGCGATCTACGCCGCGATCCTGGCGCTGCTGCTCGGTTACCGGCTAGTGACCCATCTGCGCGAGACCCGAGCACTCCGCTGGGGGCGCGCAGCAGGCAGCCCGCAGGCTACGAGTCGTCGCGGCTGACGTAGAGGAGCCCAGGGTCCAGATAGAGCTCATCCCGGCGCAGCGCGTCGTACTTGCCCGACGGCGCGACCCCGAAGAATTCGTAGTGCGTGCCCTCGAACGTCACCGTGCGATGGATCTCGGCGCCACAGTAGCTGCCGATCACATCCGATGCATTGTCGAGCGCCTCCAGCCGGTGAACGACCACACCGCGGCGCCGGACGTTCCGTTCCCGCTGCCAGCGGAGATACTCGTGGGTCATCAGCATGTGCAAGGGCAGCAGGACGCACAGCATGTAAAAGGCCAGCTTCAGGATGATCTCCATCCTTCCACTATAGGCGTTGAACTGGGCCCATGCGAAGGAACGATGCCGCGCGACCGGATACTGTCGCCGCAGGGCGACAAATCCCGCGCGCGGGCAACCCTGTGCCGCGCGGGGTAGTTGAGCGCTTACTGTCAGCGTCCTGCCCGCTTGGCCTCAGCTGGCGGGTCTGAAGCGGGCGGGCAGCAAGCGCCGCGCAGGCCTCATAAAGTCGCGGGTCTCGATCAGCGAGTACGCGGCCGGCACGACCACCAGCGTGAGCAAAGTCGAACTCACCATGCCGCCGATCACCGCCAGCGCCAGCGGCTGATTCGCCTCCGACCCGGCGCCGAGACCAATCGCGGCCGGAGCGAGCGCCAGGATCAGGGTGAGCGAGGTCATCAATACCGGGCGCATCCGCGTCGGGCAGGCGTCGGCAAGCGCCGGATCCACCGCCATCCCCTGCGCGCGGCGCTGATTGGTGAGGTCGACGAGCAGGATCGAGTTCTTGGCCGCCAGGCCGATCAGCAGCACGAGCCCGATCATCGAGTAGATGTTGAAAGTCTGTGCGACTGCGGTGATCCCGAGTGCCTTCAGTCCGTCGGTGACCGGTATCGACAGCCACAGCGCGAACACGCCGCCCACGACGGCGAGGGGCACAGCGATCATGACGATGAGCGGCTGCACGAACGAGTTGAACTGGCTGGCAAGCACCATGAACAGCATGATCATCCCGACGATGAATGCGAAGGCCACCTGGCCCTGGGTCTTTTCCAGTTCCGCGGCTTCACCCAGGAACTTCACGCGATAGCCCAGCGGGAGGAGCTTCTCCGCGGCATCACGTACCTTGTCCACCGCCGCGCCGAGAGCGATCGAGGGAATGGCGTAGAACGTCGCCGAGTACTCGAGACTGAAGCGTCCGACCACTGCTGGTCCCAGCGTCTCGCGGAATGTCGCAACGCTGTCGAGCCGGATGAGCTGGCCCTGGCGATTGCGCAGATAGATTTTCGAGAGGTCGGCCTGCTGGCGGAACTCGCCCTCGGTGGCCTTGATCCGCACGTCGTAGCGCTGACCGTCGCCCGGGTCGTCGTTGTACTTGGCGATGTCCAGGCCACCCGCGAGCATGTTGAGCGCAAGCGCGAGATCCTGCGATGTGAGACCGAGTGCCTGCGCGCGCGTCCGGTCGGGCACGAGAATGATCTGTGGCAGATCGAGCTGCAAATCGGTGTCCATGCGGCCGATCTCCGGATTGCTCTGCAGCGTTCGCTGCAGCTCGGTCGCATAGCGGCCCATTTCGCGAAGGTTCGGCCCGGTCACGACGAATTGCAGCGGCTCGGTGCGCTGTCCGGGGAAGATTCCGGAAGGCCGCGCGAACGCGCGCGCCCCGGCAACCTGCGAGAGTTCGCGGCGCAGCGCGGCGAGCACCTCGGGTTGCGTGCGTTGCCCCGCGCCGCGCCGTGTGCTGCGCGAATTCATCCGCACGACGACCGTGCCCTGGTTCACCTGCTGGGCAGAGCCGAACCCGATCAGCGCGAACTCGGTGACCACCTCGGGCTGGCGCGCGATGATCTCCTCGATCTCACGCAGCTTCTGGTCGGTATAGTGGATTGATGATCCGAGCGGTGTGCGCAGGCCGACGATGAAGCGGCCCTCGTCCTGCTGCGGCGCGAGCTCCTTGCCGAGCTGCCCGTAGAACCAGACGCTCGACAGCACGATCAGCAGCGTCGCGCCCATCACCTTCCAGCGATGCCGCAGCGTGCTGCCGAGCAGCCGGCGATACACGTTCTCCATTCCGTCGAAGAATCCGTCCAGCGCCCGGTGCACGCGTCCGTGCTGCTTCTCCACCTTGAGATACCGCGAGCAGAGCATCGGGGTCAGCGTGAGCGCGACGAACCATGACACGATGACGCCGAACGTCACCACCACCGCGAACGAACTGAAGAACTTGCCGATCATTCCGCCGATGAAGATCACCGGCGCGAAGATACAGATGAGGGAGAGCGTCGCGGCGAGCACCGCGAAGGTCACCTCGCGGCTGCCGTTGATCGCCGCGCTCATCGGGTCGGCATCGAGATGCTCGCGATGCCGAAAAATATTCTCGAGCACCACGATGGCGTCGTCGACGACCACCCCGACGAGCAGCAACAGCGCGAGCAGCGTGACCGAGTTGAAGGTGTAGCCGAAGAAGTACATCACGGCCACCGCGCCGAAGAGCGACACGGGTATCGCAAGCGCGATGATGATGGTCGAGCGAAGGCTGCGCAGGAAGAGCAGCACGACCAGTGCCGCGAGGATCGTGCCCTCGAGCAGGTGTTGCTTGAGCGCGTTGACTAGCTCGGCGATGAACACCTGGTCGTTCGAAACGATCTCGATGCGCATACCCGGGGGCAGCTCGGGCAGGATCTCGCCGTCGAGCCGCGCGCGCACCCCGTCGATGACCTCGACCGTGTTGGTGTTCGGGATCTTGACGATTCCGAGACCGACCGACAGCTCCCGATTGTGGCGCGCGAGCTGTCGCATGTCCGCGAGACCGTCCTCGATGTCGGCCACATCCTTGAGCCGGATCGGCGCGCCGTCACGGTAGCCGACGATCATCTTCTCGAGGTCCTCGAGGCGGTGAAACTCGAGATCGAGCTTCACCAGGTGCTCGGTCGTGCTGCCCACCAGGAAGCCCCCGGAGGCCTGGATGTGCTCGCGGCTGAACGCCTCGGAAATGTCCTGCGCGGTCACGTTGAACGCGGCCATGCGCGAGGGGCTCGCGTTGACCCGGATCGTCCGGTCGCGCCGCCCGCCGATCCGCACCTCGCCCACCCCGTCGACCGTTTCGAGCCGCGGCTTGATTACGTTGATCGCGTACTGGTTGAGCTGTTGCTGGGTGCGATCGCCCTTGACCGCCATCCAGAACACCGGGCTCGCATTGGTCTCGACTTTCGCCACCACCGGCGGTTCGGTGTCGCGCGGCAGGCGGCGCAGCACCTGGTTCACCTTGGCCTGCACTTCGTTGAACGCGACGTCGATGCGCTTGTTCAGATTGAACGTGATGTCGATGCGCGAGAGACCGGGCGAGGACGTCGACTGGATGTGCTCGATCCCCGGCACCGTGTTCACCGAGCCCTCGATGAGGTTCGTGACCGACGAGTCCACGATGTCCGGATTCGCCCCCTTCAGCGTGGTCTGGACCGAGATCACCGGAAACTCGATGTGCGGCAGCTTGTCCACGCCGATGCGCTCGTAGGCGATGATCCCGAAGAGCACCAGCACCGCGTTCAGCATGACCGCCAGCACGTGGCGGCGGATCGAAAGCTCCGGCAATGTCATGATGGGTCTCCCTGTCCGCTCTTCGGCGGTGCGCCGCCGCCGGCGCTTCCCGCACCTGCACCACCCGGGCCCCGCTTGCCGGCCCATTCGCCTTTCCCGGCGGCGCCCGCCTTTTCCGTCCCATCGCCCTTGCCGGCACCTCCCGATTTCCCCGCCCACTCGCCCTTCCCGGCCGGGCCACCCTTCGCCATGCCGGCTTTCGCGCCACCCGGCCGCGCAATCGCGACTACGGCGTTGTTGGTCAGGAAACCCGCGCCGTCGACGACGACGGTCTCGCCGCCGGACAGCCCCTGCGTGATTTCGATGTGCCCGCCCTTCCGGATCCCGGTCTTGACGATGCGCTGGACGGCCTTCCCGTCCTCGAAGAGATAGACCACCGTACCCGCCGGGCGCAACACGACGGCGTGCTCGGGAACGACGATGGCGTCATCCTTGCGGCCCACGATGACCTGCGCGTTCACCGTGCCGCCGCCGCGGAACGTCCCGGCGCTGTCGAAGCCCACGATGACGTCGAGCGCCCGGCTGGTGGCAGTGACGGTGGGACGGATGTCGTCGATCTTGGCCTCGACGACTCGATCCGGCATGAGCGGCGAGGAGATCAGCACCCGCTGGCCGAGCCGCAACCGGGGCGCGGTGCTCTCCGGAAAGGGCAGCCGGGCGCGCAGGCGCTCCTTGCCGACGAGCCGGAACATGACGTCGCCGACCTTCACGTAGTCCCCCGGCGAGACCATGCGCTGCTCGATCTCCGCGTCGATCGGCGCGATGACGCGCGTCTTGCGCTGCGCGTTGCGGTTGGCCTCGAGCTTGGCACGCGCGGCCGTGAGCTGCTCCCGCAATGCATTGCGCGCGGCAATCGAGTCGTCCAGCGCGTTCTGCGAGATGAAGTTCTTCTCGACCAGCTTCTGCTGGTTGGCGAGGATTCGCTCCTGGTTCGCCACCAGCGTCTCGAGTCGGCTGACCTCCGCCGCATCCGCGCGCGCCTGGATCTCCAGGTCGACCGGGTCAATCTCGGCCAGCAGCTCCCCGCGCCGCACCGGTTTGCCGACTTCCGCCAGCACCCGGGTTACGCGCCCCGCGATCTCGGCACCGACCCGCGGGTCGAAGACGTTATCCACCGACCCCACGGACTCTTCGGTGAGCTCGATCACCCGGATTTCGGCCTTCGTGACCGTCACCGGGGTCGGCGGCCGAGCGGCCGGCCCCTTCGCCTCGGACTTGTCCTCGCCGCATCCGGCGGCCAGCAGGACCCCCAGGGCAACCGCAATCGCCGCACACATCTTGCCCATTTCGGTGGTTCCCCCGATAGAGCCGGCGTTCTCCCCCGTGGTGCGAGGCCCCCTATTGCCGGCGGCAGGGGTTACGGAAGCGTACGTTCGAGTTGGTACAGCGCCGTTAGGTTCTCGCGCTCGCGAATCAGGTGAACAGTCGACCCGTCGACCATGACCTCCGGCGCACGCGGGCGGCTATTGTAGTTTGAACTCATGCTCATGCCGTAGGCTCCCGCGGACATCACCGCGAGCAGATCGCCATCCTCGATCGCAAGGTCGCGCGCCCGGCCGATGAAGTCGCCGCTTTCGCAGACCGGCCCCACGACGTCGTAGCGCCGTACGGTGATGTTGCCTTGCACAATAGGCAGGATTTCGTGCCAGGCGTCGTACAGCGCCGGCCGAATGAGATCGTTCATTGCCGCGTCGACGATCGCGAAGCTGCGATCTGCGCCCGGCTTGAGGTACTCGACGCGTGTGAGCAGCAGGCCGGCGTTGCCCACCAGTGCGCGGCCGGGCTCCAGAAGAATCTTGTACGGCCGATCGGCGAGTCGCCGGAGCATCGCCTGCAGGTAGTCGGCGACTTCCGGGGGCTGCTCGGCTCGATAGCGAATCCCGAGGCCGCCCCCGATATCGAGGTGACGGAGCCGGATACCATCACGCTCCAGCGCGTCGACGAGCTGCAGCGCCCGGTCGAGCGCATCCACGAACGGCGCGATCTCGGTGAGTTGCGAGCCGATATGAAAGTCAAGACCCGTCACCTCGAGATACGGCGATGCGGCCGCATCGCGGTACAGGCCGAGCGCATCGGCGTACGCGACGCCGAACTTGTTCTCCTTCAACCCCGTGGAAATGTACGGATGCGTCCTGGGGTCGACGTCCGGGTTGATGCGCAACGACACCGGCGCGCGCGCCTGGACGTCCGCGGCGACACGCGCCAGGCGCGCGAGCTCGGCGGCCGACTCCACGTTGAAGCAGAGAATCCCGGCCGTGAGCGCGCTGCGGATCTCGGCCTCGCTCTTGCCGACTCCCGAGAAGACGATCTTGCGCGGATGCGCGCCGGCTGCGAGGGCGCGCGCGAGCTCGCCGCCGGAGACGATGTCGAACCCCGATCCGAGTCGTGCGAACACATCGAGAATCGCGAGATTCGAATTGGCCTTCATCGCGTAGCAGATCAGGTGCTCGTGTCCCGCGAGCGCCGTATCGAACGCCCGATAGGCGGCTTCCAGGGCGGCGCGCGAGTAGACGAAGCACGGCGTGCCGAATTGCGCGGCGATCGTGGGGAGCGGGACGGCCTCCGCCTGCAGAATCCCGTCGCGCCGGGCGAAGACGCTCATCGGCGGTTCACTGCCTTTTCTTCTGCGCTGCAGCGGTGTCGTCCGAATCGGGCGCCGGAAGGTAGAGCGGGCCTCGGGTGCCGCAAGCCTGGAGGAGCAGCGCGAGCATGACGACGACGAGCGTGTGGCGCATGACGACGGTTCGCGGAAGCGCCAACGCTAGAACAACTGATTGCGGACCCGGTCGATGAGACGCATCCCCCCGTTCGGCACCGGGGCGGGGGTATCGGCGGGCGGCGGCATGTTCTCGCGATAGAAGTACTCGGGCTGGCCGATCTCGGGCGACTGCATTCCGGTCGCCGGATCGATCTTCACTGTCACCACCCCTTCCGGCGGATCGGCGCCCATCTCCGGCGCGCCCTTGAGCGTGTCGCCCATGTAGCCCATCCAGATCGGCAACGCCGCCCGCGCGCCGGTTTCGTGCTTGCCGAGCTTCTTCGGCTGGTCGAAGCCGATCCAGGCGACGCTCACCAAGGTCGGGTGATAACCGGCGAACCAGGCGTCCACGTTGTCGTTGGTGGTGCCCGTCTTGCCTGAGAGGTCGCCGCGCCCGAGCGCGTTCGCGCGCGCGCCGGTGCCGTAGCGCATCACATCGTGCATCAGGCTGTTCATGATGAAGGCGTTCCGGATGTCGATGACGCGCAGCGACTCGTCACCCGCACGCGCCGGCTGCGCCTGCGCGAGAAGGTTGCCCCGATCATCGACGATGCGCTCGACCAGGTAGGGGTCGACCAGGTAACCGCCGTTCGCGAATACGGCGTACGCACGCGCCATCTGCCAGGGCGTCACTGATCCCGCGCCCAGCGCCATGGTGAGATACGGCGGGTGCCGTGCGGCATCGAAGCCGAAGCGCTTGATGAAATCCTGCGCGTATTGCGGGCCGATCGACTGCAGTACGCGTATCGATACCATGTTTTTCGACCTGGCAAGCGCAGTGCGCAGCCGCATCGGACCTTCGTACACTTCGTCGTAGTTCTTGGGCTCCCAGACCTGCCCGCCGGTCTGCTCCGCGTCGACCACCACCGGGGCGTCGTTGATCACCGTCGCAACGGTGAAGCCTTTTTCGAGCGCGGCCGAATAGATGAAGGGCTTGAAACTCGAGCCCGGCTGGCGCCACGCCTGCGTGACGTGGTTGTACTTGTTGCGGCTGAAATCGAAGCCACCGACCAGCGCCCGCACCGCGCCCGTGATCGGGTCGAGCGCGACGAGCGCCGCCTCGGCGTCCGGGAGCTGGCTGATCTCCCAGCTGTCGCGGTCGCGCTTCTGCACCCGGATGACCGCGCCGCGGCGCACCCTGCGGTTGGGCGGCGACTTCGCGTCGAGCGCGGACGCCGCGAAGCGCAGACCCTCGCCTTTGACTGTGATCGTCTCTCCGCCGCGGAGATAGGCGCGCACGTCCTTCGGACTTGCCTGCAGCACCACCGCGGCCCGAAGGTCGTCGAAATCCGCGAATTCGTGCAGGACGTCCTCCAGCGCGTCCTCGCCGGCATTCGCGTCGAGCTCGACATAGCTCTCGGGACCGCGATAGCCATGACGCCGCTCGTAGTCGAGAACCCCGCGGCGCAGCGCACGGTAGGCGGCCTCCTGATCGTGTTTGGTGATGGTCGTGTAGACGCGCAGGCCGCTCGTGTACACCTCGTCCGGATACCGGTCGAAGAGCACTTGGCGAACCATCTCGGCGACATATTCCGCGCGCACCGAGAAGTCGTCGATATCGCGGCGCACCACGAGGGGCTGCGCCTGGGCCGCCGTGTGCTGTTCCGCGGTGATATAGCCGAGCTCGTGCATGCGACGCAGAACGTAGAGCTGGCGCTGCTTTGCGCGCCTGGGGTTCACGACCGGGTTGAATGAGGAGGGCGCCTTGGGCAGCCCGGCCAGCATGGCCGCTTCCGCCAGAGTGACGTCCTCCAGGGCGCGTCCGAAATAGATCTGCGCGGCAGCGGCGAATCCGTACGCCCGCTGGCCGAGGTAGATCTGGTTGATATAGATCTCGAGAATCTCGTCCTTGGCGAGGCTCGCCTCGATCTTGAACGCCAGGAGCGCTTCGTAGGCCTTCCGGATCAGCGTTTTCTCGCTCGACAGGAAGAAATTTCGGGCCACCTGCATGGTGATGGTGCTCGCTCCCTGCTGCCGCTTGCCCCCCGCGAGGAGGTTGGAGTAGGCTGCTCTCATGACACCGACATAATCGACACCCTGATGGCGGTAGAACCGCTCGTCTTCGGCGGCGAGGATGGCCTGCTTCATCAGCTCGGGAACCGCGTCGATACGCACGACCGCCCGGCGCTCCTCGCCGAACTCGCCGATGAGCGCGCCGTCGGCCGTGTAGACCCGCAGCGGGACCTTGGGCTGGTAGGCGGTGAGCACCTCGATCGAAGGGAGATTCGGATAGGCGAGGAGCACCACGAACCCGGCGAGCGCCGCGCCCACGACTGCCAGCCCGGCCAGCAGCGCGAACGGGAGCGCCAGCAGGCGGAACCACTTCAGGGAAGGGATCTTATCGGGGGTCAAGTGGGCGCCATTATAGGCATTCCGGCGGGTCAGGACCCGCCCGCGATCGACGCGCCAGTGGGACAAGACCCCCCTAAGTAAACGTGAAAAATTTGCTTGCTCCCCCTTATACTTGTTGCTAGCATTTGATGCAAACTATACGAACAGCGCCTAAACGACCGTACCTAAAGGGGTTTTCCCTTGCCGCTTGACATCTTCAAGCCCAAAGCGCCGCCGCTCTTTGGGATGGACATCAGTTCCTCCGCCGTCAAGATGGTGGAGCTCGCTGACGCCGGAAAAGGCGGGTATCGCGTCGACCGTTACGCGATCGAGGCCCTCACAAAAGACTCGGTGATCGACGGCAACATCGCGAATCTCGAGACGGTCGCCGAGACCGTGCGCCGCTGCTGGAAGAAGCTCGCAACGCGCACCAAGAACGTGGCGATCGCGTTGCCGACCGCCGCGGTGATCACCAAGAAGATCATTGTTCCCGCGGGCCTGCGCGAAGAAGAGCTCGAGTTCCAGGTCGAAGGCGAGGCGAACCAGTACATCCCGTTCGCGCTCGACGAGGTGAATCTCGATTTTCAGGTCGTCGGCCCTGCGCCGTCGAGTCCGGAGGAAGTCGAAGTGCTGATCGCGGCCTCCCGGAAGGAGAAGGTCGAGGATCGTGTCGCAGTGGCCGAGGCGGCAGGGCTGAAGGCACTCGTGATGGACGTCGAGTCCTACGCAATGCAGACCGCGTTCGAGCTCATCCGCCAGCAGTTGCCCAATGAGGGGAACGATCTGAACGTGGCCGTGGTGGACATCGGCGCGGCGATCATGAACATCACCGTGTTGCGCAACGACCAGGGCGTCTACACCCGCGAACAGGCGTTCGGCGGAAACCAGCTCACCCAGGACATCGCGCGACATTACGGTCTGTCGCAGGAAGAGGCCGAGAATGCGAAGCGCTCGGGCGGACTACCCGACAGTTTCGAGGCCGAGGTGCTGCGGCCCTTCATGGAGAACGCCGCCCTCGAGATCCAGCGCGCGATGCAGTTCTTCTTCACGTCGACCCAGTTCAACTCCGTCGAGCACGTCCTGCTCACCGGAGGGACTTCGACGCTTCCGGGTCTCGAAGACATCGTGAGCACGCGCGTGCGGATCAACACCATGGTCGCAAATCCGTTCGCGAACATGTCGATCAGCCCGCGGATCCAATTGAAGCGGCTGATCTCCGATGCGCCCGCGCTGATGATCGCGTGTGGCCTGGCGATGCGGAGGTTCGACGAATGATTCGTGTCAACCTATTGCCGCACCGCGAGGCGCGGCGCGCGGCGAGCCGCCGCCAGCTCGTGTTCATGGCGGTCATGGTGGCGGTGGTCGGGATTGCGCTGGCCGCGCTGGTCCACGGCGTGATCGCGGGCTATGTCGGGGTACAGAACGACCGGAACGAGTTCCTGAAGCGCGAGAACGCAAAGCTCGACAAGGAAATCGCCGAGATCAAGAAGCTGAAGGACGAGATCGCGGCGCTGCTCGCCCGCAAGCAGATCATCGAGACCCTGCAGAACGACCGCTCGCGGGCGGTCCACCTGCTGGAGGCCCTGGTGCGCCGGGCGCCCGACGGGGTCTACATCAAGTCGCTCAAGCAGCAAGGCCTGCGCGTAAGCGTGTCCGGGTATGCCCAGTCCAATGCGCGGGTGTCCGCGTTCATGCGCAATCTCCAGGGCTCGGAGGTCCTCGAGAACTCCGCCACCTCGCCCCAGTTGGTCGAGATCAAGGCCTCGAACGTCAACAACAAGCGGCTTTCGGAGTTCAACCTCGACTTCAGCATGAAGCCGCCGACGCCGGTCGTCGAAGACGGCAAGAAGCCGGCGCCCAAGGCGGCCGCAAAGTAGGGCTGACGACTCATGAACGACCTCCTCGCCCAATTCAGGAACCTCAATACCCGCGATCCCGGTAGCTGGCCGGCGTTGCCCAAGTTCGCGCTGCTCGTTGCGCTGCTCGTGGGCATCCTCGTGGCCGCCTACTTCTTCGACTGGCAGGATCAGCTCGACCAGCTCGAGGCCGGTCGCCAGGAAGAGGCGCAGCTCAAGGAACAGTACCGGTCCAAGAAGGGGCAGGCGGTCAATCTCGACCTCCACCGCCAGCAGCTCCAGGAGATCGAGAGCTCGTTCGGCGCCCTGCTCAAGCAGCTGCCGAACAAGTCGCAGATGGAAGCGCTGCTGGTCGACATCAATCAGGCAGGACTCGGACGGGGACTGCAGTTCGAGCTCTTCCGGCCGGCACCGCAGGAGACGGTGAAGGAGTTCTACGCGGAGCTCCCGATCACCGTGCGCGTGACCGGCAACTATCACGATATGGGCGCGTTCGCGAGCGACATCGGCCAGCTGCCGCGGATTGTCACGCTGAATGATCTGAACCTTTCGGTCAACAAAGACGGCAACCTGACGCTCGATACGACCGCGAAGACATTCCGCTATCTCGACGAAGAAGAGATCGCGGAGCAGCGCAAGGCGGCGAAAGCGGCAAAGGCAGGGAAGCGGTAATGAGAGCGCTACTTGTTGCAGTGTTGGCCCTCGGGGTCGCCGGGCTCGCCGGCTGCGAAGGCGGTGAGCACTCGGATTTGCGAGCCGAGCTCGATCAGATGGCCCGCGGGTTGCCGCGGCGCGTCGATCCGCTGCCGCAGGTCAAGCCTTACCAGCCGGTTCCCTACGAGGCATTCGATCTGCCCGATCCGTTCGGGCCCGCGAAAATCGAGCTTGCGCAAAAGGGCGCGCCGGGCGCGGTGGGCGATAACAAGCTGAAGCCCGATCTCGCGCGGGCGAAGGAACCGCTCGAGGCCTATCCGCTCGAGTCGGTCAAGATGGTCGGTACCCTAACGCGCGATAAGCGCAACTTCGCCCTTATCAAGGCGGATACCGGGCTCTACCGCGTACGCATTGGCAACTATGTGGGACAGAACTTCGGCGTGATTATCAAGATTACCGAGGGTGAGGTCACTTTGCGCGAGCTGGTTCAGGACTCCGTGGGAGACTGGACAGAGCGCGAGAGCTCCCTGCTCCTGCAGGAAGCCGGCGCGACGACGGAGGCAAGATAATGAACAGGCTCAGGGAACTCGTACCTTACCTTCTAGTCGCCACGCTGGCGTTTCTCGCCCCGGCGGCCGTTCACGCGCAGGGCGTGCCCAACAGCATCGACGCGCTCAACGTCACGAGCCAGGGCGGACGGACGCTGCTCCGGCTGACGCTCAAGGAGCCGCTCAAGAATCCGCCTGCCAGCTTCACGGTCGCCAATCCGGCCCGGATCGCGTTCGATTTCCCGAACACGATCAACGCGCTGGCGCGCTCGAGCCAGGAAGTGAACGAGGGCGAGCTGCGCAGCGTGAACCTGGTGCAGGTCGGCGAGCGCACGCGCCTGGTGCTCAACCTCAAGACCGTCGTGACGTACGAGACGCAGGCTGAGGGCAATACCCTGACGATCTCGCTTGCCGCAGTGCCCAGCACGGCATCGCGCGCCGCCAGCGACCGGACGGTCCGCTTCGCGGAGGGCACCACCGACGACAAGCACAGCCTGCGCGACGTCGATTTCCGGCGCGGCAAGGCCGGGGAAGGCCGTGTCATCGTCGAGCTCTCGGACACCAGCACAGGCATCGATATCCGGCAGCAGGGCCAGACGCTCGTCGTCGATTTCCTGAAGACGACGCTTCCCGAGAACTTGCGCAAGCGACTCGACGTCACCGACTTTGCCACGCCCGTCACGGTGATCAGCACGTTCCAGCAGGGCGACAACACGCGGATGGTGATCGAGCCGAAGGGCCTGTGGGAGCACAATGCCTACCAGACCGACACCCAGTTCGTCGTCGAGGTGAAGCCGATCCAGTACGACCCGAACAAGCTGGTGCAGGGCACGCGCGGCGGCTACAAGGGCGAGAAGCTATCGCTGAACTTCCAGAACGTCGAGGTCCGCAGCGTCCTGAACGTGATCGCGGACTTCACGGATCTGAACATCATCACCAGCGACACCGTGCAGGGAAATCTCACTTTGCGCCTGAAGGACGTTCCGTGGGATCAGGCGCTCGACATAATCCTGCAGACTCGCGGTCTCGATATGCGCAAGAACGGCAACGTGGTGTGGATCGCGCCGCGCGACGAGCTCGCGACCAAGGAGAAGCTCGAGCTCGAGGCGCGGCAGCAGATCTCCGAGCTCGAGCCGCTGCGCACCGAGACGTTTGCGCTTAACTTCGCGAAGGCCGACGTGATCGCGAAGTTGCTGTCCGGCCAGGGCCAAGCCGGCGCGACCACCGGGCAGCGGATCCTGTCGAAGCGTGGCAGCGCCAGCTGGGACGAGCGGACGAATCAGCTCTTCGTTCAGGACATTCCCTCGCGACTCGACGAGGTGCGCAAGCTGATCACCCAGACCGATATCCCGGTGCGGCAGGTGCAGATCGAGGCGCGCATCGTCGAGGCCGGCGACAACTTCACCCGCACGCTTGGCGCGCGGCTGGGCTATAGCGTCACGGACGCGGCGGGCTCCTCGCCGATCTTCAGCAATCCGAACCGCGCGCTCCTCGGCGGGTCGCTGAACAACACCGCGTCGGTGAGCGGCCAGCCCGCCTCGCCGCTCAGTCAGACGGTCCCGAGCAGCCTGATGGTCAACCTGCCCGCAACGCTTTCGCAGCAGCAGTCGGGACAGCAGGCCGGGCAGTTCTCGCTGGTGCTCTTCAACCGGTCGCAGACGCGCTTCGTGAACCTGGAGATCACGGCGCTCGAGAGCGACGGGCGCCTCAAGGTGATCTCGAGCCCGCGGGTCGTCACGGCCAACCAGGTCGAGGCGCTGATCGAGCAGGGCACCGAGCTCCCGTACCAGCAGGCGACCTCCAGCGGCGCGACCAGCATCTCCTTCCGCAAGGCGAATCTTTCACTCAAGGTCCGGCCGCAGATCACGCCTGATGGAAACGTGGTGCTCGACGTGGATGTCAACAAGGATAACGTCGGGATCGCGACGCCGTCCGGCTTTGCGATCGATACCAAGCACGTGAAGACTTCGGTCCTGATCGAGAACGGCGGAACCGTGGTGATCGGCGGCATCTACATCCAGGAGCAGCGCAACGACGTGAACAAGGTTCCGCTGCTCGGCGACTTGCCGGGTGTGGGTCCGCTGTTCCGCAACACCCAGCGCATCGACAACAAGGCCGAGCTGCTGGTCTTCCTCACCCCCCGGATAGTCGAAGACAGGCTTACCGTGCGGTAAATTCGGAGAGATTGTCATTCGGAGGAGCCGGCCACGCGCCGGCTCTTTTCGTTTCTAGCCTGGAAGGTCACGAACGGGGGGGGGGGGGGGGGGG
>JBFJOO010000062.1:0-26991 GCA_041617635.1 Burkholderiales bacterium | reverse complement strand
CGCCTCGCCCCCGGAGACGCCGTGCCGTGGTACGCGCCCGGTGGTAGCTCCGTGCTTTCTCGGCGCTCGCAAAGCAGCGGCGTACCCCGGGTCAGCGGCCAATGCCGGGCTGGCGCCTTTGGCCGCGCCCTCCGTCGCGGGTGGTTTGTGCGCGGGTAGTCGTGTGTTGACTGCCCGCCGCAAACCGGGTCCCCGCAGGAGGGCGTTTGCGGCCGTAGGCGCCGGACGGGCATGGCCGCTGACCCGCTTGCGCAGTTGACCCGCTAGCACCGCGCGGAGGCCTGGGCCCGTCGAGTGGCGACCAGGCGCGAGTTAAAGTACCCTCGGGTAGCGATTCCTGCCAGATCACGACAACGACCCGATGAACAGCAAACGCTCGACCTCCGTTCCGAACTCGATCGACGACACCGCGACGCTGCTCACGCAGGCCGACTACGTGGCGGAGCGCAGCCTGGCGACCGCGGTGTTCCTGAGCCTGCGCATGGGACGGCCGCTGTTTCTGGAGGGCGAGGCGGGCGTCGGCAAGACCGAGATCGCCAAGGTGCTCGCCACGACGCTCGGCCGGCGTCTCGTGCGCCTGCAATGCTACGAAGGCCTCGACATCGCGAGCGCGGTGTACGAGTGGAACTATTCGCGGCAGATGATCGAGATCCGGCTCGCGGAGGCGGAGGGCGTCAAGTCGCGCGAGGGGCTGACCGAGGACATCTTCTCCGAGCGGTTCCTGATCCGCCGACCGATCCTGCAGGCGCTCGAGGGCGATCTCGCCGGTCCGCCGGTGCTGCTGATCGACGAGCTGGACCGGACCGACGAGCCGTTCGAGGCGTATCTGCTCGAGGTGCTCTCGGATTTCCAGGTGACCATTCCCGAGATCGGCACCATCAAGGCCACCACCCCGCCGATCGTGGTGATCACCTCCAACCGGACGCGCGAGATTCACGACGCGGTGAAGCGGCGCTGCCTCTACCACTGGGTCGACTACCCCGATGCGGCGCGCGAGCTCGAGATCCTGCGCCGCAAGGCGCCGGGCGCCGCCGAGCAGCTCTCGAAGGAAGTCGTGGCGTTCGTGCAGCGGCTGCGCGGCATGGATCTCTTCAAGCTGCCGGGCGTCGCGGAAACCATCGACTGGACCCGCGCGCTCACCGAGCTCGACCGGCTGGCGCTCGATCCACAGGTGATTCACGACACTCTCGGCGTGCTGCTGAAGTACCAGGACGACATCGCGCGCGTGCAGGGCTCGGAGGCGGCGCGCATCCTGTCCGAGGTCAAGGCCGAAGTCGCCGCACATTGAATGGCCGGCAAGCTCGCCGAGAACGTCATGCACTTCGCGCGCGTGCTGCGCGCCGCGGGGCTGCCGGTCGGACCCAACAAGGTCATTGACGCGTTGCGCGCCCTCGAGGTCGCCGGCATCGCGCGGCGCGACGACTTCTACTGGACGCTCGCCGCCGTCTTCCTCGACAAGCGCGAGCAGTTCGAGCTCTACGACCAGGCGTTCCACATCTTCTGGCGCGATCCGCGGATGCTCGAGCGCGTCATGGCGCTCCTCCTCCCGCAGGTGTACGGGCGCGCGAATCCCGACGAGCCGCCGCCTCCGCCGAGCCGCCTCGCCGAGGCGCTGCTCCCGGAAGCGAGGCAGGCGGAACGCGACGAGGAGTCGCCCGAGGAGATCGAGATCGACGCGGCCTTCACCGTCTCCGAGCGCGAGGTGCTGCAGAAGACCGATTTCGAGAGCATGACCAACGAAGAGCTCGCACAAGCCAAGAAACTGATCGCGACGCTGCGCATGCCGCTGCCGATGGTGCGCACCCGCCGGCTCAGGCGCGACCCGCACGGGGCGCGCGTCGACATGCGCGCGTCGCTGCGCGCGAGCCTGCGCTCCGGCGCGGACCTGATCGCAATCGAGCGTCGCTCGCAGACGCGGCGCCATCCGCCGCTCGTCGTGCTGTGCGACATCTCGGGATCGATGAGCCGCTACTCCCGGATGTTCCTGCACTTTCTGCATGCGATCACCAACGACCGCGACCGTGTCTACACGTTCGTGTTCGGCACGCGGCTTACCAACATCACCCGGCATCTGCGGCACCGGGACGTGGACGTGGCGCTCACGCACGTGGCGCAGGCCGTGGCGGACTGGTCGGGCGGCACCCGGATCGGCACCAGCCTGAAGGAGTTCAACCTGCGGTGGTCGCGGCGCGTGCTCGGCCAGAACGCGGTGGTGCTCATGATCACCGATGGGCTGGATCGCGACCTGGGCCACGAGTTGCGCGAGCAGATGGAGCGGCTGGACAAGTCGTGCCGCCGGCTCGTGTGGCTCAATCCGCTGCTGCGCTACGAGGGCTTCGAGCCGCGCCCGGCCGGCGTGCGTGCGATGCTGCCGCATGTGGACGCGTTTCTGCCGGCCCACAACATCGAAAGTCTCGTCGACCTGGCGCGCGTCCTGTCCGCGGCGCCGCAGCGCGCGCCGCGCGTGCCCGCGTAGCGCGGCGAGGCGCGGACGTCCCGGAATGCGATAATCTGCGTCGCGCCCCAAGAATTGGAGAGTTGCAATGGAAATGACCGGTGAACACCTGATCCCCGTCCCGCAGCAGCGGGTGTGGGATGCGCTGAACGATCCCGCGGTGCTCAAGGCCTGCATTCCGGGCTGCGAGACGATCGAGCGCGTGTCCGACACGGAGTACAAGGTGGCGCTCACCGCGGCCGTCGGGCCGGTCAAGGCGAAGTTCAACGGGAAGCTGCTGCTCGCCGACCTGAAGCCGCCGACTTCCTACGCGCTCACTTTCGAGGGATCCGGCGGCGCAGCCGGCTTCGGCAAGGGCGGCGCGACCGTGGTGCTCGCGCCCGATGGCGCCGGGACAAAACTGGTCTACACGGCGAAGGCGACAGTCGGCGGCAAGCTCGCACAGGTGGGCTCGCGGCTGATCGACGGTGTCGCGGCCAAGATGGCGAGCGATTTCTTCGCCCGCTTCAATCAGCAGCTCGCGCCCGCTCCCGCCGCGGAAGCGGGCGCTGCTGCCGCCGCCGCGCCCGCCCCGACCGGCGGACGCAACCGGACATGGATCATCGTGGGCGTCATCGTCGTGATCCTGATCGTCGCCTACTTCGCGCTGCGCGGCTGAGCGCACCCGTCAGGCATTCGGCCGCGGCAGCCTCAGTCGCTCGGCGGCAAGCCGGGCGGCCGCGAGATCCTCGAGCGCCGTTCCGACCGATTTGAACAGCGTGATGACGGCCGCGTCGCGACGTCCTGGCGCCCGCCCGCTCACCAGGTCCGCAAGCTCCGCGCGGATGTCGGCCCGCGTGAGCAATCCGCGCTCGATCGGCTGGACGAGATCCCCCGCCTCGGCGAGCGCGCCGGCGAACGTGTCCACGTAGAGCTCGGCGCGCTGCACGAGCGCATCGTCGCCCTCGCGCATCGCGCGCGTGAACCCGCCGACGAGATCGACGTGCGTGCCGGGGCGAACGCGCGCGCCGGGAACGACCGGCTCACGCGCGGTCGTGGCACAGGTAAGGATGTCGGCCTCGCCGAGGGCCGCATCGAGATCGGCCGCGGCCTGGGCCGGAATTCCCAGGCCATCCAGCTCCGTGGCGAGCGCTTCGGCCCGTGCCGGCCTGCGCCCCCAGACCAGGACTCTTTCGATCGGCCGCACCGCGCAGTGCGCCCTGGCCAGGTGCGGCGCCAGCTTTCCGGTGCCGACGACGAGCAATACGCGGGCATCGGCGCGCGAAAGATACGTGGACGCGAGCGCAGACGCCGCACCGGTGCGCCGCAGCGTCAAGGCCTCGCCATCGAGCAGCGCGACCGGATGCCCCGTGGCACCGTCGAGGAGCACATAGAGCGCGGAAACGCTCGCCAGGCCGCGCGAAGGGTTGCGCGGGAATACGGTGACGATCTTCACGCCGATCTCGGCGCCGCGACGCCACGCGGGCATGAGCAGCAGCCGGTCGTCTTCGGCCGTGACCGAATGGCTCGCGCGCACCGGCGCCTCGGCGCCTGCAGCGAACGCCGCGCGCAGCGCCGCGATCAGCGACGCGTAGTCGAGCGCCGCGTGGACATCTGCACCCGAGATATAGGGAAGCCCCGTTCCGGTCATGGATTCCGATGCAGCGGCGCGCCACCGCGCCCGATCATGCCATCCCCGCACACGCGGGGATCCAGCAAGCGTTCGAAGCCTGGATTCCCGCTCCCGCGGGAACGACGAACTGTCTCAAGCGTCCCTAGTGCAACGCGGGCACCGGTGCGCGATCGTCCGCGGGCAGCGTTGCGCGCACTTTGCGGATGAAGTCCGGAATGGCCGCGGGATCGCGCTCGAACGCGCGCATGAAAGCATCGTTGTGGCTCGCGTCTGCGACCAGCAGCAAGCGCCTGGGCTCGCGCGCCGCCTGGAAGAGCCGCTCGCTCATCACGGGCGGCACGTACCGGTCACTCGCTCCGTGAATGAACAGCACCGGGGATGACACGCTCGCGATCTTGGCAAGCGAGTCGAAGCGCTGCGTGAGGACCAGATCGAGCGGAAGATAGCCGTACTTCGACCGCGCGGCCATCTCGCTCATCGAGGTGAACGTGGACTCGACGATGAGCCCGGCCACATCCGCGTTGCGCGCAGCCACGTCGATCGCGACCGCCCCGCCGAGCGAGTGCCCGTACAGGAACCGCCGCTGTGGATCGGGCTGCCGCAGCCGCAGGTGCTCCCAGGCGGCCTGCGCGTCCGCGTAGATCTCGGCCTCGGAAGGCAGCTCGCCGTCGCTGCGGCCGAAGCCGCGGTAATCGATGGCGAGCACCGAGAAGCCGAGCTCGCGCCAGCGCGCGATCCGGTAGAGGTTGCGCCCGAGGCTACCGCGCGTGCCGTGCAGGTAGAGCAGCGTCGGCGCATCGGGTTCGCGCAAGGGGATCCACCAGCCGTGCACGCGCTCGCTGCTGTCGCCCTGCGCGCCTTTCACGCTCAGCCAGACATCCTCGTACTCGAGGCCGCGGTCCGCGGGCGTCCCCGAGTATTCCCGCACCGGCTGGTAGATGAGCTCGCGCTGTTTGACGTCCAGGTACGCGCAGCCGCTCCCCGCGGCCGTTGCGCCGAGCGCGATAGCGGCGATGATGCGCTTCAGCACGCGTCCGGATCCGTTCGGTCACCGCCGCGTGGCGGTCCAGCGGCCTTCGTCACGCCCGTCTCCGGAGCGCACGGTGCCCGCCATCTGTGCGCCGGTCACGCGGCCGCGGAAATCATGCCGCACGCCGCTGTTGTCCACCCAGTCGAAGCTGATCTGGTCGCCGTGGAGCAGTGCGTCACGCAGTCCCGCCTCGAGACCGCCGATCTTGAAATGACCGCTGATCTTCTGGTAGGTCTGGGTCAACACCAGGTCCCGGGTCTGCCCGCCGACGCTGAACTGCCACGTTCCCTGCACCTTGGCAGGCACGATCCACAGAAACGCCAGACGGCCGTCGAGGCTGGTCCGCTCGTCGGGCTCCCAGTCGTCCATGTTGAACTGGTGCGAAACGAGACGCGTGCCGGGCTTCAGCCCGAGCAGCTTCGGGCGGAGCTTCAGGTTCAGCCCCGGCAGCAGGTACATGGTGACGACGGTCGCCTCGCTGAAGTCGCTCTCGAAGATGTCGGCCTTGATGAACTTCACCTTGTCGGACACGCCCTGGGTGCGCGCCGCGCGGTTCGACAGCTCCACCATCTCGGGGTTGTATTCGATGCCGAGCGAGCGCGCGCCGATCTTCTTGGCCGCCGCGATCGCGATGCGCCCGTCGCCCGACCCGAGGTCGATCACGAAATCCTTCGGCGTGGCCTGCGCCATGCGCAGCATCCGCTCCACGAGCTCCTCGGGCGTCGGCACCCAGATCACGTCCTTGCCCGCCTGGCCGACCTGCGGAACGAACTCTTCCTTCTGGGCCGGCGCCTGCGCGCAGGCGGCACCAGCGAGGACAAGGGACACGATGAGACCCGCAAACGTGCGCGAGGCGAAAGCGCGGGCCGCGCTCGATGACTTCATAACAGACTCCTTTGGGGGGACGGATCAGAATTCTCGCGGCCGCATGATACCTCTCGCAAGCGCCGGCGACGAGTTCCACGCTGCCAACGTGGTCATGAGCGCTCGCGTGCCAGTGCCGCGAAGCTCGTGAGCCGCCCGGCAAGCGCGCTCGCTGCGACCGTCGCCGGGCTGGCGAGCCAGACCCGGCCGGGACCGGATCGTCCCGGAAAATTGCGATTCTGGGCGCTTACCGTCACCTCGTCCGGGGACGTGGAGGCGCCCGGGCCCGCATTCACGCAGGCGCCACAGCCCGGCTCGACCAGCTCGACACCCGCCTTGCGGAATGTCTCGAGCATGCCGCGGGCAGCGCAATGGTCGCGCACGTCCAGGCTGCCGAATTGCGCGTAAAACCGGACGCCGTCCATCACGCGCAGTCCGCGCGCGACGCCCCATTCCAGCACTTCGTGCACCCGCTCGAGGTCCTCGCGCTTGGCGCCGGTGCAGGAGCCGCAGTACGCGACGTGGATGGGGACCGCCTCGGTAAGCGTGTCGATCTCCACGCCATGTCCGGGGTCGCCCGGGTGTGCGGCCATGGGCCGCACCGTGGCGCAATCGATCTCGATCGTGTGCGCGAACGTCGCATCCGGATCGCTCGCGAGCCAGGGCGCGAGAGGCGCCTCGATTCCGCGTCGTTCCATCAGGAAGCGCACCGTCTCGGCATCGGGCGCCACGATGCCCGTGAAGCCGCCGATCTCGGCCGCCATGTTGGTGAGCGTCGCACGCTCGTCGGTGTTCATGGCCGCAAGGGCAGCACCGCAATACTCGATCACCATGCCGACCGCGCGGCCCTCGCGGACATACGGAAGCCGCAGGAGATGGAGGACCAGGTCTTTCGCCGCCACGTCCGCGCCAAGGCGCCCATGCAGCACCACGCGGCAGGTCGGTGGAACGGTGACCCGCACGTCGCCCGTTAGCCACGCGCTCGCCATGTCCGATGCGCCGACCCCGAATGCGAGGCTGCCGAGCGCACCGACGTGGGTCGTGTGCGAATCGGTGCCCGCGACGACGTTGCCGGGCAGCGCGTAGCGCTCGATGACAATCGAATGGCAGATGCCCTCCGACCCGTCCCGGTCGGCGAGCAATCCATGCAGGTGGATGCCGTGCCGGGCGCAGAACTCGGCCTGGCGCGTGCCCAGGGCTTGCGCGGCATCGAGCAGCGGTCCGCTGCGGTCCGGCTGCGCCGCACTCCACTGCGGAAAGGCCAGGTGCTCCTGAAAGGCCAGCACCGAGCCGGGATCGCGCACGCGCGCGTCCGTGCCGAAGGAGTCCTCGAAGATCGTCGCGGCCATGGGCGTCAGGTACTCATGCGAATAACGCCAGTGGGCGCGAACGAAGACGCCGTCGCCGGGTTGCACGCTCGCGACGCCGATCCGCTCGCCGGCCGGATCGACGACGACCGATCGCGCGATGAGCTTCTCGGCCAGCGTCATGGGGCGCGGTCCGTGATCGGGTGGGGGAAAGTGCGCGCCGCGCCGTCGGCGCTCGCGCGTGAGGTGCGCCAATCCCCCCGCGCGGATGATCGCGGCGGTGATCGGATCGTGCCCGCGCGTGAACTCCTCGAGCGGAATGGCCTCACCCGCGCGGATTCGCTCGATGAGCCCGAAGTCGGTCGACGTGTGGATGCCGAGATTGATGCAGTTGCGACGGTAGATGCGCTCGAAGCTCTCCGCGATCACCAGCCGTATGCCGGCCGAGCGCTCCGCAAAGGGGCTCTGCTCGCGCGACGAGCCTTTGCCATAACGCTTGCCGGCCACGCTCACCGTGATTCCAGCGCGCTTCACGCTGCCCGCGACGCAGGGAAACGCGTCGCCGCACTTCAGGCCCAGATAGACGTAATGGGCGATGTGCGCGTCGGCGTGCATGCAGATCCGGGACGGCGTGATCTCGTCGGTCGAGATGCCGTCGCGCAGCGCGCCCGCTGCCGCCAGCGTGAGGTCCTCGCCCGCGAGCTGCCGTGCAACGATGTCGGCGTCGGTCGCGAGGAACAGGACCCGACCGGGGAAGGAAACCGTGTCGTGGGCCATCGCCAGAAGTTCCAGTAAATGCGTCCCGGCAAGACCGGTCAATTCCCGGCGACGGTCATGCCCTCGATCAGCACCGACCCGCATTCGCGCGAGCCGCGCGCGAGGACGTCGTTGCCGATCGCGACGATGTTGCGGAACATCCCGCGCAGGTTTCCCGCGATGGTGACCTCCTCGACGGGATACTGGATCGCGCCGTTCTCGACCCAGTATCCGGCCGCGCCGCGGGAGTAGTCGCCGGTCACCAGGTTGATCCCCTGCCCCATCAACTCGGTGACCAGCAGTCCCGTGCCCATCTCGCGCAGCATTCCGACGAAGTCCTGGTCGCCCGGCGCGAGCATCAGGTTGTGGTTCCCGCCGGCGCTCCCGGTGCTGCGCATGGCGAGCTTGCGGGCGGAGTAGGTGCTGAGAAAATAGCCCTGCAGAACACCGTCCCGGACGACGTCGCGCGGTCGCGTCAGGACGCCGTCGTCGTCGAAGCATGTGCTCGCCTGTCCGCGTGGCCGGTGCGGCTCCTCGCGGATATTGACGATCGGGGAGAACACCTGGGTGCCTAGGCTGTCGAGCAGGAACGACGCCTTGCGGTACAGGCTGCCGCCGCTCACGGCGCCCACGAAGTGCCCGAGCAGACCGCTCGCGAGCGGCGCCTCCAGCAGCACTCGCGCCTCGCGCGTCGCGATCTTCCGGCTGCGCAATCGTGCGAGCGCCCGGCGGCCCGCATAGTCGCCGATCGCCGCGGCCTTCGCCAGATCGGCGGGCGAGCGGGCCGTGGAGTACCAATCGTCGCGCTGCATCGCGTCGCCCTCCTGGGCGATCACGCTGCAGGATACGAAGTGACGCGTGCTGCGGTAGCCGCCCAGAAACCCGGCGCTCGTCCCGAACATGAACTGCGACTGCTGGGTCGATACCGTGGCGCCCTCTGAATTGGTGATGCGCGGATCGAGCCGAAAGGCCGCCGCCTCGCAGCGCCGCGCGATCTGGATGGCCTGCTCGACCGATACGTCCCAGGGGTGAAACAGGTCGAGATCGCGAATGTCCTCGGCGCGCGCGAGCAGGTCCTGATCGGCGAGACCGTTCGCGTCGTCGCTGGCGGTGAAGCGCGCGATCGAGAGCGCGGCGTCCACGGTGTCCGTGATGGCCTTGCGGGTCAGATCCGAGGTGCTTGCGTACCCCTTCTGCTTGCCGATCAGCACCGAGACGCCGAGTCCCTTGTCGCGATTGTGCTCGATCGTCTCGACGGCGCCTTTGCGCACCGTGACGGTCTGCCCGTAGCCCTCCGAGACTTCCGCGTCGCTCTCGGTGGCGCCCTTCTCGCGCGCGCGGGCGAGCGCATCGGCAACGATCGCGCGCAGCGTGGCGTCGTCCAGCGAGAATCGCGCGTCGGGCATCTGTGGAATCCGTGCGGTGGGTCGGTGCGGAAGGCGAAAGCCGCTATTATACGGGCGCGTCGATGCCCCTCATGGAACAAGCAGACAAGCCGAGCAAGACGCGCCGCAAGAAAGACATGCTCGCGCTGCAGGCGCTCGGCGCGACGCTCGTCGAGCTCGCTCCCGCCCAGATCGCGCAGATCGACCTGCCCGAGCCGTTGCGCGCGGCCGTGCTCGAAGCCAAGCGCATCAAGAGCCACGAGGGTCGCCGCCGCCAGATGCAGTACATCGGGCGCCTCATGCGCGATGTCGATCCCGAGCCGATCCGCGCCAAGGTGGACGAATGGCGCGGCCAATCGCGCACCGCCGCCGCGACGCTGCATGCGGTCGAGCGCTGGCGCGACCGGTTGCTTGCCGACGAGAACGCGCTGACGGCGTTCGTCGACGAGCACCCCGGAAGCGATCTGCCGCGGATGCGATCGCTGATCCGCAACGCCCGCGTCGAGCTCACAGCGAGCAAGCCGCCGCGCGCCTATCGCGAGCTCTTTCGCGAGATTCGCCGCCGCCTCGCTGCGCCGCACGCGGTGGATGGGGAGTAGAATCACGCGCACTTTTCCCGGCGCAGGTCCCATCGAGTCATGAACGACGAGCTCCTCATCGGCCTGGTTTCGATCAGCGATCGCGCCTCGCAAGGCGTATACCGCGACGAAGGGATTCCCGCGCTCGAGGAGTGGTTCAAACGCGCGCTCGCGACACCGTGGCGAATCGATACCCGCCTGATCCCCGACGAGCGCCCGATCATCGAGAGCACGCTGGTCGATCTCGTCGACCGGGTCGGCTGCCATCTCGTGCTCACGACCGGCGGCACCGGGCCTGCGCAGCGCGACGTCACGCCCGATGCGACGCTCGCCGTCGCCGACAAGCCGATGCCCGGCTTCGGCGAGCAGATGCGCCAGATCAGCCTGAAATTCGTGCCGACCGCCATCCTCTCGCGGCAGGTCGCCGTCATTCGCCGGCAGTGCCTGATCATCAATCTGCCGGGGCAGCCGAAATCGATCCGCGAGACGCTGGAGGGTCTGCGCGATGCCGACGGCAAGGCCACCGTCGAGGGCATATTCGCCGCGGTGCCCTATTGCATCGACCTCATCGGCGGACCCTATATCGAGACCAACGCGGACGTGGTCAGAGCCTTTCGTCCCAAATCCGCGCAGCGCCCGAAGCCCGCAAAGTGAGCTGCGTGGCACGCTCCTTCCTCCTCACACGCCTCACGCCTCACTCCCCACCGCAATGCTTGAATCCCTCGAGATCGAGACCGCACCGCACCCCCGCTCAAGTGTGATCTGGCTGCACGGGCTCGGTGCGGACGGCCACGACTTCGAGCCGATCGTGCACGAGCTCGACCTTTCCCCCGCGGCGGTCCGGTTCGTGTTTCCGCACGCTCCCATGATGCCCGTCACCATCAACAACGGGATGGTCATGCGTGCGTGGTACGACATCGTGGCGGGCGACCTGGGGCGGCACGAGGACGAAGCTGGCGTGCGGGCTTCGCAAGCCGAGCTCGAAGGGCTGGTGGCTCGCGAGCGCGAGCGCGGCATACCCGCGCGCCGCATCCTGCTCGCGGGATTCTCGCAGGGTGGCGCGATCGCGCTGCAGACCGGCCTCCGGCATCCCGACCGGCTCGCGGGGATCATGGCGCTTTCCACCTACTTGCCGATCGCGGGCAAGGTTGCCGCCGAGGCGCACGCCGCGAACCGCGACGTCCCGATCTTCATGGCGCACGGTGAGCTCGATCCGATCGTGCCCATCGCGCGGGCGCGCGAGTCGCGCGCGCTGCTCGAAAGCCTCGGCTACCCGGTGGAATGGCACGAATACCGCATGCCGCATTCGGTGTGCGGCGAGGAGATCGCGCACCTCGGCGCCTGGCTCCGGCGCATCCTCGCCTGACAGAATGATGAAGCAAGTCCTGGCCGGATTGCTCGCCCTCGTGGTCGTGGCACTGGTGGGCGGCGCGATCTGGCTCTACGTGTCGCTCGATTTCGTCGTGAAGCATGCGATCGAGTCATATGGCCCGGACATCGTCGGCGCCAAGGTCGCCGTGGAGTCCGTGAAGCTCGCCCCCGCGAGCGGCGCGGGCGCCATTCGCGGCCTCGCCATCGGCAATCCGCCGGGCTTCCATTCCGCGCAATCGGTCGCGGTGGGAACGATCGACGTGGCCATCGATCCGGCCAGCATCGCCAAGGACGTGGTGCACGTCCGGCGGATAGCGGTGATCGCTCCGGTCATCACCTACGAATCGCGCCGCGGGGGCAGCAACTTCGATGTGATGCAGCGCAATGTTGCGCGGCGCGCCGGAGGCTCGGCCGCGTCCGGGAAGCAAACCCGGCTCATCGTCGATCAGCTGGTGATTCGCGACGCCAGGGTGATCTACGCACCCGAGATCGCCACGCGCGGTGCCACGATCTCTTTCGATCTGCCGGACATCCAGCTCGTCGACATCGGTAAGCGCCAGGGCGGCGTGACGCCGGCCGAGCTCACGAACCTCATCCTGCAGGCACTGGTCGCGCGCATGGCGAAGGCGATGGGCCGCAGCGCCGCGCAGCGCGGCCTGCAGTTGCTGCCCGATCTGCGGGGGCGCTAGTGTCCCGAATCAGAGGTTCGTTGAAGAACTATTTGGTTGGAATTCCGTATCCCTGCTTCACGGATATCCCGAAGGCAGGCGAAAACCGCTCGGTTCGTCGCCAGGCTAGGCGCGCGACGCAGCCAAGACTGGCCGTCTTAGCAAGGAGCGGAACGACGCCTGGCGGCGAACTGGGCGGTTTTTATTCGACGAATTTCTGATTCGGGACACCAAGGTCCGCTACTCCGAGCGGACGAGCTGGCGGCAGCGAACGATATCGTAGTCCGGTCCGCGCGCGCTGACGGCGATCGGCAGGAGCTGCGTGCGCCGCCCCTCCCGCTCCAGCACGAGGCTGCGGCCGGGCACCCCGGTTCCGGTGCGCAAAATCACCGGGACTTCCGCCTCGGTGTAGCCGGGATCGAGCAGGATGCCGATCTCGGTGCTCAGGTGCGTCGTGTTGCCGGCCTGCACGCGAAAATCCAGCGCGCTCGGGGCCCGGGCGAGAGTCTGGATGCCGACCTGCGCGCGCGACTCGTCGATCCGCGTGAGCCGCTTCACGGTGCCGAGCAACCACCGCCGACCGCCCTCCGGCCGCATCGCGACCAGGCAGCCCACCCGCAGCCATTCGCCCGGAATCGACGGCACCAGCGCGCCGACGCCACCGGCACTCGCGTTCTCGACGATCCAGCTCTCCATGGGATTCTTCTCGAACGACAGCGAGGACTGCGGGTCGAGCGCATCGACGACGCCATCGAATCCCCATGCGACGGTCAGGCGCGATTTGATGCCGTGCCGCGGGTGCTGCCGGCTCGCCAGACGTGGCGCCCAGTAGTGGGCGAGATGATCGATCACCTCGAGGACGGTCTCCGCAGACGCGGGCGCGCCCGGCGCGAGGTCCTGGGGCGCCTCGCCGTTCGCGACGACTTCCTCGCGCAGGCGGAGCAGGCGCTCGTAGGCCCGATCCGCCCCGAAATACCGCGTGCCAGGCGCCGCCTCGTCCGAGCCTACGCGGCGCGCGGGCGGCGTGCCTTGCTGGACGTCGATCTGATAGGGCGTCGCGCTTTCGGGCTCCGGCGCGATGCGGAACCCGCGCGCGAAGCGCGCCGCGATCCGGTCGGCCATCTCGATCTGCGCGGGCAGCAGGCTGCCAAGCGCGCAAACCGCGAGCATCGCGGTGCGGACGAATTCCTGCTCCGCCGTGGTCCGCGTCGGCGACCCGGCATACTCGCGCACTGCCGTCCGGGCGACACCGGCCGCATCCAGGCGGCCATAGAGGCGGGCGAGGCTTGCCCAGATCGCCGGGTCAACCGGCCCGTAGCGCATGTGCTCCCACTTGAGTTGCGCGCCCCGGGCGCGCATGCCGTTGACGGCCAACGGCACCACGCGGGCCTTTTGCGCGGCGGCGGTGGCATCATCCGGCGCAAAGTCGAGCGCGCAGCGCATCAAGGCGGCGGCGCTGGCCGCGTAGAAACCGTGGAGACCGCCCCACAGATGCTCTTCCTGCTGCTTGGTGAGCCGCGCGGTCGCCAGGTACTCGCGCGCCAGCATTCGGCTCGGCGCGCGCCCGGCCGCGTCCAACGCTGTCGCGATTTCGGCGCGGCTCTCCCCGCGCATCCCCTCGTCGCCGGAGACCGACCGCAGCCAGCGCGCGAGCTCGCCGAGCGCCCGGTGCGATTCGAGTGCCGCAATATCCTGCAGCACGCGGATGCGCTCTCTATCGTCGAGCAGTGGGTGGGCCGACCGGCCCCGGCCGAAGACCTTGAGCATTTTCTCTCTACCGTTTGTTAGGGTGCGCCGGCCAGGGGTCCATCGACTGCACGCGGCAAGTCTACCGCCTGGCCGCGGCCGCCGTGCCCGGGGCCGGGCCGATTTGACGATTCTTTACAATGCCGCCCCCCGGTTCCGGGAATAACCACCTTGCGTAGCAACTTTCAACCCGGCTCGCGCACGAGCTGACGACAACTCAACCGCTCGTAGTCGGCCCCGCGCTCATTGACCGCGCCGGTGATCAGGACCACTTTGCGGCCCTCCTGCTCGAAGACGAGATTCTGGTCCGCGACATGCACGCCAGGCCGCAGCAGCACTTCGACCGGGCCGTCCGGTATGTCGGGTCCCAGCAGGATGCCGAGCTCCGTATCGAGCGACACCGAGTCACCCACTTGGACGTGCAGCGCCACGAACTGCGGCGAGCGCGAGACTGTCTGTATTCCGACCTGCGCCTCGCCGACTCGATCCCGCGAGATCCGCCGCACGATCCCGAGCAGCCAGTTCGAGCCGCCCTCGGGCTGCAGGGCGACCAGCGCCCCGACCCGGAGCCAGTCGCCCTTCACCTGGGGCACGTGCGCCGCCATTCCCCCGGCGCTGACGTTCTCGGTGATCCAGCTCTCGAGGGTCGCGCCATCGTGGGAGAGGGAGGCGACGGGCGATAGCGCGTCGAGAATGCCGTCGAACCCCCACGCCACCGTGAGCCGCGACTTGACCCGGTGCCGTGGATGCTTCCGCTCGAGCGGCGCCGGTGCCCAATACGCGGCAACATGCTCCAGGACCCGCAAGACGAGCTCGGGTGGATACGACCCGCCGAGGTTCAGGCTCGAGGGCACCTCGCCGCTGGAACGGATCGCGCGCTCGATCGCGCCGATCTCGCCGTTCGCGTCGCCCGGGCCGAAATAGCGCAGGGACTTGAGCTGGAGCGGTGGCCGCGCGTGGCGCAGCGGCGGACTGGTCGCGGCCAGATCGATCCAGTAGGGCGTCTCGCCGCGCGGCTCGCTGGAAAGCACGAAGCGGGGCGTGAAATGGCCGATCAGCCGCTCGCAGAGCTCGACCTCTGCCGGCAGCAGGCTGTCGGGCGAGGATGCCGAGAGCATCAGCACCCGCAGGAACTCCTGGTCGGCCGTCGACTCGCCCGGGATCCCCGGATACACGGTGACCGCGGTTCGCGCGTAGCGGCGCGACTCGGCGAGCGAATAGCTGCCCGAGGCCATGCGCCAGAGCTGCGGGTCGACCGGAGCGTAACGCACGTGCAGCCATTTCATCTGGGCGGCGAGCGCACGCAGCCCCCGCACGGTGAGCAGTGGCAAATCGCCCTTCAGATCGTCGGCGCCTTTCGCACCGGTGACGAACGCTTCGAGGGCGCCCACGAACGCGAGCGTCGCGTTGCGCCAGAACCCGTGAATGGCGGTCCAGAGCCGGCTTTCCTGCGGTTTCGAAAGACGCGGCGTAAAGAGATACTCGCGCCCGAGCTTGCGCACCGGCGTCTGCGCAGCCTCGTCCAGCATCAGCGCCAGCGCGGCGCGATGCGCCGGGCGCATCTCCTGGTCGGCGCGGACGGACTCGAACCAGTGGTTGATCTCGTCGAGGGCGTGCGGCGCATCGGCGGCGGGCAGCTCGCCCAGCAGGCGCCGGGCGTCCTTCAAGTCCGCCATCGGATGGTCGGACTTCCCCCCACCGAAGATATTGATCATCCCCACCCCTTCTTTTCAGCAGCGCCGATTGTAAGCGCGTATACCGCGTACGCAAGCACCGCCGCGCGGCCAATCACGCTTAGTCGGGTTTCGCGACGCGCCACTCGCCGCTGGCGACACGGGTATCGATTGCCTGACGGATCAGCGCGATCAGTTCACGGACCGCCGGTGCATGCGCGCGCATGCGGTTAACACCCAAGGTCCAGGTCATCGTCAGCCCACGGATCGGCGCCGCGCAGATCCGCCCGGCCGCCATCTCCGCTTCAATCGCGCAATAGGGCAACACCGTGTAGCCGACGCCGCGCTTGATGAGATCGAGCACCAGCGGCTGCCCCTCGACTTCGAGGCTGGAATGGAAGCGCAAATCGTGTCGCGCCAGTTCGCGCTCGATCTGCAGGCGCAGCTGGTTTTGCGGTGAAAGCAGGATGATCGGCACGTCGGCGAGAAAGTCGATCGGCACCGGGTCGGCCAGGTCGAGCCCTGCCTCCGGCGGCCCGGCAAGGCAGACATCCTCGACCACGAGTGGCGTGAGCTCGACATTCTCGAGATTGCGCGCCACGGCGATCAGTATGGCAACGTCCACCAGCCGGTTACGCAGCAAGTCCTCGACGACATGGCCGATTGCCTCGTACACGCGCATGCGCACGGCGGGCCACCGGTGGAGGTAGGTCGAAACAACGGCGCTGGAAAGCACGTAGAGCATCGAGGTCGGCAGTCCGAGCGAGACGCTGCCGGTCGGCTCGTTTGCCGTCGCCAGGACGGCGTCACGCGCGTGCGCGACCTCGCCGAGGATGCGCTCGGCATGCAGGCGCAGTTGCTCGCCGGCCTCAGTCAGCGTGACACCGCGTCGATGGCGGACGAACAGGCGTGCGCCAAACTCCTGTTCCAGCAGGGCAATCTGGCGCGTCAGCGCAGGTTGGGCAACGTGCTGCGCCGCGGCCGCGCCCTTCAGGCTGCCGATCTCGGCGACGCGCAGAAAGTTGTCAAGCGTGCGCAAGTTCATGGCTTAGATATGCCGATTCGCTATCGATCATATCAACAAGATATATTTTTGCGAAACCTCCGGAGCGCCTATCCTCATCCACGGCGAACGCGACTGGAAGACCGACGATGACGCAGCAGAACCTGATTCTCGTGCCCGGCCTCATCTGCGACGACGAGGTGTGGGCGCACGCGCGCGCTCACCTGTCCGATATCGCAAATTGCATCGTCGTACCCGCCGACAGCGCCGATACCATGCAAGGCATGGCGCGCGACGTGCTCGCGGCGGCCCCGGACCGCTTTGCCATGGCGGGCTTCTCAATGGGCGGGTACGTGGCAACCGAGGTGCTGCGTCAGGCGCCCGAGCGGGTCACGCGCTTGGCACTGCTCGACACCTCATCACGCGTCGACACAGACGCGAAGGCGGCCGCGCGGCGCAAGACCATCGCAGACTGCGAGAACGGCCGCTTCGATCAGGTCCTTGACGGATTCGTGCCGCAGCTGCTCCATCCCGACCGCATGACCGAGCCGCTCGCCGCCCGGGTACGGGCGATGGGCCATCGGGTCGGTGCGGCGCTCTTCGCGCGGCGCCATCGCGCCATGCTGACGCGATTGGCGCCGCGCGACGTGCTGGAAGCCTTCGCGGGTCCCGTACGCGTCATCACCGGCCGGAGCGATCGCCTGACGCCACTGGAAGAGCATCAGGAGCTCGCCGAGTGGTCGCGCGGACGGCTGTCGATCGTCGAGGATTGCGGCCACATGCCACCACTGGAACGGCCGCAGGCGGCCACGGCCCTGTTGCGGGACTGGCTCCTCTATGGCTGACATGCCAGGCGCCGGCCCACAGCACCGGCTCGCTGTCGATATCGGCGGCACTTTCGTCGACGCCGTGTTCTTCGACGTCGCCACCGGCGCGTGGCGGCTGGAGAAGAGCTTCACCACGCCGGGCAACGCCGCAGCCGGCGTCAACGACGCGATCCGCCGGCTCGGGCTCGATGGCGCAGACATCGACTCGTTCATCCACGGGACGACGCTCGGCCTCAACACCGTGCTCGAGCGCAAGGGCGCGGTCACCGGCATCCTGACCAACGCCGGCTTCGAGGACATCTTCGAGATGGGCCGCTACAGCCGCGACCGCGCGCAGATGTATTCGCTCGACTACGACAGTGCGCCGCCGCTGGTCCCCAAGCGCATGCGACGCGGCATCCCCGGCCGCATGAACGCCGCGGGCGAGGAACTGCAGCCGCTCGATGAGGACGCCGTCCGCGCCGCCGTGCGCCGGCTGATCGATGACTGGCACATCACTGCCATCGCCGTCTGCTACCTGCACGCGTACAAGAACCCCGCGCACGAGCAGCGCACGGCCGAAATCATTCGCGCCGAATGGCCAGATCTCGCCGTTTCGATCTCGTCCGACATCGTGCGCGAGTACCGCGAGTACGAGCGCACCAGTACGACGGTGGTGAACGCGTACATCCAGCCGATCTTCCGCCGCTACATCCGCGCGCTCGAAGGTACGCTCACCGAGCAGGGCTTCGACGGCTCGTTCTACATCACGCGGTCGGGCGGCGGCGCTCTGCTGGCGCGCGATTCGGCCGAGGTGCCGATCCACACCATCTTCTCCGGCCCGGCCGGCGGCCTGATCGGCGCGGCGCGGCTGAGCGAGATCATCGACCGGCCGAACCTGATCACGGTCGACATCGGCGGCACCTCGACCGACGCCTGCGTCATCCGCGGTGGCGCGCCGACGCTGAAATACGAAGCGGCACTTGAAAAGCTGCCGCTGATGATCCCGACCTACGATATCTCGACCATCGGCGCGGGCGGCGGGAGCATCGCCCGCGTCGAGTCCGGCCTGCTCAAGGTCGGCCCGCAGTCGGCCGGCGCGGAGCCGGGACCGATCTGCTACGGTCGCGGCGGTACCGCGCCGACCTTCACCGACGCGGCCATCGTACTCGGCTACATCGACCCCGACCAGTTCCTCGGTGGCGAGGTGCGGCTCGACGATGCCGGCGCGCGCGCGGGTCTCGAGGCGCAGGTGGGCCGGCCGCTCGGCCTGACCGCCACCGAAGCGGCGCGCGGCGTGTTCGACGTGCTACTCGCGCGCACCGTCAGCGCCATTCGTGAAATCACCGTCGAGCAAGGCCTCGACCCGCGCGAATTCTCGATGCTCGCCTTCGGCGGCGCCGGGCCGATGTTCGTGCCGCTGGTCGGTCGCGAGCTCGGCGTGCGGGAGGTCATCGTCCCGCAGGCGCCGTCGGTGTTCTCCGCGTGGGGCATGCTGATGACCGACCTGGTGCAGGAATACGCCCAGACCTTCGTCGGGCTGCTCGAGGACATCGGCATGGCCAGCATCCACGCCGAAGCGGCGCGACTGGCGGACGCGGCGCGCGCCGATCTCGGCCGCGGCGGTTTCGCCGAGGCGGACCGGGGTATCGAGACCGAAACCGCCCTGCGCTATTTCGGCCAGGAGCACGCACTCGAGGTACCGGTCCTGGCCGGCGACACGTTCGCCGACCTGCGCGAACGCTTCGACAGCCTGCACCGCCAGCGCTACGGCCACGCCATGAAAGACCCGGTGCAGCTCGTCCATCTGCGGGTCCGCGGCATCGGCCGCAACCGGAGGCCGGAGCTGCAGACCGTGCCAAAGCGTCAGGACGGCGTTCCGGCGCCACGGGCGACGCGGCCGGCCTACTGCTTCGCACGGCGCAAGATCGTCGAATTCGCCGTCTACACGCGCGGGACCCTGCGCGCCGGCGATGTCGTGGCCGGCCCGGCGATCGTCGAGGAGGCGACGACGACGCTCGTCTACTTTTCCGACCAGGAAGCGCGGGTCGACGGCTACGGTCATCTGTTCATCGTGCGGAGTGGGGAGTCATGATGGATCGCAAAGCAACCAGCACCGATCCCGCAACGGCGGAGGTGGTTCGGCACTACTTGGTGTCCGCGGCCACCGAGATGGAGCGCACGCTGGTGCGCACCGCCTACTCGACGATCATCTACGAGATCAACGATTTCGGCCTGTCGATCTTCGACCGCAATTTCCGCCTGCTGGCCGACTCGACCGGGCTGCCGCTCTTTCTCGGCGCCAACGAGTACGCCGTGCGCCAGACCTTCGAAAAAGGCGATTTCGATCCGGTGGAGCCCGGCGACGTCGTCTTCATGAACGTGCCCTACTGGAGCGGCGCGCACACCAACGACGGCGTGCTGATCGCCCCGGTCTTTGTCGACGGCGCGGTCGCTGCCTACACGGTGGTGCGCGCCCACTGGACCGACATGGGCGGCAAGGACCCCGGCTACATCCTCGATTCGACCACGATCCACCAGGAAGGGATTATGATCCCCGGCGAGAAGATCATGCGCCGCGGCGAGCCGAACGAGGAGCTGCTGCGCATCTTGCGCACCAATTCACGCGCGCCGGCGACGATCATGGGCGACTTCAACGCCGAGATCGCGGCGCTGCGCGCCGGCGTCACCCGCGTCGGCGAGCTCTACGGCAAGTACGGCGCCGATACCGTCGACGCCTGCATCGAGCGCATCCTCGCGGTCGGCGAGGAGCAGGCGCGCGCCGCGGTGCGCGCGCTGCCCGACGGGGAATGGGAGGCCGAGGACTGGATGGACAACGACGGGGTCAGCGATGATCTCGTGCGCGTCCATGTCAAGGTCACCATCGACGGCGACCGCATGAACATCGACTATTCGGGATCGAGCGACCAGGTCGCGGGGCCGATCAACCTGTCCTACGGCATGGCGCAGTCGGCCGCGCGCATCTGCTTCAAGACGGTGACGACGCCGCACGAAGCGTCGAACGGCGGCCACTTCCTGCCACTGTCGGTGACGGCCCGCGAGGGCAGTCTTTTCAACGCCAGCTATCCGGCGCCGATGTTCACCATCTGGGCCGGCGTGACCGCCACCGAGACGATCTTCCAGGCCTTCGCCAAGGCGTTTCCCGATCGCGTGCCGGCCTGCTCCGGCGGCGATCTCGGCGACCCGGGCTTCTACGGCAAGGAGCCGTACACAGGTCGCCAGGTCTGGCACCAGACCAACGCCGGCGTCGGCTGGGGCGCGCGCCATAACCAGGACGGCATCAACACCATCCAGCACATCTCGATGTGCACGGTGAAGAACATCCCGGTGGAGGTGGTCGAATCGCGGCTGCCGGTGATGGTCGACCGCGCCGGCTTCCGGCAGGACTCAGGTGGGCCGGGCCGCTTTCGCGGCGGTCTCGGCTCGGTGCGGGACTATCGCTTCCTCGCGCCTTTCGGCGCGCTCACCATCGTCAAGAAATCGCGCACGCCCGGCTGGGGCCTCGACGGCGGCAAGCCGGGTCCGAAGAACGTCTCGATCCTGATTCCGGACAAGAGCCACCCCGACTGGCGCGAGCATTGGCAGCGCGACATCATCGTGTACGCCGACAATGGCCATCAGTATCCCGACAAGCCGGCCGACCACGTCTATTGCGGCATGTTCCGCGGCGAGTTCGGTGCCGGCGACGTCATTTCCTATCTCGCGGACGGCGGTGGCGGCCATGGCGACCCCCTGACGCGCGCACCGGAGCGCGTGCGCATGGACGTCATCGACGGGTATGTCAGCCGCGCAGCCGCCGAGCGCGACTACGGCGTCGTGCTGACCGACGCACTGGAGATCGACTCGGCAGCAACTGCAAGGGCGCGTGGCAGCGCCTGAACGTTGCCGGAAGGAACTATCGAACGTGACATTCGCAAGAGCGTGTCTCGACAGACGCTGAGTAGCTCTTTGGCCTGGGAATCATCGAGGGTGTCATACCCCAGGAACTGGTAGACCGCACCTTCGCGCTTGACCACACCGCGGCGCTGAAGAACCTGGCCCACCATCCCTCGAATGACTCGCTGGTAGTACTCGAGCTGACTCTCGTCGTGACTCAAGAGCTCCTTTGCGATCGCGGAGGTAGACATTCGTCCGCCATGCCTGATCAGGGCCGCGATCATTACCGGTTGATAGATGTGCGACATCCGCATCTCATCGGACAGGAAGCGCTTCAGGTCTTGAAAGCTCACGGCCCCCCTTCTCGAGCGCGCCGGAAGTTGTGTGCGTTGGATTGGCGGCCGGACGCCGAGGCTGCACGGGATCTGCGGCCCCTACGCGAGGCTATCCAAACAGGCGTGGAAGAGCGAGAACGCCTTGGCAACGACGGAGTGGGAATGCTGTGCGAGCCGCGCCGTCACAACTCCGCGCTCACATGTGTAAGCGCTCTACGCGCTGCCTACTTGGTGCCTACTTTTATTTCGCTAGCTTGATTGACTAGCAGTAAGTCTTTGTTTTTTTGGTGCTGGCGCGCGGACTCGAACCGCGGACCTACTGATTACGAATCAGTTGCTCTACCAGCTGAGCTACGCCAGCTGCGCCGCCGGGAAGCGAACGCGGTGGTCGCGAGTATAGCCCGTTCCCGCTCAGCTTCGCGGACGGGTGCGCACGATGACGTCGATGCCCTCGGCGACCGTGCCGGGCGGCAGCGGCGGGAGCCCCTCGACGCGCACGGAGTCACCAGAAATGTCGGTCAGCTCACCCGTGACCACATCGTAGAAGTGATGGTGCGGCTCGGTGTTGGGATCGTAGAACACCTTGGCCGGATCCACGATGAGCTCGCGGATCAGGCCCTTCTCGCGGAACAGCCGGAGCGCGTTGTAGACGGTGGCCTTCGAGACCTCGGCGTGACGGGCGTTCACCAGCGCGAGTATCCGGTCCGCCGAGAGATGCTCACAGCGCTCCAGCAGCACGTAGGCGACCTCGATGCGCTGGTGCGTCGGGGCAATGCCGTGGGCGCGCAACCGCTCGGCGACTACCTCCCGCGTGATCGGCTGAATCTCCATGCGTTCAATCATATAGGAGGGCCTGGACTTTGTCTAATGACGGTTCTCCGGGCGGTTTCGTGTCGCGCTGCGCGGATCGCCGCTGCACGGAGCGGCCCGACGCACCCGATTGATGAGCGTTATCGCAAGCGCCCGCGCCTGCTCCTACGTGACATTTTTCCGCTTTCCGCGGGCCGCCGCACCGCTCGTTCCGGCAGAGCGGCCGGCCATCGGTCCCGTTTGGACCTTGCCGCCGCCAATCCTATGATTCGAGCGTCCTTTAAAGGAAGCACCGCCATGAGGGAGCGCACCATGGGTAAGCAGCACGGAACGCAACGCGGATTCACGCTGATCGAAGTGATGATCGTCGTCGTGGTCATCGGGATCCTGGCCGCCATCGGGTACCCGAGCTATCAGGACTACGTTCGCCGCGGCAAGATCGCCGAAGCGGCGTCCACGCTTTCCGATTGGCGCACGAAGATGGAAACCTACTATCTCGACAACCGCAACTACGGCGTCGGCGTCTGCGGTGTCCCCAGCCCGACCGCCAAGTACTTCACCTACACCTGCGCGACCGGCGGCCAGGACTTCACGCTGACGGCGACGGGCGTTGCCGCGCAGGGCATGGCGCCGTTCGTGTACACGATCACCCACCAGAACGTGCGCGCCACGGTCATCACCAGCGACCCGCAGGGCTGGACCGGCAGCACCACGTGCTGGGTCACCAAGAAGGGCGGCGTATGCTGATCCGGCGCAAGCGGGGCTTCTCGCTCATCGAGCTGATGGTGGGGCTCGCGCTGCTCGGCATCATCCTGATGCTGGCGATGCCCTCGTTTGTGTCGATGATGCACAACATGCGGATCCGCAACTCCGCGGAGTCGATCCTCGCCGGCTTGCAGGCCGCGCGCGTCCAGGCGCTGCAGCGCAACACGCGGGTCGAGTTCCTGCTGATGAACGAAGCCGTGGACCCGGCCAACGTCGCGAGCTTCGCCGCGAACACGACCGGTCCGGCGTGGGCGGTGCGCGTTCGCAACCCCGACAACTCCTACCAGTTCGTCGAGGGGCGCGAAGCGCTGGAGGGCAGCAATCAGGGGACCGGCGCCACGCCGATGGTCGCGATGGCGGCGACGAACCTGCCGGGCGGAAACCTGATCACCTTCAGCGCCGTGGGGCAGACGGATATCGCGGCCGGGCTGGTCGCGCGCTTCAACGTCTCGCACCCCCTCGCGGCCAGCGAGGACCGGTTCAAGTGTCAGCCCACCGGCGAGATGCGCTGCCTGCGCGTCGAGGTGTCGCCCGGCGGCCGCGTGCGCATGTGCGACCCGGCCGTGACCGACGCGACCGACACCCGCTACTGCACGCCGTAAGGAGCCCGCGCGATGATCAAGCGAACCTACCAGTCCGGCGTGATGCTGCTCGAGGCCCTGATCGGGATCCTCATCTTCTCGATCGGCATCCTGGCGCTCGTCGCGATGCAGGCGGCCGCGGTCAGCTCCGTCGCCGACGCCCAGTACCGCGTCGAGGCGGTGAACCTATCCAACCAGGTGCTCTCGCAGATCTGGACCACGGTCGACCGAAGCTCGAGTGCCGCTTTCAACGCCTCGCTGCTCACGTTCGATCACCGCTCGGCCGGCAGCCCGGACACGTGCGATTTCCAGGGCGCCGACTCGACCGCCGCCGGCGTCATCTCCTGGTACAACATGATCCAGACCGGCAAGGGCGACGGCAGCGGCACGAAGCCGCTGCTGCCCGGCGGCGCCAACCCGAACTATCAGCAGATCCAGGTCGACACCGGCTCGAACAATCGCATCACGGTCACCATCTGCTGGCTGCCGCCGAACGCGCCGCCCGGTTCGGCGCCGAACCGCCACACCACGGTCGCCTACATCAACTGAGCCCGGGGACGAGCGATGAGCACACACGAAACCAAGCGGCAAGCGGCGTCACGGCGCCAGCGCGGCTTCAGCCTGGTCGAAGTCCTGGTGGGCGTCCTGATCGGCATGATCGGGATCGTCGTGATCTTCCAGGTGCTGGCGGTCGCCGAGGAGCGCAAGCGCAACACGTCCACCGGCAGCGACGCGCAGAGCGCGGGCGCGATCGGCCTCTACCTCCTGCAGCGCGACGCGCAGCTCGCCGGCTACGGGTTCGGCACCGCGCACACCAAGCAGCTCGGCTGCGAGGTGAAGGTGCACGACAACGGCGACGCCGCGGCCACTCCGCCCGTGCCGGTGCGCGACTTCTCCTTCCGTCTCTACCCTGTGGAGATCACCCAGGGCGCCGCAGGCGCGCCGGACACGATCGCATTCCTGCGCGGCAACCCGAAATACTCGGTGCAGCACCGCGAATTCGACCTGAAGACCGCCTCCGACAAGTCGAGCCCGCTCCAGGTGAAAAACGGACGGATCGGCCTCGAGTGGGGCAACGTCGTCATCATGTCCACCCGGCCCGACGAGGAGCCGGCGATCTCCGGCCAACCGGACGGCAAGCTCGTCACCAGCTGCGTGCTCGCGCAGATCACGCACCGTCCGACCACCGACCTCGACACGTTCGAGCATCAGACCGGCTACCAGCCGTCATCGGAGATGCTGCCCTATCAGCAGCTTCCGGGCGGCGCGACGTCCACGGTGCGCTTCAACCAGGCAAGCTGGCCGACGGCCACCGAGTTCCCCAGGGACAAAGGTTACGTGTTCGACCTCGGCCCGCAGCCGCGGCGCACCGTCTGGTCGATCCAGAACAACAAGCTCATCAGGACCGAGGGCCTGTTCAGCTTCCCGCCCGAGGAGGCGGCCGACGGGATCATCAACATGCAGGCCGAGTACGGCATCGACCAGAACAACGACAACATGATCGGCGCCACGGAGTGGACCCCGGTCGGCCCGGACAGCACGAAGCCCATCGCCAGCGCCACCGCGCCTTGCGACGCGACCAAGCCGAGCTGGCGCTGCGTCCGGGCGGTCCGCGTCGCCCTGCTCGCCCGCAGCGCCTTCTTCGACAAGACCGCCTGCAGCCCGAATCCGCAGTGGTCGAGCGGGGCATCCGGCGTGCTCACGCTGACCGACTTCGCCATGACCAACGTGGACGGCAGCGCCGACACCTTCGGCGGCTGCGCCGAGAACCCGGCGAGCCCCAACAACTGGCGGCGGTATCGCTACCGCGTGTACGAGACGGCGGTCCCCCTGCGCAACATGATCTGGGGCACGGCGCCGGGCGTGGAATTTGCGGGAGGCTGACATGACGAACTCGAATCGCAAGCTGACACGGGAGCCTGCCGCAATGGAATCTCGCCCAACGCCCGTCGCGGATCGCATGCGACACCCTGTCGTGCCCACCGGCGCACAGCAGCGCGGCGTGGTGGTGTTCATCGCGCTCATCGTGCTCGTCGCGATGACGCTCGCCGGCCTGGCCGTGATGCGCTCCTCGGGCACCGCGATCCTGACCGCGGGCAACCTCGCGTTCAAGCAGAGCACCGTCGTCTCGGGCGATGCCGGCATCGAAACGGCGATCAGCGGCTTTCTCGCCACGGCCGGGCCGGTCACCCTCGAGACCGACGACCCGGCCAAGGGCTACTACGCAACCTGGGTGCTCGCCGGCTCGCCGCCCAAGGAGTTCGACCCGATCACGTGGACCGGCTGGAGCGATCCCTCGAAACGGGCCGCCGCCGGCGTCGATGTCGCGGGCAACACCGTGACCTACGTGATCCACCGCATGTGCATGAACACGGGTCCGGTCGACCAGGACAATTGCGTCGTCCTCTCCGGCGACCTGAAGGGGGGGCCCAAAAGCGGCGTGGCCTACGGCGAGAAGGCGATCAAGGGCCAGTCGAAGCCTTGGTATCGCATCACCGCCCGGATTGTGGGGCCGAAGAACACCGTCAGCTACGTGCAGTCGATGGTTTACTGATACCGAACAAAGGTTGGAGTCCATCCAGTGTCCAGGAGATCTCTCATGAATTCAACGCCTCGTAATCAGGCCGCGCGCGGCAGTCTCGCCCGGCGGCTCGTCGCCGCCGCGACGCTCGCGACATTCGTTGCGACGCCGTCCTCGGCGCTGGCCGCACTCACCGACGTCGCCAACGCGCCGATCTCGAGCGCCGCGACGACGACGATCCCGCCGAACATCCTGTTCATCCTCGACGGATCGGGCAGTATGGACAGCAGCTACATGCCGGATTCCGCGAGCGGCTGGAACGGCGACACCGGCGGCAAGAGCCATCTCTGCAATACGATTTACTACAACCCCAACGTCACCTACGTGGTGCCGAAGAACTCGGACGGGACGGACTTCCCGAACGCGAACTTCACGAGCGCCAAACATGACGGCTTCCCGTCGAACGATCCGTCGGGCTCGGTAGACCTCTCCAAGGACTTCGAGGCGAACAGCAGCACCAGCAAGGAGCCCGCGTTCTACTACAAGTGGAACGGCGCTGCCCCGCCCGCCAGCACCGACTGCGACGACAGCGACAGCTCGAACTTCCCGCACACCAACGGCAACTGGGAGAAGGTGCGCATCGGCGTGGCCGAGCAGCAGAACTTCGCCAACTGGTACAGCTACTACCGCACGCGGATGATGCTGATGAAGTCGGGCGCGGGCCTCGCATTCGCCGGCCTGAACGACAATTTCCGCGTCGGGTTCATCACGATCTGCCCGGACGGCGGGAGCTGCAGCAGCGACACCGCGACCGTGTCGGTCAATTCG
>JBFJOO010000061.1:0-27033 GCA_041617635.1 Burkholderiales bacterium | reverse complement strand
GGCGAGCGCAACGGCTGCCATGGCCCAGCGCGTCGCGCGCCAAGCCCTGCTGCCGACTCCTGGCTCCGTCCCTGTGTCCATGCGTCGAATCCGCCCTGTTCTTGCGCGCCGGGGGTCGGGGTCTCCGGGCGCCCAGGCGGACGCCGGAACCCCCTCGGTCGGCGACCCGAAGGGTGAAAGCAGGATCCGGACCATGAGCTTTCGGGCGGATTTTCGGGCTCAAATGTTGTATAAAACATACACTTAGTGCCACTCTTCGAGAATCCTGTTGAAAAGTTTCCGGTTAACGCTATGATTTGGTAGCCGAAGCGATGACCGCCACGGCGATTAATCCATCGAGCTGGAGAGAACAAAGATGAAATACAGACACTTTCAGATCGCAGCGGCGACCGCCGCTCTCGCGGCCCTCCCGGCGGTCGCGGCCGCGCAGGCGACCAACGTCGCGCCGTCGGCCCAGACCGGCTTCTATATCGGCGCCGGCGCCGGGCTGGCGCGAGCCGACTTCGACACCTCGACCTTCGGGCCGCCCGCCGGGACTGCCTGGGATTCCGAGCGAAACGACCTGGGCGGCAAGGGTTTCGCCGGCTTTCGCTTCAACAAATACATCGGGGTCGAGGGCGGCTATTACTACCTGGGCAAGTACACGAACCAGTACGCCGGCGCCGGTGGCCTCGGCACGGCGACGAGCTCGCTCGACGCCTGGGTGTTGGACGCGGTCGGGTTCCTGCCGATCACGCCGCACCTGAGCGCGATCGGGCGACTGGGTGCGGTCAACGGCCAGATCGACACCCAGATCGTCGGCACAACCCCTGCCAACCTGCTGCCGGTTTCGAAGCGCAGCACGAACTTCACCTGGGGTCTAGGCGCGCAGCTCGACATCAACAACCGCTGGGCGCTGCGCGCCGAATACGAGAACTTCGGCCGCTTCGGCGACTCGAGCACCGGCCGGATGGACTCCGAGATGTGGTCCGCGAGTGCGATCATCAAGTTCTGAGCGCGAGGCAGCTTCTCACGACAAAAGCCCGGCGCGCGCCGGGCTTTTGCGTTTCAGGGCAGGCGGCGCCTGTGTCACATGGGCATGGGCCGCGCAGAGGCGAGCGAGATCCAGCCGCGCACGATCCGGTAGATGACCCAGAGCGTGATCACGATCGCGATCCCGATCGCGAACGGCAGCCCGATCACCGTGAACGCCGCGATGATCGCGATCACGACCCACAGCAGCGTGTACCAGAACGTGCGGATCTGCCAGCTGAAGTGCGTATCGAGCCAGGTGCCGCGCGCATCGGGCCGCTTCACGTAGTTGATGATCACCGCGATGATCGAGGGCCAGCCGGTGAGGAACATGCCAACGATCGTTGCCGCGCCCACGATCCCGGCGATCACGCTCCACGCGTGCAGCGCATAGACGAGGTGCGCGACATTCACCAGCGATTCGGGCGGTTGCGAGGTGCTCTGGACTTGTTCGGCTTGGGCAGTCATCGGCGCTCCTTTCACAGGCCGAGTTTGCCCCAAAGCTCGTCGACGCGCTGCCGCACTGCCGCATCCATCGCGATCGGCGTGCCCCAGGCGCGCGCCGTCTCGCCCGGCCACTTGTTGGTGGCGTCGATCCCCATCTTCGAACCCAGCCCGGCTACCGGGCTCGCGAAATCGAGATAGTCGATCGGCGTGTTCGCGACGATCGTCGTGTCACGCGCCGCGTCGACGCGCGTGGTGAGCGCCCAGATCACTTCCTTCCAGTCGCGGATGTTCACGTCGTCGTCGGTGACGATGATGAGCTTGGTATACATGAACTGGCGCAGGACGCTCCAGATCCCGAACATCACGCGCTTGGCGTGGCCCGGGTAGGCTTTGCGGAGGCTCACGCACGCGAGCCGATACGAGCACCCTTCCGGAGGCAGATAGAAGTCGGCGATCTCCGGGAACTGCTTCTGCAGGAGCGGCACGAACACCTCGTTCAGCGCCAGGCCGATGACAGCCGGCTCGTCGGGTGGCTTGCCGGTGTACGTGGAATGGTAGATCGGATCGCGTCGCATGGTGATGCGGTCGATCGTGAAGACGGGAAAGCGCTCGCGCTCGTTGTAGTAGCCGGTGTGATCTCCGAACGGGCCCTCCAGGGCCGTTTCGTCGGGCGCGATATGCCCTTCGAGCACGATCTCGGCGGAAGCCGGAACGCTCAGGTCGGAGCCGACGCACTTGGTGACCTCGGTCCGCGCGCCGCGCAGCAGGCCCGCGAACTGGTACTCGGATAGATTGTCCGGCACCGGCGTCACCGCGCCGAGGATGGTCGCGGGATCGGCGCCGAGTGCCACTGCAACCGGGAAAGGTTTCCCGGGATGCGCAAGGCCGTGCTCGCGAAAGTCGAGCGCGCCGCCGCGATGGGCCAGCCAGCGCATGATCACCTTGTTCGGCGCGATCACCTGCTGGCGATAGATGCCGAGGTTCTGCCGCTTGCGGGTGGGACCGCGCGTGACGACGAGCCCCCAGGTGATGAGCGGTCCCGCGTCACCCGGCCAGCACAGCTGGATTGGCAGCCGCGCCAGGTCAACCTCGCGGCCCTCCCAAACGATCTCCTGGCAGGGAGCGCCGCTGCGCTCTTTGGGGCGCATGTCCCACAGCGCGCTCTTCAGCATGCCGATCTTGTCGAGCGCATCGCGCATGCCTTGCGGCGGCTCGGGCTCGCGCAGATTCGCGAGCAGCTTCCCGATGTCGCGCAGGGCCTCGGTCGCTTCCGCACCCATGCCGAGCGCGACGCGCCGCGGCGTGCCGAAGAGATTCGCCAGCACCGGGATCGTGTGCCCCTTGGGCCTCTCGAAGAGAATCGCCGGGCCGCCCGCCTGCAGCACGCGGTCGCAGATCTCGGTCATCTCGAGCCGCGGGTCGATCTCCGTGCCGACGCGCTTCAGCTCGCCGAGGCGCTCCATTTGCGCGATGAAGTCGCGCAGATCACGATAGCTCACGGCATGCTCACCCGGCGCGCTGCCCGGGTAGATGCTTGCCGACCTCGCGCGCGAAATCGGCGAGCTCGCGCCGCTGGCCGCGGCGGTAGAACTCGAACTCGCCCCCGCCCGCGAATATCGTCACCAGGGTGCGCCCGAGCACGCCGAGCGCAATGCGTGCGAGCCCCAGCAGGATCAGCAGCCACCCGAGAATCGGGAGTGCGCCCGCGATATCCGCGAGCAGGTTGAGGCCTTGCTGCACGGCGCTTATCGCCCCCGCGAGACCGCCGCCCTCCGCCGCCTGCTCGCGCTGAATCGTGGATTCGAGCTTGGTCCCGTAGTTCAGCAGAAAGGTACGCGCCGGCGTCGATACCGCGATCAGGATCATCGCGACGACGAAGAAGATGGCGCCGCGCACGATCTCGCCCGCCGAGCGCTCGAACCGCGTGCGCACGACCGCGATCTGGCCGAGCGCAAAGCTTTGCTCGTCGGTACCGTCGCCGATCACGAGCCGGCGGTCGGTGAGCACCGCGGTTTCGCCGGCCAGCTGCGCCTCCGCGATCACCCGCTCGTTGCCGGTGAGATGGGGATAGGGCGGTGTCGTCCGGCTGAGCGCCGATCTGAACTGCGTCAACATGGGTCGAATGTTCACTCGTGGATCGATTGCATCTTGGCGGTCAGAACCGCGGCCACGCGCCCCGCAGCGCGTATTCCGCGAGGATACCGGCAAAGATCGCCGCCCCGGTCCAGTTATTGTGCAGGAATGCCTTGAAGCACGGCATCCGCTCGCGCCCGCGAATCAGGAAGAAGTGATACACCATCGTGCCGGCCGCCGCCGCGAGCCCGGCGTAGTACGGCCAGCCGAATGCGCGGTCCGTTCCGACGTACACGAGAATGGCGATCATCGCGGCATAAGAAATCATCACCGCCGCGACGTCGAAGCGGCCGAAAGTGATCGCCGAGGTCTTGATCCCGATCCGGATGTCGTCGTTGCGGTCGACCATCGCATACTCGGTGTCGTAGGCGATCGCCCAGAAGATGTTGGCGGCGAGGAGCCACCAGCCGACCGGCGGGACCGTCTCCAGCTGCGCGGTGAACCCCATCGGAATGCCGAACCCGAACGCGATGCCGAGGTAGGCCTGCGGGATGGCGAGAAAGCGCTTCGTGAAGGGGTAGGTCGCCGCGAGAAAGAGCGCCACGAACGACAGGGCGATCGTCTGCCAGTTGAGGAAGAGGACGAGCTGGAATGCCGCGAAGCTCAGCACCGCGGCGAGCGCCAGCGCCTCGGTGCGGCTCACCGTGCCCGCGGCAAGCGGCCGGTCGCGGGTGCGCTCGACGTGCGCGTCGAACCGGAAATCGGCCATGTCGTTCAAGACGCAGCCGGCCGAGCGCATCAGCAGCGTGCCGAGGGCGAATATCCACACCACCGCCCAGGGCGGCCGACCGCTGCCCGCGATCCACACCGCCCAGAGCGTCGGCCAGAGCAGCAGCAGCGTGCCGATCGGCTTGTCGAGCCGCATCAGCCGCTCGTAGAGGGCGAGCCTTTCCCGGACGGTCGTCGCGACGCTCATGGCGCCTAGAACCTATCTCAAAATACGAATGGCTTCCCAATCCAATGTGGCGCGGGGGCGGAAAAAGCGCCCACAAGCCGGGAGTCCGGGTCTATCATGACCGCATAACTCCAATACATGCTGTAGGGCGTTTTCGGGGGGGTCACCATGAAGCGGATCATCGCTTTCATCGCGGCGGCGCTCGTCGCCGGCACCGCATCGGCGCAGCAGACGCTCATGTTCGGGCACCAGAACTTCGACACTAGCCCGTCCGAGCTTTATTCCGACTTCGAGGGCATCACCAACCTGCTCGCCAAGGCGCTCAAGCAGCCCGTGCGCTTCGAGTCGGTGAAGAAGGTCGACGCCTATCTCAAGCGCGCGGCGGACAACCGGTACGTCCTCATGTTCGCGCCGCCGAACATGGTCGTCGAGGCGGTCAAGCACGGCGGCTACGAGCCCATCGCCAAGGTGCCCGGGCGCCTTGCGCCCGCGTTCATGTCCATGACCCGGTCCCAGATCGCGTTCATCGAAGACATGAAGGGCAAGCGGCTCGGCACGACCGACAAGGACTCGATGATGACCAAGCTCGGGATGCTCCACCTGCGCAATCGGGGGATCGATCCCGAAAAGTACTTCAGCGAGGTGCGCCATTTCGCCGACGTGAACGCGGTGATCTTCGCGCTCGCGAACAACATGATCGACGTCGGCATCGCCAACACGACGCTCTACAACGTCTGGACCACGCTCGGGTACGACCTCACCCTGATCGAGCAGGGGCCTGGCGCCCCGCACCTCACGTTCGCCGTGCGCGGCGATCTGTCCGCCACCGACAAGCAGGCGATCCTGCAGGTGCTGCTCAACGCGACCAAGGACCCCGAGGCCGCGGTGTATTTCCGCAAGACGGGCTTTCCCGGCGTCGAACCGGCGTCGATGAAGGACTACACCGAACTCGTCAAGCGGCTCCAGATCAAGTAGAGCACCCGTCTCGAAATTGCGGCCATCCTTCTCCATGCAAGAAGGGTTGCACGAACAAGGGGCGAGCCCCTTGTATATCCCCTCCTTTGCGAGCGCATTCGCATTTTGAGATAGGTCTTGGTTCGCTTCGCACGGGGACCATCACGCGTTGACCAGATCGGCCCGGCCGCTCATCCACCGGTCGAGGTGCCGCCGCGCGGCCTCGGGCGCGCGCTCGAGGAGATCGTCGGCGAGCGCGCGGGCGGCGCGCAGGAGCGCCTCGTCGCGGGCGAGATCCGCGAAGCGCAGCAGCGGCGCGCCGCTCTGCCGCGCCCCGAGATACTCGCCGGGGCCGCGCAGCAGCAGGTCCTCGTGCGCAATCCGGAAGCCGTCGGTGGTCTCGTAGATGATCTTGAGGCGCCGGCGCGCGCCTTCCGACAACGGATTCTGGTAGAGCAGGATGCACACGCTCGCGGCCATGCCGCGCCCGATCCGGCCGCGCAGCTGATGCAGTTGCGCGAGGCCGAAACGCTCGGCGTGCTCGATCACCATCAACGAGGCGTTCGCCACATCCACACCGACCTCGATCACCGTGGTGGCGACGAGCACGTGCACTTTGCCGGCCACGAAAGCCTCCATCACGCCGGCCTTCTCGGCCGGGGTGAGCCGCCCGTGCACGAGTCCGACCACGAGCTCGGGCAGCTCCGCGGAGAGCCGTGCGTGCGTATCGATCGCGGTCTGGAGCTCGAGCGCCTCCGATTCCTCGATGAGCGGGCAGACCCAGTAGGCCTGCCGGCCCTCGGCGCATGCGTCCCGGATGCGCGCGATGACCTCGTCGCGCCGAGTGTCGGCCGCGAGCTTGGTGACGACCGGCGTGCGGCCGGGGGGCAGCTCGTCGATCACCGACACGTCGAGGTCGGCGTAGTAGCTCATCGAGAGCGTGCGCGGGATGGGGGTCGCGCTCAGCATCAGGAGGTGCGGGAGGGCGTCGTCCGCCGTGCCCTTGGCGCGCAGCGCAAGACGCTGGCGCACGCCGAAGCGATGCTGCTCGTCGACGATGGTCACTGCGAGGTCGCGGAATGCGACGCCCTCCTGGAAGAGCGCATGGGTGCCGATCACGATCGGCACGCTCCCCGCCGCGATCTCCGCCGCGATGCGCTTCCGCTCCGCTTTTCGCTGGCTGCCGGTCAGCCACGCCACGTGGACGCCGAGCGGCGCGAGCCAGGCGGAGAACTTCCGGTAATGCTGTTCGGCGAGGATCTCGGTCGGCGCCATCACCGCGGCCTGCCGGCCGGATTCGACCGCGCGCAGCGCGGCCAGCGCGGCAACCACGGTCTTGCCGCTGCCCACGTCACCCTGCAGCAAGCGGTGCATGGGATGCGCGCGCGCGAGGTCGCGCTCGACTTCCTGCCATGCGCGGCGCTGGGCGCCGGTGAGCCGAAACGGCAGGCGCTCCAGGAACTGCGCGGTGAGCGCGCCGGCGCCGAGCGGCCGCGCGGCCTCACGGCTCCGCGCGCGGTAGTGCAAGCGCATCGAGAGCTGCTGGCCGAGCAGCTCGTCGAACTTCACGCGCTTCCACGCCGGATGGGTGCGGGCGTCGAGCGCCACGGCGTCGGCGTCAGGCGGCGGGTGGTGCAGCACGCGCACCGCATCGGCGAAGCCGGCGAGCCCGAGGCGCTCGCGCACGTCGTCGGGAAGCGTATCGGAGAGGTCCGCCGCCACGAGCGCCGAGTCGATCAGCTTGCGCAGTGCTTGCTGCGAGAGGCCCGCGGTGGCGGGATAGACCGGCGTGAGCGCGTCGGGCAACGGCTCGGGCCCGCGCAGCACTCGATAGCGCGGATGCACCATCTCCCCGCCGAAGAACCCCGGCCGCACCTCGCCGAACGCGCGCACGAGCGCGCCCTGCACGAGCGCCTTCTGCTGGCTCGGATAGAAGTTCAGAAACCGGATGAAGAGGACGCCGGTCGGGTCGCGCAGCTTCAGCACCAGCTGGCGGCGCGGCCGGTAGGCGATCTCGCAGGAGAGCACCTCGCCCTCGACCTGCACGGGTTGCCCTTCGCGCGCCTCGGCAATCGGCGTGAGCACCGTCTCGTCCTCGTAGCGCAGCGGCAAGTGCAGGACGAGGTCGCGCTGCGCGTGGATCCCGAGCTTCGCGAGCTTCGCCTTCAGCGAGGAATCAGGCGTGCGGGGCGCGGCCGCCTTGCTCCTCACGCCTCAATCCTCTCGCTCCTCACCCCACCCACAACACCGCATCAGCCTCGACCAGCGCGCCGCGCGGCAACGACGCGACGCCGATCGCCGCGCGGGCCGGATAGGGCTGCGGAAAGTAGCGCGCCATGGCCTCGTTTACTTTCGTGAAATGCGCGAGATCGGTGAGATAGATCGTCACGCGCGCGGCGTCGGCGAGCGACGCGCCGGCCGCCTCGGCCACTGCCTTGAGGTTCGCGAACACGCGATCGATCTGCGCGTCGATGCCCGCGGCGAGCTGCATGGACGTGGGATCGAGCCCGATCTGCCCGGAGAGATAAACGGTGTCGCCGCAACGCACCGCCTGGGAATAGGTGCCGATCGCGGAGGGTGCGTTGGGCGTCGAGATGATCGTCTTGGCCATGGCGAAGTGAGTCTTTCGGTGGAAAACCTATAATCGTCAGCCGAACCTCGGCGGATCTTACAATGCCCGCTCCGATCGTCGCCAATCTCGAGCGCCTGCTCGGCGGTCCGCGGGATACGCCGCTCCTGCGCTTCTCGCTCGGCAGCGAGTACCTCAAGGCGGGCGACGCGGGGCGGGCCGCGGAGCACCTGCGCGACGCCGTCACGCGCGATCCCGAGTACTCCGCCGCCTGGAAGCTGCTCGGCAAAGCGCTGGCGGACACCCAGCGCCCTGGTGAGGCGCTCGAAGCCTATCGCGCCGGAATCGCGGTGGCCGAGCGCCGCGGCGACAAGCAGGCCGCGAAGGAGATGAGCGTCTTCGCGCGCCGGCTCGAGAAAACCCTCGCCTCCGGTCACGAACCGGACAGCTGAGATGTCCGATTTCGCGCGCGCGCTGCGCGAGAAGGTACTCGGCAAGCCGCTCGACCCTCTGTCGCGCAAGACCCGCCACTCGATCGCGCTCGTGGCGTTCTTCGCGTGGGTCGGTCTCGGCGCCGACGGCATCTCGTCCTCAGCATACGGGCCGGAGGAGGCGTTCCGCGCGCTCGGCGAGCACACGCACCTCGGACTCTACCTGGCGATCGCGACCGCGCTCACGGTGTTCATCATCGCGCTCGCCTACAACCAGGTCATCGAGCTTTTCCCGACCGGCGGCGGCGGCTACCGCGTGTCGACGCGGCTGCTCGGCGCGCATGCCGGGCTGGTGGCGGGCGCGGCGCTGGTGGTCGACTACGTCCTCACAATCGCAATCTCGGTCGCCGCCGGCGTCGACGCGTTCTTCAGCCTCATGCCGGTCGCGTTCCAGCCCTACAAGATCGTCGCCGGCGCCGCGCTGATCATCCTGCTCACCGCGCTCAACCTGCGCGGCATGAAGGAGGCGGTGCGGTTCCTCCTGCCCATCTTTCTCGGATTCGTGCTGACGCACGCCTACCTGATCGTGCATGGCGTGGCGGCGCACGCCGACGGGCTGCCGGCACTCATTCCCGACACGCTCGCCGAGACGACCCGGTTCGCGAGCGACGTGGGCTGGGCCGGCGTCGCCGCGCTGCTGCTCCTCGCGTACGCTCAGGGCGGCGGAACCTATACCGGCCTCGAGGCGGTATCGAACAACGTCAACGTGCTCGCCGAGCCGCGCGTGCGCACCGGCAAGCTCACCATGGTCTACATGGCGATCTCGCTTGCCTTCACCGCAGGCGGCATCATCGTCCTCTACCTGCTCTGGAACGCCGTGCCGGTGGAGGGGCAGACGCTCAATGCGGTGGTCTTCGGATCGATCATCCGGGACTTCAACTGGCAGAGCGCGTGGGCCACCGAGACGGCGATCTTCGTCGTGCTCGCCCTGGAGGCGGGCCTCCTGTTCGTCGCGGCCAACACCGGTTTCCTCGGCGGGCCCGCGGTGCTCGCCAACATGGCGGCCGACTCCTGGGTCCCGCACCAGTTCCGCTACCTCTCCTCCAGGCTCGTGACCGAGAACGGCATCGTGCTCATGGGCGCGGCGGCGCTCGCGATCCTGTTCTGGACCGGCGGCGACGTGACGATTCTGGTGGTGATCTACAGCGTGAGCGTCTTTCTCACGTTTGCGGTGTCGCTCTTCGGATTGTGCGTGTACTGGTGGCGCAGCCGCCATGCGGCCGGGGAGTGGTTGCGGCGCCTCGCGCTGTCCGGCATCGGGTTTGCGGTCTGTGCGCTGATCCTGGCGATGCTGATCGCCAACCGGCTGACCGTGGGCGGCTGGCTCGCCCTCGTTCTCATCGCCGCGATCACCGTCCTCTGTCTCGTGATCCGCAGCCATTACGACGCGACGCGCGCGCGCCTGCGCCGGCTCGACGAGGTCTTCTCAGACCAGCCGTTCGGCAGCGAGGCAAGTCCGCCGGCGCCCGACCCGGCGCAACCCACTGCCGCCTTCCTGGTCGGGTCGAGCCGCGGGGGCGGCCTGCACGCGCTCCTTTGGGTGCAGCGGCTCTTCCCGGATCACTTCAAGAACTTCATCTTCATCAACGTGCGCACCGTCGACGCGCACGTGTACGGCGGGCGCGAGGACGTGGAGGCCCTGCAGACGGAGGCGCACGCGAGCCTCAACTACTTCGTGAATTTCTGCAACAGCTACGGTCTGGCGGCCAAGGCCTACGTCGGTTTCGGAACCGACGCGATCGAGGAGTTCGTGCGGCTGGCCGACGAGGTGCAAAAGGAGTTCCCGAACACCATCTTCTTCACCAGCAAGCTGATCTTCCGCCACGACAACTGGCTCGTCCGCCTGCTCCACAACCAGGCTGCGCTCGCGATCCAGCGTCGCCTGCACCTCAGGGCACCCAGATGGTGATCCTACCGTTGCAGCTGGAAGAGGCCGGCGGTGGTGCTGAGGATTGAGCCTACGATGGACGACAACGGCGGAAGGTTACGAACAGGAGGAAACCGGCTGGTTTCCTCCCGTTACCCTCCTTCCCGCTGAACTGAACACCGCGAATCCTTTCCTGGGGTTCACCGGACTCCGAGTTGCTCCGCGAGCGCGGCCACCGCCTGAGTGAAACATGCCATCGGGGCGCGGACGATGCCGGCGCCGATCTGGCCGAGACCGGCCTGCTTGTGCGCGATGCCGGTGGTCAGCACCGGACGGATGCCCGTGTCGACGACTTTCCGGATGTCGATGCCGGCGGGCGCGCCGGCGAAGTCCAGGTTGGGCAGCGACATCGTGGGGTTGCGCGTCCAGGCGATGTGGCCCATTTCCCGCGAGTAGCCGATCGCCTCCGCGACGCTGCCTCCGACCAGCTTCACGAGCGCCGGCGAAGCCGCGAGCGATTGCCCGCCGAATCCGGCCGTCTCGCAGATCGCGCTGTCGCCGAGATCCGGGTTCGAGTCGGCCTGCTTGAAGCCGGGGAAGAACAGGCCGACCGGCGTATCGGACGGCGCCTCGAACCAGCGCTTGCCCAGACCGCTCACGCGTATCGCGGTGGTGACGCCGTTGCGGGCGATCGCCGTGACGATGCTCGCGTCCTGCACGCCGTGCGCGGCGTCCATGATGGCTTTCGACGACACCATGGAGAGGTTGAGGAAGAACTGCGAATTGCTCGCGATGAATCCGAGCGCCTCCTGGGCCTTCTTGCGGTCGAAATCGGAGGCGACGAGCGCGGGCGCCAGCGCCATGAAGAAGAGCGCCGTCGCCGCCGCGTTACGGCTGTGCACTTCGTCGCCCATGAGCAAAGCCTGCGACTGGATGAACTTCAGGTCGATGCCGTCCTGCATGGTCTTCAACGCCGCCTTGACCGCGGGCGCCAATACGTCGGCGATCCACCGCAGCCGCGCGATCACGTCCGAGCTGTACGCTCCGAAGCGCAGCACCTTGCCGATGCCCTCACTGAAGTTGGTGTACGCCGAGTTCCCGTGCGTGCCGTTCTTCACGACGAAGAGGGGCATCGAGCGCGAGATGACGCCCGACATCGGCCCGACCGCGTTCCGGTCGTGGCACTGCGCGAATGGAATCTTGCCGCCCGCGAGGAGCGCGCGCGCCTCTTCCGGGGTCTTGGCCCAGCCCTCGTAGAGCACCGCGCCGATCATCGAGCCCTGCATCGGCTCGCACATCTTCTCCCAGGGGACCGGGGCGCCTGCGTGCAGCAGCGTGCGCTCGATGTCCGGCCAGACCTCCTGCGCCTTGAGCGCCACGTCCACCAGGCGCGGCTGGGCCGCGAGCATGCGCGAGGTCGCTTTCTCGTTCGCGCGGTCGACTCGCGTGCCCGGCGATTCGGGATCCGCCCTGTCGCCCAGGAGGTTCGCGATCTGCCAAGCGAGCGCGGCGTCGCCGTCCCCGGGCGGGCGCCAATCGATCTGCACGACGGAACTGCCTTTGGCCAGCACGCTGTTTGCGAACTCGCCGATGCCCACGTTGAGAACCGCGAGCTCGTCATCGAGAAGATGCGTCATTGTCGTTGTTCCAGTACCCCCGTCAGCCCCAGAACCAGGCCGGCGAGCATGTCCCAGCCGGACGAATGCCCGATCGGGGTGAGCAGGCGCGCCGCGGCGACGGCCGCGTCGTGGTCATCCGCACAAAGCGCGCGGGCGAGCGCCGCCAGCGACGCGAAACTCTCGCCGGCCACGAGATCGGCGAACAGCGCCGCGCTGATCTCGTTGCTGCGCTCGACGACGTCCGATGCGAGGCGCTGGGCGACAGCGTCCCATTCCGCTTCCTCGCCCGCGACGCGCGCGGCAAGCAGCTTCGCGAAAAGCATGGCGCCCACCAGATCGTCGCCCGAAGGCGTGAGCCCGGTACCCAGCCCGAGCAGCGGATAGGCGGCCCGGTAGGCGGTCTCGGCGTCGTTCGCGCGCAGCGCCGCCGCAAGCCGCGCAATGTGCGGCACGCAGGCATCGAGCGGAAAGGGCGGCACGCGTCCGGCGAGGAGCATTCCCAGTCCCCGTGCCTCGCCGACCGAATGCAGATCGGCGATCAGCCGGGCGCAACCCGCTCGCGCGAGGACGATCGATTCCGCGCTGGCGGCGGGAACCGAGCAGGCGGCACGTTCCGCAGGCGGCAGCGCGCCGAACCGCATGCTTCCACCGGGTTTCACCGGCGCATCGAGAAGGACAGCGCGTGGATGCGCGGTCGACAGGCGGCTCCCTACCCAGATCAGGTCGCCCGCAGCCCGCAGGTACGGCGATCCGGGAAACGCCGCAATCGCCTCCGCATGTCCACGGCTGCGCTCGAGCGCGGCGCGCGCCCGGAAGCCGATGGTCACCACCCGGTGCGTCGCCGCACCTCTTCCCACACTCGCCACTCCCCGCTCCTCACTTTGCAATTCGCGTGCCCGCGCGCCCCGCGAGCGCGTCATCCAACCGCTCGAGCGAAGTGATCAACGCCTCATGTCCGCCCCGCCCGAGGTAGTCGAGCGCCGCCGTGATCTTCGGTCCCATCGAGCCCGGCGGAAACTGTCCGTCGGCAAGGTGCTGGCGCGCCTCCGCCACGCTCATCCGGTCGATCTGGCGCTCGCCGGGCTTGCCGAAGTCGAGCGCCACCCGCTCCACGCCGGTGAGCATGACGAGCACGCCCGCGCCGATCTCGGCCGCGAGCAGGGCGCTCGTCATGTCCTTGTCGATCACGGCCGGCACCCCGGTCAACGCGCCGTCCGCCTTGGCAACCACGGGGATCCCGCCTCCGCCACACGCGACGGGGATCACGCCGGCGGCGAGCAGCGCCTTCAGCGCCGCCGTATCGAGGATGCGTCGCGGGAGCGGCGAGGGCACGACGCGCCGCCAGCCGCGCCCCGCGTCCTCCACGAACTGCCACCCGGTCTCCGTCGCGATGCGCTCCGCCTCCTCCTTAAGGAAGAACTTCCCGACCGGCTTGGTCGGATTCGCAAACGCGGGGTCACTCGCGTCGACCTCGACCTGAGTGACGATCGAGGTCACCGGTGTCGCAATGCCGTGCCGCGCCAGCACGTTCGCGAGGGACTGCTGCAGCATGTAGCCCATCCCACCCTGGGAGTGCGCGACGCAGACATCCATGGGCATCGGCGCGAGCTCGCGCGAGGTGCGCGCCATCCGGAACAGGATGTTCCCGACGACCGGTCCGTTGCCATGCGTCAGGACCACCCGGTAGCCCGCGCGAAAGACCCGGACCAGCCGCTCACAAGCGGCGGCCATTATCGCCAGCTGTTCGCCCGCGGTTCCCTTGATATCCGGCGGGTACACGGCGTTCCCGCCGATCGCCACCACGATCAGCTTCGCGTCGATGGTCATGGCGCGCGGCGACCCGCTTTCCTCGAGAGGCAAGGGGGCTTTCCCGCTTGTTCGTGAAAAGGGCCTTTTCCTCGTGCCCTCGTTACTCTGATCGAAGCCACTGCCGTAGGCGTCTTTGAAGAGCAGATTACGACTTGATGCTGACGGAACGTGCAGCGACGGCGCTCGCAGCCAGCCGGGCCGCGGCGGTCGAGCTCGAGACGACGTTCACGCCCGAATCGCGCAGCGCGCCAGTTTGCGCCGAGAGGTGCTGCGGATCGTCCTCGGTGCCGCAGACGAAACCGACGAGGATGAGGTGCCGACCACCGCGTGTCGCGACCGCCCGGGCTGCGCGAATCGCCGGGGCCAGTGCGCCAGCGGGATCGGGATGCGACCCATAGCCGAGCACGATGTCGAGCAGGACCATCGCCGTTTCCGGATCGCGCGCTTCCGCGACGAGCCGCTCGCCGCGCGCCGTGTGGTCGATCATCGGATGCGGGCGGCCGACCGTGAACTCGTCGGCGCCCAGATCGACGAGACAGTGCGAGACGCTGGGCGCACGATCGGGGATGCCGCGCGACTTGTCCAGCGGCACGTTCGACCACGACAGCACGCCGGCAGCGCGCAGCACGAGCTGCGCTTCGGTGCAGAACGTGCCGCCCGAGTACAGCCCGCGCACGTAGCGCTGGGTCGGCGCGAGCATCGAGAGCTCGGCCGGCAGCGTGGCGGTCCCGTCGAGGATCGACTGCGCCGGCTTGTAGGTCCCGGACGTCGCCAGCGCAACCGCCGCTGTCGCCGCGTCCTCGAGCGTCGCAACCACCGTAAGATTTCCGCCGCTCTTCAATCCCGCCGCGCCGAGGAAGAGCACGACGACCGGCTTGCCCGCACGCGCCGCGCTACTGAGCAGATGGTCGGCCACCGACTTCGCCGGCGGCTTGGAGACGATGACGATCACCTTGGTTCCCGCATCGGCCGCCAGCATCGCGAACGCCCGCTTGAGCGTGATGCCGCCGACCGCATCGAGCACGTCACGGCTGCCCGTGCCGATGGCGTGCGAGATGCCCTGGCCGAGCTGGTGAACGAGCGTGGTCACTTGCTGTATCCCGGTGCCGGACGCGCCGACGACCCCGATCGCGCCGCGCCGCACGGCATTGGCGAATCCGAGCGGCACACCGCCGAGAATCGCCGTGCCACAATCCGGCCCCATGACCAGGAGGCCCTTCTTCTCGGCCACCGCTTTGACGGCGCATTCCTGTTCGAGCGGCACGTTGTCGCTGAACAGGAAAACGTGCAGGCCGCGCTTGAGCGCTTTCAAGGCCTCGGCCGCGGCATACGGACCGGGCACCGAGATCTGCGCGAGCGTGGCAGTGCCCGCGCCCTCGACCGCCATGGCGATGGAGCGCGGCGCCAGCGCCGCCGCGGATTGCGCGGGGGCGGCGATGGCTTCGCTTGCCAGCAGGCGCTCCGCCTCCTGAATGGCCTCGTCCGCCTCGCGCTGGGAGCTCGCCTCCACTGCGATCAGCAGATCGCCGGGCGTCGCGGCGCCGAGCCGCGCATCGAGCATGCCGGCGCTTTCGAGGATCGCCTTGTTCGCGGGCGTGCCCATCACCAGCGTCGCGCGCGACACGCCGTGCCGCGCGGCGATCTGCTGCGCGACGCGCATCAGTGCGACGGAGTCCTTGTAGTAGCCGGGCTTGACTGCGGCGGAGGCAGGCAACGGGACCTCATTCGGCCGGCGGGCGCACACGCCGCGCCCGACCGAATCAGTATGCCATAGGGGAGCGGCGCCGGGCCATGTGCGTGCGCAGCGGGAGCCGCACTCACGCGGGCAGATCGGACGCCATCAGCTCGGGCACGATCCCGTTATCGATCGCCTCGGCGTTCGCGAAGTTGAGCTCGATCTTGACGCCGCTCGGATCCACCAGAAAAAGCTGGTACAGGCCCTGCTCGTTCACCATGCGCTGCCGAAATTCGACGCCGAGGCCGCGCAGGTGAGCGATCATTGCGGGAAGGCCCTTGCAGCGGAACGCGATGTGGTCCACGACCCCGCTGCCGAATTCGGCCTGCGATTCCTGCCCGTTGTAGCGCAGGCGATTCTCGCTGACCTGCGCGCCGCCCTGGGTGATGTGCAGCACGTCGCGCTCGCCGATGTACATCCATTGCACCGGGAATCTGAAGTCCGGCGTGTAGCCGCGCGCGAGCCCGAGCACACGCTCGTACCAGTCGCATGTCGCCTCGAAATCCGCGGTCTGGATGAGGAAATGCTCGAGATAGGTCAGTGGCATGTGCGCGTTCTCTAGACGACCTTAAATCTGATCGTTCCGACGCCGTCCACGCCGCCCTCCAGCGTGTCGCCCTTCTTCACCGGGCCGACGCCGGCCGGTGTGCCGCTGTAGATGAGATCCCCGGGCGCAAGCTTGAAGAGCGTCGAAAGATAGGCGATCGTATCGGGGATGTTCCAGATGAGCTGCGAGAGATCGCTCTCCTGCCGCATCTCGCCGTTCACCTTGAGCCAGATCTTCCCCTTGGCCGGGTGGCCGATCTTCGCCGCCGGCACCACCGCCGCGCACGGCGCGGAATGATCGAATGCCTTGCCGGTGTCCCACGGCCGGCCCATCTTCTTCGCCTCGCCCTGCAGGTCGCGGCGGGTCATGTCGAGGCCGACGGCGTAGCCGTAAACGTGCTCGAGCGCCTTCGCAGCCGGGATGTCCGCTCCGCCCTTGCCGATGGCCACCACGAGCTCCATCTCGTGGTGCACGTCCTTGGTGGCGGTCGGATATGGAAAGTCCGCGTTGTCCGTCACGATCGTGCTGGCGGGCTTCATGAAGAAGAACGGCGGCTCGCGGTTCGGATCGTGGCCCATCTCGCGCGCGTGCTCGGCGTAGTTTCTTCCCACGCAGAAGATCCGGTAGACGGGAAAGCGACCCTTCTCCCCCTGCACGGCAAGCGAGGGAACGGGCGGCGCAGGGATGACGAATTCCATGCAATGCTCCTTGACTGCTGAATGCCCGCTTCTGCGGGAGTGATCACGTTTTGCCGGGGCTTCCTGCCCTGCCGGCGCGCGGACTACTTCGTCGCCTCGCCGGATTCGAGGATCACGAGCTCCACTTCGCCCGCGCCGCCGGCGCGGAACGCCGCCGCCTCCTTGTACTCGGGCGAATCGTGGCAGGCGACCGCCTTCTCGAGCGACGGGAACTCGATCACCACGAAACGCTGGAACTTCTCCGGGCCCTCGAGGATCTTGAAGCGCCCGCCGCGCGCGAGCACCTTGCCACCGTACTTCGCCATGATCGCGGGCACCCGGTCAGTGTATTTCTTGTACGCGACCGGGTCGTTGATCTTCGAGCGCGCCAGCCAGTATGCAGCCATCGTCTTGCCTCCTCTCATGTCCTCGAGTTCATTGTACCCGGAGGTTCTAGAACAGCAAGTCAGGCAAGAACATTGCGATCTGCGGAAACTGGATGATGAGCGCCATCGCGATGAGGATGATCAGCCAGTAGGGCATCGAGCTCTTGAAGATATCGACGATGGAAACGCTGCCATCCTCATCCTGCACGGCCGCCTTGACGGTGTAGACCAGCAACCCGAACGGCGGCGTGAGCAGCCCCGCCTCGATGGCGAGGATGCCGACGATGGCGAACGCGATGGGGTTGTAGCCGAGCTGCTCGGCGATGGGCGCGAAGATCGGGACCGTCAGCAGCATGATGGAGATCGAGTCGATCACCATGCCCAGCAGGAACCAGACGACGACCATCACGACGATGATGAGGAAAGGCGTGAGCCCGGTGCCCAGGAACAGATCCTGAATCGCGTTCGCCATGCCGGTCATGGCCAGGGTGCGGGAATACAGCGAAGCGGCCACGAGCAGCAGGAGGATGGGTGCCGAGGTGCGCCCGACCGAGAGAATCGACTCGATGATGTCCTTGTAGCGCATCCCTTTCACGATGCCCAGCACCAGCCCGATGAACGCGCCCGCACCGGCGCCTTCGGTGGGGGTGAACACGCCGAACCAGATCCCGCCCAGCACGGCAAAAATGACCGCCAGGATGCCGGAGATGCTGGTCAGGAATGCCGCGAGCGTCACGTCCTCCCCGCTGCTTTCCTGCGCCGCCTGTCTTTCGACGCCACCTCCGACTATGGCCGGACGCAACAGCGCCGTGAGGAAGATATAAGCCACGAAAAGCACCGTCAGCAGCAGACCCGGCAGCACGCCGGCGAGAAAGATCTGGCCGATCGACTTCTCGGTCAGGATGCCCCACACGATCATCAGCACGCTGGGCGGGATCAGCATGCCGAGGCAGCTCGAGCCTGCCACGGTGCCGAGCGCGAATCCCTTGTGGTAGCCGAAGCGGCGCATCTCAGGATAGGCGATGCGGGAGAACGTCGCCGCGGAGGCGATGGATACGCCCGTGACGAAGGAGAAGAGCGCATTCCCGAGCACGGTTGCAATGCCGAGGCGCCCGGGCAGGCGTTTCAGGCCGCGGTTGATGCCGCGGTACACGTCGGTGACCGCGCCCGACTTGCCGATGAACTCGCCCATGAGCATGAACAGCGGAATGACCGCGAACACGTAGTCGCGCAGCGCCTCGTAAGCCGTGCTGCCGAGCATGGTCGCGACCACCTGCATGTCGCCCGTAACGAAATAGATGCCGAGCGCGCTGGTCATGCCGAGCGCGATCGCGATGTGGACGCCCAGGGCGACCAGGATCAACAGGCCCACGATCAACGCGATGGCGGTAGTGACGTCGAACACGGGGACTACTCTTTGGCCTGGATCTGCTGTTCTTGGGAAGGGACCGGGGCTAATGCTTGGGCGCGGGGCGGAACGTCGTGTCCGCATCGTCCGCGGTCCCAGCGTCGCCCGGCCGCACGACGTCGAGATAGGCCATGACGAGATAGTTGACGATGGCGAGCGCGCTGCCGAACAGAATCACGAAACGGGTCGGCCAGGCCGGCACGCGCAGCGCCCCTTCGCCCTCGAACTCGCCACCGACCCAGGAGTCGATGGCGAGGCGCCAGCCGCCCCAGATGATGAGCACGAAGAACACCACGCCGAGCAGGTACCCGAACGCCAGCGCGGCGCGCCGGGCCCAGGACGGGAAGCGGTCGATCACGAAATCCGCAGACAGCATTGAACGGCTGCGGATCGCGTAGCCGGCCTGCAGGAAAACGATGATCACGATGGAGTTGGCGACGATTTCGCGCACGCCCTGCACCGGGCTGTTGAACGCGCCGCGCCCGATGATGTCCGCCATGATGATGAAGGTCAGGATGAAGGCCCAGGTCGCGGCCATCACCATCATGAACTTGGCGATCTTGTCGCTGATTACCCGGAGTGACATAGCCCCGCTACGAGACGCATGAATGCCCAACCTCGGGTTCCGAGGTAACAGGCCGCCGGACGGAACGCGCCGATTGCCGCGTTCCGCCGGCGGATGAGATCTTCCAGATCGTCAGTGCGCTTTACTTGACGACGTAGCGCACCGGCCAGGTGTAGCCGCGCTTCTCGGCCGAATCGAGGACCGTGTTGAGGACCTTGACCACCGGCAGGCCGTCCTTCTTCAACGTGTCCGCGTGGGATTGCGGCCAGTCTTTCAGCGACAGCGCCCAGTCCTTGCGCACGCTGGGATCGAGCTCCTTCACCTTGGCGAGGCCGCCCTTGAGCTTCTCGATGTCCTGCCCATAACGTTCCTTGTTATTCGTGCCGGTCTTCTCCTCGTAGGCGCGCGCGACCTCCTCGAGGATTGGCTGGACGTCCTTGGGCAGGCGGTTCCAGCTCGCCTTGTTGATCGTCAGGCCGTGCCAGGTGATCGAGCCGAATCCGATCAGTGTGTAGAACGGGCCCGGCTCGTAGAGCTTCAGGTTCACCCACGCGCTCGGGAACATGATCCAGCCTTCGTAGACGTGGGTCTTCATGCCCGTGTAGGCCTCGGGCAGCGAGCCCTGCACCGGCGTGACGCCGGCGTAGCGCAGCCAGTTGAGGTTAAGCCCCGCGCCTGCGATCTTGATGTCCTTCAGGTCCGAGACCTTGTTCCAGTCGAACGAGGTACCCAGGTTGTAGCCGCCGTCGGCGATGCGCGCCAGCAGCTTCTGGTTGTACTTCTGCTCGAACACCTCGGTGAGGAACGGGACCGCCTTGTAGACGTCCTGCGCCACCGCGAGACTCACCGTCGGGTCCATGGTGCCGAAGGGCAGCATCACCTGGAAAGCATGCAGCGGCAGCTTGGACGCCTCGAAGCAGAAACAGAAGCCGCCGATGTCGACGATGCCGTTCTGCACGCCCTCGAGGGTCTCGGTCACCTTGACGATGGAGCCGCTGTAGCCCTCGACCCACTCGATCTTGTGCTTGGTCTTGGCCTCGACCTGCTTCTGCAGCTCCACCTGAAAGAAGTCTTTCATCAGGCCCGCGTAGACCACGCCGGGCGGATGACCCGTGGCGATGCGCAGCTTGATGGTGTCGGCGAGAGCCGGGGCGGCGGCAAGCGCGGACAGCGCAAAGGTGGCCGCGGTGATGCGTTGAACGACTTTCATGGTTTCCTCCAAGTGGTGATCGTGGTCCTCACGATCCTGCGGCGCCGCACAGCGCGGCTCACGCTTGTCGTGGGTGCGTTTTTCTGTGATATTTCACGCGCGGCGTGGTCCTGTCAAGCTTGCGCTCGCGACAATCGCCCCGCGAGCAGATTCTGCCCGTTAATTCCGGCGCCGGGTACAACTATTCGGAATTCGCATCATGCAAGCGGATGGTCGCGGCACGGCGCGCCGTTGATTTTCGAACGCTCCAGGAGAACCGAATGCGCAAACGCGCGGAGGAAGCGAATCCCACCGTCGGGATGATCGGGCTCGGCATCATGGGCTCGGCGATGGCGGCGAACCTGGTCAAGGCGAGATTTCCGGTGATCGGCTACGACCCGGTGCCCGAGCGACGCCGCGCGCTGGCCCGCGTGCGCGGGCAGCCGGTCGGCTCGGCCGAAGCCGTGGCGAAGGGTGCGCGGATCATCGTGCTGTCGCTGCCGTCGGCCGATGCGCTCGCCGAGAGCGCGGCAACGCTCGCGCGCCGCGCGCGGCGCGGCACGATCCTCGTCGAGACCAGCACGCTGCCCATCCCCGTGAAGGAGGCTGCGCGCGCGCGCCTCGCACGCGCCGGCATCACCCTGCTCGACTGCCCGCTGTCCGGCACGGGTGCGCAGGCCCGCACCCGCGATCTGGTGGTGTTCGCAAGCGGCCCGCGCACCGCTTATCGCCAATGCGCGCCGGTGTTCGAGGGATTCGCGCGCCGGCATCGCTACACCGGACCGTTCGGGACCGGCTCGAAGCTGAAGTTCATCGCCAACCTGCTCGTCTCCATCCACAACGTCGCGGCAGCCGAGGCAATGGTGCTCGGCATGAAAGCGGGGATCGATCCGGCGGAGGTTCTGGAGGTGATGGGCGACAGCGCGGGCAGCTCGCGCATGCTCCAGGTGCGCGGCCCGCTCATGGTGGCGAACCGCTATCGCCCCGCCACGATGAAAAACGCCGTCTGGCAGAAGGATGTGAAAGTCATCGGCGAGTTCGCCCGCTCGCTCGCGTGTCCGACGCCGCTCTTCGACGCCGCGTCGGTGGTCTACGTATCGGCCATGGCCGAGGGGCTCGCCGAGGAGGACACCGGGTCCGTCTGCCGGGTGCTCGAACGGTGGGCCGGGCATGAACGGCCGAAGGTGCCAGCCAAGACGCGTTCCAAGGCCGCGCCGCGGCGCAAGCGGGCGCGCAAGGACTGAGCCGAAGTGCGCGCCGGCCCGTCGCGGGCGCGCCACTTGCCCGCGCGGGGTATCCTGTCGCAATATTCCGCCAGTTGTCCCCGCGCCGCGGCGACTCTGACGGAGGCGCACGGTTGGACGACGAAAAGAAGAAGCCGGAAAGGCTCGGAGTGAGAGGAGCCCGTATGCCATCCATTGAGGAGCGCAGATGGGCAACGAGCGCAGCGCTTGCGCCGCGACGAGCCGACGATTCGGACTCGGCGGCTCCTCTGCCGGTCCGGCCGTCCCATCTTCCTCTGGGCTCGCGCCTTTTCCACCGCACGGGCGCAACGCATGCAGCTGACGATCGACGCCGCGACGCTGCGCATCACCGGCGTCCAGCTCGCACCCGGGCCGATCGCAGGACTTTCCGCAGAGTAGATCATCGGGCAAGCGCTGCGCGACCTGTTCGCGCCGCAGTCGCAGGACGCCGTCGAGCAGGCGGCGCGCGAGCTGCTGCGCCCCCAGGCCGGGTCTGCTGAGCACACGCTGGACGCCGTGCTGCGCGATGGCAGCGAGGCCTCGGCGCACCTCAGCCTGATCGCGATGCGCGGGGACGACGGCGGCGTCGCGCCGGGCCTGATCGCGTTGCACCTCCGCGCGGCGCGGACGCAGGACACACCGCAGGCGCTCCGCGCCGCGCTCGAGGCGGCGCGGCTCGAGCTCGACAGCTTCACCCGTGCCGTATCGCACGACCTGCGCGCGCCCTTACGCTCGATCGACGGATTCGCCCGGATTCTCGTCGACCAGCACGGCGCCGCGCTGCCCGACGAGGGGCGGCGATACCTGGAAATCCTGCGCGACGGCGCCCGACGCATGGACCGGATGATCAGCGAACTGCTGGCGCTTGCGCGGCTCGGTCGCGCCGAGCTTCGCAAAGAGACGCTCGACCCCGCCGAGACCGCCCGCGCTGCGGTGGCGGAGCTCGGAGACGCGGCGCGCCGCCCGGGACTCGCGATACGCATCGCGGCGCTGCCCCCGTGCGCCGCCGACCGTGTGCTGCTCACCCAAGCCTTCGGCAACCTGCTCTCGAACGCGGTCAAGTTCACGCGCCGGCGGGACCGCGCAGAGGTCGAGGTGGGTTGGGCCGAGGGGTCGGAACCGCCCAGTTACTTTGTCCGGGACAACGGCGTGGGGTTTGACATGCGCTATGCCCACCGGCTGTACAGGCCGTTTCAGCGCCTGCACCGTGACGAGGATTACGAAGGCACCGGTATCGGGCTTGCGCTGGTGGCCCGGATTGTCCACCGTCATGGGGGGCGCATCTGGGCGGAGGCCGAGCCGGATCAGGGCGCAACGTTCCATTTCACCCTCGGGGGGGCCGATGGCTGATGCGGGCGGATTCGGGCGACCCCCTCCGGGGGCGGCGCACACGCGTGCGCGACCGTCGGTCGCCGCATGAATCGCTCGATGACGCAACCGACCCAATCGGCGCCCCGCGTGATCAGCGTCCTCCTCCTGGAAGATCAGCCCAACGATGCCGAGCTCGTGCTCTATGAGCTCACCCGCGGCGGGCTCGAGCCGGCGGCGAAGCGGGTGGAGACCGAGGCGGATTTCCGCGCCGCGCTCGCGCATTCGCCCGACCTGATTCTCGCGGATTACAACCTGCCGCAGTTCGACGGCCTGAGCGCGCTCCGGATCGCGCGCGAGATTGCGCCCGATATCCCGTTCATCCTCATCTCGGCCGACATCGGTGAGGAGCTCGCGGTCGAAGCGATGCGGATCGGCGCGTCCGACTATCTCTTGAAGGACCGCCTCGCGCGGCTCGGGCCGGCGGTGGAGGCGGCGCTTGCCGGCGCTCGCATGCGCCGGGAGGCGCGCCGGGCCGAACAGCTGCTCGAGGCGCTCGCCGGGGGCACCGCGCGGGACCTGGGCGAGGATTTCTTGCATGCCCTGGTCGGCACGGTCGCGAGGGTGCTCGGCGTCAAGTTCGCGTTCGTCGGCGAGGTCAAGGGAGACCGGATTCGCACGCTGGCGATCAACATCGACGGGGCGCGCGCCGCGAACATCGAGTACGCATTGGCGGGCACACCGTGCGCCAGGGTCACCGCGGGCGAACCTTGCTACTTCGTGAGCGGCGTGCAGGCGCGCTTTCCCGAAGACACGATGCTCGCCGACTTTGGCATCGAGAGCTACCTGGGATTTCCGCTGCGCGCGTCCGACGGGAAGAGTCTCTGGCTGCTCGCGGTGCTCGACGCGCGCCCGATGGACGTCTCGCCCGCCGAGCGCTCCGCCCTGGAAAGCTTTGCGGGCCGGGCGGCCGCCGAGCTGGAGCGGCTGCGCAGCGAGCAGGCGCTCCAGCAATCGACCCGCGCCCTGCGCGTGCTGAGCGAGTGCAGCCAGGCGCTCGCGCGGGAGCGCTCGGAGCCGGCGTTGCTCGATGCGGTGTGCCGGATCGCCTGCGAGGCCGGTGGCTACCGGCTGGCATGGGTCGGCTATGCCGAGCACGATGCGGAGAAGAGCATCCGGCCGGTCGCGAATTTCGGCGGCGTCGAGTACCTCGCCGATGTGTCCGGTCTCTCGTGGTCCGCGGCCGATCCGCGCGGCCAGGGGCCGGGCGGACGGGCGATCCGCGCCGGGAAACCGGTCGTCGAGCGGGATCTTGCCACCGCCCCTGGCTTCAAGCCCTGGTACGCGCACGCTGCCGCGCACGGCCTGGCCTCGATGATCGTGCTGCCGCTTAGCTCAGCGGACGGCGTGTTCGGCATGCTGGTGATCTACGCCGGCGAAACGGACTCGTTCGACCGGGACGAGGTCGCGCTGCTCGAACAGCTTGCAAGCGACCTCGCATACGGGATCGGCGCGCTGCGCGACGCGAAGAAACGGGCCGCCGCCGAGCGGGAGCGCAATCGGGTGCTCCTCGAGCAGCAGGCGATTCTCGACCACGCGGGCGTGGGCATCGCCTTCCTCCGGGCCAGCCGGATCGTGCGCTGCAATGCCCGGTTCGCGCGGATGTTCGGCTACACGGAGGCGGAGCTCGTCGGCCTCTCGACCGACGACCTGCGGATCTCGCTCGGCCGCCCCGGCGTCAAGCTCTCGGACACCTACGGCGAGATCGACGGGGGCGGGACGTTCGCGATGGAGGCGGAGGCCAACCGCCGGGACGGCACCGCGTTCTGGATCCGCATGACCTTGAACGCCGTCAACACGGCCGATCTCGCCCAGGGCGTCATCTGGGCCGTGGAGGACATCACGCAGCGCAAGCAGGCGGAGGACGATCGACGGCGGCTCGCAACCGAGCAGCGCACGCTGCTCGAGCATGCGGGCGTGGGGATCGCCTTTCTCAAGGACCGACGCTTCGTCCGCTGCAATCAGCACTACGCCACTATCTTCGGCTACACGCCCGAGGAGCTGGCGGGCCAGTCGACCCGCGTCATACACGTCTCGGACCAAGCGTACGAGAGAAGCGGCGAAGTCGCCTATCCGCGCATCCTGAGCGGCGGCACGTATACCGAAGAGAACCAGGTGCGTCGCAAGGACGGCAGCATCTTCTGGATCAGCACCACGCTCACGCCGGTCGACCGGCACGACCTCTCGCAGGGCGTGATCCAGGTCGCCCACGACATCACCGAGCGCCGCGATGCCGAGGAGCGCCTGCGCGCGAGCGAAGAGCGGTTCCGGCAACTCACCGAGCTTTCCTCGGACTGGTACTGGGAGCAGGACGAGAATTTCCGGTTCGTCTATTTTTCGCACGAGGTCGGCACCCGCGCGGGATCGGGACCGCATTCGCATATCGGGCTGACCCGCTGGGAGCTCCCGACTGTCGGCGTCTCGGAGGAGCAATGGGCCGCGCATCGCGCGCTGCTCGAAGCGCACAAGCCTTTCCGGGAATTCGAGTTCCGGAGGAAGAACGAATCGGGCGAGGTCGTCTGGCTCTCGTCGAGCGGCGACCCGATCTTCGCCGCGGACGGAAAGTTCCGCGGCTACCGCGGTGTCGGGCGCAACATCACCGACCGCAAGCAGGCCGAGGAGCGCGTGCGCGAGAGCGAGGAGCGCTTCCGCCAGCTCACCGAGCTCTCCTCGGACTGGTACTGGGAGCAGGACGAGAATCTCCGGTTCGTCTCGACCTCGGCCGGGGCGCACCTGGGAGTTGGCCGAACACCGTCCGACATCCGCGGCCGCACGCGCTGGGAGCTCGACTACGCGGATCTTGCTGAGGAAAAGTGGACGGCACACCGGGCGCTCCTGGAAGCGCGCCAGCCGTTTCGCGACTTCGAGACGTTTCGGCACGACGCGAACGGCAAGGCGATCCATGTCAGCCTGAGCGGCGACCCGATCTTCGACGCGGACGAAAAGTTTCGCGGCTATCGCGGGGTCGGGCGCAACATCACCGACCGCAAGCAGGCCGACGAACAGCTGCGCGAGAGTGAGGAGCGCTTCCGCCACCTCACCGAGCTCTCCTCGGACTGGTACTGGGAGCAGGACGAGCAGTTCCGCTTCACGCTCATCTCCGCGAGCGCTGCGCGCGCCGGTGGGCGCGCGGTCACGACCGCGATCGGCAGGACCCGCTGGGAGATCCCCAACGCCGCCTCCGAGGAGGTCTGGCAAGCGCATCGCGCGGTGCTCGAGGCCCACCAGCCGTACCGCGATTTCGAGTTCCCGCAGATCAACGCCGCTGGCGAGCTGATCTGGATCAGTGTGAGCGGTGACCCGATTTCCGACGCCGCGGGGCGCTTTCGCGGCTACCGGGGCACCGCACGCAACATCACGCGGCGCAAGCTGGTCGAGGAAACGCTGCGCTTGAACACGCGCGCGATCGAAGCGTCGAGCAACGGCATCATCATCACCGACGCGCGCAAACCCGGGCAGCCGATCCTGTCCGTCAACCCGGCGTTCGAGGCGATCACCGGTTACTCGGCGGACGAGGCGCTCGGCCAAGATCCGTCCCTGCTGCTCGGGGGGGAGCGCGAGCAGTTCGGCATCGAGGAGTTGCGCGCCGCACTGCGCGAAGAGCGACCCGGCGTCACTGAGCTCCGCAACGTCCGCAAGGACGGCACACCGTTCTGGAACCAGCTCTCGATCTCTCCGGTACGCGATGCAGACGGGGCGGTGACGCACTGGGTCAGCGTGATCAACGACGTCACGGACCGCAAGCGCTACGAGGCGGCGCTCGAGCGCCAGGCGAACTACGACTCGCTCACCGGACTGGCGAACCGCAACCTGCTCTTCGACCGCGTCCGCCAGGCGATCGTGCATTCCACGCGCTCGGGCCGCGCGATGGCGGTGCTGCTGCTCGATCTCGACCGCTTCAAGCTGATCAACGACAGCTTCGGCCACGTGTTCGGCGACGCGCTGCTGCGGGTGGTGGGCGAGCGGCTCTCGACCTGCGTGCGCCGCGACGACACGGTGGCGCGGCTCGGCGGCGACGAGTTCGTCATCATGCTCTCCGTCATGGCGCGCGAGGACGACGCCTCGACCGTGGCGCGCAAGGTGCTCGACGCGGTCGCCCGGCCGATCGTGGTCGAGGGT
>JBFJOO010000060.1:0-27243 GCA_041617635.1 Burkholderiales bacterium | reverse complement strand
CATGCCGCACAAGCGCGGCCATATCCTGCACGAGATTCTCGAGGCGCGGGTCATGCCCGACCTGGTCGGACCCGTCGGGCGCGGCACCCTGCAGTACACGTCGATCTGGAAAGCGGCGCAGCGATTGACGACGCGGCCGGTCAAGTTCGGCACGATCACCGCGGAGCTCGTCGCGATGGCCGTGCGCGACTTCCACTACAAGGATCTGCGCAAAGCGATCATGGCGATCAGCGACGCGCTGAACGAGGAGTTGAACGAGCTCGCCGATGCCGGCTGCCCCGTGATCCAGATGGAAGAGCCGCAGATCCATCTTCTGGCAGCCAAGGGCCTCACCGACAAAGTACTCAACCCCGACTTCATGGTCGAGGTGTTCAACAACACCGTGCGCGGCCTGCAAGGGAAGACCGAAGTGTGGTGCCACACCTGCTGGGGCAACCCTGCCGGGCAGCGGATCTTCGACACGCAGCCGAGCTATGCACCCGCTCTGGAGGCGCTCAGCCGCGTGGACGCCGACGTCATCACCTTCGAATGCTGCAGCACGGGCGGGATGGATCTGGAGGCGATCGGCAAAGGCATCAAGAAGCAAAAAGTCGCGATCGGCGTGGTCGACCACCACACGCTCCAGGTGGAGACGCCCGCCAAGGTCGCGGAGACGCTGCGCACTGCATTGAAGCACATCCCGGCAGAGCGTCTGGTCGCCGCGACGGACTGTGGCATGGGCCGCGAGGGCATGAGCCGTCGCCACGCGTTCCACAAGATGGTCTCGATCGTGCAGGGCACCAACATCGTGCGGCGCGAGCTCGGCCTGCCCGAGGCGGCGTGCCTCGCCGCCGACGAGCGCTACTCGATGGTCGAAGCGGGTTAACAGACTAGTTTCGATTTAGACCGCGGTCAGACGGTGATCCGGAGAACAACCATTCAACGAAGGAGGAGGCAAGCATGAACAAAGTGTTGCGTTTATCCACGGGAATCGCGGCAGTTGCCGCGACGCTCGCCCTGGCGGCAATTCCGGCAAGCGCTGCGGAGTACAAGATGACCATCGGCTCGAGCCATCCGCCGGTGCTGCCGTGGACGATTCCGCTGAAAGTGCTGATCGTCCCGGACTCGAACAAGATTCTCCAGCAGATCGGCCTTCCCGACCGGATCGTGTGGACCGAGGCCTACGGAGGCGCGCTCTACGACTTCAACAACACGCTCGAGGGCGTGGGCGACGGGCTCGCCGACATCGGCTGGGTCGGATCGCTCTGGGAGCCGGCGAAGCAGCCGCTGCAGAACGTCGCGTACTACATGCCCTTCGTGACGGGCGACTTCCGCAACATGTCGAAGATCCAGGACCAGCTGATCGATACGGTTCCGGCCTTCGCCGCGGAATGGACCAAGCACAACACGGTCTACCTCGGATCGGAGGCCGCCGATACCTACCACCTGGTCACCAAGTTCCCGGTCACGAAGTTCGAGGACCTCAAGGGCAAGAAGCTGATCGCGCCGGGCGCGATCGCGGCCCGCCTGCAGGGATCGGGCGCGATATCAGTCGACGCCGGGCTGCCGGTCTTCTACAACATGCTGCAGACCGGCGTGGCGGACGGCGCGCTCATCCTGATCACCGGCGTGCTGCCATTCAAGCTGCACGAGGTGGCGCCCTATATCACCAAGGTCGACACGGGCGCGGTGTTCGCTGGGGCGCTCGCCATGAACAAGAACACCTGGGAGAAGCTCCCGCCGCACATGAAAGTGCTGTTCAAGGGGCTCGGGCGGGAATACGCCGACATGACCAACAGCATCATCGCCCAGCGCGAGGCGGGCGCCTGGGCCGCGCTCAGCAAGATTCCGACCGTCAAGATCTCGGAGCTCCCGGAGGCGGAACGCCAGAAGTGGGCAAACGCGCTGCCCGACATGGGCGCCGAATGGGTCAAGCGCAACGGCGAACCCGGACGTCAGGTGTTGAAGATCTTCATGGAGGAAGCGCGCAAGAACGGCGCGAAGCCGCTGCGCGACTGGGACAAGGGACTCTGAGCGTCGCGCGCTGACCGGCGGGCCGCCTCGGCCCGCCGGGTCACCATCGTCCACCCATGACACCGCTTCACGCGGCGCCGGCCGGCGAGCGGCCGGCCGGCTTCCTCGCGTCCGTCGAGCGCGGCTTCACCGCGCTGACGCTCGGCATGAACAGCGTCGGCACGTTCTGGGTCTTCTGCCTGATGTTCCTCATCTGCGCGGACGTCGTGGGGCGCTACGTGTTCAGCGCCCCGATCCGCGGCGCGGCGGAGATGGTGGGCTACTCGATCGTCACTGCGGTCTTCCTGCAGTTCGCGAACACCTTGCATGTCGGGCGCTTTACCCGCGCCGACATCATCATCGAGCGGCTGGAAGCGACTCGCCCGGCTGCGGGCTTTTTCTTCGACTCGCTGTACAACCTGCTCGGGCTTGCGGTATTCGCGATCATCGCCCACGGCACCTGGCCCAAGCTCGAGCGGGCCTGGACCACGAACGAGATCACCGGAACGCCCGGGGATTTCACGTTCGTCATCTGGCCGTTCCTGGCGGTGATCGTGCTGGGCGCAGCGGTGACGGCGCTCGAGTTCGCGATCCTGCTGATCGGATCGCTGCGGCGCGTGTGGGACGCCTGCTTCCATCCCCTGCCGGTACATCGTCCCAGCTGGCCGGCGTTCGCGCTTTTCATTGCCCTCGCCGCGACAGCGTGGCTGGTCGCGACCAGCGGCCTCTCCAACGTCCAAACCGGGCTCTTCACCATCGTCTGCCTGCTGGTGCTCATCTACGCTGGCATGCCGATCGGCGTGGTGATGATCGTGCTCGGATTCTTCGGAATCTGGATGATCCGCGGCGATCCGGAGCTCGGCATGCGGGTGCTCTCGCGCAGCTCGACCGAGTACCTGAGGAATTACTTCTTCGGCGTGGTGCCGCTCTTCGTGCTGATGGGGCTGCTCGTCAGCGTGTCGGACGTCGGCCGCGACACGTTCGACATTGCCCGCTGGATGCTGCGCCGCGTGAAGGGCGGCCTCGGCGTCGCCACGGTCGCCGCCAACGCCATCTTCGCGTCGATCACCGGCTCGTCGATCGCTTCCGCTGCGGTCTTCACCAAGATCGCGACGCCCGAGATGCTCCGCCACGGCTACACCCCACGGTTCTCGGTCGGCGTCGTCGCCGGTTCGTCCGTGCTCGGGATGCTGATCCCGCCCAGCCTGCTGCTCATCGTCTACGGCTTTCTCGCCGAGGAGTCGGTGGGGCACCTGTTCCTCGCGGCAATCGTGCCAGGACTCATCCTGGCCGCCGCCATGTCCCTGATGATCGTGCTGATGGCGATCTTCTGGCCATCGTTCGTCGGCGGATCGGTGGTGAAGGAGCACGAGGGGGCGGAGAGCGCGAAGAGCGCAGCGATCAAGCTCACACCGATCTTCGCTCTGGTTTTCGTCGTGCTCGGGGGGATCTACGGCGGCATCTTCACGCCGACCGAGGCAGGCGCAGGCGGCGCGCTCGGCGCGCTGGTCATCGCCCTCGCGCGCCGGAAGCTCACCTGGCGCAAGCTCTGGGAAACCATGGTCGAGACCGGCTACGTGACGGTGTCGGTGCTCTTCCTGCTCCTCGGCGCACGCGTTTTCGGTCAGATGCTCGCCATGTCCAACCTGCCGCAGCAGATGAGCGGGCTCGCGGCCAGCGCCGAGCTCGGGCTTTACAGCTTCATCGCGCTCTACCTCGTCGTGGTGGTCCTGCTCGGCACGATCCTCGATTCGGTCTCGATCATGGTGATCACTCTGCCTTTCGTTCTTCCCGTCGTCCAGAAGCTGGGCGGTGATCTCATCTGGTTCGGCGTGGTCTCGGTCGTGGCAGTCGAGATCGGGCTCCTCACGCCTCCGTTCGGAATCTCATGCTACGTGGTCAAGTCGACGCTCGACGACACTCGGATCACGATTAACCAGGTCTTCTCCGGCGCCCTTCCATTCGTGTTCGTGATGGTCCTGGTGGTGGCGCTGCTCGTGGCGGTGCCGGAGCTGAGTCTGGTCTTCAAGTAGTCGCGCCGCGCCGGAACGCGCTTAGCCCAGCAAGCCTGGCGTGCAGCCCATGGCGCGGGTCTGTTAATCTGCGCGCGATGACAGCCTTCGCGCCGCATTCCCTGGTCGCATGCCATCAGTGCGATCTGCTGCATCGTGAAACGGCGCTCGCACCGGGCGGCGTGGCGCGCTGCCGGCGCTGCGGCGGCGCGCTCTACCGGAACTCCGGCGCGGGCCTCGATCGTGCCGTCGCCCTGACGCTCACCGCCCTCGTGCTGCTCGCGATCGCCAATGCGTTTCCGATCGTCGCGCTCGAGTTCCAAGGTCAGCAAGATGCCACCACGCTCCTGGGGGCCGTGGACGCGCTCTACCGGCAGGAGAAGCCGATGATCGCCGGACTCGTGCTCGTCACCACGGTGATCGTCCCGGTTATCGAGCTTGCGGGCATGCTCTACCTCGTCCTGCCGCTGCGGCTCGGACGGGTGCCGCGCTTCTTCGCCCCGGTCGCCCGCCTGATGGAGGCATTGAAGCCATGGGGCATGGTGGAAGTCTTCATGCTCGGGCTGCTGGTCTCGCTCGTGAAGCTGGGCGGGTTCGCGACCGTGATCGTCGGCGCGGCGTTCTGGTCATTCGCCGCCCTGATGGTGATCACCGCGGCATTGACGGTCTCGGTCGACGTGCGCGACCTGTGGGCGAGAGCGCAGGCAACGCCATGACAGACGCCACGACCGCGCGGCTCGGCCTTCTCGCCTGCCATAGTTGCGGGCTGGTCTCACGGCCGCCGCAGTCGAGCGCGCACGGCACGTGTGGACGCTGTGGCACTGCACTGCACTTGCGCAAGCCGTACAGCATCGCGCGCACCTGGGCCTTTCTGATCGCAGCGGCCTTGCTGTACATTCCCGCGAACGCGCTGCCCGTGATGCAGACGAGCACTTTGGTCGGTGCGCAGGAGGACACCATCCTCAGCGGAGTCGCCTATCTCTGGACTTCGGGCTCGTGGCCGCTGGCGATCGTGGTCTTCGTCGCCAGCATCACGGTACCGCTCTTGAAGATCATCGCGCTCACCATACTCGTGGTCTCCGTGCAGCGGCGCACCGTGTGGCGACCGCGCGAGCGCGCCGGGCTGTATCGCGTGGTCGAGCTGGTCGGGCGCTGGTCGATGCTGGACATCTATGTCGTGACCGTGCTCGTCGCGCTCGTGCACCTGCAGGGGCTCGCCACCATCCAGGCCGGCGCCGGCGCAGTGGCGTTCGGCGCGGTGGTGGTCCTGACCATGCTGGCGTCGCTCAGCTTCGATCCACGCCTGATCTGGGATCCCATCGACGCCCGCCATGGCTGAACTCCCGACCGAGAACGAGCCCGCCGACTTGCCGGAGGCCGTCGCGGCACCGCCGCACCGGTGGGCGCCGTCGATCGTGTGGCTGGTGCCGATCGTCGCCGCGGCGATCGGCGCATGGCTGGCGGTGCACGCCCTGCTGGAGCGCGGGCCGCACATCACGATCACGTTCAAGAGCGCCGACGGCATCGAGGCCGGCAAGACGAAGATCAGGTACAAGAGCGTGGAAGTCGGCCAGGTGACGACGATCTCCATCGGCGAGGATCGCTCGAACGTCGTGGTGAGCGCGCGAATGGTGAAGGAGGCCGACAGTTTCCTGCGCAGCGACACGCAGTTCTGGGTGGTGCGGCCGCGCATCGCCGGCGGCAGCGTGAGCGGTCTCAGCACCCTACTCGGCGGCACCTACATCGGCATGGACGCCGGCGAAGCGGCGGACTCAAGGCGAAGTTTCAAGGGGCTTGAAGTTCCGCCGGTGGTGACGCTCGGCGTCCCGGGTCGCCAGTTCGTCCTGCACGGCAACGACCTCGGATCGCTGGATGTGGGCGCGCCGCTCTATTTCCGGCGGGTGGAGGTCGGCCGTGTCGTCGCCTTCAAACTGGACGAGAACGGCCGTGGCGTCACCGTCCGGATATTCGTGAACGCGCCGTATGATCAGTACGTGAACGCGAACACGCGTTTCTGGCAGGCAAGCGGAGTCGATCTCTCGCTCAGCGCGAGCGGCGTCAAGCTCGACACGCATTCGCTGGTATCGATCCTGATCGGCGGGCTCGCTTTCGAGACGCGCCCGGACGCGCCGCTGACGCCGCCGGCCGACGCGGGTGCGGCCTTCGAGCTGTTCGCCTCGCGCGCCGCCGCGTTCGCCCCGTCGACCGCGGGGTACCACACGTTCGTGCTGTACTTCAGCGAATCGGTCCGGGGGCTCGAGAAGGGCGCGCCGGTGGACTTTCGCGGCGTGAACCTGGGCGAGGTCCACGAGATCGACATCGAGTTCGATCGCGGCACGAAGACGATTCGCATACCGGTCCTGGTGCGCCTTTATCCCGACCGTCTCCAGCGGCGGGAATTGAGGCACACCGTGACGCTCAGCCAGATCGAGCGCCGCGAGGTGGTGGACACGATGGTCGAGCGGGGAATGCGGGCGCAGCTGCGCACGGGCAGCCTCCTCACCGGGCAGCTCTTCGTCGCGCTCGATTTCTTTCCGCAGGCAACACCGGCGCGGATCGACTGGCGAGCGGACCCGCCTTCGATTCCGACCGTGCCCGGCAGCCTGGCAAACCTGGAGACTTCGCTCACGAGCGTCATGGGCAAGCTCGACAAGATTCCGTTCGAGGCTATCTCGGACGATCTGCAGCGCGCGCTGCGCCAGCTCGATGCCGCGCTGCAATCAGCCGAGCAGCTCGTGCGGCGGGTCGACACCGAGATCGCCCCCGAGGCCAAGGGCGCGCTCGCCGAGGCCAAGCGGGCCATCGCCGCCGCCGGGAAGGTCATGGCGAGCGACTCCCCGCTGCAGGAGGATGCGCGCCAGGCACTGGCCGAGATCACGCGTGCGGCGAAATCCCTGCGCGTGCTGACCGACTATCTCGAGCGCCATCCCGAATCGCTGATTCGCGGCAAGCGTGAGGAGGAGAGGCGATGAGAGGGATGGGCAGGCCGACTGCGATGCTCGTGTGCGCCGCGCTTTGGCTGGCCGGTTGCGCCAGCTCGCCGCCGTCGAGCTTCTATACGCTGAGCGCCGCCGCAAAGCCGACAGCCCCCGCTTCCGCCCCGACGTATGGCGTGAGCGTCGGCCCGGTGACCGTTCCCGAGACGGTCGATCGCCCGCAGCTGGTGCTGCAGATCTCCGCGAATCGCGTCGCGATCGACGAGTTTCACCGCTGGGCGGAGCCACTCGCGCGCGGCATCGCCCAGGCGGTCGCCGAGAACCTAAGCCGGCTGCTCGGCACCGCGCGCGCTGCCGCCGCGCCCGGATTTACCGGACGGAACCCCGGGTACCGGGTCGCGCTGGACGTCGTGCGCTTCGAGTCGAAGCTCGGCGACTCGACAGAGCTCGACATCCTCTGGACGATCGAGCGTGCCTCGGGAGACGCGGGACGCAGCGGCCGCTCCGCGGTCGTGCAGCCGGCCGGCGGGGGCTACGACGCGCTCGTCGCCGCGCACAGCCAGGCGCTCGCCCGGGCGAGCGAGGATATCGCTGCCGCTATCCGGTCGCTCGACGGCGGATCCTGACGACCCGGTCCGATTCGCTCAGCGCTCGGATCCGAGCGCGCGATCGAGATTCACGGCCGCACTGATCAGCGCGAGGTGCGTGAACGCCTGGGGAAAGTTGCCGAGCGCCTCGCCGCGCGGGCCGGTTTCCTCCGCGTAAAGTCCGAGATGGTTGGCGAATCCCAGCATGCGCTCGAACATCAGCCGCGCATCCTCCAGCCGCGCGCGGTCAAACCGACCGGCGCGCGTCAGCGCCTCGACCAGCCAGAACGTGCAGATGTTGAACGTTCCCTCCTCGCCGCGCAGCCCGTCCGCGATCTTCCCGATGTTGTAGCGGTATACGAGATTGTTCGACAAGAGACCGCCCTTTTCGGGCGGCTGCATGATCGCGTCGACCGTGCTGATCATGCGCCGGTCGAGCGGCGACAGGAACAGCGTCATCACCATCATCAGGTTGGCGGCGTCGAGGGAGTCGCTCCCATAGTGCGCGACGAACGCGCCGCGCTGCGCGTTCCAGCCCTGGGTCATGATCTCGCCGTAGATCGCGTCGCGCGCCTTGAGCCACCGGTCGCGATCGGCCGGAAAGGAGCGATCCTCCGCGATGCGCAGCGCCCGGTCGATGGCCACCCAGCACATCAGCTTCGAGTAGACGAAGTGCTGCGCACCGCCCCGCACCTCCCAGACGCCTTCGTCCTTGCGCTGCCAGTTGTCGCACACCCAGTCGACCAGCCGGCTGATGCCGACCCAGGCCTCGTAGCCGATGGGATGGCCGTACTTGTTGAAGAGATAGACGCCGTCCAGCAGCTCGCCGTAGATGTCGAGCTGCAGCTGCGTGGCGGCGGCGTTGCCCGCGCGCACCGGGCGCGAGCCCATGTAGCCGTCCAGGTGTCCGAGCGTCTCCTCGGCAAGCTCCTTGCGGCCATCGATGCCGTACATGATCTGCAACGGGCTGTCGGTGGACGAGTCCTGAAACACCCCGGCCACGAACCGCAGGAACTGCCCGGCTTCTTCCTTGAATCCCAATCGCAGAAACGCGTAGATTGTGAAGGCTGAGTCGCGGATCCACGTATAGCGATAATCCCAGTTCCGCTCGCCGCCGACGCCTTCCGGCAGGCCGCACGTCGGGGCGGCGACGATCGCGCCGGTCGGCTCGTAGGTGAGCAGCTTCAGCGCCAGCGCCGAGCGCTCGACGATCTCGCGCCAGCGGCCGGAGTAAGTGCAGTGCGAGAGCCAGCGACGCCAGTAGCCGATCGTCGCGCGGAACGCCGCCTCGCACTCCTCGTCCGAAAGATGCAGGCTGCTGCCCTCGTCCGCGGCGAGCTCCCGCAGAACGAAAGTGACGCTTTCGCCGGCCGCGAGCGTGAATCGCGCGATCGCGCCGCCCCCGTCGATCTTGAGGGGCACGTTGGTGGCGAGGGCGATTTGCGCGCTCTGCGAGCGAAATTCCACCCCGTTCGGGACGCTCATCGTGTCGTGGGACGCGCGCGCGTAGTCGAAAGCCGGCCGGCACTCCATGAGAAACTCGATCGATCCGCGCGTCACGGCCACGCGCCGAATGACCTGGCGCCGGTCGGGCGTGTGGGTCGAACCCTCGCCGAGCGGCATGAGATCCGTGAGTTCCGCGGCGCCATCATCGAGCAGGAAGCGGGTGATCAGAACATTGGTGCTCGGCCAGTACAGCTGCTTGCACTTCGCGTCCTCGTCGGTGGGCGCAATCCGGAAATAGCCGCCCTTCTGATCGTCCAGCAAGGCTCCGAAGACGCTGGGCGAGTCGAAGCGGGGCAGGCACAGCCAGTCGATCGAACCGTTCGTGCCGACCAGCGCGACGGTGCGCATGTCGCCGATGAGTCCGTAGTTCTCGATGGGTTGATACGCCATGCAGCGGGTCCTTTCAGATACCCTGGCGGTGATAGCCCGTCAGTGGTACCCCGTCAGTGATACCCCGTCAGTGATACCCCGTCAGTGGTACCCCATGTCCGAGCGCACCTTGCCGCGGAACACGAAGTACGACCACCCGGTGTACATCAGCACGATGGGCAGCAGGAAGAGCGTCCCGATCAGCAGGAACGCCTGCGACTTGGGCGACGACGCCGCCTCCCAAAGGGTGATCGTGTGCGGGACCACGTACGGCCAGACGCTCACGCCCAGGCCGAGATAGCACATCGCGAACAGGCCGAGGGCGCACACGAACGGCAGGACCTCGCGGCCGCTGCGCAGCCCGTGCCACAAGGCGAGCACGATCAGCCCCGTCACGACGGGCACGGGCGCGAGAAAGGCGATATTCGGCCAGGAGAACCAGCGCTCCGCGATGTAGGGCTTCAGGAACGGCGTCCAGATGCTCACCACCGCGATGAACGCCAGCGTGCCGACCAGGAAGAATCGCGCTCGGCGGCGCGCCCAGGCCTGCAGCTCGCCCTCGGTCTTCAGCACCAGCCACGTCGCGCCGAGCAGACCGTAGCCGAAAACGAGTCCCACGCCCGTCATGATCGCGAACGGGCGAATGAAGTCGAGGCTCGTGCCCGCGAAGTGGCGACCGGAAACCTCGAATCCCTCGATGTACGTGCCGAGCACCACCCCCTGCGCGAACGTGGCGATGAGCGAGCCCCAGAAGAACGACCTGTCCCACCAATGGCGCGCGCGTTTCGTCTTCTGGCGAAACTCGAAGGCCACGCCGCGGAAGATCAGCCCGAGGAGCATCAGCATGATCGGGAAGTACAGGGCCGGCATGATGATCGCGAACGCGAGCGGAAACGCCGCGAGCAGCCCGGCGCCGCCGAGAACGAGCCAGGTCTCGTTGCCGTCCCAGACCGGCGCGACCGAGTTCATCATGAGCGTACGCGCCGCGTCGTCGCGAGCGAAGGGAAAGAGGATGCCGACGCCAAGGTCGAAGCCGTCGAGGAATACATACATGAAGACGCCGATGGCGAGGATGGCGGTCCAGATGGGGACGAGGTCCAACTGCATGATCGCCTCCGCCTACAACTGACTTGGGGGATCTACAAGGGGGCGTCGCCCCCTTGTTCGTTTGGGATACATGAAGACGCCGACGGCGAGGATGGCGGTCCAGTTAGGGACGAGGTCCGACTGCAAGACCGCCTCCGCCTAAACGTCCGCATCGGCTGCGGAGAGCGGCCGCGCCGGGCGATGCCGCAGCCCCGGTTCGTGGGTTTCGATCGCCGCAGGCGGTCCCGCGCGTACGAGCCGGACGAGATAGAAGAGACCCGCGCCGAAGACTACGGCATACACCACAATGTAGAACGCGAGCGACACGAGCACGTCGCCTCCGGTGAGTGAAGGCGATACCGCGTCGCTGGTGCGCATCAGGCCGTAGACCACCCAGGGTTGCCGGCCGACCTCGGTGACGACCCAGCCCGCGATCACGGCGACGAATCCGAGCGGAATCATGGCCTGGCAGGCGGCGAGGAACAGCCGTGAATCGAACAGGCGCTTGCGCGCACGCAGCCACCAGCTCCAGGCAACCACCGCCAGCATCAGCACGCCGATCCCGACCATGATGCGAAACGCGAAGAACACCGGGAGCACCGGCGGGCGGTCCGCGCGGGGGAAATCCTTTATGCCCTGCACCACGCCGTCGATGTCGTGGGTGAGGTAGATGCTGGCGAGGGCCGGAATGGCGATCTCGAAGCGGTTCCGCTCGGCTTCCTCGTCCGGTATCGCGAACAGCACCATCGGGGCACGCGCCTCGGTGTTCCACAACCCCTCCATCGCGGCGATCTTCACCGGCTGATGCGCGAGCGTATTGAGGCCGTGGCTGTCGCCGATCACGAACTGCAACGGCACCGACAGCGAGAGCAGCCACAAGGTCATGGACATCATCGTCCGCGCCTCGGTCATGTGCCGGCCGTGGCGGAGAAAATACGCCGCGACGCCGACGACGACGAAGCCGGTCGTCACCATGAACGCGGTGACCGTGTGGGCGAGGCGATACGGAAACGACGGATTGAATATCACCGCGAGCCAGTCCGCCGGGAAGAACCGGCCATCGACGATCTCGTAGCCCGCCGGAGTCTGCATCCAGCTGTTCATCGACAAGATCCAGAATGACGAGAGCAGCGTGCCGGTCGCGACCATCGCGGCGGCGAAGAAGTGCACCCATTGCGGGACGAGCTTGCGCCCGAACAGCATGACGCCGAGAAACCCCGCCTCGAGGAAGAACGCCGTCAGGCCTTCGTAGGCCAGCAGCGGGGCCGTGATGTCGGCGGTGGCATCCGCGAATCGGCTCCAGTTCGTGCCGAACTGGAACGGCATGACGATCCCCGAGACCACGCCCATGCCGAAGGACACGGCGAAAATCTTGATCCAGAAGAGCGACACGCGCAGGTAGGTCTCGTCGCGCTTCAGGAGGTACAGGCCCTCGAGCACCACGATGAAGGATGCGAGCCCGACCGTGAACGCCGGCAGCAGGATGTGGAATGCCACGACGAATGCGAACTGCAGGCGGGACAGGAAGACAGGATCCAGGTCCATGTGCGCTCCTCGCGATGCAGATGTGCGACCGCCGAGCCCCTGCAGCCGCAACCTGCCCGACTATAACCGAGGCACGCATGATGATGCCATTTGCGCCGCGCGCCCGATTGCATCGTCCATCGTTGCTCGGCACCACTCGGCATGCGCATATAATCGACGCGACGTGCACAGCGCGCCGCGGCGCCTCTCGTGAGCGTTCAAACGGAAATCGCCAAACTGCTCGCGACAGCCCGTCCGCTTCTCGATGAGTACGGATACCCGGGCCTGTTCGTGAGCAATCTCGCCGAGGGCTTCGGCGTTCCTCTACCGGGACAAACACTGCTGCTAGGCAGCGCCATCCTCGCCACCGCGGGCGACTTCGACATCCGGCTGGTGGTCGCTGCGGCGTTCATCGCCACCCTGCTCGGAAGCTGTGTGGGATACGCGATCGGCCGGACCGGTGGTCGCGCGCTCCTGCTGCGCAGCCGGATTCCGCCCGCCCGCCTGGAGCGGGTCGAATCCTTCTTTGCGCGGCGCGGCGCGCTGGTCGTGGTATTCGCCCGCTTCCTGGACGGTCTGCGTCAAACCGCGCCACTCGTCGCGGGGAGCCTGAAGATGCCCTGGTGGCGGTTCTTCGGCGCAAGCGTGATCGGCGCCGGGGCGTGGGTGAGCGTGTGGGGCGCCGGCGCTTATCTAGTCGGGGAGCATCTGCACGGCTTGCTCGCCACGCTGCATCAGCTCACGCGCCACGGCTGGTGGCTCACCGGCCTGCTCCTCATCACGCTCGCGCTGTGGGTCCTCTGGCGGAACCGGCGCGATTGAGCCGAGAGCCCTCGAAAGAGGCTACCATCGGGCGGCCCGGCGCCGCCAGCGACCGCTGACGTGGTCCACGATGCCGGCTGATGCACGCGGATCGATCCCGGGGAGCTCGGCATGCGGCGGAATCATGCGGTTCTGTTGAGCGTTGCGTTGCTAGTGGCGGTGAGCGCATGCCGAGATGCCGGACAACCGCCACCGAGCATCACGCCGGTGCGCGTGCAGGCCGCCGAAGCCGCGCAAGCCTCGAGCGCGCTGCGCTACTCCGCCACGCTGCAGCCCGTGACACAGGTGAACGTCGCGTTCAAGGTCGGCGGGTACATCGAGTCCGTGCGTCAGGTGCGCGGCGTGGGCGGCGCGTCGCGCCTTCTCCAGGAAGGCGACCTCGTGGCGCGCGGGACGGTCCTGGCGACCATCCGGCAAAGCGATTTCAAAGTGCAGGTGGCCACCGCCCAGTCGCAGCTCGCTTCGGCGCAGGCGGTGCTCGACAAGGCGCAAAGCGACTACGACCGGGCGCACAAGCTCTACGCGACGCAGGCCATGACGCGCCCTGACTACGACACCGCAGTGGAGAGCCTCAAGACGGCGAAAGCCAACGTGGCTGCCGCGCAGGAGCAGGTGGCGGCAGCCCAGATTCCGCTGAGCGACACGCAGCTGCGCGCCCCGCTCGACGCGCTTGTTCTGAGCCGGAAGGTCGACGTCGGCACGTTCGTGCAGCCGGGAGCAGTGGGATTCGTCGTCGCGAGCGCGGGCGCCGTCAAGGTCGTCTTCAGCGTGCCCGACGACGTGATGCGAACGCTGCGCCTCGGGCAGGAGCTGCCGGTCACCTTTCAGAGCGGCGTCGCCGACGCGGCGCGCAAGGGTCCGATCACGGCGATCTCGCCGGCGGCCGACGCGCAGACCCGAGTGTTCCAGATCGAGATGACGCTGCCGAACCCGAATGGAGATCTGCAGCTCGGGATGATCGCCACGGTCGAGGTCGGCGCCGATCGGCAGCCGTCGGCTCATCCCGCGGTGCCGCTTTCGGCCGTCGTCCGCGTCGCGCCCGGCGCGAAGGAGTATGCGGTGTTCGTCGTGGAAGGCGCAGGGGAGAAGGCCATCGCGCGGCGCCGCCCTGTGACGCTCGGCGGCGTCATCGGCAACCGGATCGTCGTGCAAAGCGGGCTCGGCGCGGGCGAGCGCGTGGTCGTGAGCGGCGCCCAGTTCGTGGTCGACGGCGATCCGGTTCGCGTGCTTCCGTGACGCTCAGGCGATGACGCACGGCCGATCCGACGCAGAGCTCGTCCGCGACACGCACAACGTCGCGCGGTTCTTCACCGAGCAGCGGGCCATCGCCTGGGTCGTGCTGGTCGCCGTACTGGCGTGGGGGATCTACGGATACGTCAACATGCCGAAGCGCAAGGACCCCAACATCCCGGTCCGCCTCGCGCTCGCTGTCACCAATTGGCCGGGCGTCAGCGCAGAGAAGGTCGAACAGCTGGTGACGCGGCCGATCGAGGAAAGGATCGCGGAGAGCACGCGCATCCATCCAGCCTCGGCCTCCGCATTCGGCATCAAGTCGCTCTCGCTGCCCGGCGTATCCATCATCCAGATCCAGCTGGACGAGGCGGTCGACGATGTCCGCAAGGAGTTCAGCGACATCAACCTCAAGCTGAACGCGCTCAACGCCCAGCTCCCGCAGGGCGCGGGACCGATCCAGTTCAACAGCGACTTCGGCGAGACGGCCGCACTGATGCTCACCGTGGCGAGCCCGCCCGAGACGCCGGTGGGCATCGCCTTGCGCGCCGACGAGATCCGCCGCCGCCTCACCGAAGTCCGGTCGCGAGCACCGCCCGGACCGCGCGTCGCCGTGGTGGTCTCCTACGCGGCACTCGTGAGCCCGGCGGTGCCGTCGCGGGCGAGCGACTTGCTGGCGCGCTACCTCGTGGCGCGCGGCCTCGCGCGCGACGTGCGCCCGATCGAGGGTCCGGGATTCGCCGGTCTCGACATCCAGACCGGCCTGGACGATGCCGCGGTCAGCGCGGCGATCGCGCAGTTCTCGCGCGACGTCCTCGGCGCTCCGACGATTCATCCGGATGCGTGGGCGCCCGCGCTCATCCGCGACCCCGCCGAGACGGAGGCGAAGCTCACGGCAGTCGCCGGCCCACGCTACACCTATCGCGAGCTCGACGACGCGACCGCATCGATCCAGCGAGCCCTCGAGCGCGTCCCGCTCGCGTCCACCGTGAGCCGCTCGGGCGTCCTCAACGAACAGGTCACGCTCGAGTACTCGCAAGCGCAGCTCGCCGCGTACGGCGTCCAGCCCTCCACCCTCAAGAACATCCTCGGCGCCCGGAACATCACGGCGGCGGGCGGCGTGCTGACCGTCGACAACCTGAACGTGACCGTCGATCCGTCCGGAGAGTTCAAGGGCGCGCAGGAGATCGGCGGGGTCATCATCACGCGCGACGCGAACGGCAACGCGGTGTACCTGCGCGACCTGGTCGACATCGTTCGCTCGTACCAAAGCCCCCCGAGCTACCTCAACTACTACACCTGGCAGGACTCGGCCGGCAAGTGGCACCGGAGCCCGGCGATCACGCTGTCCGTGCAGATGCGCTCGAGCAAGCAGATCGCGGAGTTCGGGCGTGCCGTGGACGCCGCGTTGGCCGGGCTCGCAGCCGAGCTCCCGCCCGATCTCGTCGTGGCGCGCACGTCGGATCAGCCGCGGCAGGTACGGGAGAACATCGATCTATTCATGACCGCACTGTACGAGGCAATCATCCTCGTTGTCCTCATATCGCTCGTCGGCTTCTGGGAGTGGCGCTCCGCGCTCCTGATCGCGCTCAGCATCCCCATCACGCTCGCCATGACGTTCGGAGCGGCGTTCACCCTCGGCATCGAGCTGCAGCAGGTCTCGATCGCGACGCTGATCATCGCGCTTGGGCTCCTTGTCGACGACCCGGTGGTGGCCGGCGACGCCATCAAGCGCGAGCTGGGAGCGGGACAGTCGCGCGCACACGCGGCGTGGCTCGGACCGACCAAGATCGCGCAGGCGATCCTGTTCGCCACGGTCACGAACATCGTCGCCTATCTCCCCTTCCTGCTGCTCACCGGCACGACCGGCGACTTCCTCTACAGCCTGCCGGTCGTGATGACCTGCGCGCTCGTCGCCTCGCGGCTCGCGTCGATGACCTTCGTCCCGCTCCTCGGCTATTACCTGCTGCGCACGCCGAAGCGACTCGATCCGCCGATCGAGGAGCGCCGCCGGCGCGGCTTCACCGGCGTCTACTACCGGGTCGGCGTCAAGGTCCTGAAACACCGCTGGATCTCGCTCGCGGTGTCGCTCGTTTTCCTCGCCGGCGGTGGCGCGATCTTCGCGCGGCTGCCGACGTCGTTCTTCCCGGAGGACGTCCAGTATCTTTCCTACATCGATCTCTGGCTGCCCAACAACGTGTCGTTCGCGCGCACCGACGAGCTGGCGCAGCGCGCGACAGGCATCGTCCGCGACGTGGCCGCGGAGTACGCGGCCGAGCAACCCGGGCAAGACGGCAAGCCGCGCCCGATCCTCAAGTCGGTCACCGCATTCGTCGGCGGCGGCGCGCCCCGCTTCTGGTACTCCCTCACGCCCGAGCAGCGCCAGAACAACTACGCGCAGCTCGTGGTAGAGGTCGAGGACAAGTTCGACACGCCGCCGCTCGTGGCGCGGCTGCGCACGGCGATTGCGGCGCGGCTCGACGGCGCCCGCGCCGACGTGCGGCAGCTGGAGACCAACGCGGTCGGCATTCCGATCCAGATCAGGCTCAGCACGGGAGCCGACAGCAATCCGCAGCATTCACAGGCGAACCTCGCGGAGCTGCGCCGGCTCGGCGAGCGCTTGACGACGATCGTGCGCGACGTGCCCATCGCGACCGGCGTGCGCGACGACTGGGGCGAGGAAAGCTTCGTCGTCAAGCTCGCCGTGGATTCCGACCGCGCCAATCTCGCCGGCATCACCAACCAGGACGTCGCCGGATCCGCGGCCGCGGGCATCAGCGGCAGCCAGGTGGCCGTACTGCGCGAGGGCGACAAGCAGATACCGGTCGTCGCGCGCTTGCGAATCGACGAGCGCGCCACTCTTTCGGATGTCGAGAATCTCTACGTCTACTCCGCGTCAGGCACGCAGAACGCGCCGCTCGGGCTCGTGGCGTCGGTGCATACCGACCTGGAGACGCAGCGCATCCGGCGCATGGATCACTACCGCACGATCACCGTGGAGGGATTTCCGGCCGGCGATCTCTATCCGTCCGAGGTGATGCGGGACGCACGCCCGGCGCTCACGGAGTTCGAGAAGGGCCTGCCACCGGGCTTCCAGGTCGCGATCTCCGGCGCCGAGGCCAAGCAGAAGGACGGCTTCAGGCAGCTCGCGATCCTCCTGGCGATCTCGGTCGCGGCGATCTTCATCGCGCTGGTCGTGCAGTTCAACCACGCCGCGAAGCCGCTGCTCGTGTTCGCCGCGGTGCCCTACGGTGCGGTGGGCGCGATCGCGGCGCTGTGGGTCATGGGGGCCCCGTTCAGCTTCATGGCCTTCCTCGGGATCACCAGCCTCGTCGGAGTCATCGTGAGCCACGTGATCGTCCTCTTCGATTTCATCGAGGAGAACCGCGTGCGCGGCGAGCCGCTGCAGGATTCGCTGCTCGACGCCGGCATCGTGCGGCTGCGGCCGGTGATGATCACGGTGCTCGCGACGATGTTCGCCCTCGTTCCGCTCGCGATTCACGGCGGGCCGCTGTGGCAGCCGCTCTGCTTCGCCCAGATCGGCGGGCTCGCGCTCGCCACGTTCATCGAGCTGCTGCTGGTCAAGGTGTTCTACGTGATCTTCGTGCTCGACCTGAAGATCGTGAAGTGGGAAGCAGGACCCGGCGCGGCGCAAGCCGCGCCAGCCGTGGCAGGCGCTTCCGGCTAGTCCGTAACCCGTTCGGGCTCAATCCGCTGCAAGGAGGACGACATGGTGCGCATCGTCGTGCTGTTCACGTTGGCCGTCACGCCGGCATTCGGCGGCGAGAAGGCGCTGCTGTTCGAGCGCGCCCCGAGCGGGACCGGCATACCCGTTCTGGCACAGGCCGACCAGGCACCCGACCGGGCGGGCGGGCGGACGGCAACCGAACCGCAAGGCGAGCTGCTGACCCTCGAGGAGGCGCTCTCACTCGCGCTGCACAAGAACCGTCAGGTGCAAAACTCGACGCTCGACGTGGCGAAATCGAAGGACCAGATCGAGTCGAGCAAGACACAGCGGTTTCCCCAGCTCCAGGTCGCCGTGACGCCCGCGTACAGCATCACGCCGATCGACCTCACCTATCAGCAGGGGGCTTTCGGCACGTTTCCGGCGCCGGTCGGTCCGATTCCGGCTCGGAACACGACCTTGACCACGGACCGCGGATACACCACCGCGATCACGGCAAGCGTGACCCAGCCGCTCAGCCAGCTCTACAAGATCGGGCTCAGCATCGAGCAACTCGGCGTCGGCACTGACATGTCGAACCAGGATCTGCGCAACCAACGGCAGACGATCGTGAACAACGTGAAGCAGGCGTATTTCGCGGTGCTCCAGTCGCAGAGCTCGCTCGAGGCGCTGGGCGAGCAGGTCGCGTCCTCGCGCGAGCTCGTGCGCGTCGTCACCGAGCAGGCAGCCGCGCAGACCGCGCTTCAGCCGGCGCTCTTGCAGGCCAAGGTCTCGCTCGCGCAATCCGAGTACAACGTCGGCGCGACGCGGCACACGCTCGCCTCGCAAAAGGAGCAGCTCAACCACCTGCTGGGGCGCGATCCCGCGACGCCGTTCCGGGTCCGGGAGGTTCCGGCGGCAACGCCGCTGCAGGGCGATCTTGCAGCCGCGCGCGAGGCGGCGCTCCGCCAGCGGCCGGATCTGCAGAAGGCGCGGCTCAACGTCCAGTACGCCGACTACAACGTCGCGCTCAAGCGCGCCGAGTACATTCCCGACGTGAGCCTGGTGTACAAGTACATCGCGCCGGTGACGAGCGACGTGCTGCCGCAGAACATCTCGTACGTCGGCATCGAGTTCAGCTGGAACGTCTTCGACTGGGGCAAGAAGCAGCACGACATCGCGCAGCTCGAGCGCGCGCGCAGCCAGGTGCAGAACTCGGCGGAGGATCTCGCCTCGCAGGTTGTGCTGGACGTCAACAGCTCGTTCCGCAAGCTCGAGGATGCCCGCAACTTCCTCAAGGTCGCGGAGCTCAACCGCGACGCGATGCGCGCGCAGCTGCGGGTCACGATGGACGCGTTTCGCCAGCAGACGGCACTGCTTAAGGACTTGCTGTCGGCGCAGGCGTCGCTTGCGCAGGCGAACGATCAACACCGTCAGGCGGTGCTGGGATTCTGGGAGGCGCGCGCGAGCTTCGAGAAGGCGGTCGGTGCGGGCGACTGAGGTCCGCAAGGAGTGCTTCGCAGAAGTCCGTCATTCCCGCGCAAGCGGAAATCCAATCGGCGACTGATCGAAGGGCCTGGATCCCCGCGTGCGCGGGGATGACCTGATCGAAGATCCCCTTAGTTCGCCGGCGGTTTCGGCGGCACGCAGGTCGCGCGGTTCTGCAGCCGGCAGAGGTTGTAGCTGCCGTGATTCGCCCACAGCCGCATCATGGCCTCGACGTCCCCCCAGGACGTGAGCATCGAAGCATCGAGCGCCTTGCCCCCGACGCGGTGGTCGATGCCCGCCGCGAGGAGCTCCCCGGACACCGCGTCGGTCACCTTCACCTCGATCTGCGCCTCGCCGACGAAAGCGGGCTTCCCGGTGGCGAGCTTGTCGAGCGAGGAGAGCGCGTGAAACGTCGGGACGACCGTGGAGACGACGTTGAGCGCAACGTTGGCCTCCTCGGCCTTGGTGATGGCGACCTTCACGCGCAGGGTGTTGGGCTGCGGCGCGCTCACCAGCGAGAATCCCTCCTTCTGGAGCGCGCTGTGGATGACGCCGTAGAAGTAGTTCACGAGCATCTGCTCGTCCGCGGCCGAGATGCCCTGCCCGGTCGACTGCTTCCCTTTCCAGATGGTAACCGGGTCGAGCAGCACGTTCCGGTAGGCCGCCCAGGCGACGCCGGGCTTCAGATAGACGAGCTGGGCGTGCTTGTCATCCCCGGGCTTCAACAGGGCATAGTCGCTGCCCAGAAAACCGCTCCGATCGACACCGGGCGCGCGCGAGGTGGTCGCGCAGCCGGTCATGCCGAGCACGAACGCGAGCGCGCCGACGACCAGTGATGACTGCGTCAGTCGAGCATTCATGCCTGCCTCCTCTTGGTGTGGGTGTGGTTTTCCGTCTGCGCGCGCGGCTCGCGCTCGACGCCCAGCCAGCGCGCGACGGCGGGCAGCGTCCAGCCCTGCAAGGCGAGCGATACGAGCACCACGCAGAACGCGACATTGAAGATCTCGCGCGCATGCGGCAGCCCCGCGAGCAGCGGGAACATCGCGAGGATGATCGGCACTGCGCCGCGCAATCCCACCCACGCGACGAAGGCCTGCTCGCGTGGCGCAAACCGGAACGGCGCGAGGCAGGTCACCACGGCCACCGGCCGGGCAACGAAGATCAGCACGGCAGCGACGCCGAGAATCGCCGGCGCGAGCGGAACGAATTCCTCGGGCGACACCAGCAACCCGAGAATCAGGAACATGCCGATCTGCATGAGCCACGCGAGCCCGTCGTGAACGCTCAAAATCCGGGCGAGGCCCGGCGGCCGGCTGTTGCCCACCACGATGCCGGCGAGGTACACCGCCAGGAGTCCACTGCCTCCCCCGGCGTTGACGAGCGCGAAGATGCCGACGCCGACCGCCGAGACGAAGAGTGGTGCGAGGCCCGGCGACAATCGCACGCGCTTCAGCAAGCCGGCCAGAATTGCGCCGCCGACGACCCCCCCGACCGCACCGAGCCCGAGGTCCCAGATGAAATCGCCGATCAATCCCCAGGCGCTGATCGGTTCGCCCAAAGCGATGAGGTCGATGAGCGTCAAGGTGAGGAACACTGCCATCGGGTCGTTTGCGCCCGACTCGATCTCGAGCGTCGCGCCCACGCGCTCACTCAGCCCGACCCCGTGTCCGCGCAGGAGCGCGAAGACCGCCGCGGCGTCGGTCGAGCTGATGATCGCGCCCACGAGCAGGGCCTCGAGCAGCGGCAGATCGAGCAGCAGCATGGCAGCCGCCCCGCCGATCGCCGCGGTGACCAGGACACCGACCGTGGCCAGGCCGAGCGCCGGATTACGACCGATGTGGAACGTCGTCGAGCGGGTGCGCAGCCCGCCATCGAGCACGATGATCGCGAGTGCGAGATTGCCCACGAGCGCCGCGGCGCCCACATCGTCGAAAACGATGCGGCCGGGCCCGGCTTCGCCCGCCAGCATGCCGAGCACCAGGAAAACGAGGAGCAGCGGCATGCCGGTTCGATCGGATGCCTTGGACGCGAGGATGCTCAGCGCGAGCAGCAGCGCGCCGATGAACAGCGTGTGATCGATGGGGCTGAGCAGCGCGGCGCCCATATTCGTCCGTGCGTTCCGGTCGCGCCGATCCTGGCGCCGGCCCGGGATTCGCGAACGCTAGCGGCGCGCGCGGCGCTTTACGGTACCCGTGCGCTTGGCGGCGGGGCGCTTCACAAGCGCGCGCTTTCTTGCCGCCGCGGCTTTGGCGACGGCGCGCTTGCCTGACGCGGTGCGCGCGCGCCATTTCGTGCGGTGGCGCAGAAGCGAATCCTCTTGCCACGCGTGCTGCGTGCCGCCGCCCATGAACACCACGAACACTTCGCACCCGTCCGGGTACTCGTAGGGGCCGTGCGGCTTGTTCCAGCCGAACACGTAATCACCCGGCCGCAGGTCTTTGCCGGCGACACACATCCGCCCCTTGGTCACCAGGATGGAGTGCCAGCTCTTGTGCGTGTGCACGGGCTCGACATACCCCTTCGGGAACTTCACCTTCATGTCGATGCGCTTCGTGACCGGATCGTGGGAGAAGATCTTCACCTTCACGCCACGCGGCAGCGTGAGCAGCTTGTTCGCCGCGCCTTCCTGCCACTTCACCTGGCGGTCGTAGATGGCGCGAAATCGCTGGTCGGCCTTTTTCATCTTTCCTCCTTGTCGCGGACCCGGTCGTCGGATGGCGGGCTGCCCGACGCTTGCGCATTACCGCATACGCCAAGGAGTCGGGGCCCCCTCCCGAGGTGTACGAAGTATCGCCGGAGCACGCCGGAAACGCCAGTGGACCGGCCGTGCGGCGCATTTCACGTACGCGATGCCGCAGACGCGGTATGGTGCGGCGTGCGCCCCGGCTCGTTCGGTCGGGGCTATCGCGAGCGGAGGCGGCAATGGCTGAGTACTGGATCGCGCGACAGGGGAACAAGCACGGGCCGTTTCCGGAAGATCAGGTGCGGAAGAACTACGCCGGCGGCAAGGTGTTCCCCACCGATCTCGTGTGGACCGAAGGCATGGCGGACTGGAAGGCGGCGTCGCAGGTGTTCGGCGCGGTGCCGGCACGGCCTGCAGCACCGTCTGCAGCAGCACCCGCAACGCCCGCAGCAAAGGCCGCGACCCCCTACCAGCCCCCCGCGGCGATGGTGCGCGACGAGGGCGATGCCGATCTCGGCGGTGACGTCGTCTACGCGGGATTCTGGGTGCGCTTCGGCGCCGTGATCCTCGACACCATCATCGTGTACATCATCGCCATCGTGGCCGGCGCGGCGATCGGGATCGTGCTCGGCGCGGCGGGCGGTCCCGAGTGGGCCGGCGCGGGCGGCATGATCCTCGGCATCGCGGGCGCATTCCTGTACTTCACCCTGATGGAATCGGGGGAGCGGGGCGCGACGCTCGGCAAGCGCGCATTCAAGCTGCGCGTCGTCACCGTGGAAGGCAATGAGCGCATCGGCTTCGGTCGCGCCGTCGGTCGGTATTTCGCGCGCTTCATTTCGATGATCGTGCTGTACATCGGCTACCTGATGCAGCCTTTCACCCAGCGCAAGCAGGCGCTGCACGACATGATCTGCGGAACGGCGGTCGTAGCGCTCGCCCCGGCTTCGCGCATTCTGCTGGGCGTCGCCATATTCTTCGGGCTGCTCGTGCCCACTCTCGGGATCGTGGCCGCCGTGTCCATCCCCGCCTACCAGGACTACACCGTGCGCGCCAGGGTCTCCGAGGCGTTGATCACGGCATCGCCCGCGCGCGACGCGGTGCAGGCGTACATCGCGGAGCGCAATTCAGTCCCCAAGACGCTTTCCGAGGCGGGGGTGGCGCTACAGCCCACGTCGCGCGTCGAGAGCATCACGATCAATCCGCGCGACGCGACGCTGACCGTGACGCTCGCGTTCTCCCCGCTCGCCGGCAGGACCATTCTGCTGGTGCCTGAGCGCGCCGAGGGCAACGCGATCACATGGAAGTGTCAGCCGGGAACAGTGTCACGGAAGTATCTCCCGGCATCGTGCCGGAATAACTGAACCCGTCACCCTGCCTCGCAGCGGCCGGCGGCGCGCGCGCCAGGCGCCGCCGACTTGCAATTCGGGAGGGGGCTGGATACCTTTGCCTCCTCTTCCCGCTTCGCACAGGCCATGCAGGAACATTCCTCCGGCGCGCGCATCGCCCTTCCATCGGTGGATCTGATGCTGCGCCAGGACGAGAGCGTCGTCCTGATTCACCGCTACGGTCGTGCCCCGGTCGTGGCGGCGATCCGCGCGGAGCTCGCGGCGCGCCGCAGCGCGCTGCGCCGAGCGGATGCCGGACCTGAGCCCGGAGTCCCGCAGATTCTCGAGCAGGTGCGGTCGCGCCTGGCCGAGCGCGCGGCGCCTTCCCTGCGCCGCGTGTTCAACCTCACCGGCACCGTCCTCCACACCAATCTCGGCCGCGCGGTCCTGCCGCGCGAGGCGATCGACGCGGTGATCGCGGTTGCGGGCGAGCCGAGCAATCTCGAGTACGACCTCGACACCGGAAAGCGTGGCGACCGCGACACGCATCTGGAGGAGGCGCTATGCCGGCTCACCGGCGCGGAGGCCGCGACGGTCGTCAACAACAACGCGGCCGCGGTGCTGCTCGTCCTCAACACGCTCGCAGACCGGAAGGAAGTGCCGACCTCGCGCGGCGAGCTGATCGAGATCGGCGGCTCCTTCCGCATGCCCGACATCATGGCGCGCGCCGGTTGCCGGCTCCGCGAGGTCGGGACAACCAATCGCACGCACCTTGCCGACTTCGCGAGTGCGCTCGGACCGCGCACGGGTCTCGTCATGAAGGTGCACACGAGCAACTACGTGATCGCGGGTTTCGCGGCCGCAGTGCCGGAGGCCGAGCTCGCACAGCTGTGCAAGGAGCATGGCGTGCCCTTCGTCGTCGACCTCGGGAGCGGTGCGCTCGTTGATCTGCGCGCTTTCGGCCTGCCGCACGAGCCGACCCCCGCGGAGACGCTCGCGAGCGGCGCCGACCTCGTGACGTTCAGCGGCGACAAGCTCCTCGGCGGCCCGCAGGCCGGGATCATCGCCGGACGCGCCGACCTCGTCGCCAGGATCAAGCGCAACCCGCTCAAGCGCGCGTTGCGCGTCGACAAGATGACCATCGCCGCGCTCGCCGCGGTGCTCGACCTTGCGGGTGACCCCGAGCGTCTGCGCGAGCGGCTCCCGGCGCTCCGCGCGTTGACGCGCCCGCTCGAGGAGATCCGTCGCACCGCCGCGCGTATCGCTGTCGCGCTCGCGCCGGTATTGAACGAGTACGCGGTCGAGGTCGTCCCCTGCGTGTCCGAGATCGGCTCCGGCGCGCAGCCCGGGCGGGACATCGCGAGCGCGGCGGTCGCGATAGCGCCGCGCGCGGCCAAGGGACGCGGGAGCGCGCTGCGCCGATTGGCCGATGCATTCAGGGCGCTGCCGATTCCGGTCATCGGCCGGATCCAGGACGACGCGTATCTCCTCGATTGCCGCTGCCTGCTGGACGAGGCGGACGCGGACGCCTTCATCGCGCAGTCCGGAGGCCTCGATCCGGCCGGCCAGCGATGATCGTTGCGACCGCCGGACACGTCGACCACGGCAAGACGCTCCTGGTCAAGGCCCTGACGGGCGTCGACACCGACCGTCTGCCGGACGAGAAGCGGCGCGGCCTCACCATCGATCTGGGGTTTGCTTATCTGCCTGACGAAGCGGCCGGCACGATCGGCTTCATCGACGTGCCCGGTCACGAGCGCTTCGTCCACAACATGCTCTGTGGCGTGGCCGGCATCGATGCCGCGCTCTTCGTGGTCGCAGCCGATGACGGACCGATGCCGCAGACGCTCGAGCACCTCGCGATTCTCGACCTGCTCGACGTCCGTCACGGCCTCGTCGCGCTGACCAAGATCGATCGCGTCTCCGCCGCGCGCGTTGCCGCGGTGCGCGCGGAGATCGAGCGCCTGCTCGCGCGCACCACGCTCGCCGGCGCCCCGATCTTTCCAGTCTCGGCCGTCACGGGCGAGGGCGTCGAACCACTCGCTGCGCACCTGCGAAGCATCGCCGGAAAGCTGCCACGCCGCGCAACCGACGGCAACTTCCGGCTCGCGATCGATCGGGCTTTCACCGTCGCCGGCGCCGGCCTGGTCGTCACCGGCACCGTCTTTTCGGGCGAGCTCGCAAGCGGCGACCCGGTCCGAGTGCTGGCCGCCGGCGCCGCCGGCCGGGCGCGGACGATCCATGCGCAGAACGCGGCCGCGCCGCGGGGACGCGCGGGCGAGCGCTGCGCGCTCAATCTCGCCGGCACGGGACTCAAGCACGACGACATCCGGCGCGGTGACTGGGTCGTGCATGGCCCGGTTCCGGATCCGCCGGCGCGCATCGACGCCCGAATCCGCGTGCTCGCCAGCGAGGCGCAACCACTGCGCCACTGGACGCCGGTGCACGTTCACCTCGGCGCATCCTCGGTCACGGGGCGCGTCGCCACGCTTGAAGCGAAGGAGATCGCGCCCGGCATGGCCGGCCTCGCCCAGCTCGTTCTCGAGCGCCCGATCGGCGCCGTTCACGCCGACCGCCTCGTGCTGCGCGACCAGTCCGCCCGTCGCACGATCGGCGGCGGGCGCGTCATCGACGTCTTTCCACCCGCGCGCGGGCGCGCCAAGCCCGAGCGTCTCGAGGCCTTGCGCGTGATGGAATCGTCCGACCCGGCGCAAGCGCTGGCGGCGTTGCTGGAACGCGCGGCGAAGGGGCTCGATCTCACGCGATTCGCCGCGTGCCGCAACCTGACGGATGCCGAGTCGAATCGGTTGTTCGAGACCGTGCCGATGAAGCGTGTGGAGTCCGCTACGCAGCGCCTCGGATTCACCGCCGCACGCTGGGACCGCCTGCGCGACACCGCGCTCGAATCGGTCGCGGCCTGGCATAAGCGCGCGCCCGACTCGGCGGGGCCGCCGGAGGATCGTATCCTGGACGGCAAGGGCCTCCCGCGCGGGGTGGTCCTCGCCATCGCCAACGAGCTCGTGCGCGCGGGCGAGCTCGCGCGCAGCGGCGCGGAGGTCCGCCTGCCGACGCATCGATCCGATTTTGCGCCGGCGGACGCGGAACTGTGGGAGCGCATCCGCGAACTGCTGGAAGCTGAGGACGCGCGCCCACCGACGATCGCGGAAGTGGCCGAACGGCTCGGTGCCGCGCCAAAGTCGGTGCAGAGCCTCCTCGACCGGGCCGCGCGCCGCGGCCTCGCGGTCCGCGTATCGCAGACTCGCTTCTTTCTGCCGCGCACCGCCGCACGCTTGGCAGGAATCGCCGAGACGCTCGCGAAGGCGAACGACCAGGGCCGCGTCGCCGCTGGCGCGTTTCGCGACGCGAGCGGACTCGGGCGCAACCTGTCGATCGAGGTGCTCGAGTTCTTCGACCGCGTGCGATTCACGCGGCGCGTCGGCGACGCGCGGATCGTGCTCAGACCGGCGACCGAAGCGTTTTCCGAGGGCCGCGCGCCACCGCGGTAGAATTCACGCTCACCGGAAGGGAAGCGCACCCGGGGGGGCGCCCGGACTTCAAACCCGGAGAGGGGCGTCAGACGTCCCTGGTGGGTTCGACTCCCACTCTCTTCCGCCACGAACAACGTGAGAGGCAAAGAGAAGCGAGCCAACTGCTTGGCTCGCGGGTCGGAGCAATGAAGCATGTGCTGAGTGAACCCGCGGGGCGAGTCGGCCCAGTGCGGGCTCATGGTGCCGCAAGGCGCGTCCTCGAGCGGGTACCCGGCTCGCGGCGGCCAGTCAACACACGACAGGCCGCGCACGAGCCACCCGCTAAACGAGGACTGCGGCACAAATCGCCCAGCCCCAGGCCGACTCGCCCTGTGGACACGCCTTGCCGTACCAGCGCCGGAAATGCGTCGGTTTTCGTAGGGCCCACGCACGGCACCGGCGTGTCACGGGACAGCGGCCGATGCCTGGCCGGCGCCTTTGGCCGCGCCCGCCGTCATGGGTGGTTTGTGCGCGGGTAGTCGTGGGTTGACT
>JBFJOO010000059.1:0-28094 GCA_041617635.1 Burkholderiales bacterium | reverse complement strand
TCGCGCCGGCTGTCGAGCAGGCTCTGGCCGCAGTAGAGCCGCGCGGGGAAGAGCAGCCACTGCTCCTTGCCGTCGACCGTGATCTTCCTGACGGAGTTCGGGTCGTCGACGATCGGGCGAAGGAGGACGAGGTCCTCGATCCGGTTGCGCAGCACGCGCTCGTCGCGGTAGAACACCTTGCCCTTCCAGAGCGCGCGGCCGAGATCCTCGACCCGGTGGAGCTTGATCTCCACCGCGAACCCCGGCAGCCCGCCGACGATCTCGGCGAGCCGGCGATCGCCGGTCTCGCCCGTGGGAAAGACGAGATCCCCGCTGAACGGCCCGTCCGGGATCGGCCCCGCGGTGAGCCGCGCGTAGATCTGGTCGAGCTGCTCCTGGCTGTAGTTCACGATGTTCTGCGGGGTGAGCTTCGCGAGCTCCTCGGTAGAGAGCGGGTAGGCGTGCTCGACCATCGCAAAGTCGGGCTTCTCGCTCCACTTCGCCCCCGCCGGCGCGAACTTGATCTGGGGGGGCGGATACATCATTTCCTTGACAGCGTCGCAACCCGTGAGCGGCAAGGCGAGCGCCGCAGCGACCAGGGCTGGCGCGGCGAATGGCAGGCGAAGTCTGAAGTGGCGTGTGTGCATGGCGCGCTCCCCTACAGCGTCGCGACAAAGGCGATCAGGGCCTTCTTGTCCGCCTCGGGCAGGTCCTCGCCGAAGCGGTGCCCGTCGTTCTCGATGTCGGCGTTGCAAGTGGTGTACAGCTCGACGAGCTTCGGATGGTTGCGCATCGTCTCGATCGGCTTCTCGGGCTGCTTCAGGAGCGCACCGGCCACGACTTTCAGGTCCGCCATCGCCTTCATCCCCTCGTCCTCGCCGAGCTGCTTGGTGAGGCGCTCGCCGAGGCCCTTCGGGTCACGGCGCAGGTCGACGAGGTCGCGGATGAACACCTTGTGGTCGAAATTACCCAGGCCCGCCGAGTTCGTGCCCTTGGGCAGCACCACCGTCATGCCCAGCACTTGCTTCTGCTTCCCGTCCTCGACGGTCCGGATGCCGACCGGCAGCGGCACGTCGACGTCGAATCGAGTGATCTTCGGCACGCGCGCGGCCGGGTTGAGCAACGCCTCCATTGACGCGACGTAGAGCTTGAAGCGACCGTCGACGCTCGGGTCGTACGCCCAGCACGCGGGCGCCTTGTCCGCGGGCAGCGTCGCCTTCGTTTCGCGGTCGACGTATGGCGAGCGGTAGAAGAAGTTCTCGGGGTTGGCGGGCTTGCCGCAGAGCTCCGGGCCGAGCGCGTTGTTGTGCATGAACGGCGCATGCGCCCAGAGGCTCACCAGCGAGATGTTGCGGTAGTAGCTGCGCCCGCCGTCGGCCGGATCCTTGACGTTCGGGTCCGGCGCGCGCGCGCGCAGCGTCTCGGAGCCGTACTCCGCGAAGATGTGCCCCTGCATGTGGTTCGAGTGCAGAGCGCGGCACTTGTACGTGCCGACCTCGCTCACGAGCGTCGCCTGGTCGTTGCCGAGCCAGTCCTTGCGCATGCCGGTCTGCGGATCGACTGCACGGAAGTCGCGGTTCTTGAACGGTCCGCCCTCGGCCTCCGAGATGCTCGAGTGGCAGCGGGCACAGGTTCCCGCGAACACCTCGCGCCCGCGCTCGACTGCTCCCGCGCCGAACTGCTTCTCGAGGTCGGCGACCAGGCTGTCATAGGAGTACTTGGCGTCCGGCTTTTCCTTCTTGAGCTCGTTTGCGCGCGCGACATGCAGGTCGGTCGCGTCGTTCTCCTTCGAGAAGAGGAACGCGAGAATGGCGTCGAGCCGGTCCTCGATCGCGCGGAAGTTCTTGCAGTCGCGGCGGCACTGCCCGATGTCGAACGGTGTCTGGCCGAAATTGCGCGCATTCGGGTCGAGCTGGCGGAGGTCCGTGAGGTGATTGACCCAGCACTGCTCCGAGCACGACCCGATGTTGAAATAGACGCGCTGGACCGCCTCCAGCGCGCCGATCGAATCCTCGCCGCCCTTCAGGATGTGGTGCACCGTCTCCTTCTGGCGCGACTTGAGCCAGCACTTTCCGTCGCGACCGGGTTCGCACCAGCACTGCGTGCCCGGCTCGGGCGTCGCAGCGCAGGCGGTGACCTTGCGCCACTTGATGATGTCCTCGTTCTCGAACACCGGGCGCTGCTGCAGATTGAGTATCGCGTTCATCGTGCCGGGATTGCTCACCCGGTCGGTCGGGATCGCCGAGGTGTCGGACGTCCCGGGCCGCGCGTGCGCGAACACCTGGTACTCGAGCGACGCGTAGGGCATGCCCGAACCGAGCAGCTCGGAGATGCGCAGGTACTGGTTGCCGACCGCGCCCTTGAGGTTCTCCCATGCCGGATGCGCCGGATCCTTGGGCGGATTGAGCGGATCGAAGGCGATGTGGCACGAGCCGCACGAGGTGCCGATCAGGAACGGCGGCTCGATGGAGCCGTCGGCGAGCAGCCGGCCGGTTTCGCCGGGCTGTGCGGAGACGACCTGCCGATACCCGTCCCAGCTCCCCGCCGACTTGTTCACATCGAGCCAGCGCTTCTCGTCGAAGCGCGGATTCGGGAACTTCCGGTAGCCGAGCGCGCCCGTCGAGGTGCCGAACGCGAGATCGCACGCCGACTGGCGCTGGTCGATCTTGCCGTTGTGTGGGTCCGCCGGATCGCGCGGCGCATCGCGAAAGTCGCAGGCCGGATCCCGATAGCCTTCCTTGCCCACGAACTTGAGGAGCGTATCGTCGCCGGGGCACCAGTCGAACCCGTAGGTCTCGTCCAGGCTCTTGGCGGGGCACCCGTCCGTGCCGGGACGGCAGCAGCCCGGATCGTTGATCAGCCCGTAGGCGGCGAATCGGTCGTCGCGCTGATCCGACCGCAGCGCCCGATACCAGTCGATCAGCACGCCGACCCGCTGCTGAAAGACATACGTGTGAAAGCGCGCGTTGCCGGCGGTGGCCTTGTACCAGATCTCGCGCCCGGCACGCTCGGCGGGAGTCAGGTCGGCCTCACCGATGTAGAAGCCCGGGTGATCCGGCTGCGCGGCCGACGGGGTCGCAGTGGTCGCCGTCGATGCTGCCGGCGCTTGCGCGACGATGATCGGCGCCTCGGCCGGACGATCTCTCGACATCACCGCGCTTGCGACGGCGGCGAGTGCGAGGAGAGATGCGGCAGCGAATGCGACTCGGATCATCTGTTGGCTCCTTTTTTTGAAACCGGGCGGCCAGCGGGATGAGCCCGGCCGGTTGCCGGACGCGGGGCGCAAAGCATGCCTCCAGCGTTACGCCACCCTTTCACAATAGCCCACGCAGCGTGGAATGGAATATGACTATTGGGCTATGTCGGAATGTGTTACAAAAGGGGGCGACGGGGCGCGGCGCAGATCCCCGATTTTCCGCTCGAGTGCTTTCGAATTCGGCATTCGCCGGCGGCGGTATCCGTTGTCGATATCCGTTGCGAGTAGCGATGAGCGTTCGTCAGATCATTCAGACTTTTGAAGCCTGGCGCGCAACCGGCCAGCCCATGGTCGTTGCGACCGTCTTCGAGACCGCGGGCTCCACCTACAGCAAGGCCGGCCACCGCATCCTGATCGCCGCGAACAGCGACTATCAGGGCCTGGTGAGCGGCGGCTGCCTGGAGGGCGATCTGGCGGAGCACGCGCGCACCGTTCTGGAGTCGAACGAGGCCCGCGCGGTGACCTACGACATGCGCGGCGAAGCCGACGAGCTGTTCGGCTTGGGCGTGGGGTGCAACGGCCTGATCCGGATTTTCCTGCAGCCTCTCGTGCCCGCGCAGGACTATCAGCCGTTTGCGGCGATGGCGCAGCGCCAGCTCGCCAATTCTCCGGCCGCGGTCGCAACCGTCATTGAAAGCGCGGCGGCTGCGGTGAAGCCGGGCGCGACGCTGATCGTGCAGGCCGGATCGAACGAGGCCTGGAATCTCGATCCGGGTGTCGCCGAGCGCCTTGCCAAGGAATGCGAGCGCGTCCTGCAATCGGGAGAGAATCGGTATGCGAAAGACGCCGCTGGCTTGGGCGTGCTCTACGCAGTGCTCAAGCCGGTGCCGAAGCTGCTCTTGCTCGGCGGGGGGCAGGACGCCATTCCGCTCGTGAACATGGCCGCGGATCTCGGGTGGCTGGTGACCGTTGTGGATCATCGACCCGCGTACATTCAACGCGGCGGATTCGCGCGCGCGGAACGGGCGATTCACGTCAATCCGGAAGCCCTCGCGAAGCATCTCTCGCTCGCGGATTTCGACGCGATCATCGTCATGAGCCATCACCTCGTGACTGATCGAACGTATCTTTCCCAGCTCGCCCAGTTCACCCGGACCGCGGACGCGAGCGCGCGCTACATGGGCGTGCTGGGGCCGCCGGCCCGCAAGGAGCGCTTGCTCGCCGATCTCGGCGACGCGGGCGCCGCGCTGCGTGGCGTCCTCAAGGGCCCCGTTGGCCTCGACATCGGCGCCGATTCTCCGGAGACCATCGCTCTGTCCATCCTTGCCGAGCTTCAGGCCACCGTGTCCGGGGTGTCGGTCGCAGCGCTGACGAAGGCGTGAACGCACTCGCACCCGCCCCCGCAGCGGCCGCGTGGCCCGCTCGAAGGCCGGCGCGTGACCGTCGAAACGTTTTACAGTCCGAGTCTCCTATTGGCATTCTCGTAGCGCGCTGATAACCTGTTACGCGTTCGCATCGCCATGGTCACTGTCGCGCGGGCGAATGCAGGGAACACGTCAGCACCGACCAACGGGGCGGCGTGGGAGCGAAAACTATAAGCATCGCCGCGCGGAGCGCTCGGTCCGCGCACCTCTGTCGGCGCACCTTTTTCGATGCGCGATCCTCGGCTTCGCCGCTGTAGCGGGGCAGGAGGCGATAGGTTCTTCAACGCGTGCCCCGGAGAGCGGTCCGGGACGCGGCGGATGGGTAGGGGGAGGGATGCTCAGACATCATCGAACGCCCTGCACACGCGCGCGCGCTGAGCGCGTCACAGCTGCAGTGCCTGTGGATTCCACCAGGCACCTACTACTGATCAGGCCATTCGCGCGGCCGCTGCACGCACAGTGCCGTTCCGCGCTTTGCGGCGCAGCTGTGCGTGGGCCACGGGATTCGATCGGAGTCGTGTTCGTTTCGTGCGCGGGAGGGCTCGACACGTAAACGTCCGCCGCGAGTAAGTCGGGACAAATCGGAGTTACAGAGTTTCTCCGGAGCGTTTTCCGCCGGGGCAGGGAGAGTTTTGTCTTGCAGAAATCGAACAAACGGACCGCCAGAAAGATCGCGGTGCCGGGGCGGAATTAGTCGCGCAGGGTCCGTGTTGGCGCGAATGGATCGGTGATGCTCGTTTGAATCGGACCGGGGCGAAGTCGCGCGGCTTCGCACAGATACACAGTCTGCAACGGGGGAGCGTGTCATGTTGCGATGGATCATCGGGTCGAGTGTGAACTTCAAGCTTCCGGTCATCACCCTTGCGGCCGCGCTCCTCGCCGTCGGTGTCGCGAGGCTTGAAGACGCCTCGCTGGAGGCCCTGCCCGACTTCGGCCCGGTGCGCGTCGAGGTGCAGACCGAGGCGCTCGGGCTCTCGCCGGAAGAGGTGGAGAACCTGATCACGAACCCGATGGAGAACGAGTTCTTCAACGGTATCCCCTGGCTCGCCAAGATCCGCTCCGACTCCATCTCCGGGCTCTCGTCGATCGAGATGATCTTCGAGCCCGGAACGAATCCCATCCGCGCGCGCCAGGTGGTTCAGGAGCGGCTCACCATGGTCCCCGCCCTGCCCCAGGTGTCGAAGCCGCCGTTCGTCATCCAGCCCACCGCCACCACCGGCCGGCTCATGATGATCGCGATGTCCTCCAAGGAGCTCTCGCTCGTCGAGCTCTCGGTGCTCGCGCGCTGGAAGATCCGGCAGCGCCTGCTCGCCGTGCCCGGCGTGGCCAACGTGGCGATCTGGGGATTCCGCGACCGGCAACTGCAGGTCCTGGTCGACCCGCAGCGGCTGGCTCGGCGGGGCGTCAACGTCGACGACGTCATCCGCACGGCGGCCAACGCGATGTGGTCATCGCCCCTCACCTACGTCGAGGCGTCGACCCCCGGCACCGGGGGGTTCATCGACACCGCGCACCAGCGCATCGGGGTCAACCACATCCAGCCGATCAAGACGGCGAAAGAGCTCGCGCAGGTGACGATCGAGAGCGACGACCCCAAGCCGCGAACGCTCGGCGACGTCGCCCAGATCGTCGAAACCCACCAACCGCTCATCGGGGACGCCCTGGTCCAGGGTCGCCCCGGAGTGATGCTCGTCGTGGAGCGGTTCCCGGGCGCGAGTATCCAACAGACCACGCGGGACGTCGAGCGCGCGCTCGACGCCATGCGCCCGGGGTTGTCGGGCGTCGAGCTCGACACCTCGGTCTTCCGTTCGCTGTCGTTCGTCGAGGCCGCGCGCGCCAACCTTGCTGGCAGCCTTGCCATCGGCGTCATCCTGCTGGTGCTCGCCCTCGGCGCGTTTCTGTACAACTGGCGCACGGCGCTCATCAGCATTGCGACGATCGCGCTCAGCCTCAGCGCCGCGTGGCTCGTTCTGTCGCTTGCCGGGGCACTGCTCAACATGGTGATCGTGGCCGGACTGTTCCTGGCCGTCGCGCTCATCGTCGATGACAGCATCGTCGACGTCGACAACATCCGGCGGCGGCTGCAGGGCCGCGGCGCGGCCGGCGGCGGCGTTTCGGCCACCGACACGGTCGTGGCGGCATCGTTGGAAATGCGCGGCCCGATGCTCACCGCGCTGTCGGTCGTCATCGTGTCGGTCATTCCGGTGCTCGTGATCGGCCAAGTCGGCGGCGACTTCGTGCGGCCGCTCGCCTTCGCGTACGCCCTCGCCGTGGTGGTCTCGACCCTGGTCGCCCTCACGGTGACCCCGGCGCTGGCGGCCGTGCTGCTCGCTCCCCGGTCGCTCCGGCAAGCCGACTCGCCGCTCGCCCAGTGGCTCGAGCGCGGGTACGCATCGCTCCTGCCCGCGGTCGTTCGCCGGCCCGGTTGGGTCGCCGGGGCGACTGCGATTGTCGTTCTCGGTGGTCTCGCGGTGCTGCCCCGCCTCGGCGACTCGAGCCTGGTGCCGGCGCTCAAGGACCGCGACATTCTGGTCCGCGTGAAGAGCGCACCGGGGACGTCCCTGCCCGCGATGAACCGGATCGCCGCAGCGGCCGGCAAGGAGCTCGGCGCGATCCCCGGTGTCCGCAGCGTCGGGGCGCACATCGGGCGCGCCTCGAACTCCGACGTGGTGTCCGGGGTCGATACGGCCGATATCTGGGTCAGCATCGACGCCGCCGCCGACTACGACGCGACGCTGGCCGCGATCAGATCGACCGTCCAGGACTATCCTGGCCTGCGCTCGCGAGTGGGCGCCTACGCCAACCAACGCATCAGGGAAGTGACCGCGGACACCGTCGACGACCTGGTGGTGCGGGTGTACGGCGGGAAATACGACGTGCTCGCTGCGAAAGCCGAGACGATCGCGAAGAGCATCGCGGATGTTGCCGGCGTGGTCGGCCTACAGGTCAAGTTGCCGGCGGTGGAACCGACCGTCGAGGTGGAGGTGATCGTCGCCAACGCGACCGCGCGAGGCGTCAAGCCGGGCGATGTCCGGCGCGCCGCGGCGAACCTGATCTCCGGCATCACCGTCGGCAACCTGTTCGAGGAGCAGAAGATCTTCGACGTGGTGGTGTGGGGCGAGCCGGACAAGCGCGAAACCCTCGCCAATATCAAGAACGTTCTCGTCGACGCGCCGAACGACGATCTGGTGCGCCTCGGCGACGTCGCCGATGTGCGGATGCGGCCGAACCCCTCGGTCATCAAGCACGACGCCGTTTCCCGGTACGTCGACGTCACCTCGCAGGTGAAAGGGCGGTCGATCGCAGCTGTGGCGCAGGACGTCGAAGCGCGGCTGAAGCAGATCAGCTTCCCGTCCGAGCACCACGTCGAGGTCCTGGGCGACTCGGCGGAGCGGCAACAGGCCCGGCGCAACTTGCTTGGCTACGCAGTCGCCGCCGCAATCGTGGTGTTGTTCCTGCTCCAGGCCTTCTTCTCCAGCTGGCGGCTCGCGGCGCTGTACTTCGTCTTGTTGTCCCTGCCGCTCGCCGGCGCGGCGCTGGCCGCTTTCCTGGTCGGGGACGCCAACTCGATCCTGTCGCTCCTGGGCGCCCTCGCCGTCCTCGCAGTCGCGGTGCGCGGCGGGATCCTGGTGGTCGACCGCTACCAGCGACTCGAGCAGGAGGGCGCGGCGCTCGGCCCAGACCTCGTCCTCCACGGCTCGCGCGAGCGATTCGGACCGCTCGTGCTGAGCACCGCGGCGGCGGCGCTCGCGCTCCTGCCGCTCGTCGCATACGGCGCGGCGTCCGGACTGGAAATCGTGGCACCCATGGCCGCGATCGTCCTCGGCGGGTTGCTCGCCGGCGCAGCGCTCAACCTGTTCGTCGTCCCGGCGCTGTATCTGCGGTTCGCGCGGCCACGCGGCGCGGCGTCGAGCGGGGCGAACGATCGCGTGCCCCAGGCCGCCGCGCATTGAACGCCGACAGCTAGCTCAACCTACTGCGAGGGAGCTCGAGACCATGATGCGCTGGATCGTCGAGACAAGCCTGAGGCTGCGGAACCTCGTGATCCTCGGGGCCGCGTTGCTGATCGTGTTCGGCGTGACGCAGTTCCGCGGCATGCCGGTCGATGTCTATCCCGAGTTCGCGCCGCCACGGGTCGAGGTCCAGGTGCTGTGCCTGGGCATGTCCGCGACCGATGTCGAGCAACTGGTGACGGTGCCGATGGAGGAGGCCCTGAACGGCATCCCCGGGCTCGACATCATGCGCTCCCGGTCGGTGCCGGACCTATCCGACATCGTCCTCATCTTCAAGCCTGGCACCAACCTCATGGACGCGCGCCTGCTCGTCCAGGAGCGCGTGCGCGCCGCGACCACCGAGCTGCCGGTGTGGGCCACCTCGCCGTACATGATCCAGCCCCTGTCGTCCACGAGCCGGGTCATGAAGGTCGGGCTGTCTACGAAGGACAAGTCGACGCAGAACCTGATCGACACCGCTCTCACCGCGTACTGGGTCGTGCGGCCTCGGCTGATGCGCGTGCCCGGCGTCGCCAACGTCGCGATCTGGGGCGACCGCTGGAGCGTCCTGCAGGTGCAGGTCGACCCGGAGCGCATGAGGAAGCACGACGCGACACTGCTCAACGTCATGGAGGCGACCGCCGACGCCCTCGACGTCGGCATGCTCAAGTTCTCGAGCGGCTTCGAGATCGGTACCGGCGGGTTCATCGACACCCCAAACCAGCGGCTGGGTATCCGGCACATCCTGCCGAGCCTCACCCCCGACGAGCTCGCCCAGATGCCGGTCGAGACGCGCGACGAGAGCAAGCGGGTCACGCTCGGCGATGTGGCCACGGTCGTGCGCGACCGGCAGCCCACCATGAACGGCGACGCCATCATCAACGACGGCATCGGCCTCATGCTCATCGTGGAGAAGCTGCCGTGGGGCAACACCCTCGAGATCACCCGCGGCGTGGAGGCGGCGCTCGAGCAGATGAAACCCGGCCTGCCGGGAATCGACATCGACACCACGATCTTCCGCCCGGCGACCTTCATCGAGGAAGCGCTGGCGAACCTGAGCAACGCCATGCTGCTCGGCTTCATCCTCGTCGCCGCGATCCTGGTCCTGTTCCTGTACGAGTGGCGCGTGGCGCTGATCAGCATCCTGTCGATCCCGCTGTCGCTCGTCGCCGCGGGCCTGGTACTGAAGGCGACCGGGGAATCGATCAATACCATGGTGCTGGCGGGGCTGGTCATCGCGCTGGGGGTCGTCGTCGACGATGCCATCATCGACATCGAGAACATCGTCCGCCGCATCCGCCAGCACCGCCTGGAAGGCAGCGGGGAATCGACCGCCTCGATCATCGTCGCCGCCTCGCTCGAGGTCCGCGCGCCGATCATCCACGCCACGCTGATCATCCTCGCGAGCGCCGTTCCGATCTTCCTCCTCGAGGGCCTCGCGGGCTCGTTCTTCCGTCCGCTCGGCTACTCGTACTCGCTCGCAGTGCTCGCCTCGATGATCGTCGCGCTGACGGTGACGCCGGCGCTCGCTCTCGTCATGCTCTCGAAGACGGCGATCGAGCGGCGCGAGTCCCCGCTCGCGAAGTGGCTGCAGGCCCGCTACGTCGCGCTCCTCGAGCGCGTCGTGCAGCGCCCCGGTGCGGCGTACGCCACCGTGGCGGCGTTCGTGCTCGCCGGCGGGCTGGTGTGGCCGTTCCTCGGCGAGGGACTGTTCCCGAAGTTCAAGGAGCGCGATTTCCTGATGCACTGGGTGACACGGCCCGGAACCTCGCACGAGGAGATGCTGCGGATCTCGAAGGCGGCGGGCGTCGAGCTGCTCACGATCCCCGGGGTGCGCAACTTCGGCGCGCACATCGGACAGGGCACACTTGCGGACGAGCCCTACGGCATGAACTTCGGCGAGAACTGGATCAGCATCACCAAATCGGTCGACTACGACAAGACGCTGGCCGCCGTCGAGGAAGTCGTCGCGGGCTACCCGGGGCTGTACCGCGACGTCCAGACCTACCTCAAGGAGCGCACGAAAGAGGTGCTCACCGGCGGCAGTCACGGGATCGTCGTTCGCATCAGCGGCGACGACCTCGACGTGCTGCGGGAGAAGGCCGAGGAGGTGAAGCGGGCGGTCGCCGACATCGAGGACATCATCAACGTGCACGTCGACCTCGTGACCCAGATCCCGGAGATCCAGGTCGAAGTGGATCTTGCCGCCGCCTCTCGCTACGGCATCAAGCCCGGCGACGTGCGACGCGCCGTCTCGGCGTTCGTGGCGAGCGAGGAGGCCGGCGACATCTGGCGGGACAACAAGAACACCGAGGTGCACGTGTGGAGCGTCCCCAGGGTCCGCAACAGCATCCACGCGGTCCGCGACCAGTTGCTCGACGCACGCGGCGGCGAGCGCGTCCGTGTGGGTGATCTCGCGAAGGTGCAGATGCGCCCGGCGGAGAACGTCGTGCTACGGGAGAACAGCTCGCGTCGCCTGCACATCTCGGCGGACGCGGCGCCGGCCGATCTCGGCAACGTGGCGCGCCAGGTCGAGACCCGCCTGCAGCAGATCTCCTTCCCCCGCGGGTATCACGCGGAGCTGCACGGCGAGTATCAGGAACGCCAGACCGCCCAGCGGCGTCTGCTGCTCACGTCCCTCGGCGCACTGCTCGCGATCCTGATCATCCTGCACACGGCGTTCCGAAGCTGGCGGCTTACCGCGCTCGTCGCGGTCACCCTGCCGTTCGCGCTGGTGGGCGGGGTCCTCGCCACCGGCCTGGGGGACCGGGTGATCTCGCTCGGCTCGCTGGTGGGGCTGCTGACCGTGCTCGGAATCGCGGCCCGCAACGGCATCTTGCTGATCAGCCGCTTCCAGCACCTCGAACGAGACGAGGGGCATGCATTCGGCCCCGCGCTCGTCCTCCGCGGCGCCAGGGAACGGCTCTCGCCCATCCTCATGACCGCGCTCACGGCGGGGCTCGCTGTCGTTCCGCTGGTCATCGCCGGATCCGTTCCCGGAAACGAGATCGAGCATCCGATGGCGGTGGTCATCCTCGGCGGCCTGGTCACCTCGACGGTGCTCAACCTGTTCGTGGTGCCGTCGCTCTACCTGCGGTTCGCGACGCCCCAGGGGGTCGCGGCGGGGGGGAGTGCAACAGCCTGATCGTTGGATCGTAAGAGCGCACGCGTAATCAGCTCATCCTTCGCGCCCGCATCGTCGCGCCAATGTAGGCAAACGGTCGGACACGAAGACTTGGAAACGAGGGAAAGACGATGAAACGAGACAGTGGTTGGATCCTGGTGGTGATGGTGGCAGCGCTGGGGCTGGTCGGGTGCGAGAAGGGCACGGCGAGGTCGGCCCCGGAGGCTCCCGCGACCGTGGAGAAGCAGGCATCCGGGCCGTCCCGCGTCACGCTGCGGGGGCGGGCAGCGGAGCGCCTGGGGATCGAGTTCGTGGAAGTGACGCAGCGCGGCCAGCACCTGGAGGCGCCCTACGGCGCACTGGTGTACGACTCGAACGGAGGCGAGTGGGTCTTCATCAGTCCCGCACCCAACGTCTTCGTGCGCACCGAGATCAAGGTCACCCTGATCGAGTGGGACAAGGTGTACTACTCCGAGGGGCCGCCCGCCGGCACCAAGGTGATCACCGCCGGTGCGGCCGAGCTGCTCGGTATAGAGTTCGGCATCGGCAGCTACTAACCGCAGCGACGTTCAGGCGTGCCGCGCCCTGCGGTAGTCCTGCTAGGCCTCCTGGCGTTGAGTGGCCAGGGCTTGGCGTATGCCCAGGAAAAGCTCGAGCGCGCGACCGTCCGACTGGAACAGAACGCGACCGACGCGGACGTCGAGGTCGTGTTCGAGGTGATCAGCGGCGACCAGGGACTCGCGACGCTGCGCGTCTCGGCGCCGGACGGCCGGACCATGATCGACTTCAGGTCGCCCGACGCGAAGCTGGGAATCCGGAGCCTCGTTCTGGAAACCCCGGAACCGGTCAACGACGGCAGGCTCCAGAAGGACTTCCCGGCCGGCGCGTACACGTTCACCGGCAGCACCGTCAGCGGCGAAAAGCTCGTCGGCAAGGCCGTACTGAGCCATCGGTTGCCCGGCGCGGCGTCGTTCGTCAGGCCGCAGCCCAAGGAAAGGAACGTGCCCGTCAGGGGGCTGCGACTCCGATGGAGGGCGCCGGAGGGTCTGGCGTCCTGCATCGTGATCGTCGAGAACGAGGAAACCGGCGTGAAGGTGTTCACGGCAACCCTCACCGGCGCGTCAAGCGCGCTGTCTCTGCCCGACGGCTTGCTGTCACCGGGCACGGTCTATAAGCTCGAGATCGGCACCGTGGCGCGCGACGGCAACAGATCGTTCGTGGAGACCTCCTTCACAACGGCTGGAAATAGGTAGTGCGTGGTCAGGACACGTTCATCATGGCAGCGTCGTATCTGACGAATCCCCTGACCCTCCTGGGTTTGGTGATGGTCTTGGCGCTACTCACCACCCGTCATCTCCTGAAGTCTGGCGTCATTCGCATATTTTCGTCCCCCATCGGAAAGCGAACGAAGCATGCGCTCAACTATGGAATCGTCCTCGGGCTCCTCGTATCGGCCCTTGGCGTCTATCTACAGTCCAACGAGCGACGCGGTGTGACCGGCTCGCCGGCGGGCGACGCGGGTCGGAGCGAAGCGAGCAATACGATCCGCGAGGTCGATTTCGGCTTCGTCGAGCTCGCGCCCGGGTACCCTGTCGCGGTTCCATCCTACAAACACGGCAAGGCGATGGTGCTCTACGGCGGGGAAGACTTCGAGTTTCGTGTACTGTCGGACGGCCCGATGCTGCCGCTCGAGCTGCGCGTAGGCGATGACATACAACTGCTTCCCGGATCGGCGGGGAAGGTCAAAATCGTTGGGCCGGCGAATCAGCCGTTGCCGGCGGTTCTTCTTGCCCGCGGTTCGCGAGTCTCGCTGCCAGGCGCAGCGCCGCCGCGCATTTCCGTGAAAGTGCAGGTGTTTGGCGTCGCCCGCCCAAAGTGAGCGGGCCGCAATCAGTTGGTGCTGTGTTTACTAGGGGACAACTCCATGAAGACTGCGATCCGAGCATGCGTTACCTTGGCGGCGATCTTACTCGTGGTGGGTCGGGCCGCCGCGCAACTTCCGGCGGGGATGGGTACCGAGGAGTTCGGGCTGACTCCCAAGCAACTGGTCGAGTCGATCGATAAGGTTGAAGCGCTGATCGCGAAGTGCATGCGCGAACAGGGGTTCGAGTACGTTGCCGTGGATTACAACACGGTCCGCAAGGGAATGGACGCCGACAAGACCATGCCCGGAGTCAGCGAGAAGGAGTTCATCAGCAAGTTCGGATATGGCGTCTCGACGACGTACACCGGCCAGCCGCCGCAGCTCGCCGTAGGATACAGTCCGGGCAAGGTTGGCCTAGGAAGGAAGAACGTTCAATTGTTCAGGAATCTCTCGCCCGTCGATCAGGTTGCTTACAATCGCGCACTCTTCGGCGAGAACGCGGGCGCGACGTTTGCTGTCTCGCTCGAGATCGAGAACTTCTCGTTCACCGGCGGCTGCACGCGCAAGGGCGTCGAGCAGGTGTTCAAGCCGGAGCAGATGCAGGCGACCTACTACAATCCGAAGGATGCGTACATCAACAACGACCCGAGAATGAAGGCGGCGCTGCGGCAATATGCGGCCGAGATGCGCAAGGCCGGTTTCGAGTACAACCATCCGGACGAGGTCGAGAAGGATATCCGGAGGCGGCTTGCGGCGCTGACGAACGGGAGCACGATCCCCATCGAGAAGATGACGCCCTCTCAGCTTGCGGCCCTGAAAGAGCTCCAGAGCTACGAGCTCAGGGTGGCGGTGAAGGACTTCCAGCTGCAGGATGAGATCATCGATCCGGTCGAGGAGAAGATCGAGCGAGAGCTGTTTGCTCGCAAGTCCCAATGAGCGCATGCGCTGCACGGAGGCTATAGGCCAGTTGCGCGAGAAATCCTCCGATCGAGAGCTCATCGGCGGGCGGGCGGCCGCGCGCGTCTGCGCGGGCGCGCTCGCCTTCATCCTGATCGCCTGCTCGTCCTGGGTGGTGGCAGCCGACGCGGACGAGATCGAGGAGTTGAAGCGGGCGGTCAAGGCGCTACGCGACGAAAATCGCGCGCTCTCGGAGCGGGTTCGCGCCCTCGAGGACGAGAAGTCCCGAAGCGGCCAGACGTCGCAATCCGGCGCTTCCCCGGCGCAGCAGCCGATCCGGCCGCCATCGGCCACGGCCGAGCGCAAGGAGCGGGAGCAACTGGAGCAGCGGGTCGAGGAGTTGGAGAAATCGAAGACCGCGCAGGAGGACGCCGTCCGCACGATCGTCCGCGAATCCTTCGCGAAGACGGGATCGATGATCAACGAGTTCGTGAACCTGGGCGGCACGCTCGAGGTGACCGGCGGACGCACCAAGGATTTCTCCGGGGTCAAGGAGAGCCAGATCGCACTGTCGACCGCCCAGCTCGAGTTCGAGGTCCGGGTCAACCCGTGGACGCTGGGCAACCTCGTCATCGAATACGACCCGGGTACGAACGTTACGTTTCCTACCTCGAACGGATTCGAGGCGAGTGTCGATCGGATCAACCTCGACACGGCCTTCATCATGGTCGGCGATACGCAACGGTTTCCGCCTTTCCTGAAGGCCGGTCGGGTCGTTCTCCCCTTCGGCATTTCCACAGGCAGCGCGTGGGCCGACGTCCTGTCGATCGAGAATCCGCTGACCGTCGAAGTGTTCGAGACGCGCAAGACGGCGGTTGGGTTCGGCCTCGCCTTTCCGACTCCCGCGTTGAGGCCGGCCACCCCACCGGTCGCGGTGCCCCCGGTGAAGCCCCTGGTCGTCAATCCTCTTGTCAGCTCGATCAGTCGCAGCCTGGGCTACCAGCCTCCGCCGGAACGGCCCAAGCCGCTGCCGCTGGTATTTCCGGCGCCCGCGCCGCCGATGTTCAATGCCGGCGTCTATTTCTACAGCGGTAATACCGAGACCACCACCGACGGTCGGGCGAATCTTGCGCGCCACGTCAACGCCAACGTGGGGTTCAACACGCGTGGGCATTGCGGCCGCCGCTATGACCAACTCAGTTCCGGGGGCTTTTGTCCCTGGACCATCGACCTCAATCTCAGCTACAACAGCTCGGTCTACGACAGCCTTTTCCTGCAGGCCGAGTACGCGGCTTTTCTCAACCAGATCGGGCTCGTGCCCGGCGCGAGCGCGAGCCTGAAGTCGAGCCTCGGCCCGGTGGCGATCGTCGCAGAGTGGAACGGCGCGCTCGACCGGACGACGTTCGTGGATAACGCGGGCAGAAGAGTCACCATGCAGCCGTCCGCCTGGCAATTGTCACTGGGCTACCAGTTCGACTGGAACCCGTGGGTGGAGACGATCGGCGATCAGGGGACCTACGTCTCCGTCGGCTACTCTCAGAGCGCCGACCTTGCCGGGGTCACGCAATCGATCAACGGCGTGCCGACGCGCGTCGGCTTCGTTCCGCAGCGGCGGCTGATTCTGACCGGAGGCGAATGGGTGTTGGACGGACTGAGGCTGGCGCTCGAGTACTCCTACAATTGGGACTATCCGCGAAGCGTGGGCGGGGTCGGGACCGGGAACCGCGCGCACGGGCTTTTCGCCTCGCTCCTTTATGTGTATTGACGGTCCAGCGGGAAGCGAACCGCGCTAGACCTACCGCCCATGTCCGGCAAACGAACTCTCGCGCTGTCAAGCGCCCTCGCACTCGCCGCCGCGCTGGCGGTCGGCGCGTGGGTGGCGGGTTCGCGCATCGAGTCTCCGGCGGACGCGGCGGCGCGTACGGCGCCGCCTGATCCGTCGCCGATCCTCGTCCCGGTCGAGCAGCGCGTGTTGAGCTCGAAGGTCGTGACGCGCGGCAAAGGCCGTTACGGTCTGCCGCAGCCGGTCTCGATCGCCCCATCGGTATTGAAAGGCGCGCCGGGATTGATCGCCACGCTGCCGCTGCGCAACGCGCAGTTTCGCGAGGGTGACGTGCTGCTCACCGCCTCGGGGCGGCCCGTGTTCGCCCTCCAGGGTAATGTGCCCGCCTACCGGGATCTCGTTCCGGGTCTCACCGGCGAGGACGTGCGCCAGCTCGAGCTCGCGCTCGAGCGTCTCGGATTCGCTCCCGGTTCCGCTGACGGGACATACGATCAGCGGACGAGCGCGGCGGTCGCCCGGTGGTACAAGTCGAAGGGTTGGGAGCCTTTCGGACCGACGCGCGACCAGCTCGCGAACTTCGCGACCCTCGAGCGGAACTGGGGCGAAGCGAACAAGAACCAGCTGGCGGCTGCCGCGGCCGCCGCTGCCGCAGGCCTGGCCGTGGAATCGGCGCGCGCCACCGCGGAGCACAACAACCGCACGGCCGAGGGGGAGCTATCGCTGATGCGGGCGAACGAGATCAAGTTTGGCGCGAGCGGGCAGGCCGTCTCGCCGGCCGTTGAAGCGGCACGCGCCAAGGCGGAGTTCGCCAACCGGGCAGCCGAAGCCGAGCTGGCGCGCCAGATCGCGGAGCGCGCGTTGATCGTGCTGGATCCCCGCCAGCCGGAGTCGGCGCGCGCCGCGGCCGATGCCAAGCTCGATCTCGCGCGCGCGGCGGCGAACAATACGAAGCTCGAAGGCGAGCTCGCAGTCAAGGCCGCGGAGCACGAAGCTTCGCTCACCACCCAGCGGGTGATGCGCGCCGAGGCCGCGGTGAATTCTGCGCGCCTCGATGGCGAGAAGATGATCCGCGCCGCGCTCGATGCGAAGCAGATCGCGGAGCTCGAGGCCAAGCTGGCGACGGAGCGGGCCGATCGCATCGCCGCCGATCTCGACCTTGCCCGGCGCAGGCTCGGGGTGCAGGTGCCGGTCGACGAGATCGTCTTCATTCGCACGCTCCCGGTGCGCGTCGAGGAGATCAGCGCCGCGGTCGGCGGCGCGGCCGCGGGCACGGTGATGGCGGTCACCGATAATCAGCTTTCGGTCGATACGGCGCTCGCGCTCGACGTGGCACCGCTGATCAAGCCGGGAATGCAGGTCGCCATCGACGAGCAGGCGCTCGGCATCACTGCGTCGGGCGTGGTGCAGACCGTGGCGAGCACCCCCGGCACGCGGGGCGTGGACGGATATCACATCTATTGCGAGATCCGTGTCGTCGACACCTCCGCCCGGCTCGAGGGCGTCTCTCTGCGGCTGACCATCCCCATCGAGTCGACGAAGGGCGCGGTCACCGCGGTCCCCATCAGCGCGCTGTCGCTCGCTGCGAACGGAACCTCGCGCATCCAGATCCAGGGCAAGGCCGGCCTCGAGTACATCGAGGTCAAGCCGGGCCTGTCCGCGGATGGTTACGTCGAAGTCACGCCCGTGGGAGATCGTCCCTTGGCACCCGGCTCGCTCGTGGTCGTCGGATACAAGAATCCGGACGGCCCGCGCTCGGACGGCAAGGGGCTGCAATGAGCGCGAGCACGCCGGCCGCTGCGAACCGGGTGCTCCAACTCATCAAGGTCTGCCGGCAATTCGGCACCGATCCCGCGGTCCACGCGCTGGTGGATGTCGACCTTGCGGTGAATCGTGGCGACTGGCTGGCCATCACGGGCCCCTCCGGCGCGGGCAAGTCGACGCTGCTCAACGTCATCGGCTGTCTCGACCGGCCCACGGGCGGCACGTACCTGATCGATGGCATCGACACGACCGAGCTGACCGACCGGGAGCGTGCCGGGTTGCGCAGTCAACGCATCGGTTTCGTGTTCCAGTCGTTCCACCTGCTGCCCTATCGAACCGCGCTGGAAAACGTGATGCTGGCGGAGGTGTACCGCAAGCAGTCGCAGGGCGGCCGGCGCGAGCGTGCATTGGCGGCGCTCGAGCGAGTCGGGCTCGGGCATCGCGTCGATTTTCAGCCCATGAAGCTCTCGGGCGGCGAGCGGCAAAGAGTCGCCATCGCGCGCGCGCTGGTCGGCTCGCCCAGTCTGCTGCTGTGCGACGAGCCGACCGGCAACCTCGATACGAAATCCACGGCCGCGCTGCTCGACCTGTTCAGGACGCTCAACGACGAAGGGCTCACGCTCGTGACCGTCACGCACGACGAGAACGTCGCCGAGCGCGCGGCGCGGCGCGTGCACATCGTCGACGGCCGCCTGACCTCGCTACCCGGCGAGAAGCGGGGCAGCCCGGCCGCTGAAGAGGCCGTGACCGGAACGGCGCGTCCCTCGGCCGTGGCGGCGAGGTCCGCGGTGTCGCGCTCCGGAATCACGCTGCGCGATTTGCTCAACGAGGCGCTTGCGGGCATGTTTGCGCGGCCAGGGCGCATGATGCTCACCGTGCTGGGCGTCGTCATCGGACTCACCGCGCTCGTCGCGACCGTGGGCCTGACCCGTACCGCAGGCAACCGCATCATCAGCCAGTTCGATCAGCTTGCCGCGACGGAACTCTTCGTGAGCGCGCGGCCGGGAAGGACGACTGGCCTCGTGGATGCCAAGGCGATTCCATGGGACGCTGCGGAGCGGCTTCGCCGCCTGAACGGCGTCGTGGCGGTTGGGACGATGAGCGAGGTCGACGTCGGGGAGGCGCTCGTCAGCTCGTCGCCGATCGCGGATCCGCAGAAGCAGGGCGCATACAAGCTCACCGTGCGGGCGGCTTCGCCCGGACTGTTCAGGGCGGTCCGCGCGGATCTGGAGGTCGGGCGCCTGCCGGATGCCGGCCACTCCCAGCGGGCGGACAAGGTTGCCGTGCTGGGCGCGGACGCGGCCCGCCGTCTCGGCGTCACCGGCCTCGAGCAGCTTCCGGCAATTTCGATCGGTGACCAGATCTACCTGGTGATCGGCATACTCCGCGATGTCGTGCGCAAGCCCGAGCTGCTCGGCGCGGTGATCATCCCGGAAGGCACCGCGCGTCGCTATTTCGGTCTGGCCGGTCCCGGCACGGTGGTGGTCGAGACGAAGATCGGCGCGGCGTACCTCATCGCCCAGCAGTCGCCGGCGGCGCTGCGGCCCGACGATGCGCGGATCCTGAAGGTCGAATTGCCGCGGGAGCCGAGGCGCGTGCGCGACGAGGTGCAGAGCGATATCAACGTGATGTTTATCCTGCTCGGCGGATTGTCTCTGGTCGTCGGAGCGATCGGCATCGCGAACATCACCCTCGTCGGCGTGATGGAGCGGACCGCCGAGATCGGCCTGCGTCGCGCGATCGGCGCCACGCGCGGCCACATCGCGGCGCAGTTCCTGTTCGAGAGCGCGTCCATGGGCGTGATCGGAGGCGTGATCGGCGCCAGCCTTGGCGTCCTCATCGTCGTGGGCGTCTCCGCGTACCAGGTCTGGACGCCGGTGCTCGATCCTGCCGCGCCGCTCATCGCACCGCTTGTTGGCGGAGTGATCGGTTTGCTGTCGGGGACCTATCCTGCCTTGCGCGCCGCGCGCCTCGAGCCGGTCGACGCGCTCAGGCACTGACGCACGCGAACGCCACCGATGGCGTGCGGTCGAAACGCGCGTGTAGCCTGATTTCCTGTGAGGTGCCGCGCGTTTGATCTGGGTCAACCATACCCGGTCGCCCCCTCGTATCTTGGGATGTGAAGCCTGGCTTTCCGGCGCTTTCGTACGGGGGTCAGGCGCGCAACTCAACCCGGTCGAGGCATTGCATTACGAATGACTGTGCGTCACGCGCCTTGCGGTCCCCAGCTCCGGGTGCGCCCGGTATCGAGATGCACGAAGTCGGAGTCGGGGTAGTAGCCGACGCCTCCGCGGCCGAGCGCGATCGCGGCATCGCGCAGGCGCGCGCTGCTGAACCCCGCGAGTCGCACGTCGATCGCCCGGCCGTCCATGTGCAGGCTGCGCTTCGCGACGCCGCCGCCACCGGTCTTGCGAAGCATGGTGTTCGTTTGCGGAGAGCGATAGCCCGATATGACCTCGAGCGTGTTTCTGCCGCACGCGAGACAAACGCCGAAGAGCGTGTCGAGCAGGCGCGGGTCGATTGCATGCGCCTCGCCGGTACGGAAGTCGCGCAACAGCCATTCGATGCGCTTGAGCGCTTCGGGCAGATACGCGCCGCGCGCAAAGTACGCGATGCGCAGCCGCTCGCCGGTGTGCGTGTGATCGAACGCCAGAAAGCGCTCCGCCGATTCGCCCGCAGTCGTCGGGCGCGCCAGCGCGAGGCCGAACGGCGCGAGTGCGAGACCGGCGAGAAGCCGCCGGCGGCGCAGCCCGGCGCGATCGAGGAACGTCACGAGGCTCAGTCTCCCTGGGACGGACATTGCGCAGCCCGAATCGTATACCACCTTTCCCGGGTCTCGCAGGCACTCTTCCCGCAACGGCTGCGCCGCGTGAACTGCATGCGCTTCGTTGGAACCATTGCTGCGGCGATGCTGGTGACGCTCGGGCAGGTCGAGGCGGCCGATGCCGTGTCCGACGCGCTTGGCGCGCGCATCGCGGACCTGCGCGCGGGCCGCGAGGTGCGCGTCGATGGTGACCGGATCGCATCGCACAAGCTCATCCCGGCCTTCTATGCGCAGCGCGGGTTTCGCCCGGCATGGACGCGCCCGGCGCAGGCGAAAGCGCTGCTTGCGCTGGTCGAGGCGACCACTACTCACGGGCTCGATCCGACCGACTATCACGTCGTGGCCCTGCGCCGGCTGGCCGACGCTCCCGCGGCGACGAGCGCGGCTGCGATCGCCGACCGCGATCTGCTCCGCACCGATGCCCTGGTGAGGCTCGCCTATCATCTCCACTTCGGCAAGGCGAACCCGCGCGAGCTCTATCCGGGCTGGAGCTTCGCGCGCTCGCTCGGCACGATCGATCCGGTGGAGGCGGTGGAGGAGATCGTCGCAGCGGATCGACTCGCAGATGCGGTCGAGCGCTACGCGCCACCGCTCCCCCAGTACCGGCAACTGCAGGAAGCGCTCGTGCGCTACCGTGCGATCCAGGTGATGGACGGTTGGCCGCAGCTTCCTTCCGGGTCGAAGCTCGAGCGCGGCATGCAAGATTCGCGCGTCGATGTCCTGCGCAAGCGCCTCGCGGCAACCGGCGACCTTCGCGCGGTCGGCGCCGCCGTGCCGGGGCAGTTCGACGATGCGCTCGAGACTGCGGTGCGGCGCTTCCAGGCGCGCCACGGTCTGGTGGTCGACGGCATCGTCGGCCGGCAAACGCGCGCTGCGCTCGCCGTCAGCGTCGCGCAGCGCATCGATCAGCTCCGCCTGAACCTCGAGCGCCTGCGCTGGGTCGCCCAGGATCTCGCAGGCGACTACCTGCTCGTCGATGTGGCGGGTTTTTCGGCGCGCTTGTATCTGGACGGCCGGCTGGCCTGGTCCTCGCGGGCCGTGGTAGGTCGGCCGTATCGCAAGACGCCGGTGTTCCGCGCGACGATGGAGCAGGTCGTGCTCAATCCCACCTGGACGATCCCGCCCACGATCCTCAAGGAGGACGTTCTGCCGAAGCTCGCCAAGGATCCCGGCTATCTCGCGGACAATCGCATGCAAGTTGTCGACGCGGAGGGCAGCCCTGTCGACGCGAGCCGCATCGAATGGGGCCGCTATCGGAGCGAGGGCTTCCCCTACCAGATCGTGCAGGCGCCGGGCGGCGAGAACCCGCTGGGGCGGATGAAGTTCCTCATGCCCAATCCGCATTTCGTGTTCCTGCATGACACGCCCTCGGCAAGGCTCTTTTCCGTGCCGGAGCGGGCGTTCAGCTCCGGCTGCATCCGGCTCGAGGCGCCGCTCGCGCTGGCGGAGCTGCTGCTCGACGATCCGGTGCGCTGGAGCGCACCGGCCATCGATATAGCGCTCGAGCCTGGCACGACGCGCACGTTGCCGGTGAAGAGGCGTGTTCCCGTGCTGTTCCTCTATTTCACCGCGGAGGCCGATGCGGATGGCACCGTGCATTTCCGGCGCGATCTGTACGGGCGCGATTCACGGGTGCTCGCCGCGCTGCGTGCACCATTTCGCTTCAGTCCGGTGGACCGGGCCGTGAATCCGTAAGAAGGAAACGAGATGACCAGGAAGGGCCGACCCTTAGTCGCGCGAAACCCGCAGATTCCGCACCCCGCGCACCCGCGCGAGCGCCGCGTGCCCTTGCCCGGCCACGCGCCCAAGCCCGTCGAGGACGATCCCGATGCGTCGCGGCGGATCGAAGCGATCCTCGCGAGTCCGAGCTACCGCGATGCCAACGAGGATGTCGCCTTCCTGCATCAGGACGAGACGCGCGGCGTGCGGCTGCAGCTCGACTACCTCAAGGCGGAATCCCTGCTCGCAGCGCACGGGATCCGCCACACGATCGTCGTCTTCGGCAGCACGCGCATCCCCGATCCCGCAACCGCGCAGCGCAACGTGGAACTGCTGCGTCGCGCGCTCGACGAGGCGCCGGAGGACCCCGCGCGCCGGCGCCAGCTAGAGGTCGCGGAGCGCGTACTGGCGAAGAGCGATTACTACGAGGTGGCCCGCGAATTCGGGCGTCTCGTCGGCGGCGCGCCCGCGCAACCGACCGATGGCCGAATCGTCGTGATGACCGGCGGGGGTCCCGGAATCATGGAGGCAGCGAACCGCGGCGCTCACGAAATGGGTTCGGAGTCCGTCGGATTGAACATCAGGCTGCCACACGAGCAGTATCCGAACGCCTACGTCACGCCCGATCTATGCTTCCGCTTCCACTATTTCGCCCTGCGCAAGCTGCACTTCGTGAAGCGCGCCCGGGCGCTCGTGGCCTTTCCGGGCGGCTACGGAACCTTCGACGAGCTCTTCGAGACGCTGACGCTCGTGCAGACGCGCACGATCGATCCGATTCCCGTGGTCCTGGTGGGCGAAGCCTACTGGCGGCGCGCGTTCGACGTGGACTTCCTGGTCGAGGAGGGGGTCATCGACGAGGAGGACCGCGAGCTCTTCTGGTTCGCCGAGACCGCGCAGGAAATCTGGGAGGGCATCCTTCACTGGTACGAGCTGGCCGGCGCTCCACTCATTCGAGACGCGTAGCTCGAGCAGTGCGCGCGCTCGCCCTTGATGCAGACCCGGTTCGAGGGGCGCGAGCTTGCGCGCGAGACCCGCGTCGCGCTCATTGCTTCGCTACCGTGCGCGCGCGCGCCTTTTTGGCGAGAAGCGCCGCCACTTCGTCGTCCTCGATCTGCTTGAAAGCGCGGTAGAGCTGGCCCGCGGCGAAGAACCCCATCGGCGCCTTGAGGCAAACCACTTCGTCCGCGGATAGCCGGACGCCCTCGAGGCTGTCGGGCGGAGCGACCGGCACTGCGCAGACCAGCCGGGCTGGTTTGCGCGCGCGCACTGCATGCAGCGCCGCAAGGATCGTCTCGCCCGTGGCGATCCCGTCGTCGACGACGATGGCAATCCGGCCGGCGGGGTCGATGGGCGGCCGCGTCGGGGTGTACCGGGCGCGGCACTCCTGCAGTGATTCGAGCTGTGCGCGCTTCTCGCGCTCGAGGTATTCCGTGTTCGCGCCGGCGCCCGACGCGTAGTCGGCAACGTGCGTCCAGCCCGTCTCGTCGACGGCGCCCACCGCGAGCTCGGCGTGGTGCGGTGCACCGATCTTGCGCACCAGCACGACGTCGAGCTCGCCGCCGAGCCTGTCGGCCAGCACGCGCCCCATCTCGACCGCACCCCGCGGAATCGCCAGCATGAGCGGTTTTTGGCCGCGGTACTTTTTCAGCGGCGCCGCCAGACGGCGCGCGGCTTCGAGCCTGGAATTGAAGACGCGATTCATTCCCCGCATGGCTCGCCCGTGACGGGCAGTCACTTCCGGGCGCGCGTCTCGCTCGCCTGCTCGGACGCGATCGCGCGCACCAGCTCGTTCAGCTGCTCGGCCACGATCTCGAGGAGATCATCGATGGTGACGATGCCCGCGAGCGTACCGTCTGTGGCGAGCACCGGAACGCGGCGGATGCCGCGTCCCCGCATCACCCGGAGCGCCTCGAACACCGAATCGCCCGCGCCAACTGTGACGAGCTCAGGCCGCATCACGTCCCCGACGGCGATCTTGCGCGGATCGACCCCTTCCGCCACGACTGCGACGACGATGTCGCGATCGGTCACCAGCCCCACCGGTACGCGGCCTTTCTTGCCCTCGTCGACGATGACGAGGCTGCCCACATGATGTTCGCGCATCAGATGCGCGGCCTCGGTCAGCACCGTGCTCCGCTGCGCGACGACCACCGTCCGATTGCAGATTTCGCCAATGTTCATGGAGCCATCCTCCCCCCAGCTCCCTGGTGGAACTTGACGGATATCAATCCAGGGGCCGATTCGGGGTCCTAGGGGTGCCGCGCGCTTCGCGGACGTGGCAAACCGGTCGATTTCTGAGCTGCGGCACGGGGTTTGACGGCCGTCAAGGCACCGCCACGCAGCGGTGCGAGCCTTCGTGGTATGCCGTGGAACGCAGAACGCTATCCGGCATCGATGCGACACCTGGATCCGCGCGTCCGGCGCAAGTCGATCGACATCGCCAATGCCCTCCTCGAGGAAGGCTACGACGAGGGCAAGGCGATCAGGATCGCAATCGCCAAGGCGAAGGAATGGGCGGCGCAGCACGCGCCGCCGATTCGCGCAACGCGCGCCTAGGCGCCTGTGCCGGGAGTCGACCGTGCCGAACCGCAAAACCGCCAAGCGATGGTCGCAGCGCGTCACCGAGGAGAGCAATGCGCTCGACCTCGAGGCGGGGGTGTTCGCGCTCGACGATCCGCGCGAGATCGCGCGCTCGCTCAAGCGCTCGGCCGAGCGCAGCCGGCGGCGCAAGGCGCCACCGTTCCGCTCCGCGATGTCGATGCTCGTTTTCTACATCAACCGGGCGGGTGATGGCCTGTCCACATCGCGCCGCGCCAAGCTCGAGCGGGCGAAGGACGAGCTACGCGCGCTCTGCGGGCGACCGCGCCGGGCGCGCTGAGCGAGGGGCGGACCGCAGGTGGAAGAGAGGACCGACGCTTCCCTCAGTTCCGGGTGCTGCCCGGCCGATCAGGGGTGGGTCGATCCGCCGAAAACTGCGCCTGGATTTCCCTGAGCTCGTCCAGCCAGCGCTGCGTGTTGTGCGACATGGTCATGGTCGAGACCACGCGCGTTCGCGATTCGCCGCCGCCGAAGTCGAGGAGCGCGTCCGCCGCCGCGAGGCGGGTGCGCAGCGACGCCCCGGCGTCGTTCATGATGTTGTAGAGCGCCTTCAGTGCCTCGTGCCGGTACGGCCGGACCTGCTCGTGCAGGCCTTCGCCCCAGCCGCGCTCGAGGATCGAGCGTGCCGCGGCGATGCGCGCCTGCGGCGTGGCCTTGGGGTGGTTCAGGACCTTGAGGATGAGAGCCAGCGCTTCCTGTGCGTGCTCGCGCGCCAGGTTTCTCAGGTCATGCTGGCTTCTCGCCGGACCACCCAGACTGCCAGGTTGTATCGATTCGAATTTCGCCATTCTCTTGGTGTTGGAGTAGTTGTTCGGGCCGCCGCGTGGTGCGGCAGTGATGGCCTGCGTTCCACCATCAAATAGCCCGCTTCCGGATTGCGGAAACAATGTGGCTCACGTACGTTGCAGCGAAGATCGGTCATACGATTGCCGCGCCAAGGTCGCCAAAGTTAGTGTCGATGCATGGACACTCGCCGGCACTGCCGAAATGCGCTCCGGCGCGTCCAGTGGTATGACGCATGCATGATCCGGGCCCGTTCCGAAAATGTTCCTCCAGTCAACGGGTTGCGTAGCGGACCGCCCGCGCCGTGGAGAATCCTGTAAGGTCACGCGACAGGCGTTGCGAGGCGCATGTTGCGCCGCGCTAAACGAGATCGCTCGCGAGTAACCGGAGCGCCCAGTGACGAAGACGTTCGGATCGCCGCTTCCCGAGCACGAGGGGCTGCGCCGCGCGGTGGAATGGCTCGCCGCCCAGCCCCTTCGCGATGCGCAGACCATCGAGGAGGCCGCGCGGCGCTTCGACCTCTCGCCGGTGGACGAGGAGTTCCTGCTGCGCCACTTCCGCTCCGGCGATGCGGCGCCGAAGCAGCCCGGCTAGCGGCCGGTCACGCGCTCACTTCTTCTCGAACCCGCGCACCAGGCTCGCCCGCGCGGTGGCCGCCTGCATCAGGAACGAGAAGTCCGACCCGGCCAGGATGAGCCGCGCGCCCATGCCGATGAAGCGCTCGAGGAGCTCGGGCGTGTACATCCCGCCCATGCCGGGAAACTTGCCGTGCTTCTTGCACGCCGCGATCACCTTCGTGTAGGCGTCGATCACGCGCGGATCGAGGAAGTTGCCGGGAATGCCCATCTCGAAGCAGAGATCGTTGGTGCCAATGAGGAGCGCGTCGATGCCCGCCACGGCGGCGATCGCCTCGCAGTTGGCGACGCCCTGCGGCGATTCGATCATCACCACGACGAGCGTCTCCTCGTTCACCACCCGCGCGAGCTCGCCCACCGGCATCGGCGCGAAGCCGGTCTGCTGCAGCCCGCCGCCCATCGAGCGGTGCCCCACGGGCGGGAACCGGCAGTGATCCGCGATGCGTTTCGCCTGTTCCGCGGTGTCGACGTGCGGCACCACCACGCCCTGCGCGCCGTTGTCGAGCATGCGCGAGGCGTGATAGTGCTCGTAGCCCGGCACGCGCACGAGCGGCGTGATCCCCACCGCGAGCGAGGCCGCGGCGATCTGCGCGGCCGTGTCGAGGCCCATCGAGCTGTGCTCGCGATCGATGAAGAGCCAGTCGAAGCCGCTGGTCCGGGCGATCTGCGCGATGTCCACCGTGCGCGCCTGGCGCAGCCCCATGCCGATGGCGAGCTTGCCTTCGCGCAACTGCCGCTTGGCGTGATTGACGACTGCCGACATGGCGCCTCCTCCGGGCAAACGGTCACCGGAGCGCAGCATACCTCAGCGGGAAGCGCGGTCGGAGGGCGGCCCCGCGCCGCTAGTCCGTCGCCGTCGGCGCCGATCTGGGCCGATCGGCTTCACCCCTGCCGGCGTGCTTGCGCGCCGCACGCGCCGTGGAGGTCGTAGGCGCCGTTGCGGCGCGCTCAGCCTCGGCTTCCGCAGGCGAGAGCTGCCAGAGCTCGCGCAGCATCCGCACGAGCACGGCGATCAGGGGATCCTGCGCGCGCTCGGCGAGGTAGATGAACCAGAGGGTGGTGGGCAGCCGCGGCGGTTCCCACACGAAGAGCTTGCCCTCGGCCTGCATCGCCAGCGCGACATCCTCGCGCACCAGCGAGACGCCCACGCCCGACTGCACGAGGTTGGCGATGACGCTCTCGTTGTCGGCTTCGACCCAGCGCACGGGCTGCACGTGGTGCGCGCTGAAGAGCCCGCGCGTGAGGGCGTGGTGGGTGCTTTTCTCGGGCGCGAGGATCCAGGGCAGGGCGGCGATGTCGGCCCAGCTTCCATCCTCGAACCGCTCCGCCCAGGCCGTGGGCGCCACCACGCGGTACGCCATTTCCGTCAGACGCAGGCCCGCCACGCCCGTGTCGGGCAGCTCGCCGAAATAGAAGCTCGCATCGAGCCCGCCGTCCATCACGCTCTCGAGCGCGGACTTGGAGAAGACGTTGTGCAGCTCGAGATCGAGGTGCGGGTAGCGTTCCACGGCGAGC
>JBFJOO010000058.1:0-28271 GCA_041617635.1 Burkholderiales bacterium | reverse complement strand
TATCGTAAGTCGGCCCGACCGCCGTCGCATACGGCATCGCGGTCACGGGGATGAAGTTTCGCCGGCGCAATTCCATGCGATCGATCCCGAGCTGCGCGGACGCCGCTTCCACCAGCCGTTCCAGGACGTAGCACGCTTCGGGACGCCCCGCCCCGCGATACGCGTCGGTCGGGATCGTGTTGGTGAACAGGACCCGGACCTCCGCATGAATTGCCGGAATCCGGTACGGACCCGAAAGAACCGCGGTGTAGACCGTCGTGGGCACGGCGGCTCCCACGGTCGACACATAGGCGCCGACTGCTGCGAGCGTATTCACGCGCAAGCCGATGAATTTTCCCTCGGCGTCCAACGCGAGCTCGGCGTGCGTCACGTGATCGCGGGCCTGATAGTCAGTCACAAAGGCCTCGCTGCGCGTCGATACCCACTTCAGCGGTCGCCCGAGTTTTCGCGCGGCCCACGCGAGCGCGGTCTCCTCCGGATAGTGCTTGCCCTTGGTGCCAAAGCCGCCGCCCACATCGGGAGCGATGACGCGAACCGAGTTCTCGGGCAGCGCCAGCTGCTCGGCGACGAACTTGCGGATATGGTGCGGCACCTGCGTGGCCGAGTAGATCACGACCTCGTGGCCGTCGACGCCGCGCGTGGCCGATGCGATGGCGATCACCGCGCGCGGCTCCAGCGCCGCGCAGATGATGCGATGGTTGATGAGGTCGACCTTCACCACGTGGCGCGCCTGCGCGAAGGCGTCTCGTACCGCGGCTTCGTTTCCCCTCTCGAAGCGCACCACCAGGTTGCCCGGCGCCTCGGGATGCAGCTGCGGCGCGTCCGGCTTCACCGCGTCGCGCACGTCAACGACCGACGCGAGCGCATCCCACTCGACTTCGACCAGCTCGGCCGCGTCGAGCGCCTGGTTGCGGCTGGCGGCGACGACCATGGCGACGGCCTCGCCGACGTGGCGCACGGTACCGCGCGCGAGCGCCCAGCGCGGCGGTTCGCTCATCTTGGTGCCGCCCGCGCCCGGGATGCGCCACAGTGGAATCATCGTCCCGACATCGTCCGCTGCCATGTCGGTGCCCGTATAGACCGCGATCACCCCCGCCGCCCCCGCGGCCTTTTCCGTTCCGATGCGCCTCACCCGGGCGTGCGCATGCGGCGAGCGCACGAATGCGCAGTGGAGCTCGCCTTCGAACGAAAGGTTCGAGACGTAGTTGCCGCGACCGGTGAGAAACTTCGCGTCTTCGCGGCGCCGAACGGGCGCGCCAATGCCTTCCGGGTGCATGGGAGCCGAGTCTTTCGGAGAATTCGATTGCAAGGTCGAAAATATAGCACCCGCCCCGCAATGCCGCGGCCGGCGCTGAAGATCTGGCATCGGCCAGGGCATTTTGGTATAAGCGATGCTTGCTGGCGCGCTGCGGTCGGGATAGTGCCACCCTGCGAACAACAGATGACCACGCGCAACTTCGTCCCCATGTGACTGCAAAGGAGGAGAGCATGTTTCGGCGAATCAGAGTTGCCACCGGTCTTCTTTTCACCCTCGGCCTGCTGGTCGGCACCGCTCCGGCGCTCGCGCAGGACAAGGTCAAGATGGCGCTTTTCATCGCGTCGTCCGCCGCGCCCTACTTCATCGCCAACGAGCGCGGCTACTTCAAGGAGGAGAACCTCGAAGTCGAGGGTGTCCCGATCGCCAACCATCCGCTGATCGTCCAGGCGCTGGTAAAGGGCGACGTCGACACCGCGTCCAACCTGCTTTCGCTCGAGGGCGCGAACATCAATGTCATTCGTCCGGGGACGGCCAACTACTTCTCGATCAACTGCCAGAACACGAAATGGCAGCTGGAAGCGTTCATGGTGTCGGCCAAGAACCAGAGCATCAAGACCCTCAAGGATTTGAAGGGACAGCGCATCATGAGCGCGCCCGGACCGGGCAACCTGTTCGTCGCCAAGGGCGTGCTCAAGCGCGTCGGGCTGGAGGAGGGTCGCGACTACACCATGCAGGAACAGCAGATGAGCGTGCACATCGGCGCCATTCAGTCGGGCCAGTTCGAAGTCGCCTACACGCTGGAGCCGGTTGCGACGATGATGGAGCATCTGGGGTACGCGCGCCGCCTCGAAGCGGGCGTCATCGCGACCCATATGCTCGGCAGTCCCGATGCCTGCGCGGTGCTCGCGGGCGGGGTCATGAGCGACAAGTTCCTGAAGGATCGTCCGCAGGTCGCCGAGCGCTTCGCGCGCGCCTGGGCGAAAGCGCTCAAGGACGGCAACGAGGACAAGTCCGCTCGGGATCTCCTTTCCAAGCACATGCGCGTGGCCCCGGAGATCGCCCAGACCGTGCCCCTGTCGCGCTATTTCATGATCCGCGATCTCTCGGCCCAGCAGATCGCCGACTTCCAGAAGCTCGTCGACCTCGCCGTCGAAGGCGGCCTGGTGAAGGGCAAGATCGAGGTCAAGACGTTCTTGAAGACTTTCTAGGCGGTCCCGGGGGCGTAGCGGGGCGTTCACCTTGGACGGCGGGAAGGACCGAGCCTGGACGCCGGCCATCGGCGCGTTCGGTTTCGTCGCGCTCTGGTGGCTGGTTTTCCAGACGGGTTGGGTCGACCCGGTGCTGCTCCCGTCGCCTTGGGAGGCGTTGAAGGCGACCTGGGACGGCTTCCTCGGCGGCACGTTGACCAACGATTTCGTGATCACGGTTCGCCGGACGCTGCTTGCCTTCGCCATCGCAGTGGCGATCTCGGTTCCCCTGGGAATCATCCTCGGGTCCTCGCCGCCGCTGTATCGTTCCTGCGAGTTCGTCATCGATTTCTTCCGCTCGACGCCGGCCTCCGCCCTGTTCCCGCTGTTTCTGGTGATTCTCGGAGTCGGCGAGGGGACCAAGATCGCGGTCGCCGCATTCGGCGCGAGCCTGCTGATCCTGTTCAACACCGCCTACGGAGTGATGAACGCGCGCAAGACCCGCCAGGCGGCGGCCAAGGTCATGGGGGCATCGCCGGGCCGCGTCATGGTCGAAGTCACCTTGCTGGAGTCGCTGCCGCAGACCTTCGTCGGAATGCGCACCGGGATCTCCTTCGCCCTTGTCATCATCATCGTCGCCGAGATGTTCATCGGATCGACCGATGGCCTGGGGCAGCGGGTGATCAACGCCCAGGCGGTGTTCAACATGCCCGAGATGTACGCGACGATCTTCGGTGCGGGCGTGCTCGGCTACGGCATGAACCTGCTGTTCATCATGATCGAGCGCCGGTTCGTTCACTGGGGAGGGAAGTGAGGGCGACTGAGGAAGTGGGCGGCGCGCGGGTCTGGCCGGCGCGCGATAGCGGCCATCCCTTCATCACGATCCGCGGCCTCAGCAAGAGCTTCGGGGGACAGCCGCTCTACACCAATTTCGACCTCGACTTTCCGAGGGCGCAGATCACCTCGGTGTTCGGCCCGAACGGCTGCGGCAAGTCGACGCTCATCAACATGGTTGCGGGGCTGATCCCCATGGACGCGGGCAGCGTGCTGTTCGACGGCAAGCTCCTCGAGCAGACGGTGATCGGGTACGTGTTCCAGAACTATCGCGAGGCGCTGTTCCCGTGGAAGCGCGCCATCGACAACATCAAGTATCCCCTCAGGCTCGCACGCAAATCGAAGGCGGAATGCGACGCGCGCGCGGAAGAGCTCGTGCAGACTTTCGACATCAAGTTCGATCTGCATCGCTATCCGTATGAGCTCTCGGGCGGACAGCAGCAGCTGGTGTCGATCATGCGCGCGCTCGCGCCCCATCCTAGCGTCCTGCTGCTCGACGAACCGTTCTCCGCGCTCGACTACGAGATGACGCTCGCAATGCGCGACAAGCTTCAGGACGTCTTCCGGGTCACGAAGACGACCATCGTCCTCGTCTCGCACGACCTCGAGGAGGCGATCTATCTCGCCGACCACGTCCTGCTGCTCACCCGCCGGCCGACCCGCGTCGCGGAGATCGTCCCGTTCCGCGCGCCGCGGCCCCGGCACCCGGAAACGCTGACGAGCGAGGATTTCATCGTCGCGAAAGGCCGCTGCCTCGAGGTGTTCCAGCGCGAAGTGCGCGTGAGTTGAGCCGGATGTCGGACGACGCGGCGAGAAAGGAGGTCGCGCGCGGGCTCGCCGGGCTGTGCGAGTGGGCGGCGGGGCTGCGCGACGAGGACATTCCCGAGCGTGTGTGGTCGGACGCGGCGCTGATCTTGGGCGACAACATCGCCGCCACGCTCTCCGCCACCGATGAGCCTGAAGTGCGCGCGTTTCACGAGCAGCAGCTTGCGGCGAGCACTGCCTCGCGGGCCACGATCTTCCGCCGCGGGGCGCCGCGCGCGGGGCTGCTGGAGGCGGCGCTCGCCAACGGCCTCGCAATCACGTGGAACGAGCTCGACGACGGGTACACGCGCACCGCCGTGCATCCCGGCGCGCTGAGCCAGCCGCTGATCCTCGCGGCGGCGGAGGCCGAAGACGCCTCGCTCGCCGACACCTTGCGCGCCGTTATCGGCGCATACGAGATCGGCACCCGCTTCGCGCGTACCTGGCCCGGCACTCTGCCCCGTCTTCACCCGCACGGTGCCTACAACGCGGTTTGCGCTGCGGCGGGGCTTGCATTGCTGCGCGGGGTGAGCGCGGACGAGCTGGCGCGCACGCTGTCGGCCGCCGCGACCATGGTATCGCCCGGGCCGTACAGCCATGCGATCGAAGGCGCGCTGGTCCGCAACGCGTGGCCCGCCGCCGGCGCGTGGTTGGGTCTGTTCGCATGCGACCTTGCGCGCCTGGGCATTGCCGGGACGCCGGGCGGCGTCTACGACGTCTACGAGCGCGGCTTCGGCGCGCCCACCGACAGCGCGCAGCTTACGGCGGGACTCGGGAGCGACTGGACGATCTGCGATGGCTACCACAAGCTCTACGCCGCCTGCCATCACTCGCACGCGGCGATGGAGGCCATCGAGAATCTGATCGCGGAGCGGGGCGATCTGCGCGGGGGCGGACCCGTCGCATCGATCCACGTCGAGGGCTCGGCAATGGCGATGAACTTCGGCAACCAGTCGCCGGACACCACGCTCGGCGCGAAGTTCTCGATCCCGCACGGCGTCGCCGGAACGATCGTCCACGGTGCGAGTGACCCGCGTACTTTCGCCACGGAGAGCTTGGACGACGCGGCGATCGTCGCGCTGCGATCGCGCGTCACGATGGCTCGCCTCCCCGAGGTGAAGCCCTGGCCGCTCGACCGCCCGGCGCGTGTGACGCTGCTGCTCAAGGACGGCGAGCGGCTCACCGCCACGTGCGAGGCGGCGCTCGGCAGCCCCGCGCGGCCGCTCACTCCGGATCAAGTGCTGGCGAAAATTCGCGATCTTTCAGCGCGTGATGCGCCGGGCCTCGAGGCGGCGGTCGTGCGTCTGCGGGCGAGCATCGAGCGCGGTGCGTTGCGGCCGGCCACTTGGCGCGAGTGGGTGGAGAGCGTGTTTGCCGGCGCGCGGCCGGCGTGAACCTCGCGCCGCGGCACGCGCGGCTCTCGGCGCGCCCACCACTCGTACGTACGAGGCGCGCGCAGGCGCTGCCGGAAGTTCGCTAGGGTTGCGCGCGCAGCGCCGCGACGATCTCGGCCATCGGCGGCGCCGCGCCGGCATCCTTGAAGGACGCGAGCCGCTGGTATAGCTCGCCGGCGGCGAGGTGGAAGCCGCCGGGCAGGCCGGCTTCGGCGAGCGTGGCGGCGATCTCCTCCATTTCTCCGGTCCAGCGCCACGCTTTGCGCGCCGCGCCGCGCAGCTGTTCGAGGCGCTTGAGTGCATCGGGCTGGGTGCCGCGCCATTCCTCGGCCAGCGCTTCGCCGACGCCGGACTGTACCGCAAGCGCTTGCACGGCGGCGGCGAGTGCGATGGCGCCCTTGTTCCAGGCCGCGTACGCCGCCTTGAGCGCCGAGGCGGCGCCGACCGGTCCGTCGAGGGCGCGCGCGACGAGCTCGCCCGAGGAGAGGAGCGGCGCCAGGCGCGCCGCGTCGCGCCCGGCGAGATAAAGGCGCGCGCCAGTGCCGTCGCGCGGCGGCGGGCCGATGATGCCGCCGTCGACGAACGCCCCGCCGGCCGCTTCGATTGCGAGGGCAGCCTCGCGTGCGGTGGCGGGCGCCACGGCATTCGCGTCCACGTACACCCCGCGGAAGCCCGCCGCCGCCACCTCGCGTGCAAGCGCCAACGCGCCATGCGGCGGGCAGACTGACAGCGCGATCGTGCTCGCGGCGAGCGCAGCGCGCAGCGCGCCGGCATCCTCGAGGCCGGCCCGTGCTGCCCGCTCGCGGGTCGCCGCGCCGCGTCCCGCCGAGGCCCAGACCACGCGCAAGCCTTGCGCGCGCAGCCGCGCGCCGATCGCGGCGCCCATTTCGCCCGGGTGGAGAATCGCTATCGTCTGCTCTGCCATCGCGGCCGCTCCCCTTCGATTCCTTGGCAGCAGGCTATCACGCGCCACCGCTTCGGAGCGTCGCTACCGCAGCGACCCCGGCAGCCAAGTCGCGAGCGGCGGGAAAGCCATGATGAGCGCGACGGTGACGATCATCAGCCCGATGAAGGGCGCCGCCGACAGGTAGACCTGGCGCATCGTGGTGTCGGGCGGCGCCACGCCCTTCATCACGAAGAGCAGCAGCCCGAAGGGCGGGGTGGTGAAGCCGATCTCCAGCAGGATCAGCATCAGCACCCCGAACCAGACCGGATCGACTCCGGCCAGCTTCACGAGGGGCATGAAGAACGGCAGCGTGATCATCATCATGCTGAGCTGATCCATGAAGGCGCCGAGGAAGAGCAGGACGGCGAGCATGGCGATGACCACCGCGAGCGGCGCGAGGTTCGCGTCGCGCACGATGACGAGCAGCCCGTCGGTTGCGCCCGAGAATGCGAGAATCTGCGAGAAGGTGATCGAGGCGGCGATGATGAAGAGGATCATCACCGAGATCTTCGCGGTCTCGCGCAGGGCGCGGCGGAGTGCCCGTAGGCTGAGCGAGCGGTAGGCCGCGGCGGCGGCAAGCGTTCCCGTGGAGCCCAGCGCCGCAGACTCGGTGGGTGTCGCCGCGCCGGTCAGGATGCTGCCCACCACCAGCGCGAAGATAGCGAAGAGCGGCAGCACGTACTTGACGAAGGGCAGCAGCCGCTCGCGCCAGCTGAGTCTTGCGACGTCGTAGGCGGGCGCAAGCGCCGGATTGATCGCGCAGCGCAAGACGACGTAAACGAAGAACAGCGTCGCCATCACCAGCCCTGGGATGATGCCCGCTACGAGCAGGTCGGCCACGGAGATGCCGCCGAGGCTCGCAAGGAGCACCGCCAGCGCCGACGGTGGGATCAGCATGGCGATGCCCCCGGTGCCGAGGATCGGACCCATCGCGATCAGCGGGTCGTAGCCGCGGCGGCGCATCTCGGGCAAGAGAGTGCTGCCGAGGATCGCGGTGTTCGCGAGCGTCGAGCCGGAGAGGGCCGAGAAGATCGTTCCGCTGGCGACCGCGATCAGGCTCAGCCGGCCGGGTATGCGCGAGAACAGCCGGTCCACGGCGTCGATGGCGCGGCTCGCGAGGCCGGTGTGGAACATCAGCTCGCCCATCAGCAGGAAGAGCGGGATCGGCACGAGGGCGAACGTGGTGACCGCGTCGAAGGCATTGCGCACGAGCTGCAGCAGCCCCGGCTGGCCGCCGAGGTAGAGCAGCGCGCCTACGATGTTGACGGCGAAGAAAGCGAAGACGACCGGGACCCCCAGCATCAGGAGGACCACCAGGGAGCCGAGCAGCAGCCCGAGCGTCGCGTACCATTCCATGGCCTACAGCCCGACCTTGGCCGCCGCTGCTCCAGCGCTTTCCGGGCGCCGGAGCACGATCGCGATCCGGCGCACGAACTCGATGCACAGGAGCAGCGCCGCGACCGCGATCACCGCGAAGATGTACCACTCGGGGAAGATCAGCTCCTTGATCATGCGCGCGCCGTCGCCGTAGGCGGTGGCGCCGACCCGCACCGCGTAATAGAAGAGCACCGCGGACACGGCGAGTCCGATCGCATCCGCGAACAACTCCATTGCGAGGCGGGCGCGCGGCGCGAGGCCGGCGACCAGCACGTCGACGCGGACATGTGCGCCGAGCCGCAGCACCCACGGCGCGCCGAGGAAGGTCGAGACGAAGAGCGCGTACTCGGTGCCCTCCAGCATCCAGGAGATGACCCCGAAGCCGGTGTTGCGGATGGCGACGTCGATGCTGATGCCGATCGCGACGAAGACGACGCAAAACGCCGCGACCGCGCCGCACGCGGCGATGACGCGGTCGTAGAACCGGGCGAGCGCCAGCATCACGGCCGCGGGCCGCCGCGCGGCGCCGGGGACATCAATCGTCGGCGATCAGCTTGCGCAACTTCGCCGCGTTCACGGGATCGAGCTTGTACGCCTCTTCCCATGCGGCATCGCGTGAGGTCTTCAGGAATTGCTTGGCGACGTCGCCTTGGAACAGGATGACCTGCACGCCCGCGTCCGCCTGCTCCTTGCGATAGCGCTCGTTCTCCTTGTCCGCGTCGCGCGTGACCTCCATCTCCAAGCGCTGCCCTTCCGCGTTCAGGAAATCCTGTTGCGCTTTCGTGAGCGACTTCCATTTGTCGAGATTGATGATGATCGCCGAAGCGGTCTGGTAGAAGCCCGGATCGACTCGGTACTTGGTCACCTTGTCCCAGCCGAAGCTCTTGATGTCCCACACTGGCCAGCCGTAGCCGTCGATCGTGCCGCGCTCAAGCGCCGTGTAGACGTCTGCCGGCGGCGTCTGGATCACGTCCGCGCCGAGCGCCTTGAAGAACGCGCGGTACACGGGGGTCACGCGGATCTTCAGGCCCTTCAGATCGGGCGAGTCGATCTTCTTCGTCAGGTAGAGGTGGAACGGCACCCCGTAGCCCCAGGTCGTCAGGTAATAGGCGTTGACGTGCTGGTTGTGCAACTCGTTGAAAAATGCCCATGCGCCGTTGGCGCGTTGCTCGGCGGGCACTTTGGTCATGAGCTTGATGGAGTCGCCGATCGGCAGCAGGTTCTGATAGAAGGTCGGCGGCAAATTGGCCATGTCGACGACGCCTGTCTTGATCGCATTGCCCATCTGGAAGGGCGAAATGGATCCCGCCGGCCGGATGTTGATCTGAATGATTCCCTTGCCCTTCGCATTGACCTCGTCCACCCACTTTGCGAACGGCCGGCCGAACGAGCTGTTGTTCGGCACGAAGTTCACTGCACTGAGTGTGGTCTCTTGCGCGAGCGCGGGGGCGCCGAGGCCCAGCGCGGCAATGGCCAGAACCGAAATGGCGGCAGTCGCGAATCGCGAGCGCGCGGTGCCGCAGGTGCGTTGCATCGTCATGTCAACCTCCTCCTGGTAAAAACCGAACGGAATTTCTATCGTTATGCCCGCAGTGTAACGCGTGACCTGCGCAGCCGCAGCGTCACGCAGCTGGCGCGGTGCGGCGGTGCCGCAGGAACTGCGCCAGCACGAGTCCGCCACCGAGCACGACCGCGCTCGCCTGCACCACGCTGAATGGCGTGAGCATCGCGATGCCGGCCGCGACTCGAACCGCGCGCTCGGCCCAGCCCAGGCGGTACGGGCCGACGCCACTCGTTCCGGTTGCCACCAGCCAGATCGCGAGGGTCAGCCGCACGAGGGCGCCGAGGAACGGCAGCCAGTCCACGCCGAGCACCAGCACGAGGGACGGGTTGTAGACGAAGACGAACGGGATCATGAAGCCGATCGCGGCGATGCGAACTGCCTGGAAGCCGGTGGCAAGCGGGTTCGCCCCCGCGATCGGCGCCGCGGCGTAGGCGGCCAGCGCCACCGGCGGGGTGATGTTCGAGAGCACCCCGTAGTAGAGAACGAAGAGGTGGACGATGAGGAGCGGCACGCCGATCTTCGCGATCGCCGGCCCGAGGATCAGCACGATGATCAGGTAGGCGGGCAGCGTGGGGAGGCCCATGCCGAGCACCAGGCAGGAAGCCATCGCGACGATCAGGCCGAGGAAGAGCGAATCCTGCGCGAGATCGACGAGCAGCACCGCGAAGCGCAAACCGACGCCCGTCATGTTGATGATGGCGATCACGATCCCGATCGCGGCGACGGCGATGATGATCTGGGCGCACTGGCGCCCGCCGCGCGCGAGGGCGTGCACGATCGGCATCGGATTGCGGCGCAGGCCCGCATCCAGCCCGAGCCCCACGACGACCGCCGCGATGAGCGCCCAGAAGCCGGCCGCGGCCGGCGAGCGTCCGGCGAACAGCACCGCGAGGACGACGACGACCGGAACGACGAAGCGCAACGACTGGACCCAGTCGTTGCGCGTGATCGTCGGGCGATCGGCCATCGGCACCGCGCCGATGCCGAGCCGCACGGACTCCGTGTACACCGATGCGAACAAGCACAGGTAATAGAAGAGCGCCGGCAACGCCGCCGCCGCCGCAACGGTGAGGTAGGGCACACCGACGAGCTCGGCCATGACGAAGGCGACCGCGGCCATGATGGGCGGCGTGAACTGCCCGGCGCTCGAGGCGGCCGCTTCAACCGCGCCCGCGAACGCGGCGGTGAAGCCCTGCCGCTTGATGAGCGGGATGGTGAACACGCCCGTGCCGACGACATTGGCGACCGGGCTGCCCGAGATCGTTCCGAAGAGCGCGCTCGCGAGCACCGCGGCATGCGCTGGACCGCCGCGGATCTTCGCGGTCGCGGCCGTCGCCATCCTGATCAGGATCGCGCCCGCGCCGGTGCCCTCGAGGAGCGCGCCGAAGACCACGAAGATGACGACGATCGAGGCGATGATGCCGACCGGAAACCCGAACACGCCGTCGAAGCTGTACCACACGGCGCGCATCGTCTCCTCGAAGGAAAAGCCGGCGTGCGCGAAGAACCACGGCAGGCGCGCCCCGAATATCCCGTAGCCGATCGCGAGCGCGCACAGGCCGGCGAGCACCGGGCCGAAGGCACGCCGCGTCAGCTCGATCACCACGACGATCCCGGCGAGCGAGATGTAGAGGTCCGATTCCGGGAGGATGTACAGACCCTCCCACAGCGATTCGTAGGTGCGCAGGAACCAGCCGACGCTGAAGACGAATGCGACGAACACGAGCGCATCGACGAGCCACAGCAGGGTGCGCAGCCACGGTTTGGCGCCGCCGTAACGCAGGGCAAGCGGCTCGCTCAGCATCATGACGATGCCGCCGAGCCCGACCGCGCCGATGCGCAGCATGCCCTCGTCGACGAGCGCGATGCCCGTGACGTAGATCGCGAGCGTCGCCATGACGAGCGAAACGCCATAGCTACCGCTACGACAGGCTTTTTCGAGCCAGGGGATCACGATCGTTGCGCGCCGCGCGCCACGGACCCCGCTTGCGCGGGATCAGCAGCGCGCGGGGGGTCGATGGGCAGGTGCCGGACTACTTGTCGTAGTTCAGGATCGGCGGGATCGTGACGCCCGCCTCGCGGTAGTACTTCTCCGCGCCCGGGTGGAGCTGACCGGCCAGCGATGTCACCGCGTTCTCGGGCGTCAATGCGTCCTTTGCCCAGGGCGCCATCGCATGGGCTTCGTCGATATGCGTCCAGTAAGCCTTGGTCATCTGGTAGACGAGCTCGGTCGGCAGGTCCGCGCGCGTCGAGACGCTGACGAACGTTCCAGTGGAGACGACCGGCTCGGTGTTGACCTGGTTCTTGCCGTAGATGCCGACCGGAATGTCCTTGACGAGCCGTCCCGGCTGCTTGAAGTACTCCTTCGCCGCCGGGTGGTCGAAGCGGCTCTTGTCCAACCCCAGGAGGCGGATCTGGTTCTGCAAGGCGATCTGCTGAATGGTCGCGCTCGGCGCGTTGTCGACCGGGATCCACACGTCGAACTTGCGATCCTGGAAGGCGGCCTGGGCGGCGCCCCAGCCCATCTTGACCTGCTTGTAGTCGCGTCCGGGCTTGTAGTCGGTCATCGCCTCGATCAGGAGCTCGGTGTTGCGCGTCGCGATGCCGCCCGGCGGTCCCAGGAAGACCTGCTTGTCCTTGATGTCCTTCAGGTCCTTGATACCCGAGTCCGCGTACGTCACGAAGTGATAGAGCCCGAGCGGGTAGGAGAAGATCACCGCGAGATTGCGCGTGCGCGCGGGGCCGTCGGTGAGCTTGTTGTAGGGGCCGATCTGCTTGTACATCAGGAAATAGCTCGACGGCGCGCCCATGAAGAAGTCGATCTTGCCCTCGCTCGCGAGCAGCTGGTGCTGCGAGGCCGCCCCCGTCGCGGAGATCTGGATCTCGACGCCCGGCATGTACTTGTTGACGGCATTCGCGAACGACGTGTTCACGATGAACGGCGTCGTGCCGGGGGGAAAGCTGCCGAACTTGTAGAACTTCTTGTCCTGCGCGAGCGTGGCCCCGCTCGTCGCGAACGCGCCCGCGGCGACGAGCGCGCAGGCAATCAGTGACCTCGAGTGTTTCATCGTCTCCTCCTCCGTATCGGTCGTGCGCGGAAAGCATACTCCTTCCCGCACGGCTCGGTCGCGCATGGATCCGCGCCCCGATTGCGGCAGCGGCGCCACCGCGCTACAGTGGCCCGAGGGGTAGTGCGAGCGTGCGGGTTCGATCCGATATCGCGCGCTATCAGGCGGAACCTCAGGAGGATACTCGATGAGCGCGGTACCGATCCCCGCAGCCCTGGAGGCTGGTTCACGCGATTGGCCGGCCGAGGGCCTCACCCGAGTGCCCTACTGGGTGTACCAGGACCCCGACGTGCACCGCACCGAGCAGCGCCGCATCTTCGAGGGGCCGGTGTGGAACTACGTGTGCCTCGAATCCGAGGTCCCGGGCCCGGGCGATTTCCGCACGACCCATGTCGGCGCGATGCCCGTGATCGTCGTCCGCGGCGAGGACGGCGTCATTCGCGCGTTCGAGAACCGGTGCGCGCATCGCGGCGCCCTCATCGCGCTCGAGGACAGCGGGAAGGTCAGGCGCTTTCAGTGCGTGTATCACGCCTGGACCTACGACCTCCGGGGCGACCTCAAGGGCGTCGCGTTCAAGGACGGCGCGAACGGCGTGGGCGGCATGCCGGAGAGCTTTCGCATGCAGGACCATTCGCCGCGGAAGCTGCGCGTCGCAACGACCCTCGGCCTGGTGTTCGCCAGTGTCTCGGGCGACGCGCCGCCGATCGAAGAATATATCGGCGCGGACATCCTCGGCCGCATGGCGCGCGTGCTGCAGCGCCCGATCGAGGTCATCGGCCGCTTCACGCAGGAGCTGCCCAACAACTGGAAGCTCTACTGCGAGAACGTGCGCGACACTTATCACGCGAGCCTGCTGCACTCCTTCTTCGCGACGTTCCGGATCACGCGTCTCACTCAGTCGGGCGGCGTGGCCGTCAGCCCGGGAGGCGGCCACCACGCGAGCTACACGATCGACAAGACCGAGTCGGGCTCGCAGTACCGGGATCAGGAGATCCGCTCGGAGAAGCAGGGCTTCCGGCTGGCGGATCCCCGGCTGCTCGATGTTGTGGACGAGTTCGGCGACGGCGTCCAGCTTCAGATCCTCTCGGTCTTTCCCAATTTCATCCTGCAGCAGATCCACAACTCCCTGGCGGTGCGCCAGGTGCTGCCGAAGGGCGTCGACCGCATGGATCTCCACTGGACGTACTTCGGGTTCGTCGACGACCCGCCGGAGATGCGCAAACGGCGGCTGCGCCAAGCTAACCTGGTCGGTCCGGCGGGCTACGTGTCGATGGAGGACGGGTGCGTCGGCGGCTTCGTGCAGCGCGGCATCGCGACCGCCGGCTCGATCGACTCGGTGGTCGAGATGGGTGGCGCCGCCGCCGAATCGGAGACCGGACGAGCGACCGAGGCCTCGATCCGCGGATTCTGGAAGATGTACCGGAGCTGCATGGGGCTGTGAGCGTGGCGGGCATCGTCGAGCGCATGGCCGCGTTGAATGCCGCGTACGCACGCGTCATCGACGACGATCGACTCGAGGAGTGGCCCGAGCTCTTCGTCGAGGAATGCCTCTACAAGATCACCACCGCCGACAATCACCGCAGGGGGCTCGAGGCCGGAATCATGTACGCCGACTCGCGTGGCATGCTCGTGGACCGGGTCGCCGCGCTGCGCGAGGCCAACATCTACGAGCGCCACACGTACCGGCACATCGTCGGCATGCCGGCCCTGCCCGCCGAGACGGCCAACGAGGCGCGCACCGAGAGCCCGTTCATCGTCGTGCGCATCATGCGCGACGGCACGATGGACGTGTTCGCAACCGGCAAGTACCTCGATCGCGTGATCGCGGCCGACGGCAAGCTTCAGTTCCTGGAGCGAGTCGTGGTGTGCGACAGCTCGCGCGTGGACACCCTGGTCGCATTGCCACTTTGACGGCGCGCCGATCACGATGCGGATAGCCGTTGCGATCGGAGATCCGAACGGCATCGGCCCGGAGATCGCGGTGCGGGCCGCGGCGCGCGGCGGCAGCGGGGCGCTGGTGCTGGTGGGGGACGCGGCCGTGATCGAGCACTACGTCGCGCGGTTCGCGCCGGCAAGCAAGATTGCCGTCGCCCCGGTCGCATCGCTCGAGCCGGGCGCATTCGCCCCGGGAGCGCTCGACCCACGCGCCGGGCGCGCCACCGTGGACTACGTGAGCGAGGCGGTGCGCATGGCGCAGCGAGGCGAGGTCGATGCGGTGATCGCCTGTCCGATGTCCGAAACCGCGATCAACCGCGCCGGAGTCGCTTTCTCGGGCTACCCCGGGCTGCTCGCGGACCTCACGCGCACGCCGCGGGAAAGAACGTTCCTGATGCTCGTGGCGAGCGGCCTGCGCATCGCGCACGTCACCTTGCACGAGAGCGTGCGCGCGGCGCTCGCGCGGCTCACGCCGGAGCTCGTGGCCGCGGCGGGCAGCGCGGCGGTCGATGCGGTGCGCCGGCTGGGCATCGAAACCCCCCGCCTGGCCGTGTTCGGCATCAACCCGCACGCGGGCGAGGGCGGGCTCTTCGGCGACGACGACGAGCGCATCACCAAGCCGGCCATCGAGCAGCTGCGCGCGCAGGGCATCGCCGCCGACGGACCCGCCGGAGCGGACCTGCTGCTCTCGCGGCGGGGCCACGACGTGTATCTCGCGATGTTTCACGACCAGGGCCACATACCGATCAAGCTGCTTTCGCCGCTGCGCGCAAGCGCGCTGTCCATCGGCACGCCGATCCTTTTCTCGAGCGTCGCTCATGGCTGCGCATACGACATCGCGGGTCAGGGCGTGGCCGACCCCACGTCGGTATTCGAGACGATCGCGCTGCTGAGCGGCATCGCCCGGTAGCCTTTCAGGGGTGACATCCCAGGGCGCGGCGGATACAGTAACCCTCCCGGTACTCATCGGGCGGAAGAGATCGCATACCGCGATAGCAAGCAAGGAGGAGCCCATGTTCTCGAAGCACGACACAGCAAGATGGATGGCGCTACCGCTGGTTCTCGCGGCGGCATCGCTGATCCCCGGCGCGCTGCACGCGCAGGACGTCACGCTCAGGCTGCACAACTTCAACTCGCCGAAGGCGATCGCGAACAGCCAGTTCATGAATCCGTGGGCGGCGGAGCTGGAGAAGACGACGAAGGGCCGGCTCAAGGTCCAGGTCTTCCCGGCGATGCAGCTTGGCGGCAAGCCGTCCGACCTCTACGGCCAGGCGCGCGACGGTGCAGTGGACATCATCTGGACCGTGCCCGAGTACACGGCGGGTCGATTCCCGCTGACCGAAGTGTTCGAGTTGCCGTTTGTGGCGGGCAGCGCGGAGGCGACCAGCCAGGCGATGAACGAGTTCTATGGGAAGTGGTTGAAGGACGAGTACCAGGATACGCATCCGCTGGTGTTCCATACCACCGCATCGGCGCTCATTCACACCGCGAACCGGCCGATACGCACGCTGGACGACTTCAACGGCATCAAACTTCGCGGCCACTCGCGCGTGAACGCGGAGGTACTCAAGGCGCTCGGCGGGGTGCCGGTCGGCATGCCGGTGCCCAACGTGTACGAGGCCCTGTCGAGGGGGCTCGTCGAAGGCGCGTGGGTGCCGTGGACGATCATGCGTCCCTTCCGCCTGCACGAAGTCACCAAGTACCACACCGAGATCGTCATGTCGCCGGTCCTCTTCGTGATGACGATGAACAAGGCGAAATACGATTCGCTGCCTCCCGACCTCAAGAAGGCGATCGACGACAGCACGGGGATCGGGCTCGCCAAGCGGCTCGGAAAGATGTGGGACGAGGACGAGAAGCCCGGGCGCGCGGCCGCGGTCAAGAAAGGCGACGAGATCATCAAGCTGAGCGCCGCGGAGGCCGAGCGGTGGCGCAAGGCCACCCAGCCCGTCATCGATGAGTGGCTCAAGCGGGTCAATGGCATGGGCAAGGACGGCGCCGCAATGATCGCAGACGCCGAACGGCTGGTCGCGAAGTACAGCAAGTAGGCGGCGCTCCCGAGTGGAAGGAGGACCGCGCGCGGCGCGCGACGCCGAGTCGCGCTTCGGTGCCGCGCTCGAGCGCGCCACGCGCGGCCTGGCCCTCGCGGGCGGGTTCTTGCTCGCCTGCGTGCTGGTGATGACGGTGGCAAGCGTCGCCGGTCGCTATCTTTTCAACGCGCCGATTCCCGGGGACTACGAGATTACGGAGCTCGCGTGCGGTGTCGCCGTCTTCGCGTTCCTTCCCTATTGCCAGTTGAAACGCGCGAACATCGTTGTGGAGTTCTTCACCGCGCGCCTGGCTGAGAAGTGGAAGCGCGTTCTGGACGCGGTGCACAGCTTTGCTTTCGCCGGCGTGGCGATATTGATGGCGTGGCGACTCGCCGTGGGCGGTCTAAGCAAGATGTCCGACGGCCAGACGACGATCTATCTCGGCATTCCGCTTTTCTGGGGTTACTCGCTGGCCGTGGTCGGGGCGGCGATGCTTTGCATCGTTTGCGTCTGGGTGTTCGTGGTCCACGCGAGATCGATTCGCCGATGAGCGGCATCGAGCTGGGCGCGGCGCTGTTCGTCGTCTGCATCGTGCTCATCGCGTTGCGGATGCCGGTGGCGGTCGCCATGTTCCTGGTCGGCGCCGTCGGGTTCGTCCTGTTGTCGAGCTGGTCGGCGCTGCTCGGTTTCCTGAACACCGCGCCCTTCAGCCGCGTTTCCAACTATTCGCTCTCGGTCGTTCCGTTGTTCCTGCTGATGGGCCAGTTCGCCACCCAGGCTGGCCTCAGCCGATCGCTGTTCGAATCCGCACGCGCCTGGGTGGGACACCGGCGCGGCGGGCTCGCCATGGCGACGATCGGTGGATGCGCCGCTTTCGGTGCGATCTGCGGGTCGTCGATCGCCACGGGCGCGACGATGGCGGCCGTCTCGCTTCCGGAGATGAAGCGCTTCGGCTATTCCGGGGCACTGGCTACCGGCACGCTTGCTGCGGGCGGAACGCTCGGCATCCTCATTCCGCCGTCGCTGATCCTTGTCATCTACGCCATCATCACCGAGCAGTCGATCGGCAAGCTCTTCCTGGCGGCGATCGTCCCGGGCCTGATCGCAGTGATCGGTTACGCGATCGCTATCGGCGTGTACGTTCGTCTCAAACCCGAATCCGGCCCCGCCGGCCCGCGCGTGGCCTGGCGCGAGCGGCTGCGCAGTCTCAGGCACGTTTGGCCGGTGGCCGCAATCTTCGTGCTGGTGATCGGCGGTATCTACCAGGGTGTCTTCACGCCGACCGAGGGCGCGGCGATCGGGGCTGCGGCCACCGGACTGGTAGCTGCGCTTTACCGGCGGCTCAACTGGCGCGCGCTGTGTTCGTGCCTGATCGACACGGCGCAGGCCACGGCGGTCATCTTTCTGATTCTGATCGGCGCCGACGTCTACAACGCCTTTCTTGCGCTGTCCCAGCTCCCGGTCGAGCTCGCGAACGCACTGGGCGATTCGGGTCTCGCCCCGATGGTGATCCTGATTGGAGTGCTGCTCATCTACCTCGTGCTCGGCTGCGTGATGGACTCGCTCGCCATGATCCTGCTCACCGTACCGGTGTTCTTCCCGATGATCACCGGCCTCGAATTCGGGCTCGGAGAAGAGGCAACCGCCATCTGGTTCGGCATCCTGGTGCTGATCGTGGTCGAAGTGGGTCTGATCACGCCGCCGATCGGGCTCAACGTCTATGTGATCAACTCGCTCGCCGGGGGCGTATCGCTGACCGAGTCGTTCAAGGGCATCGTGCCGTTCCTGATGAGCGACTTCGTTCGCGTCGCGATCATCCTTGCGGCCCCCGCGACTTGCTTGTGGCTGCCCGGATTGATGAACTAGGGAAGCTCTGATCAAGTCATCCCCGCGTAAGCGGGGTCGCGATCGGGAGAAGATCGCCCATCTGAACGCCGAGCGCATTCTCAAGATGTGACGTGTCGCGCGCTTTCGTGGCCGGGGTCGCCGCGAATCCCGTTCCGCTTGATCCAGGTCACGGGCAGGGTGCCGGCCTGTGGAATGATCTGCCGGACACCTCGCAAGCTGCCTGGAGGAGGATGGAGATGGCCGCACCCTCGCGCGACAAGCCCAAGGACATGCGCTCGTGGATCGCCGAGCTCGAGGCGGCCGGCGAGTTGATCCGCATCGACAAGCCCGTCGATCCGCTCACCCAGATGGGGTCGCTGCTCTATCAGTCGCGGGAGAAAGCGGTCTTCTTCGAGAAGCTTCCGCACGGCTGGCGCTCGCTCGGCCAGGCGCCGGCCAACCTCCGGCACGCTGCGGTCGCGTTTGGCGTGAGCGAGGAGGCGCTCGTGCCGCACGTCGCCGCGAAGCTGGGTGCGTGCATCCCGCCGGTCATGGTGGACAGCGGACCCGTGAAGGAGGTGAAGCTCGAGCGCGGCGCGTTCGACCTGACCCAGCTGCCGGTGCACATTGCGGGTCAGCGCGACGGCGGCCCGGTGATCGGCTCCGGCCTCGTGGTGACCAAGGATCCGGATACCGGCACGCGGAACCTGAGCTTTCACCGGCTGCAGGTCAAGGGACCGCACAAGTCCGGCATCCTGCTCTACCCGCGCCATACCTGGCGTAATTACCTCAAGTACCAGGAGCGCAACGAGCCGATGCCGGTGGCGATCTTCATCGGCCATCATCCCCTCTACTACGTGGCCGCCGCGACGACGGCGGCTTACGGTGACGACGAGCTCGAGATCGCGGGCGGGCTGCTTGGCGAGGCGGTCCGGCTGGTGAAATGCGAAACCGTCGACCTGGAGGTGCCGGCCGACGCCGAGATCGTGCTCGAAGGCGTCATTCCGCCCCACGTGCGCGAGGACGAGGGCCCATTCTCCGAGTTCCAGGACTACTACGTGACCGGGACCGGGAAAAACCCGGTCGTCGAGTACCAGTACATGACCCGGCGCAAGGATGCGATCTTTAAGAACCTGCAGAACGGCTCGGAGATGGAAGGCTGCGTCTTCCACAAGGTGCCCATGAGCGCAACGATCTTCCGCCGGCTGCAGAACGTCGGCGGCGGTCCGAACTTGCACAACGTGGCGATGCTTCCCGGCGTGTTCGGGCTGGTCGTCCAGATGACGCCGCGCTTTTACGGCGAGGCCAAGAACCTGCTGCTCGCCGCGCTCTCCTCGGAATACCAGCACCCGAAGGTCGCGATCGCGGTGGACGCCGACGTCGACATCTTCAACCACTCCGAGCTGTTGTGGGCACTGTCCACGCGCGTCAATCCCCGTGAGGACGTGGTCGTCATTCCGGCCACGCACAATCACGCGATGGACGCGAGCCTCCCCGAGCTCGGCGCGCCGGGCACCGGGTTGTGGCAGCGGCTCGGCTCGAAGCTGATGATCGATGCGACGATCCCTCCGCCGGTCGATGCGGAGGCGCGGGCGGCGTTCGAGCGCATTCGCCCGCGCAATCCGCAGATTCGCCTAGAGGACTTCGCGGCCGATGCGTCGCTGCCGCTCGTGCGCGCACTCGCACCGATTTTCTTTGGCTCGAAGCTGCTGCGCTGACAGGCCCCCTCGACGCTTGCGCCGGACGGCGCGATGATCCTCAGCGCGCAGGCGCCACCGTTGCGGGTCTTGAGCGGCTTTCCCGGCTCACGCTGTAGTAGGTGCCGGCGAACATCACTATCGCACCCAGCATGGTCGCGAGTTCGATCGGCTCGCTGTAGAACACCGCGCCCACCAACGCGATGAGCGGCAACCGCAGAAAATCGAGCGGGACGACGAGCGATGCGTCGGCCAGCCGGAACGCGCGGGTCATGCAGTAGTGCGCGGTGTATCCGGCGACCCCGACGCACGCGATCCAGGGGAGATCGGCCAGGGTCGGCATCACCCAATCGGGCAGCGCCGGAATCAATCCGAGCGGCAACTGGATGAGCGACATGTAGAAGAGCACGACGAGCGGCGAATCGGTCGAGGAGAGCCGCTTGGTCGCGATCATGGTCGATGCAAAGGCAAGTGATCCGCCAAGCATCACGAGCGCCGCGGGGTGGATGAGCGCGAAACCCGGGCGCAGGATGATGAGGATGCCGGCGAGCCCCGTCGCGAGCATGACGACGCGTCCGCGATTGAGCCGCTCGCCGAGCAGCAGCACGGCAAGCACGGCGGTCCACACCGGCATTGTGAACTCGATCGCGAACACGGTCGCGAGCGGCAGGAACGCGATGGCGTACACCCAGGAGAACTGGCCGCAGAAGTGGAACAGGTTGCGGATCGTGTGCAGGCCGATCCGCCGCGTGCGCAGCGCGCCCAGCCCGTACCGGGGCACGAATGCGAGCACCAGGAAGAGCGAGACGAGGCTGCGGAAGAAAAGCACCTCGAACGTCCCCATCGTGTCGAGGAGCTCGCGCACCGCGATTGCCATCGCCGAGAACGAAAGGAGCGCGCCGGCCATCCAGAGCGCGGCGCGCAGTGTGGCGGACGGCCTGATGGGGATCGGCGCGGATGTCAAGGCAAGTGCTGCCGGGCGGGGAGCGGGATTGCCCCCATGCTAGCGGAACAGGGCGGCCCCAAGCGGGATTTTCCGGCCCGGGGTGGCGCACGGCGCGCACGGCGCGCGATGCGGGTTGCCGCAATTGACCCGGGGCGCGCGCTTCCTATATCGTGAGGGGTAAGAGTCTGAATTCGCCGCGGAAGCAGGCGACGGAGGGAGCATGGCGGGTACGGCGTTTCCTGATTTCGACGAGGCCAATTTCGAGCAGGAGGTGCTGCAGCGCCCCGGGCTCACGGTCGTCGATTTCTGGGCCGAGTGGTGCGTGCCGTGCAAGCAGATGACGCGCCTGCTCAACGAGCTCGTCGACGATCTTCCCGAGGGTGTGCTCGTGGGCAAGGTGGATGCGGACAGCAATCGCGCGCTGGTCGAACGATACGGCGTGCGCGCCATTCCGTCGCTGCTGTTCTTCAAGGGCGGCGAGCTGGTCGAGACGCGCACCGGCGTGGACCGCAAGCAGGTGCTGAAGAAGGCGATCGAGGCGCACGCCTGAGCGCGGGCGCGCCGATCGCAACGCAACGGAGGACGCATGCCGAACATCACGATGCTTGACATCGAAGAGCTCCGCAAGACGAAGCTCGGGCCGTACATCGACAAGTGCATCGAGCACCGGGCGCCGGACCCCGGCTTCCACGCCATGATGGGGCACAACATCGATCTGGCCGAATCGATGTTCGTCGCGTGGGACACCGTGTTCAACACCGGCCGCGTGAGCCATACCCTGAAGGAGATCATCCGCGTGCTGCTCTCGCGGATGGCCTCCTGCAGCTATTGAGGGAACGTCCGGTCCGCTTCGGCGAAGCGGCAAGGCCTGACCGAAAAGCAGCTGGACGAGGGCATCAACAAGTACCAGTCGAGCTCGAATTTCACCCCCGCGGAGAAGATCGCGCTGCGCTACGCGGACCTCATGGCCACCGATCCGGAGGCGATCGACGCGGCGTTCTATGACGAGCTCCGCAAGCACTACTCCGACACCGAGATCGTCGAGCTGGGCAGCTACATCGGCTTCAACATCGGCTACCACACGTTCTTCGGCACGCTGAAGTTCTACCCGATGTTCTCCCCGGACGGCCGGCTGGTGAGCCAGGAGGAATCCGCGCGACTCTACGGTGCTGCGCCGGCATCGCTGGTGGCAGCGGGGGCCGACTGATGCCGCACGTCGAGCCCGTCGCACCCGAGGCGATCGCCGACCCCGAGTTGCGCGAGCTGATCGAGCGTTGCGAGCGGCTCGGCGTGCCGGATGCGCTCTTTCCGCGCATCCTCGCGCGCATGCCCGACTACGCGAAGTCGATCCTGCGCGCGATGCTGATGTCGCACGAAGCGGGCAACGTCGATCACAAGCTGAAGGAGGTCGTGCGCGTGCAGCTCGCGCGCTTCGCCGGCGACCGCTATTTCTCCGCGCTGCGCTCGAAGCGGGCGCACGAAGCGGGGCTCGACGAGGCCACGATCGACGCGGGGTCGGGCGACTACGACGACGACCCGCGCTTCACCGAGGCCGAGAAGCTGGCGCTGCGGTACGCGGATCAGATGTATCTCGATCCGGGCAAGATCGACGCGGCGTTCTACGACGAGCTCAAGAAGCACTACACCGAGGCCCAGATCATGGAGCTGGGCGCCTTCATCGCGCTGCACTACGGGATGCAGGTCTTCATGCGCACGCTCGACGCCACGCCGCTCGACGGGCGTTAGTCGAGTCGCTGGTCGTCCGCGACGCGCGATCAGGTTCAGTTCGCCAGGCTCATTCCTCAGAGGCCGCAAGCCTGGTTTCCTCGCGCTGCTCGGCCTGCCGAAGCGCTTCGGCGCCGCGCGGAAACCATCTCCAGCCGGCCAGCAGGACGAAGAACAGGAGCACGACCGCGACCAACAGGCCCGCACGGATGCCCTGCACGAAATCGCGGTCCGCAGTCGCGGTGATCGCCTCCTGCACGGCCGCATCCGGATGTGCGATCGGCTGGCGCGGCACGATTTCGGCAACATGCGCGCGCGGATTGGCGCTGGACACGATCGCGGCGGCGATCACCTGGCGCTCCGCAGCATCGGGGACGACCGGAACGAGGTTCCGGTCGAGCGTCGCGGACAGCCAGGCCGCGAGCACCGAGCCCAGCACCGCATAGCCGACCGTCGAGCCGATCGCTCGCTGCGCGCTCATGATGCCGGAGGCCATGCCCGCGCGCTGCGGCGGCACCGACGTCATCGCGACCGTCGTAGCCGGCGTGACGCATAGGGCGGCGCCGACGCCGCTTAGCGCGAAGCCCACCAGCACGAAGGCGACGCTGCCGCTGCCGCTTGCGACGAGCGCAAGCAGCCCGAGGATCAACGTGGAGAGACCGAAGAGGATCGGCTGCCGGGCACCGAAATGTCCCACCAGCCGGCCGGCAATGGGCGACAGGATCGCTACCGCCACGCTGAACGGCAGGATCATGAATCCGGTCTGCTCCGCGGAGTAGCCGCGCACGTTCTGCAGGTACTGGGTGGCGAGGAGCAGCATGCCGTAGGTCGAGAACAACACCACGAAAATGGTGACGATGGCGAGGGAGTACGTGCGATCGCGAAACAGCGCAGTGTCCATCATCGGATCGGCAGAGCGGCGCTCGAGGCGCACGAACGCGAAACCGCCGATGGCTGCGGCCGCGAACAGCGCGAGGATCAACGGAGAGCCCCAGCCGGACTTCGGCCCCTCGATCACCGCGTAGGCGAAGGCGCCGACGGCCACCATGAACAGCGCCTGCCCCGGCAGGTCGAGCTGCCTTGGCCGCGGGTCGCGCGAGTCGGCCACATAGCGCAGCGAAAGATAGACGACCAGGATGCCCACCGGCACGTTGACGACGAAGATACTGCGCCAGCCGAATTCCTCGACCAGCACGCCCCCGAGCGTGGGGCCGACCGCTATGCCCAGACTCGCGATCGCGCTCCAGATGCCGATCGCGCGCGCCTTTTCCTTTGGATCGGGAAACGCCGCGCTCACGAGCGCAAGCGACGTGACGTTCGCCGTGGCGGCCGCGACACCCTGCACGCCGCGAGCCACGTTCAGCACCTCGAGCGACGGCGCGAAGGCGCAGACGATCGACGCGAAGGTGAAGACCGTGATGCCGATGAGGTACCAGCGAAGGCGCCCATGCAGGTCGGCGAGCGTCGCCGCCGTCATGATGAACACCGCCATGCCGAGGCCGTAGGCCGCAACCACCCATTGCAGGCCGGCTTCTCCGACCGAGAATTGGACCTGGATCGCGGGCAACGCCACATTCACGATCAGGGCGTCCAGAAAGATCATGAACAGGCCGAGCCCGGTGGCGACGAGGGTGAGGCGCTGGGTGCGGTTCATCGGCGTGATCTACGCCGCATCCAAATTATTGTTGAACTGCTCGAGGCCGAGCGCCTCGCGCAGGTCCTGCGTGGCGGCCGCCTTGTAGTCCTCGAGCGGGATACCGGTGGCGTCGGCGATCTTCACGACCGCGTTGAACGACGCGACGATCGCCGCCGCGTCGACCAGCCCATCCCGGCCGAGAGCATCGAGCACGCCCTTCCTCGCGCGTACCTTCCGGTCCGCCTCGGCGCCCAGAATAGCCTCGCCGAACTCGATCAGCGTCGCCGCGTGCGGCACGCCGCTGTCGTCGCCGTCACCTTCAAGAACGGCTTCGAGCTCGAGCTGTCGTCCTGCATGTTCGCCGCTCGCACGGAGCAGCCCCGCGTGGCTGACCGTTCAGTAGTAGCAGCCGTTAAGCGCAGACACGCGCGCCGCGAGCAGCTCGATCTGGTCGTGCGTCAGCGCACGGTGCTCCGTGCCGAACTCGCGGATCTCGTGGTCCTTCAGGTAAAGCTCGACATCGAGATCGAAGAAGTTGAACACCTCCTGGGGGACGAGGCTCAGCGCCCGGTGGATGTTCTTCTCGCCGTGCACGGCATAGGGATCGAGATCGTCGGATGTCAGGTCGCGCGGCGCGACCGTATGCACCCAGGCGAGATCGCGCTTGGCGCCCGCCGGACGCTGCCGGGAAGGGTCACCCGGCAGCGGCGCCGGCAACGGGCGCAACGCGCGGCCCAGCGCATGATCGAAGGTGTCGAGTGCCGTGACGAGCGCGATCACGCCGACCGTCTCGACGTACTGCTCCTCGGTCACGCCGGCGTCCAGCATCGAGCGCAACCAGCTGCGCTTGAGGCGTCCGGCATCGGTCACGATGCGATGCACGATCTCGACCAGGGGCTCCGCCAGTGTGCCCATGTGCTGGTGCGGGCCGGGCACCGTGTAGGGCGACAGGGCTTCCTTACGTTGGCGGCAAAGTTCGCAGGCGGGTGCTTTGCGCACTTCCTCGGCAATCGCCAGTCGCTCCGCGCCCGTCCACCACGTCCCGGGCGCGGCGAGCCGCGACCAGGCGCGTTGCAGCTCGCGGTCGAGCCCTGCTCTTGTGGTCGGCAAGCTTGCGGCGAAATCTTTCGAGTCTGGCACGAGACACCCCGATTGATGGAGAGGACAGGCGATCTGTTCGCGACGCTACCCGGCGGAGTCTACCGCTCCATGACGCCGCTGGCGACGAGCGCGCCCACCTGTCTGGCCGCCTCGGAGAGCTCCGCGTCCGAATTGAGCACGTCCGGGCAGAGGCGCAGGATCGCGCCGCGCGCATCACAGTTGACGCCCGCTCGCGTCAGCGCGGCGGCGAGCCGGCTGGCGTGCGGATGCGCCACCGTGAGAAAGGCGCCGTGGGCTTCATCTGCGCCTTCGGCATTCACGCCCTGTGCGGCGAGCAGCGTCGCGAGCCGCCGCTTTTGTTCGAGATTGTAGGCGCGCAGCCGCTCCGCGCCGAGCTCGAGCGTGATCTCCAGGCCGGCGAGCGCCTGCACCGGGGCGAGCACCGGCGGCGTGGACTCGAGCCACGCGTCGCCGCCCGGACCGAATGCGGGCGGCTCCGGGCGCTGATAGGCGAACACGTCCTTTTTCGCGAACCAGCCGGTGTCGAGGGTGCGCAGCCGCTCGGCAAGCTCCGGGCGCACGTACAGCCAGCACGCGCCGGGCCCGCCGCGTGTGTACTTGTAGGAGCCGCCGACCGCGAAATCGGCTTCGAGCGCGGCGAGATCCAGGGGCAGCGCTCCGGCATGGTGGTAGACGTCGAGCAGGACCAGCGCGCCGGCAGCGTGCGCGGCGCGCACGATCTCCGAGAGTGGTGTCACGATTTCGCCGCTGCGGAACATCACCGAGGAGAGCACCACGAGGTCCGCGCCAGCGACCCGGAGCTCGCGCCACGGCATCATGCCGAGTGCGATGCGCCGCTTCTCACGGTAGACACGCAGGACGAAGTCGAGCGAATCGAACTCGCCGTCGCTTGCCACCACGCGCGGCACGCCGTCGAGCGCGTTCAGCACCGCGCGCAGGCCTTGCGCGGCGCTGGTCTTTGGCACGATGCAGTCGGGGCGCGGCGCGCCGACGAGCCGTGCGGTGAGCTCGCGGAAGCGCTCGCGCGCCGCGAGCCAAGGACCCCATGCGCCATCCATGTCGCGATACCAGGCGTCGAGCGCGGCGGCCACGTCCTCGGCCATGCGGTCGGGCGGCCGCCCGAGCGAGTGATTGGCGAGGTAGATCTCCTTGCGCGCGAGCGCGCGCGCGAAGCGCGGCCACAGACCGGTGCGCAACTTCGCTTCGGTGAGCGGCCCCTCGATCACCGCTGGCCGATCTCGGTGCGCACGTCGATCAGCTCGGGGAAGAGCGCGACCTCCAGCGTCTTCCTGAGAAACGCCACGCCGGCGGTGCCGCCGGTACCGCGCTTGAAGCCGATCACGCGCTCGACGGTCTTCACGTGCCTGAAGCGCCAGAGCTGGAAGTTCTCCTCCACGTCCACCAGCTTCTCGCACATGTCGTACGCGTCCCAGTAGCGCTTCGGGTCCTCGTAGATCGACTTGAAAGCCGCGGTGACGCCAGGATGCCGCGCGTAGGGTTGCGAGAAGTCGCGCTCGATCACTTCGCGCGGCACTGGCAGCCCGCGGCGCGCGAGGTGGCGCAGGAACTCCTCGTAGAGGCTGGGCGCATCGAGCAGGCTCTTCAACCAGGCGTGGCGGTCCGGGTCGTGGCGCTGCACCTCGAGCATGCGCGCGTTCTTGTTGCCGAGCAGGAACTCGATGGCGCGGAATTGGAACGACTGGAGGCCCGAGGCGGGTCCCAGCGCGTCGCGGAACTCCGCGTACTCCGAGGGTGTGAGCGTCTCGAGCACCGCCCACTGCTCGAAAAGCTGCCGCTGGATCTGCTTCACGCGCGCGAGAATCTTGAAACAGGGCGCGAGCCGGTCGGCGCGCACGTGCTCGATCGCCGCAACGAGCTCGTGGATCATCAGCTTCATCCACAGCTCCGAGGTCTGGTGCTGAATGATGAACATCATCTCGTCGTGATGCGGCGGCTGCGAGCGCGGCAGCTGCGCCGACAGGATTTTGTCCAAGCGCAAGTAGCCGGCGTAGGAAGTCTCGGAAGCGAGGTCGGTGATGATGCCGGGATCGTTGATCGGCTGGGCCATGGCAATTCACCACTGCAGAAGGCGAGCGCCTATGATGCCACGCTCGAGCGGTCCGCCGCATTGCGCGATGGCGCAGTGCGATAATCCCTCTTGAGCGGTACGGGTTGTACCGATATCCCGGCCGGTGTAGATTCACCTCTCGGTCGGATCGGCAGCGAATGATCCGACGGCCGTTGGAATCAGGAGGAAAAACAGGAATGGCGGAAAAGCTGAACACGGGCGACATGTTTCCCAAAATGACCATCAATCTGGTCGATGGGGGAACACTGGCGCTCCCGGATGGAATCGAATCGAAATACAAGGTACTGCTCTTCTATCGCGGCCACTGGTGACCGTACTGTCGCCGGCAGTTGGCCGGCTTCGAGTTTTGGAAGGCGCAGCTCGCGGCAGCGGGCGCGAAGGTCGTCGCGGCGAGCGTCGATCCGATCGACAAGGCGAAGGAAGTGGCCGCCGGGGTGAGTTTCCCGATCGGTTACGGGGTCACGCGCGCGCAGGCTGACCAGCTTGGATCGTGGTGGGAGGATCGCCGCGGGATCGTCCAGCCCTCGGAGTTCCTTCTTTCGCAGGACGGCAAGATCATGGTGGCCAGCTTCAGCACGGGCCCGCTGGGTCGCATCGAGCCGATGGACGTGGTCCGGATGATCGGCTTCTACGAGGCGCAGGCGCAGCAGAAGAAGTAGCCCGCGTAAACGAGCATCAGGTGGATGAGTGATCAAGACCGGGGCGATGCCCCGGTTTTTTTTGGCCCGTCATCGAAGGGGTGGCACTCATCTCACGCGTACTGAGTCTGCAATAGCGGGACAGCGGCCATGCCGGTCCGGCGCCTACGGCCGCAAGCGCCCGCCTATGGGTG
>JBFJOO010000057.1:0-28413 GCA_041617635.1 Burkholderiales bacterium | reverse complement strand
CCGAATCGGCGGTACTTCATGGAATCCTCCCCTTCACAGCGCGTCCGAAGCGCTTTAGCGTAGCGCGTATTCGGCGACCTCGACGAGATTACCGTCCGGGTCGCCGCACGGAAGCGTGCAGCCGAGACGCTGGATGGAGGGTGGGACCGGCCCGCAGGGCCGGCCGGGTCAGAGCCGGGTGCCGAATCCGGCCGCCGCCGGCATGCTTTGCGGCACCCGCAATTCCATGCTCAGCGCCGCCGCGGCGCGCTCGTCGAACCCCTTCTGCGGCTCGGTCGGGATGACCTTCACGCCTTCCGGATACTGCGCGCGATTGTCGTCGATGATGACCCACGGCGCGTCCGATGCGCCGTGGCGCTTGAGATAGCCGAGCACCTCCCGCAAGCGGTAGTGCTTGACCAGGCCGGGGGCTTCGGGCGTCACCCCGACGATGCGTGGCGCGATGTCCGGCGAGAACATCTTCCGGAGCGAATCGAGTGACAGCCCGAGCCGCCAGATCGACGCGATGACGACGCGCGCGTGCGGATGCTCCCGCAGCACGTTCTCGAACTGCTCGCGGCAGTCCGCATCGAACTTGAAGGGTTTCGAGCTGAGGCGGCGCATCACGCCGTCGAAATCGAGGAATACGAACACGCGCGGCTCGGTCTGGTGGGTCAACGTCATTCGGGCGTCACACTGGGGCTTGCGCGCTGCGAACCAGTCTATTACAAAGCCTTCTCGTTGCGGGTTCGGTCCATACCGCATTCCGGGATGAAAGCGCCCGGGAGGCGTCGGTTCAAGCTACGCGCGAAGCTACCGGAGGGTTGACCTCCGGAAAAGGTGATATTCACATTCGCGCCAGGGTGGCACGCCTCGAGCGTGAACCATGCCGCATGATTTTCTGTGTGTCCGGACTTCGACGCCCGCGCTGGATGCCGACCCTCCGACAGGTGCGCCCGCCCCGCTCAGCGCGCAGGATTCGTGCCGATGGTGGCCGCCGGCCGCAACCGCCGCAGCGCCGCCTGGAACTCCCAGGGATCGGCCGGCGTCACGACGACCTTGCGCTTCGGGAGATCCAGCACCACCGCGCGCACCGGGTCGGTCGCGAACGCCCGGTAGCGCCCCAGCTTGCGGTTGCTGAACAGGCCCGCGATGCAGAAGTAGCCGCTGTTGCCGAAGAGCCGCATCGACTTCGCGGTCGCCTCGTGGTCGACCCACGCGCCCCGGAGCTCGTCGAGCGGGACGCGGTCAGACCAGATCAAACGCTCGACGTGCAGACCATGCTCGTCGAGCCGGTAGCCGCGGATGACAAACAGCGCACCCGCCGCCGTCACCACGCACCCGACGCCGGCGAAGATGACCGGCACCAGGAGCCCGTTCTCCGGCTGCGCAAAGTACATCGCGAACGGCATCGCGATCAGCACCAAGGTCGCGAGCGCCGTAGCGACCCTCAGCCGGAGTGCCCAGGGCGCATCGAATCGCTCCATGCGCGGATTCTGGCGCAAAGCCGCCGCACCCGCCGGCCGGGACTGGATGCGTCACGGCGTTTGCCCGCGCTGACGGCGTTGCGTGAATCGCTGTAACAAAAGTTCACGATCGCCACGCCACCGACACAAAATTTCACGATTACGCCATGTCAATGTCATCCGTTTCGCGGATAAACTCGTTATACGTTCGGGCGAGGCGGATGGTGAGGCCTCAACTTGATCGATTTCGCACGACGACGTGGAACGCAACATGCGCACCAGCCGCTACGACGACGATGCCTGCCCGAGCGAGTGGGCGGAGTACAACGTCGTGCCCGAGCTCAGGGCGCAGCCGGCGGTGCTCACGCCGTTCGCCCGTCATGCTGTCGCCGCCATTGCCCGCAGAAAGTCCGACGCCGGCCGGAACGGACCGGATCGCAAGCTCCACGGCGTGCCGCTCGACGCTTTGGAGGCGCCTGGCTGGCCGCCCGCGCTTCTGCGCTCGTAGGCAGGCTACCGCCCGTCAAGCACCGAGGCGGGCCCCCCGCGGCCAGCAGACCCTTGACGCCGCGCACCAGCCCGTCGTAGACGACGCGGCGCCGAGTTGACCATAATCAAAGCGCGGCACCCATCACCGGGAGAAAGTACCGGTATGAAAGCAAACGACGTGATGACGTCCACCGTGATGACGGTGGCGCCCGAAACCCCGGTACCCGAGATTGCCAATCTGATGCTAGAGCGGCGGGTAAGCGGATTGGCGGTCGTCGATGCGAAAGGTGTGATCGTCGGTGTCGTGAGCGAGGGCGACCTCATCCGCCGTCCCGAAATCGAGACCGACAAGGCGCGGTCCAGGTGGTTGCGCTTCTTTCTCTCCGAGGAAGATCTGGCGCGCAGCTACGTGAAGACCCACGGCTTGCGGGCGAAAGACATCATGTCCCAGCCGGCGATCACCGTCGCACCGGGCGCCGAGCTCGCCGAGGTGGTCCGCGCGCTCGACTCGCAGCGGATCAAGCGCGTTTTCGTCGTGGACCGTGGCCGGGTCGTCGGAGTGATCACCCGCGCCGACCTCCTGCGCGCGCTGCAAGCGCGCGAAGCGCTGGCGGCCAAGTCCGTGCCGATGAACGATCAGGAGATTCGCAATCGCATCCTGAAGGCGGTCAAGGAGCAGGACGAATGGGCGAGCGGGACGGTGATCAACGTGCAGGTCGCCGACGGCGTCGTTCACGTCTGGGGAAGCGTCGAGTACGAATCCCAGCGCAAGGCACTACTCTTGCTTGTCGAGAGCGTGCCCGGCGTCAAATCCGTCGAGCCCCACCTTGTACACCTGCGTCCGGGATAGCGCGCGAGATCGCAGCGTTTCCTAGTCGGCGCGATAGCGCGCGAGCACTTCCGGATCCGGGTCGGCGCCCAGGCCGGGCCCGGTGGGCAGCGCCAGCATTCCGTGCACCGGATCGAGCGCGCCTGCGTAGAGCTTCGCCTCCGGCCACAGGTAGAAGTATTCGAACCAGGCGTCCTGTCCATACGCGGCGATGAGCTGCAGCGTGGCGAGCGCGCCCGGGCCGAAATACGGCGAGTGCGGCGCGAGGCGCACGTTGCGCGCCTCGGCGAGCGCCATCACCTTGAGAAACTCGGTGACGCCGCCGACCTTGGTCACCGACGGCTGCGCATACTGCACGGCCCGCGCGTCGAGCAGCGCCTCGAACTGAGTGGCGAAGCATAGGTTCTCGCCCGCCGCGATGGGAATGCCGCACGCTTCCCCGACGGCGCGCAGGCCCCGGTGATCCTCCGGCGGGAACACCGGCTCCTCGAGCCACGTGAGCTCGTGCACGCGAAAGCGCTTGCCCGCGGCAATGGCCTCGAGCGGCCGCCACTCGCAGTTCACGTCGAGCAGCAGCGCGACTTCGCGCGGCACCGTATTGCGCCCGGCCGCGATCGCGTCGTCGGCCACCTCGTGCAGCTTGATCGCCCCGAATCCCTCGTCGAGCGCCCGCTCGCAGTACTGCGAGACGAGCGTCGGGTGAGCGTAGCGTAGCAGGCTCGCGTAACAGGCGACCGCCGTGTGCCGCGCGCCGCCGATCAGGCGGTGCAGCGGCAACCGCGCAGCCTTGCCAGCGAGGTCCCAGAGCGCGATGTCGAGGCCGGAGAGCGCGAACGCCGTGACGCCGAAGCGCCCGAAGATGTGGAGCTGCTTCTGGATGCGCGCATGCAGGCCGGCGATATCCGCGGCGTCATGCCCGATCGCAAGCGGCGCGATCATGTCGTTCACGGCCGCGGTGGTCGCGCGGCGGCACGTATACGAGAACGCTTCGCCCCACCCGACGAGCCCCGATTCCGTCTGCACGCGCACGAGGCAGAAGTCCAGCTTCTTCCACGACGCGCCGGTGCCGTGCGTCATCGCGTCGGCGCCGTAGGTGAACGGAATCGCCAGCGGAATGGCCTCCACCGCGGTGATTTTCATCTTGTCCCCTCCTCCCGACTCGCGCGACCGGCCCCGCCGTGGCGTCTCAATCGCTTTTCGCGAGCAGTTCGACGAGCCGTCCCTTGATGATCTTCCGCGTTGGCGTGAGCGGCATCTCGGCGACCGTCTCCAGCCGCTCGGGCAGCTTGTACTTGGCGACGCCGCGCTTGAGGAGGTACGCGCAGAGCTCGTCCAGCGCGGGAGCCTTTCCGGCAGTCGGCACGATGAAGCAGCACGCCTTCTCCCCGACGACCGGATCGGCCACCGGTACGATGGCCGACTGCATCACGCCGGGATGGGCGTCGAGCAGGTCCTCGATGTCGCGCGGGTTGTACTTGACGCCCCCGCGGTTGATGACGTCCTTGCTGCGCCCGGTGATCCGCACGTTGCCGGCCGCATCGACTTGCGCGAGATCACCGGTCCGGAACCAGCCGTCGTCGCTGAACGCGCCGGCATTGGCGTCCGCATTGTCGAAGTAGCCCGGGAACATCAGGCTGCCGCGCACCTGGAACTCGCCCTCCGCACCCGGCGCGAGCGGCGCTCCGTCCGCGGCCACCACGCGCACTTCGGTCCCCGGGCTCGGTCGTCCGGCCGTTGTGGCCGAGACCTCGATTGGATCATCCGGGCGCGTGTAAAGACCGGCCTGGGTCTCGGTCATACCCCACAGCTGCGTGAAGCGGCCGTTGGGGAGCTTCGCCGCGACCGCCCGCGCGAGATCCGGGGGACAGGCGCTACCGGAGCAGATGACGAGCCGGATGCTCGCGAGATCGGTGTTCTCGAGCAGTCCGGATTTCTGCAGGGCAGCGAGGTGCGCAGGCCCGGTGAAGAGCACTGTGGGCCGGCCCCGCGCGATCGCCTTCGCGAGATCCGGCGGCGTGAACACGGGCAAGAGCAGATTCGCGGCGCCCGTGGCGAGCGCGAGATGAAAGCTGTACAGGCCGAAAAGATGCGTGTACGGCGGGGCCGAGAGCACGACGTCGGTTGCCGTGATCCGGTGCTCGGGCGCCCCGAGGCGCGCGTTGCCGAGCATTGCCTGATAGGTGAGCGGCACCGCTTTCGGGCTCGTGCTGGTGCCCGAGGTGTACAGGAGGAGAAACGGGTCGGCCGGCGCGGGCGCGACTTCATCGGGAAGCGCACCTTCGCTCGCTGCCAGGCTCGCGTAGGAGAGCACGCCCTCAACCGGCGCGCCGAGCGCGATCACATGCTCCAGCTTGGGTAGCGCAGCCCTCATGGCGAGCACCGCCGCGGCGGGCGCGTAATCCTTCGTCGCCGACAAGCCGAGGAAGGCGCGCGCGCGCGAATGCGCAAGCAGCGTCTGCAGCTCGGCCGCGCGGTAGGGCAGGTGGGCAGTCGACATGACCGCGCCGATCCGCGCGATCGCGAGGTATGCGACCAGGAACTCGGGCACATTGGGCAGCTGGACGGTGATCACGTCGCCGCGACCCAGGCCGAGCCCATACAGTCCGGCCGCGAAGCGCTCACCGCGCGCGGCGAGCTCCGCGTAGGTCACCGCTCCGTCCGGTCCGATCAAGGCGGCGCGTGCACCCGCCTCCGCGACGCGCGCCTTCAGCCAGCCGGTGAGCGTGTCCTTGCCCCATGCCCCGGCGCGGACGAACTCGGCCACTCGAGCCGGATCGAAGTGAATCGCCTCACGCAGCGCGAGCGCGTCCGGCCGGAAGCCGACCCGCTCCGCGGGCGCGATCGACCGATCCGCGCGAAACCGGTTGCCGCGCCCGAGCTCGTAGAGACGGTGGTAGTTGCGGCGGCGAAAACGGCGGACTTCCGTGACGACGCGGATGGCGAGCACCTGGTCGCGCGTCAACCCCAGCACCGCGGCGATCTGCGCGTCGCTCATGCCGAGCTCGGGGCGCTGCGCTTCGAAGGCTGCGAACTCGAGCTTGCGGATCGGATCGCCGCGGCGGACTTGGATATTGTTGCTGAGCGCCCAGACCGCGTCGCAATAGGTCGCGATCATCGCCTCGGTGACGCCGATCTGCTCGAAGGAGAGCCCGCGCGGCATCGCGCTACGCTTTCTTGTCGGCGGCCACCGCGCGGCGGATCGGATCGGCGAGCGGCGCGCGCGTCGCGATCGGGCACACGCGCATGCACTCGAAGCACTGGGCGAGCAGCCCGCCCGAGCCGACCGACATCTTGTACCAGAGCAGCGCGTTGTCCGGGTCGGAGAGCGCGCGTTCGCGTGCCGGCCCATCCGCCGCGGCGAGCGCATCGGCGAGCATCGCCGGCACCGCTTCGTACTGCTGGGTGAGCTCTGCGCACTTGGCCATGTCGTAGCGCATCTCGACCTGCTCGCCGCGCTCGTTGATATCGCCCGAGAGGCACTGCACCGGACAGAACTTCATGCAGGGCGTCTGCCCGGTCTTGCGATGCATGTCCACGCACGATGGCGCCGGGCACGGATTCGTGTCGAGGGGACGATCGGGCGGGAGCCAGAGCTCGGAGAAGACCGACGCGTAATACATGTAGCCGTAATCGGGGTGCAGCAGGATGTCGCCCGCGAGCGAGCGGGCGCCGATCCCGGCCAGCTCGGCGTGGAGCTTGAGACTCTGCAGCGGGATGCGGGCGCCGCCCTCCGGATCCATGTCGGGCGGGCAATAGACCGAGCGCGCGCGAAACCGGTTCTCGATGAAGAACGAGCAGCCGTAGGCGATGCCGTACGCCCGCCCCTCCGTGCTGCCGAAGTAGGCGAACGCCTTGGTGGGTACCGACCAGGCGCCTTGCGTCTGGCCGCCGACCCCGAGCGAGATGACCGACCGCACGCCGGGCAGAATGTCGCGCGGCCGGTGGCCGGGCGGCGCCACGAGATCGATCGCGTTGAGGTCCGCGACGCCCACCGCCAGCGCGCCCTTGCGCTTGCAGTAGTCGAGGATCTGCGCCTTGATCCCGGCCGCGTCCGGCTCCGCTGCGGGTGCGCCTGCGGGTCGATCAGTCATGTGTCCCCCTCCAACTGGCGCCGCCGGTCCGATCGTGGCATCCATCGGCTGCGCGACCCGATGCTAATACAGCACCGAACGGCGTGCGCAGAAGTGCGAGGAGGAAAAGTACGGGGCTATGGCCTGGAAGCGGTTTTCGGGGTCGCCGTGAGCAGCCGGGGGCGACTTTCCTGCGCTTGCGCAGGAACCGGGATCGCTCCGGCGGCATCGTTGCTGCGGGTCGGGCCGTGATAGACCGCGTACCGGATCGCGTCGCGCCCGGCCTTCTTGACTTCGTACATCAGGCCGTCCGCCTCGCGCACCACGTCGCCGAACACCGCCGGCGCGACCGGGCAGGTGAGCGCGCCGATGCTGAACGTGACCCGCCAGTTGTGGCGACTCATGGCCGCGAGCAGCTCGTCCCGCAGCCGCGGCAGAAAGACCTGCGCGCTCGCCGGATCGGTCTGCGGGAGGAGCAGCGCGAACTCGTCTCCGCCGAGGCGGGCGACCGTGTCCGGGCGGCGAACGCCGCCTCGCAGAGTCTGCGCCACGGCCCGGAGAACGCGGTCGCCCTCCTGGTGCCCGTGCTGGTCGTTGACGCGCTTGAAGCCATCGAGGTCGATATAGACAACCGTGAGGGGCTGCGGATACCGGCTCGCGCGCTGACACTCCGCCTCGGCGATCTCGTGAAACGCCCGGACGTTGTAGGCACCGGTCAGATAGTCCACCCGCGACAACGCCCTCTCCCGGCGGAGCATGCTGTGCATCCTGGTGAGCAGCAGCGTCACGACGAGGAAGAACGCCATCCGTATCGAAGCGTTCCAGAAGTGCACGTACACCGAGGTGTACTTCTGTCCGCCCAAATCGTTAACCAGGAACCAGACTGCCGCGCATGCGACGGAGCAGCCGACGCCCGCACCGCGCCCGAGCCACCATGCGGCGATGGCGACCGGGAAAAGGTAGAAGAGCGCCACCGACACGTCGGTTCCCGTCACGTGGTCGAGTGCGCCCACCAAAGCGATGCTGACCAGCATCACCGCCCAGAGGATGGGTTTGCTCAGTGAGTCGAGAACTGCGTCCAGTCTTGCGAACAGGCGATCCATTTTTTCCGGGCTCCGAAGCGCGGCGCCATGATACAGCCCGGGTTGCCGTCTGAGGGTGTGCAATGTGCTCACCGGACAGCCACTGCGCCCCGCCCGGCCGGGCCGATCGGTTGCGGAATCCGGGAGCGCCGGCGCCTAGCGACCGCCGGTGACGTCGAGGATCATGCCGGTGATGTAGGACGCCTCGTCCGAGAGCAGCCAGAGAACCGATGCCGCCACCTCTTCGGGCTGACCGCCCCGTCCCAGGGGCACGAACGACTTCATCCGGTCGACCCGTCCGGGCTCCCCGCCGGCCGCGTGGATCTCGGTGTAGATGACTCCGGGCCGCACCGCGTTCACCCGGATTCCCTCGGCCGCCACCTCCTTCGCGAGCCCGATCGTGAAGGTGTCGATCGCGCCTTTCGAGGCCGCATAGTCCAGGTATTCACCGCCGCCGCCGATGCGCGATGCCGCCGAGGAGAGGTTCACGATGCCGCCCCCCGCCCCGCCCTGCTTGGTGGACATGCGGCGCACCGCTTCGCGGGCGCACAAGAACGGCCCGGTGACGTTGGTCGCGAACATCCGCGCGAGGCGGGCAGCGTCGATATCGACCAGGCGCGCCTGCTTGTCGATGACTCCGGCGTTGTTCACGAGCGCCGTCACGGTGCCGAGCTCCCGGTCCACAGTCTCGAACATTCGCGCGACCTCGGACTCCGAACCGACATCCGCCTGGACGGCGATCGCCTTGCCGCCGGCCTTGCCGATCTCGGCGACGACCGCCTCGGCCGACTGTCGACTCTGCGCGTAGTTCACGCAGACTGCATAGCCGCGTGCCGCGGCGAGGCGCGCGGTGGCGGCCCCGATGCCGCGCCCGCCACCGGTGATGATCATGACACCCGCCATCCGTCTCCCCCTCTAATGTGCGCCCGCCGCGATCGGTCAGGCCGCAGCCTCGATCGTGTCGTTCACCACGTTGTCCACCAGGACCGGCGTCTCGAAGTAGCGGATCACGGGGTCGGCGCCGTACATCTCGCGGATCTTCGCGCGCCACGCGGCGTCGTGCCCGCGTTGCGCCGCTTCCACGCTCGGCCACGTGTAAGCGCCGCCGGCCTGGCCCTTGGCCGGGTCGTACAGGAAATTCTTGCGGATGAGCTCCTTGTTCGCGCGCCAGTGCGGGGCGACCTTGCGCATGCCCTCGACGACCTGCGCACGGGTCATGCCTTTCGGCAAATCGAAAATGACGAGTTCGGTGATCATGGTTCCTCCGTCAAGCGAGTGTGACAACCCGCAGGGTAACGCGATGCGAGCCGCCGCGTCAGCGAGGCTACCCGACGTAGCGGCCGATCCCCATGGTGATGACGGCCAGCGCGAGGAGCGCGCCGACCCAGCGGCCGCTCAGCATCGCCTTGCGGCGCAGCGCCTGGACCTGGCCGAGCTGCGCTTCTTTCTCGGCGCCGGCCGGCGCCTGGGCCGCCGCCTGCGCAAGCGGTCCGATGCGCAGCACGGTGGGGCGCAAGACGTGGATCCCGACCAGGAACGCGACGAGCGCCGCGAGGCTGCCGAGCGTCAGCGTCATCCCCGTCCCCGACATGAACCATGCCGCCGAGAAGCCGTTCGAAAAGATCCAAATGAGCCAGAGTCCCGAAAGGATGGTGAGGGCGCCCAAGATCGGAATCACGTTGAGATACTTCCGCTGGATCAGCTCCCGCATCACCTTGGCGCCCTCGGGCCCGCTCGCGCGGATGCTCGGCTCGAGAAACGTCACCACGAACATCAGCGCGCCGGCCCAGAACACGCCGCAAAGCACGTGCACGAGGCGCAGCACCACAACAGTCAGGTCCATGTCTCTCATTCCCAAAAAGTTGATCGAGGAACCGGTACGACGGTTCGTCATTCCCGCGGAAGCGGGAATCCATCGGCGGCGCAGCGGAACCCTGGATCCCCGCTTTCGCGGGGATGACGTGATTCTAGAGGCTGCCGCTAAGCGCGGGGGCCTCCGTCCCCCTTGGCCGAGTCGATCGCCTGCCAGAGCTTGGCCGGCGTATAAGGAAAGTCGAGCTGGTCGATCCCCAGCGGATGCAGCGCATCGAGCACCGCGTGCGCGAGCGTCGGCACCGCGCCGGTGGTGCCCGCCTCGCCGACGCCCTTCGCGCCGAGCGGATTGGTCGGCGACGGCACGGAACGATCGTACAGCCGGACTTCCGCGAGCGCGTCTGCACGCGGCATCGTGTAGTCCGTGAACGTGCCGGTCAGCAGCTGGCCGGACGTCGGATCGTAGATGCAGTGCTCCGCGAACACCTGGCCGAACCCCTGCAGGATTCCACCGTGCAGCTGCCCCTCGAGCAGCACGTGGTTGATGACGCGCCCGCAGTCGTCGACGGCGACATAGCGCTGCACCTCGACGACCCCGGTGTCCGGATCGATCTCCACCTCGGCGACGTGCGCACCGCCCGGAAACGCGCGCAGCGCCGGAACGTCGGCGAGCGAATCGAGCGGATGAGGCGATGCGCCCGCGTGTCTCGCGGCGAGATCCGCGAGGCTGATCGAAAGATCCGTGCCCTTGACCCGGTAGCGGCCACGCTCGAACTCGATGTCCGGCACGGCCGCCTCGAGCGCCTGGGCCGCGAGCTCCGTGCCTTTGCGCACCACCTCCCGCGCCACCACCAGCGACGCGCTCCCATGCATCATCGTCGAGCGCGAGCCGACCGTGCCGCCGCCGACGAGTGCCGGGCCGCTCGGGTCGCCCTCGCGCAGCGTGATCCGCTCGGCGTCCACCCCGAGCACCTCGGCGACGATCTCGGGAAACACCGTCTCGTGCCCCTGCCCCGACGATCCGGAGAGTACGTGCAGGAGAATTTCGCCCGAGGCGTCGAACCGGATCGCCGCCTCCTCCTTCGGCAGGACGCCGCCACCCGAGGGCTCGACGAAGACGGCGCAGCCGATCCCGCGCAGCTTGCCGCGCGCCGCCGCCTCTTCGCGGCGCGCCTCGAACGCGCCCCACTCAGAATGCTCGAGCGCTTCGGTGAGACACCCGATCGGATCCCCGCTGTCGTACTCCGCGGTCGGCGTCTGGTACGGGTAGGCCTCCTTCGGAATGAGATTCCGCTTGCGGAGCTCGACCCGATCGATCCCCGTCTCGCGCGCGGCCTGCTCGACGAGTCGCTCCGCGATGTAGATTACGCTCGGTCGCGCGGCACCGCGGTAGGCGGTGGTCGAGGTGGTGTTGGTCAGCGCGAGGCGATGCCTGCCGTACAGCGCCGGAATGCGATAGGCGTTCACCGCGTGCAGGCTCGCCATCAGGGTGTTGATCACCGGTGCGGCCTGCGAAAGGTACGCGCCCATGTTGACCAACCACTCGAGCCGCAGGCCGAGGAACGTGCCGTCCTTGTCGAGCGCGAGCGCGCCGACGAGCTTCACCCCGCGGCCGTGATGGTCGCTGACGAACGTCTCGGAGCGTGACCCCGTCCATTTGACCGGCCGGCCCACCGTTTGGGCGGCGAGCATCAACGCCGCGTATTCAGCATAGGCCTGCACCCGGATCCCGAATCCGCCGCCCACGTCGATCGGCTGCACGCGAATCTTCTCCGGCGCGATGCCGGTCATGGCGGCGAGCCCGCCGCGCAGGACCTGCGTGCCCTGCCCGCTCGCGTAGACATCGTAGGCGCCGGACGCCTTGTCGTGCGCAACGACGCAGCTCTTGGGTTCCATCGGATTGCCGACCATGCGCTGCGACTCGAGCTCGAGCCGCGTCACGTGCGCCGCGCGCGCGAACGCCGCCTCGGCCTGCGCCGCGTCGCCATACTCGTAGTCGAACGCGAGATTGCCCGGCACGTCGTCATGAACCTGCGGCGCACCGGGCGCGAGCGCCGCGTCGACATCGGCGACCGCCGGCAGCTCGCGATACTCGACCTCGATCAGCTCGACGGCGTCCTGGGCGGCGAGCGCCGTCTCCGCGACGACGAGCGCGACTTCCTGCCCGACGTGGCGCACCCGCCCGCGCGCGAGTACGTCGCGATTCGGCACCTTGAGCGTCATGCCGTCCCGTCCGGGAAACTTCACCGCCGCGGGCGGCGTGCGGAAACCGGCCTTCGCCGTGTCCTCCCCGGTGAGCACCGCGAGGACGCCGGGCAGCGCGAGCGCGGGCTTCACATTGATCGACGCGATCTCGGCGTGTGCATGATCGGAGCGCAAGAAGCACGCGTAGCGCTGGCCATCCAGATCGACGTCCGCCGTATAGCGCCCCGCGCCGGTGAGCAGCCGCCGGTCCTCGCGCCGCCCATTGAATGCTCCGGTCATTGCCCGTCCCCCGTTCGTTCGTGTCGGCGGATTGTCGGTGGTATGGCGCACCGCCGCAACCGGACATCCCGCAGGGCTATTGCGGGGCCCGAGTTGAGCGTAGTGTTGCGATTCCCCGGTGATGACCATCCCAGAGAGTGCCGTGATGGACGAGACACGAATCGAGCTGCTGCAGCGCATGCCCATCTTCGGCGGGATCCAGGCGGACACCCTGGAGTCCCTGCTGGGTCTCTGCCCGATCGACGAGGTGCGGGCGAACGAATACTTCTTTCGCGAGAACGACGCGGCCGACGCGATGTTCGTCCTCGAGACCGGGAAGGTCGCCGTGCTGAAATCCTGGAAGGGCGGAGATCACCTCTTGCGCACGCTGGAGCGCGGCGACTGCTTCGGCGAAATGGCGCTGATCGACCTCCAGCCGCGCAGCGCCTCCGTGCGCGCGATCGAAGACTGCAAGGCGATCCGGCTATCCTCCGCTAACCTCTACAAGCTCTACGAGCAGAGCGTCGAGCAGTTCGCGATGATCCAGATGAACCTGGGACGGGAGATCAGCCGGCGGCTGCGGGACGCCGACGAACGTCTGTTTCGCACGCGAATGGGTGCGCCGAAGGAAGAGTTGGATCACATCTTCCACGCCGACTGAGCGCGCGCGCGGCCGCGCGCGACCGACGACGCTACTGCACAAGGAAGTAGACGACGAGTCCCGCGAGCAGCGCGAGCGCGATGCCCCACAGCAGCGCGCTGCGCCGGGTTTCGGCGCGCGCTGCCGCGAGTCGGCTGCGAACCAGCGGCTCTGACGCGACATAGCTGTCGACCGTGTCCTTCGCATCCTTGAGGCCGATCCCGCGCGCCTGCCGCACGATCTTGACGGCCTCGATGAACTTCCCATTTTGCAGGGCGGCGACCGCGGCGAGCGGAATCGCCTCGCCGCCGGCGGCAGGGCGCGCCGGGGCGCGGAAAGGCCGATCTCCCGGAACGAATTGCGCGACCGCATCTTTGGCTTCCTTCAGCCCGAGCCCGGTGGCCTCGCGCACGATCTTGATGGCTTCGACCTTGTTGCCCGCGGCCAGCGTCGTGATCGCGGCCTCCGGAAGGGAGGATGCCCAATCGCCGAGATCCGGGGCGGACTTCACGGGTTGCCGATCGCCTGGCGGGCGGCCGCCACCCATCGCTGCTCGTCCTCGATGGACGAAGCGAAGCGCTTGGAGTGCTTGATGACCTCGTCGAACATGTGGCTCGCCGCTTCGTGCCGTTCGAGCCGGGCCAGAAACTTTCCGTACCGGTAGCGCGCCTCCAGCCCCACATACAGGGGGACGAGGTCACGATAGGCGGCCAGCGCGGCGTCGTTCTCTCCACGGCCCTCCAGGACCCGCGCTTCGAGCAGGCGCACATCCAGCGGACGCGTCTTCGGCGCCTCGGCCTTGAGGCGCGTGAGCGCCGCCGACGCGTCATCCCAATTGCGATTCTCGACGGCGGCTCTCGCGAGACCGAAGAGGATCGCACCGTCGTTCTGATATGCCCCGGACAGGCAGCTCGCGTAGAGCATGTACGCCTCGGCGTACAGCTTGCTGGTCATGCATTCCTCTGCGAGCGCCAGCTTGTTGTCGATGCTGCCGCACGTCTCGAGCTCTTCGGCGCGGCGTTTCAAGTCGGCATCGGGCTGAATGGCCTTCGCGATGTCGCGCGCAGCCCTGCGAAATCTGCGATGCTCGCGCGAATTCGGGAATACCTCGACGAAGTAGTAGATCAGGCATCCCATGACCGGAAACCCCATGATGATGAAGATCCACCAGTACGGTCGACCCGTCTTGAGCGCGTGAAACGCGAAGCTGAACTGGATCAGCAGGAGCAGTCCTGCAAGGATTGGCATGGCACGCCTCCCTAGGCAAACCGCCAGATGTCGCTCAGCATGATTCCGGTTGACCGCGCGACCTATTGCGGCATGTCCTTGGTAACACGGCACCGCTGCTGGACAAACCCAAATTCGTAGACCCGTGTAGACAAGTGCACAAGCCGCACGTCGTGAGGCAAGGGACCGAACAGGGGCCGACCCTCGCCGATGGGTACGGGAACGACGGTGATGGTCAGCTCGTCGATCAGTCCCGCCCGCAGGAAGCTTTGAATCGTCCGGCCGCCGTCGATGTCCAGGTGCTCGGCACCCTGGCCGGCAAGCCGATGAACACGCAGTTCGTCACCGCAGGTTTTCTTGCACTCTAGCGCTCACGAGGGCCAGTATTTTCTCGAAGGCGATCCGTCGATTGCGAAACGCCTCGCTTTCCTTCGCAAGGACCTGCTTCAAATCTCGCCCCTCGAGCGAAGTCAGGCCGCGCTCGGTCGCAATGCTGCGTCCGCTCCGCTCATAGATCGTATGCGCCGAGGCGAGCTCGATGCGCCGGTTTCCAGTCTCGATGGTGATCCGGATGTACGCGCCGTCGGGAAACACGTACTGCCAGGACGACGTGATGCCGTGCGACGCGAGGATCCGCTCGATCTCGTCGAAGAACTTGTCGGGGGGGCGGTCCTGGCCAGGCGGCGCGGCGAACTTGACGCGCTCGAACTGGACATCCATCGTCTCCAGAGGGGCGAGCGGCAAGGGGCCCGCCGGAAAAAGCTTGACCGTCACCCGATCACGCTCCTGAGCGATCGCGTCACCCTCGACGAGAACGCCGGCGATGACAATCCACAGCGCGCAACAGATTGCCCGCCATCCGCGCGGCGCATCTGCCGCAACAACCAATGAAGCGATCATTCTGGAAGTCGACGCGATCCGTTCACGCGCCATGGCTGGCGTGCGCAACCTGGTTTCCGCCAACCTGCTTCACGCGGTACAGGGCCCGATCCGCCTGCGCTATCAGCGCCGTGCCACTCATTGCGCTTCCGGACACGCTGGCGCCGATACTGATGGTTATCGCTCTATCGGTCCAGGGTGCCGCTTCAATCGCAGCGCGTAGCCTCTCTCCGACGACGACCGCCCCGTCGGCATCGGTGTTCGGGAGAATGACCGCAAACTCCTCACCGCCATATCGAGCGACCACATCGAACGGACGCGCGCGGGCAGAAAGTATCCGCGCCACTTCCCGAAGCGCATCGTCACCTGCGAGATGCCCAAATTCGTCGTTGAAGGGTTTGAACTTGTCTATGTCGACGAGCAGTAGGGAAACGGGAGTGTTTTCGCGGCTCGCCCGCGCAAGCTCCTGTTTGAGCGCAAGGTCGAACGCGCGTCGATTTTTCACACCCGTGAGACCATCGGTGACGCTCTGCTCCGCCAGCGCCGCATTCTTGGTTTCAATCTCTTTCTGGTAGCTCTCGAGTTGCCGCTGGTATGCCCGAAGCTCGATCGCGCTTCGATCCAACTCCGCGATCACGCGGCGCAGCTCGAGTTGCGCAACCACCTGCCGCGATAGCGCACGCAACGCCCCGATCTTCTTTTTCGGCAGCCTCCGGGGGGTGCGATCGATCACGCAGATCGTGCCCAGGGCATCGCCCTGCGGGGTGATCAGGGGGGCGCCGGCGTAAAAGCGGATGTGCGGATCCCCCGTGACCAGAGGATTGTCCACGAAGCGCGGGTCTAACATTGCGTCGTTCACGACCAGCACCTCTTCTGGTTCGAGGATCGCGTGCGCGCAGAAAGCGTGCTCCCGGGGGGTCTGCGTTGCTTGCAGGCCGACGCGCGACTTGAACCACTGACGCTCGACATCAATCAGCGATATGAGGGCGATGGGTGCGTCGCAGATGAACGACGCAAGCATCGTTATGTCATTGAATGCCTGCTCTTCCAGGGTATCAAGGACCGAGTACTGGTGTAGCGCACGTAATCGCGCCGCTTCGTTCTTGGGTAGTCGCGCCTTCACGCGCAGTTCTCTCTCCCGTCCATCTAGCCAGCCGACGCTCCGTGTAACCGGACGTCAAGGTGCTCCGTGGGGACGGTTCACGCTCAATCGACGACCATCCGTTTACGGAGCTGCGGGGTGATGAGTGGACAGGTGTCGGACGCCCGGCCGAACACACGGTACCTCAGCGCCCCCACCAAATCGTACACCCGATCGCGCAGCGGCCGCGGCACGACGCGCAGCATCCCGCCAAGCGCCGACCACAGACCGCCGAGCTTTTTCATCACTTCAATCACCGCATCGGAGCGCAGATGCAGCGTCCCGTCTTCCGTGCGCAGAATGAGGCTGTCGGGCAGCCCTGCGCGTAGCGACTCGGGAACGCTCGTGCGGAAATGCGCGCCCTGGAGCGGCGCGTAGCGCAGTGTTCCGGTGCGCTCTTCGGCCAGCAGAAAGCGCACGAAACCGTGGCACATCGCGCAGTTGCCGTCGTAGTACAAGACGTCACCGCGCTTGAACTGCCGCGCCGGAACCCAGGCCGGATCGAACGTGAAGAGATGGAAGAGCAGCATGCCGACCGTGACATCCGCGAAATTCAACAGGAACAGAAATCCGTACTGGATGGTCGAGAGCGCGCCCGTGGGCGTGGCTCGCGATGCTCCACGATTCTCTCCGCCGAGATTCAGCCGGTGTGCTGCGGTCGGTCGACTGCCCTTTAGGCCCTCGGCACCGGCGGCGGCACGGCACCTGGCCGTGCGCGGTCGAGCACCGTCATCGCGCTGGCGATGAGGCCGGCGATATCCGAGAGGTTGGACGGGAGGATGAGGGTGTTGTTCGTCTTCGCGACATTGGAGAACGCGGAGACGTACTCCTCGGCGATCTTCAGGTTGGCGGCGTTCATGCCGCCGGTGGCTCCCAGCGCTTCGGCCACGGCGCGGATCGCGGCAGCATTCGCTTCGGCCACGACGCGGATCGCGGTGCCTTCGCCCTGCGCGCGGTTGATGGCAGCCTGCTTCTCGCCCTCGGACTGCAAGATCGCGGCCTGTCGCGATCCTTCCGCGACGTTGATCTCCTCCTGCTTCTGGCCCTCGGACTTCGCGATGACCGCGCGCTTCTCGCGCTCGGCGGTGATCTGCTGCTGCATCGCGCGCAGGATGATCTCGGGCGGGGTGAGGTTCTTGACCTCGTAGCGCAGCACCTTCACGCCCCAAGAGCGGCCCGCCTCGTCGAGCACGGCGACGATCTGGCGGTTGATCTCGTCGCGGCTCTCGAAGGTCTTGTCGAGCTCCATCTTGCCGATCTCGGAGCGCAGCGTGGTCTGCGCGAGCTGGGTGATGGCCATCAGGTAGTCCGAGGTGCCGTAGGAGGCGAGCCGCGGATCGGTGACCTGGTAGTAGACGATCCCGTCCACCGCCAGCTGGGTGTTGTCCTTGGTGATGCACACCTGCTCGGGGACGTCGAACGGCACCTCCTTCAGCGAGTGCTTGTAGGCGATGCGGTCGACCATCGGGATGATGATGCGCAGCCCCGGCTCGAGCACCTCGTGGAAGCGCCCGAGGCGCTCGACGACCCATGCTTCCTGCTGCGGCAAGATGCGCACGCCTTCGATCACGAACACCACCGCGAGCGCGATGATGAGGAACGGCACCGCGAAGGGCCGGGTGAGCTCCATGACGTAGACGATCACGGAGAGGACGAGGGCGATGATGATCTTCGGAAGCATGCTGGAAGTCTCCGGTTTGGGAGGATGGGCGGCGTCTTCGGCTGCCTTCCTGCGATGAAACGGTGCGGCGCGCCGCGCAATCCGCTGGGCGGTTTGGCGGAGCGGCGGCGGCTTGCGGGACGTCGCGAACTTGAATAGCGCGCGAACGAGGTCCTCGGGCGACGGCGGCTGATTCGGGGTGGCCATCGCCGGGCGCGGACTAGGCCTGCTTGGTCTTGGCGACGTGCAGCGTCGCGCCGTCGACCGCGGTGATGTAGAGCACCTCGCCCGGCTCGCCGCGGATCTCGCCCGAGACTTTCGCGTCCCATTGGGCGTCGCGGTAGCGCACGCGCGCCAGGTTGTCGGGCTGGTTGATCCAGGACTCCCATTTCACGGGCTGGCCGACGTCGAGGCCGCGCATGCCCGGCTCCTTGGTCATCCGCTTGTGGCGCTGAATCCAGAGCACGCCCATCGTGAGCACGACCGCCGAGATGACCGCCTGCGCCCAGAACGGCGCGCCGAGATAGGCCACCGCGGCACCGACGATCGCTGCGATGCCGAGGAAGAGCAGGTAGAAGGTGCCGGTGAGGAGCTCGGCAATCACGAGCACGATGCCGGTCACCAGCCAGATGAAAGAATGGTCCATCGACGCTCCCTGACGCGACGGCCTACGAGGCGCGGGGGATCATACCCGATCCGATCGGCCGCAAACCGTGCAAGGTACACGCGGCGCGCGCCCGCCACGATCGAATCGGGACATTTGCCGCGAAATATGGCGCGGAACCCGGGAAGCGGCGGGTCACGCCGCAGGGCGAATCGACACGCGCCGGAACACCGGCCCGCACGCCCTTAGCATTCAGCGCTCTAACGCGTCAGCGCGAGCGGCCCGCACCGGGATCGTGCGGTTCGGTGGGGGTCACGTCGATCGCCTGGTCGTCGCGCTCGATGCGGTAATCGCCTTCGATGATGACCGAGCCCGATGGTCCGCCAGGCCGCGCTCCGCTGGCGGCGTCCTTGCGCAGCGCGCGCATGCGCCAATAGAGGTAGATCCACAGCACGATCACGACGACCCCCGCCACGAGCGCGAGCACCGAGGCGAAGATGAGCGCGATGGCGAAGAGGACGACGCCGAGCGCGAAACCGAAGATGCGTCCGATCACGTCGCGACTCGGATGGGCCCGCGCACCGCAACTCTTGGGACGTGCCAGCACGTGCCGAGTTCGGGCATGCCGCTACTTTGTCACGAGTGCGCGCGCCGCGCAACCGCGCGCCGCCCTCGCGTCAACCCGCCCGGCAATGCGCGAGTGCGGTCGCCTGCAGCACGTCGCCCGTGCGCCGCGCCTGGACGAAGGCCGCGACGCCGCCGCGGGCCGAATGGACGATGCGCTCGTCGAGCACGGCGCGGCCGTCGCCGTCGAACGATATCGGACCGAACCATTGCCGCACGACGTAGTCGTGCTCGAGCGTGGCGCCGCGGTTCTCGCCCGCCTTCACGCTGGTCGAATGCCCGTTCTCGAACGTCGCGACGTAGAGCGACACGCCGCCGCGGTCCGCATCCTTCGGCAGCTCGGCGCCGACGCGCATCTGCGCGACGCCGGGCTCTTTCTCATCGAGGCTCACGGTGATCGTGGCCCGCGCGGGACGCGCGTTCGCCGCGCTCACCGCGCGCTCGAACGCGCCGGCGCTGCTCCAGCCGCGATAGTCCCGGCCGTCCAGGACGACCTGCGGCGTGTAGACGAACCGTGCGTTTCCGATGGCCGAGTAGTTCTTCTGCCGCTCGGTGTAACGCGCCGAGGCGAACCGATCCTTCCACCCGATGTAGTCCCAGTAGTCCACGTGCAGCGCGAGCGGCACGACGCGGTCGGTTCCGTACCCGGCCTCCGGCAGCTTGCGCAGCCAGGCGTCGGCGGGCGGGCAGCTCGAGCAGCCCTCCGAAGTGAAGAGCTCCACCAGCGCCACCGTATGCGCGGGACTGGTTCCCGTGCAGGTGGCGGAGACGGCGAGTCCGCTCGATCCGGCGAGCGCGGCCGCGACGATCCACTTTGACCAGTTCATGTGCGTTCCTCCGGCAGAGCGCCCCGTGCGCCATCGACGGTGCGCAGGCGCCAAATTCTTGGAGTCCTCCCCGCATTACGCATGATATGGGACGCTGGATGCGCGCCGGATCGCGCCGGTTTCCATGGTCCCGTCCGCTTTCACGCGCTTTGACGCAACCGCCGATAATCGCGCGCCATGATCGACCCCACGCGCAACGCCCGAGCCGACGCGCTCTGGCCCTATTTCCTCGCCGCGTCGGGGTGGAATTTCGCGCTGGGGATGAGCTACATCCTCGTGCCGCTGTACGCCCACGGGCTCGGCTATTCCGGCGTGGCGATCGGCGGGATGCTGTCGCTGCCGACCGTCGCGCACATCGTCATCGCCCTGCTCGGTGGCGCCTATACCGATCGCGTGGGTGGCCGCCGAATGGCGCTCGCCTCCTTCGTCTGCTGCGCGATCGCCGGCGCGGTGTTCGCGGTCTCGCAGAGCTTCGTCGCGCTCCTCGCCGGGCAATTCTTCTTCGTGATTTCGCGCGCGACGTTCTGGCCGGCGATCTGGTCGATCGGCTCCCAGCTGCCGGGTGACCGAGGGGTGCAAATGGGGCGGCTCAATGCCGCCACGAACGGCGCGCAGATCATCGGCACGGCGGCCGCGGGGCTGATCGTCGCCGCGATCGGCTTCGGCGCCGGCTTCTGGGTGCTCGCCGCCGCGAGCGTCGGCGCGTTCGGCGCGATGATGCGGTTCGTCGCGCCCGCGACGCCTCAGGTGCAAGCCGCCGCCGGGCTCTTCACCGCGTACCGGGCCCTGCTTCGCCGCCGCACGCCCTATTACGGAATCGTCTGCGCGATGTTCGCGGCGCTGCCGTTCTCGCTTTCGATGTCGTTCTACCCGATCCTGCTCGTCGAGCAGGGCCACGCCAGCGATGCCGCGGGCTGGATGCTCGCCCTGCGGGCGCTGGGCGGCGCAGTGATCGGTGCCTCGGCCGGGCGGTATGTGCGCAACGTGGTCGGATGGGGATTGCCGCTCGCCGCAAGCATCGGGGTTGCGGCCTGCGTGCTCACGATCGCAGTCGTGCCGCACCCGCTGCCGGTGAGCCTGCTGCTCTTCGGCGTGGGGGTGGCGTCGGGGTTGATGACGCTCTTCTTCCAGCTGCTCGTGTCCGAGACCAGCTCTCCCGCCGAGCGCGGCTCGGCGCTCGCACTGAGCGGGCTCGGCTGGCAGCTGACGCACGCTCTCGTCCCCATCATCATGGGCGTGCTCGCCGACCGGTACGGCGTGGCGAACGCTTTCCCGATCCTGGGCGCGGCGGCGGCCGTCCTAGCGCTGGGATTCGTGCCTTTGCACCGCTGGGCGATGGGTCACGCGCGCGGCGTGTGACGCTCTGCACGTCGCCGGCCCCGCCGAACCCCTAGAATGGGCGCATCGTTGCAGCCAACCATGGGAGACCGGGATGTCACCGGAGATGAAATACGCGCTGATCACCTTCGGGATCGGGTGCCTAATCGTGATCATGGAATGGAGCATGGCCAGGAAGAAAAAGGGAGGCGTCACCTGGACGGACAAGCAGCGCATGCGGGGCATCCTCGGCGTCGCGGCGGGCGTCGCCGCGGTCGTGTATTTCGTCGTGCTCATGTGGGAGTGACCCGCACCGGGACCGGACGCGGTGCAAGGGCGGCGCCGCGAACCGGGTCAGCGCAAAGTTAACGTGTAATCCGAACATCACAATGACGCCCGACGCGCCGCGCAAGCCGCCCCACGCTACGAGCGCGTCACAGCACGCATTGCTGGCTGCGTGCCGCGACCACGCGCTCGAGCGCTTACAGGGCGTTCTTGATGCCGCGCTGAAGAACGCCGCGGACGAGCTGCTCGATATTGCGACACGCATAACCAGCCCCGACACGCGGAAGCAATACCTGCATGCCGTCGACCAGGCGCGCACGCAGGGCGCCAAGTTCCGCGAAGGCGTGGCCGAGGGGTACCGGAAGCGGGTCAGTGCGCTTTCCGGCGAGGGCGCCCGCCCCGACGCGACGGCCAGCGAAGTCAACGCGAGCTCGCTCACCCTGGTGCAGACCGCCGTCCTCGAGAACGAGATCGCCGTCGGCAACCTCACGACGCGGCTCAAGGACAAGGGCGGCGAAGAGCTTTCCCAGTTCACGCGGCGCGTGAGCACGATAGTCGGCGATCCCGAGCTGCTGGACGTCGACAATCCGATCGGTCCGTCGCCGCTGGCGTGCGGCGTGTTCGGCGGGTTGGGCGCGCTCGGCGTGGCCGAGCCCACGATGCGGCCGCTCGGCAACCTCATCGCCGACGGGCTCGCCACCGAGGTGGGCTCGCTGTTTCACGATCTCAACGAACTGCTTGCGGGCCGCGGCGTGGCAAGCGGCGGCAAGGCCCGCATCGTCAAGAGCAAGGACACCGGCGTTCCATCGCAGCGCGATCAGCGCGGTGCACAGCCGCCGCCCCTCCCGACCGGTGACGTGTTCGGTCAACTGCAGATGCTTCTGGCGCAGCAGCGGGGAATGCCCGCCGCACAGCCGGGCCCGGGCGTCGCGGTCGGGCCGGGCACGATGCCCGGCGCATCAGGTCAACCAGTGGGCCAACCAGGCGCCCCGGCAGGCGGCGCGGCGACGATGGCGACGCCCGCGACCGTCGACTGGCTCACCAGCGTGCAGCGCGGCGGCGCGGCGGCGACGGAATTCGCCGTTCCCGCGGGCGGCGAGTCGATGAACGTCCTGCACGCGCTGCGCCAGTCGGAGGTGGGCCAGCGTCTCGACGCGGCCGATGGCACGACGTGCGACCTTGTCGCAATGATGTTCGATCACGTCTTCAGCGACCCGCGCATTCCGGAGGCCATCAAGCCGGTGATTGCGCAGCTGCAGGTCCCCACTCTGAAGGCGGCGATGCTCGACCGCAATTTCTTCTCCGACGAGGCGCATCCCGCACGGCGGATGCTCGACCGCCTCGGATCGGCCGCAATCGGCTGGCGCGGTACGGCGGACGCGTCGGATCCGCTCTACGGCGCGGTCGAGCGCGTCGTCAAGAACGCGGTCGAGGGCTTTGGCAACGATCTCTCCGAGCTGGAGGCACTCACCGGCGAGGCGGAGCAGATCGCCAGCCTCGAAGCAGCGCGGGCCGACGCGGTCGCGCAGCGTTCGATCGACGTGGTGACCCGGCGCGAACGGCTCGAGCATGCGCAGGAGACCGCGCGCGAGACCGTGCAGCAGCGATTACACGAAGCGCCGGTGCCCAAGCAGGTGCGCGGCCTCACGGAGCGGATCTACCAGGCAGTGCTCACCTCGGCCCACGAGAGTGGTGGCGCGGAGAGCGCGGATTGGGTCAAGGCGCTGGAGACACTGGACAACCTGCTCTGGAGCGTGAAGCCGAAGAGCGGGGCAGAAGAGCGCGCGCGGCTCGTGAAAACCCTGCCCGGCCTGATCAAGGCACTCGACGAGGGGATGCAGATCGCGGGCTTCGACGACGACGAGCGCAAGGAAGCGCTCAACACGCTCGCGCCGCTACACGCGGACGCCGTGCGTGGATCGGCGTCGAAGGCGGCGGCTCCGGCCACAGAAATCCACGCGTCGAGCGAGTCCGATCCGCTCGCACAAGCGGAAGACGTCGAGCCGGAGGGGCCACCGGCGCTGCGGTCGGAGACGCTCACCGGCGAGGACGTGGTAGTGGACACCGTCGCGATCGCGCCGCGCCGAGGCCGCAAGGCGCGCGGGTTCGAAGCAGGACTCGCCCGGCTGGAGAAAGGCACGTGGGTGGAGTTCAAGCAGCCCGACGGAAGCACCCTGCGCGCGCGTCTTTCGTGGGTGAGCCCGCTCAAGGGCATGCACGTGTTCGTCAATCCGAACAGTTCGCGCTCGCTCGCGCTCGACCCTCATGCGCTCGATGACATCATCGCGCGCGGCGACGCGCAGGTGTTGTCCACCGCGCCGGTGGTCGCCGAAGCGATGGGCTACGTCATGGCCGATCTGCAGCAGGCGGGCGCCGCACACTGAGGGTTCGTCACTCCCGCGCAAGCGGGGATGACCGCACGTCGTGCGGTCATTTCGCGAAGAACACCTCGCCCGCCGGATAGAACGCGTACCACGCGAACCAATAGGTCATGACGCTCGGGATCTCCTTGCCGTTCTTGTCGAGCACGCGCGCCGTGCGATGCTTCGCGTTGTAGGCGACCTGGATCTCGCGGCCCGCGAACTTGTCGACCACCACGCCTTCGGTCTTGGCGAGCTCGGTGAACGGGTAGGCTTTCTGCTGCCCGTCGATCTCCAGCCCCAGCACGACTTCCTTGCTGTCGAACCGGCTGCTCGAGTTGGCCACCGGGAAGAAGATGATCGGGTTCACGTCGTAACCCGCGTAAGGGTCACGCGAGTAGTTGCGCGAATAGCCGGTGTCCTCCGAGAGGACGAGCGTTTTCGGATGCCGCCCGACCCAGTCCTCCCAGCTGGTGTGCGCGGTCGCGACGAGCCCGAGCTTTTCACCCTTGGACGGGCCGGTGATCGCCTTGCCAAGGATCTGCGACCAGAGCGAGTTCGTTTCGCGGTCGTAGAGCAGCACGTCGCTGTTGTAGAGCAGGCCCGATACGCCGAAGGAGCGCCGCTTGTCCTTCACGATTCGATCGAACGTCACGCCGGACCCGCACAACGGGCAGTACGTCACTGCGACGGCGTCGCCGCCAACCGTGTCGTTGACCACCTCGTGCCAGTTCAGGATGCGCACCGGGTAGGCCTTCGCCTCGCCATTGCGCTCGACGCCGAGGATCCGGTCGCCGGGCGCGAGCTTCGCCTCGCCGGCCTTGACGAACCGCGGCCGGTCGATCGCGGGAATGCCGTCCTTGGGCGGGCCGCCTCTGTGGATCTCGGCCGGATTGACGAGCGCGCCGCGCAGGTCGAAGCCGTTCATGGTCTGCGCCGCCGGCGCAGAAACAAATGCAAACGCCGCCACGGCAAGCGCGGCGGGTGCGATCAGATGGGACGTCATGGTCTTTCTCCTCACTACGCGTATGGCCCTGATACGGGTGAGCCGGTTCTGCGGATGAGTCGTAGCGGACCTCAAAATATGGTGTCGCATCGCGGAAACAACCTGTTGCCAGAACCTGACACCGACGTCGGTTTTGCTTTCAGCGGGAAGGAGGGTAACGGGAGGAAACCAGCCGGTTTCCTCCTGTTCGTGACCTACCGCTCCTGTCCTTGAGGAAACCAGCCGGTTTCCTCCTGTTCGTGACCTACCGCTCTTGTCCTTAAGGAAACCAGCCGGTTCCCTCCTGTTCGTGACCTTCGGGTTTGTTGCTTTTAACAATATCCGTCGCGGATGCAGCGAACGATTTTCTGCGCGGCGAGGTCGGACTTGTCGCTGAACCAGCGGGTGGCCTCGTTCTGGAACGCCGCGCGCGGCCCGGGCTGCTGCAGCACCCGCTCGATGTTCGTCTTGACGCGCTGCATGCCGCGGTCGCGCTCGGCGTTGCGGACCGCCACGCCGACCGGATCGGCGGCATCCGCCAGCGCGCAGAGCTCGAGATAGCGATCGAGCACGACGAAGAACGCCTCGTTCCCGCTCGCCGGACCCACGCGCAAGGCCTCGGCCACAAGCCGGTCCATGGCGGCGTCGCGCCGGGTAAGCAGCTCGGAAAGGTCCGGGAGCTTCGGCGCATCCCCCGGGGCGGTGGCGCCGGGTTTGCCAGGCTTGGGGTCGAGCACCCTGCCACCCGGGCCGACGCGCTCCGGCGGCACGAACTTGCCGTCCTTGAAAACGTTGACGCGCGGGCCACGTTCGGCCGCCTCCGCGCTCCGCAGCCAGGGCGGCGGCACCGAGGAAAGATGAAGCTGCCCGGAGCCCGGCTCGCGCCAGCTATACATCACTTCCGCCGACCATGCGGTCGTCGCACAAAAGGAGAGCGACAATGCAAGCGCCCGCGCGAGTGCGCGCGCCCTGCCCCATCCGCTCGGGGTGCGGACCGCGTCGACTTGCGTACGGTCGCGGCACGGCATCAGTCGATGAACAGGTCGGGCAGGAATTTGCTGTTGCCCTTCAGCACGGCGTATTTGCCGAGATCGGTCACGCCCTCCGCGGCGAACACCTCCTCGTCGATGTAGAAGTGGCCGGTGTGCTTGCGCGCGTCGCGATTCAGGATGATGTGAGCGGCGTCGGCGAGGATCTCCGGCGTGCGGCACATCTTCGGATCAACGCCCGGGATCAGCGCGATCGCCGCGGTGTTGATGACCGTGCGCGGCCAGAGTGCGTTGACGGCAATGCCGTCCGCCCTAAACTCCTCGGCCATCCCGAGCACGCACATGCTCATCCCGTATTTCGCCATCGTGTAGGCGACATGGTTCTTGAACCACCGCGGGTTGAGGTTGAGCGGCGGCGCGAGGGTGAGAATGTGCGGATTCCGGCCGGCCTGCGCCGCCGCCTTGAGGTAAGGCAGGCAGGCCTGCGAGCATGCATAGGTGCCGCGCACGTTCACGCCGAGCATGAGATCGAAGCGCTTCATCGGCGTCTCGGCGGTGCCGGTCAGCGATATCGCGCTCGCGTTGTTGATCAGGATGTCGATCCCGCCGAAGTGCTCGGACACCCGCTTCGCCGCGTCGGCCACTTTCGCTTCGTCGCGTATGTCTACCGCCAGGGGCAGCGCCTGCCCCCCGGCCGACGTGATCTCCTCGGCGGCCGTGTAGATCGTGCCCGGCAGCTTGGCATGCGGCTGCTCGGTCTTGGCGATGATTGCAACGTTCGCGCCGTCGCGCGCGGCGCGCTTGGCGATCGCCAGCCCGATTCCGCGCGATGCGCCGGTGATGAATAGCGTCTTGGCCTTGAGGCTCATGTGACTTTCCCTTCCACGGCTGCCGCGCTACGCGCGCGAGACTCAACCGTCGAGCGTCCCATCGATGCAGGTGACCGCCGCGCCGCCGAGCTCGATGGCGCCGGTCTTGGGGTCCACGCGGATGTGGACCTTGCCGTCGCGCCCCACTTCGCGCCCCTGACTGACACTGTAGAAGTTTCCCACGCTCGAGAGCAGCCCGGACTCGCGCAGGAACGCCGCGATGCACACGTTGCCGCTGCCGCATACCGGGTCCTCGGGCACGCCCTCAGCGGGCGCGAAAGCCCGGACCCGCAGCGCCACGTCCGATCCGCGCTCGCGCCCGAACACCGCGACGCCGGTGATGTTCATCGCCCGCGAGATGCTGGCGAGCGCGCTCATCTTGGGCTGCAGCATCGAGACCGTGTCGGCCTCGCCGAGGTCGAGCACCGCCCAGGTCGGACCGACGCTCACGACCTGCGGCCGCACGGTGGGTCCGGCGTCGGTGTCCAGCGCGGCGTTGAGCTCATCGAGCTCGTTGTCCTCGATCAGCCGCAGCGTTGCCGATGGGGCGCGCACGAACAGGAGGCGCTCCGGACCCGCCTGCTCGGTGCGCACGGTCAGCAGCCCGGCGCCGCACTCCTGGATGTACTCGGTCTTGCCGCTCGGCAGCACGCCCGACTCGAGCGCGGCGTGCACCGTGCCGATCGCGGGGTGACCCGCGAACGGCAGCTCGCTCACCGGGGTGAAGATCCGGATGCGGTAATCGCCACCCTGCTCCGGCGGCAGCACGAACGTCGTCTCGGAAAGATTGGCCCAGCGCGCGATCATCTGCATGTCCTGCGGGGTCAGGTTCGCGCAATCGAGCACCACGGCGACCGGATTGCCCATAAAGGGCTTTGCGCTGAACACATCGATCTGCTTGAAACGCCGCTTCACTTAGCCTCCTCGCTCATGCGATCTCAATTGAACCGCGTGAAATCGGGTTTGCGCTTCTCGAGGAAAGCGCTGAAGGCCTCCTTCGCCTCGGCCGAGACGAGCCGCTCGCGGAACTGGCCCAGCTCCGCGGCAAGCGCGGCCTCCATCATGGCCTTCGTCTGCGCTTTCAGGAGCTGCTTGGTGACCCGCACCGACGCCGGAGGCTTGGCGGCCAGCTTGCGGGCGGCCTGCTCGGCCGCCTCGAACACCAGATCATTCGGCACGACCTCGGTCACGATGCCGACCGCAAGCGCCTTGCCGGCGTCGAACGGCTCGCCGAGCAAGAGCAGCTCCGCCGCCCGCTGGTAGCCGGCCAGCGCCGGCAGCAAGAACGACGACGCCGCCTCCGGGCACAGCCCGAGATTCACGAACGGCAGCGCGAATTTCGCATCCTGGCCCGCATAGACCAGGTCGCAGTGCAGGAGCATCGTCGTTCCGATCCCAACCGCCACGCCGTTCACCGCGGCCACGAGCGGCTTGTCGACGTGCGTGACCGCGTCGAGAAAAGCGAACACCGGGCTCTCCGGTCCCTGGGGCGGATTCGCGAGGAAATCCTGCACGTCGTTGCCGGCGGTGAAAGCGTCGGGCGTGCCATGCACGAGCACGACGCGCACATCCGCGTCGGATGCAGCGCCACGCAAAGCGTCCGCGAACGCCTGGTACATGCCCGCGGTCAGGGCGTTCTTCTTCGCGGGACGGTGGAGCTGGATGCGCAGCACCCGCTCGGATTTCTCGACGATTATTTCACTCATGGGAAAAGTCTTGACGTAACTTCTAAGTGTAACGCCATCGGGCGGATTGCGAGGCGCAAGGCAAGACCCGATAGGTCACGAACAGGAGGGAACCCGCAGGTTCCCTCCCT
>JBFJOO010000056.1:0-28991 GCA_041617635.1 Burkholderiales bacterium | reverse complement strand
GAGCTACCTCGTCGCGGGGTTCAACACCCGGCAGCTATCGAATACCTATGGCGTCGCGGCGAGCTCCCTCGAGCAGCTGATGACACTGCTCATTCTCGTGGTGGGCGCCTGGCACGTGATGAAGCACGACGGCTTCACGATCGGGATGCTGGTGGCGTTCCAGATGTTCGCGACGCGCATCTCGCAGCCGATGCTGCGCCTCGTAGGCCTGTGGCAGGAGTTCCAGCAGGCAGCAGTTGCGGTCAAGCGGCTCGGCGACATCATGGACCACCCTGCCGAGCCGCATTCGCTTGTGCCGGCGCGCGCCGCCCAGGGCGTCGTCGCGGTCGAGATCGAGGCGTTGTCCTTCCGCTACGCCGAAAATCTGCCCTACCTCTACCAAGAATTCACCGTGCGGCTGCCCGCCGGGGGCTGCGTCGCGGTCATGGGCCCATCGGGCAGCGGAAAGAGCACGCTCGCCAAGCTGCTGCAGGGCTTCTATCCGCCGACCGCGGGACGCATCCTGATCGCCGGGCGCGACGTCCGAACGTTCGCAGCGAACGAACTGCGCGCCCACCTCGGCGTGGTGCCCCAGGAAACGGTGCTCTTTTCCGGGACGATCTACGACAATCTGGTGCTGGCCAGCCCGCACGCGACGTTCCAGCAGGTGACGCAGGCCTGCATCATGGCCGAGATCCACGAGTTCATCGAGCAGCTTCCGGACGGCTACCAGACCCGGATCGGCGAGCACGGGATCGGTCTTTCGGGCGGGCAGCGCCAGCGGGTCGCGATCGCCCGGGCGCTGCTGAAGCGGCCGCGCGTCCTGATCTTCGACGAATCAACCAGCAATCTCGATGCGGAGACCGCCGAGCACTTCGCCCGCACGGTCAACCACCTCAAGGGCCACGTGACGATGCTTTTCATCGCCCACCAGCTGCCGCGTGGGCTGCAGGTCGACAAGGTGGTCAACCTGGGCGCGAAGCCCGTGCTGCGCTCGGTGACCGGCGAGGGGGGCAAACTGTGAAGACCGGCGCGACACCGCGGAGGCCACGTTGAGCATGCTCGCCCGCGTCAAGGGCCTGCGCGCGGAGCCGCTCGACTTCGCTCCGGGCATCCTGCGGCTCCAGGAAGCCCCGCCGTCGCCGCTGCCCCGGCTGCTCCTGTACCTGCTGCTCGCCCTCGTCGCGGCCGCGATCGCGTGGGCCGCGGTGGGCCGTCTGGACATCATCGCGATCGCGCCCGGACGCATCGTGCCGCAGAATTACCTGCAGATCGTGCAGACGGCCGAGTCCGGGATCGTCACGGAGCTCCTGGTCCGCGAGGGCGACAGGGTCGTTGCGGGGCAAGTCCTCGCGCGTATGGACCAGCGCTTTTCCGGGGCTGACAAGCGGACGCTCGAGAACGAGTTCGCGCTGAAACGATTGCAATTGCGCCGCATCGACGCCGAGCTCGCCGACACACCGCTCCTCGCACGGGACAATGAGCCTCCCGAGCTGCACGGCCAGGTCGAGGCGCAATTTCGAGCCCGGCGGCGGGCGCATCTCGATCAACTGGAGACCGGACGCGCCCAGCTGACAAAGGGCGCGCAGGACCTGCGTGCCGCCGAGGAGATTGCCGCCAAGCTCGAGCGCAGCCTTCCCATTGCAATCGAGCAGGAGCAATCCTACGAGAAGCTGGTGCGGGAAGGATTCGCCAACCGGCTCGCCTATCTCGAGAAGCAGCGCGCGCGCATCGAAATGGAGCAGGATCTGAAGGCCCAGAATTTCGCGATCGCGAGCTTGCGGGCCACGGTCGAGCAGGCGCGCAACCGTGTTGCGCAGGTCCAGTCGGCGTATCGCGAGGCGTTGCAGAACGAGCGCGTCGCGGCCCAGGCGGAGCACCACCGGCTGCGCCAGGAGCTCGACAAGCAGACCGCGCGGTTCGAGCTGCAGGAGCTCCGTGCGCCCCAGGACGGCGTGGTCAAGGATCTCGCGACGCATACGGTCGGAACGGTCATGCAGCCCGGGACCGTGCTGCTGACGCTGGTCCCGGTGAACGAGCCGTTGCAGGCCGAGGTCTGGGTCGGCCACGAGGACGCGGGATTCGTGAGGGCGGGACGGCCGGCGATGGTGAAGCTCGCCGCCTATCCGTTCCAGAAGTACGGCATGGTTGCGGGACAGGTGCAGCGCATCAGCCCCGACGCGAGCGACGCTTCGACCGGCCGCGGAGATCGCCGCGCGGCGAGCGACGGCGCCGCACCCGCTTCCGGTTACCGCGCACTGGTGTCGCTGGAGGTGCCGTATCTCGCGGCGGACGAGAAGCGTTATCCGCTGTCGCCGGGCATGCAGGTGACCGCCGAGATCAACCTCGGCACGCGCACCGTGCTGGAGTATCTCCTGTCTCCGGTGCGCCGCACGCTGCACGAAGCCGGGCGCGAGCGATAAGAAGATCTCGACCTTCAGGGCACCATCAGCTCACCCGACTGAACGCGTCGCACGCCCGCGGCGAGCATGTCCCGCCAGGCTGCGGCCAGCGACCCGGCGGTGTCGATCGCGCGACACGCGTCTTCGATCACCAGCGTCTCGAACCCCATCCGGCGTGCGTCGGTCGCGGACCACGCCACGCAGAAATCCGTTGCCAGACCGCACAGGAAAACCCGCCGCAACCCGCGCTCGTTCAGATAGCCGGCGAGGCCGGTGTGAGTCGTTCGGTCGGCTTCTAGGAAAGCGGAGTAGCTGTCGATCTCCGCGTGGTATCCCTTGCGTACCACAAGCTGGGCGTGCGCGATCGCCAGCGCCGGGTGGAACTCCGCGTCGGGCGTGCCCTGCACGCAATGGTCCGGCCAGAGAATCTGGTCGCCGTACGGGAGACGGATCGTTTCGAATGGGCGTTTACCGGGATGACGCGACGCGAACGAGATATGCGCCGCAGGATGCCAATCCTGCGTCAGCACGACGTTTCGAAACGACTGCGCGACGCGGCTGGCCAGGGAAACGATCTCGTCGCCGCGCGGCACCGCCAGATTGCCTCCGGGCACGAAACCGTTCTGGACATCGACAACGAGAAGAACGTCGGTGGGTTCGAGAATGATCGCCATGCGCGGACTCGCGGTCGATATTCAATTATAGGCCGAGCGCCCTGCGATAGGCGCATCGGACAAGCGAACCGCTACCGAGCATGACCTATAATCGAGTACGACTCGCACAAGGCGGACGCCAGGAAACCGATGGACGACTCGCTACGCAGCGCGGCATTGGAGTATCACCGGCTGCCGCGTCCGGGAAAGATCTCGGTCACGCCGACCAAGGCGCTCGTCAACCAGCGCGACCTCGCGCTCGCCTATTCGCCCGGCGTAGCGGTGGCCTGCGAGGAGATCGTGCGCGACCCCGCCGAAGCGGCCAGCCTCACGGCGCGCGCCAATCTCGTCGGCGTGATCACGAACGGCACCGCCGTGCTCGGCCTCGGCGCCATCGGTGCGCTCGCGTCCAAACCCGTGATGGAGGGCAAGGGCGTCCTGTTCAAGAAGTTCGCCGGGATCGACGTGTTCGACATCGAACTCGACGAGCGCGATCCCGATCGGCTGATCGAGATCATCGCCGCGCTCGAGCCGACATTCGGGGGCATCAATCTCGAGGATATCAAGGCGCCCGAGTGCTTCTACATCGAGCGCAAGCTGCGCAGCCGCATGCGCATCCCGGTGTTTCACGACGACCAGCACGGCACGGCGATCATCGTCGGAGCGGCGATCCTCAATGGAATGCGGGTGGTTGGCAAGAACCTGGCCGAGGTGAAACTCGTCACGTCAGGAGCCGGTGCCGCGGCGCTCTCGTGCCTGAAGTTCCTGATGACGCTTGGCCTGAAGCTGGAGAACACGTGGGTCACGGACATCGCCGGCGTCGTGTACGAGGGGCGCAAGCAGGAGATGGACCCGGACAAGGCGCAGTTTGCGCGCCGCACCGACGCGCGCCGGCTCGCGGACGTGATCGCCGGCGCCGACGTGTTTCTCGGCTTGTCGGCGGGCGGCGTGCTCAAGCCGGAAATGGTGCAAGCCATGGCCGACAAACCGCTCATCCTCGCGCTCGCGAATCCGGCGCCGGAGATCATGCCCGACGAGGCGAAGCGCGTTCGCCCGGATGCCGTGATCGCCACCGGCCGCTCGGACTATCCGAACCAGGTCAACAACGTGCTCTGCTTCCCCTTCATCTTCCGCGGTGCGCTGGACGTGGGCGCCACCCAGATCAACGAGGCGATGAAGATCGCGACCGCCCAAGCGATCGCCGATCTCGCCATGGCCGAGCAATCGGAAATCGTGGCGGCGGCATACGGCCAGGGCGATCTGAAGTTCGGTCCCGATTACCTCATCCCCAAGCCCTTCGACCCACGGCTCATCGTGACCCTCGCTCCAGCCGTCGCAAAAGCAGCCATGGAGAGCGGCGTCGCCACGCGGCCGATCGAGGATTTCGACAGCTATCGCAACTCGCTGCAACAGTTCGTATACCACTCCGGCCTTCTGATGAAGCCGATCTTCGTGGCGGCGAAGCATGCACCGAGGCGCCTGGTGTTTGCCGAAGGCGAGGACCAGCGCGTGCTGCGTGCGACCCAGGTGATCGTGGACGAGGGGCTCGCCAAGCCGATTCTGATCGGCCGTCCGGCGGTGGTCGCCCAGCGCATCGAGCGCCAGGGGCTGCGAATCCGCCCCGGAACCGACTTCGAGCTCGTCAACCTCGACTGGGACGAGCGCTACCGGGAGTTTTGGCGCGAGTACCACCGACTCACCGACCGGCGTGGCGTGTCGATCCAGTACGCGAAGATCGAGATGCGCCGCCGCGCGAGCGCCATCGGCGCGATGATGATCCACAAGGGCTACGCCGACGGCATGATCTGCGGCACGTTCGGAACCCACGGCCTGCACCTCCATTACGTGGATCAGATCATCGGCCGGCGCCCGGGCGTGCAGCACTACTACGCGCTCAACGTCCTGATGCTGCCCGAGCGCACGGTCTTCATCTGCGACACCTATGTACACAGCGATCCCACCCCGGAGCAGCTCGCGGAGATGACCGTACTTGCGGTAGAGGTGGTGCGCGGTTTCGGCATCGTGCCCAAGGTGGCGCTGCTTTCCCATTCGAACTTCGGATCGAGCGACGCCCCCAGCGCCCGCAAGATGCGCGCGGCGCTTGCGCTCATCCTGGCCCGCGAACCGGACCTGGAGGTGGAGGGCGAGATGCACGGAGATGCCGCCCTGTCCGGCGAGGTGCGGGAGGCGGCCTTCCCGAATTCCCGGCTCAAGGGGGACGCCAACCTCCTCATCATGCCCACCATCGAAGCCGCCAACATCTCCTTCAATCTGCTCAAGACCGCCGCGGGCGACGGCATCACGGTCGGGCCGATCCTGCTCGGCGCCGCGGCGCCGGTGCACATCCTGACGCCCTCGGCCACCGTTCGGCGGCTGGTCAACATGGCCGCGCTGACAGTCGTGGAGGCGAACCTGGAGCGTCACGCGGCCGCTCGCACCTGACGCCGGGTTCACGCGCGATTCGCTAAACTCCGCATCTTGTCCGGCGCTCGCGGGGAGACCGGACCTCTCGCGCGAGGGAGCGGGCGACGTGGCGGGACAGAAGAAAACCGGCCTGATTCTCACTGGGGGTGGCGCCCGCGCCGCGTATCAGGTGGGCGTCCTGAAGGCGGTGAACGAGCTCCTCGGCCGGCCGACGCGCAACCCCTTTCCCATCCTGTGCGGGACCTCGGCCGGCGCGATCAACGCCGTCGCGATGGCCATCCACGCGTACAACTTCGCGCTGGGCGTGCGGGGGCTGCTCGAGGTCTGGGAAAACTTTCACGCGCGGCAGGTCTACCGCGCCGACGCATGGGGCATCATCCGCACCGGGGCGCGCTGGCTGTCGGCGTTGATGCTGCTCAACCGGTCGAACCCGGTGTCGCTGCTCGACAATACGCCGCTGCGCGAGCTGCTCGTGCGTACCTTGGATTTTCCGCGCATCCAGGACAACATCGATTCGGGCGTGCTCTACGCCGTGTCGATCACGGCATCGGGCTACACTTCGGGGCAGAGCGTGTCTTTCTATCAGGGCGGGCCGGAGGCGGTAGCATGGGAACGCATGCAGCGGGTCGGCGCAGCGACGCCAATCGACGTCGATATTCTGATGGCGTCCAGCGCGCTACCTTTCATTTTCCCCGCGGTCAAGGTGCACCGCGAGTACTTCGGGGACGGCTCGATGCGCCAGATCGCGCCGATCAGCCCGGCCCTGCATCTCGGGGCCGACCGGGTGCTGATCATCGGTACCGGGCGCCAAAACGCCGAGACCCGCGTGCGCTCAAGCCTGTATCCGTCGCTGGCGCAGATCGCCGGCCACGCCCTGAACTCGATCTTTCTCGACAGCCTGAACGTGGACATCGAGCGCCTCCAGCGCATCAACCGGACGGTCAGCCTCATTCCGCCCGACCGGCTCCGCGAAGCTGGGCTACCCTTGCGCCCGATCGAAGTGCTGGTAATCTCCCCGTCCCAGCCGATCGAACGGATCGCCAGCCGGCATCTGTACGACGTGCCGCGCGCGGTGCGCTATCTGCTGCGGGCGGTGGGGGCGATGAACCGGAACGGCTCGAACTTGGCGAGTTATCTCTTGTTTGAATCCGGCTTTACGCGGGCCGCGATCAAGCTAGGGTACGACGATGCGATGGCGCGAGAGAACGAGGTGCGCGCGTTTCTGGCGGACTGAACAAGGGCAGGGCAAAAAATGGCGAGACCAAGACCAAGAACCAAAGGAGGAACGCACCGCATGGACGCACGCGCCGTGGAGCGAGTGTACGATCGCTACGCGCGGTTCTACGACCGCGTGTTCGGAGGGGTATTCGAACCGGGGCGCGTCAACGCCCTGCGGCGGCTCGCGCCGCGGCCCCAGGAGCACATCCTCGAGGTGGGCGTCGGTACCGGTCTCAGCCTCGCCGGCTATCCGCGCGGATGCCGGGTGGTCGGGATCGACGTCTCGGAGGGGATGCTGCGGCACGCCGACCGCCAGGTGCGATCCCGCGCGCTCGGCAACGTCGCGCTCCTGCGCATGGATGCGCAAACGATGGGCTTCGCCGACGACAGCTTCGATTCGGTCGTGGCCGCATATGTCATGACCGTCATTCCGGACTACCGCCGCGCCCTCAACGAGATGGCCCGCGTGTGCCGTCCGGGCGGGCGCCTGCTGATCCTGAATCACTTCACCAACGGCAATCGCATCGTGCGCGCGGTCGAGCGCGCCGTATCGCCGTTGTGCGAGCGGCTCGGCTGGCGTTCCAATCTCGGCGTGAGCGACCTGCTCGCCGACGCACCATTCGAGGTGACCTCGGAGTCGCGCATGGGGCCGCTCGGCATGTGGCATCTGCTCGAATGCGTGAACGTCAAGCGGGGTATGCAGCGTCGCGCGGCATGACTGGCTTTTCCGGGGCGCGCGCACTACACTGACCGGGTCGTACGCCCTGTCAGGCCCCGCCCATGAGCGACCAACGCAACCCGCAGGATCCGCTCGAGTTCTTGAAGCGAATGTGGGCTCCAATGTCACTGCCCATTCCGGGCATGGTAGCCCCGCTCGCCGATGCCGCCGAGATCGACAAGCGGATCGCCGATCTCAAGTCGGTCGAGCAGTGGCTCACCCTCAACCTGAACGTCGTGAAGATGAGCGTGCAAGGTCTCGAGATGCAGAAAGCAACGCTTTCGACTCTGCAAGCCGCACAGCAGGCGGCGGGTATGCCGGCGGGAGAACCGCGCCCGGCTGGCGCGACGCAGCAGAATCCTTTGGAGGCCTGGTGGAGCATGCTCCAGCAGGCGCCTCCGCAGTCACCGACGCCGGCGCGCAAGAAGGGGCGATGAGCTTTCGGTACGGACACGCACGCGCGGACAGCTGGCGCGAAGCGGCCGAGGCCTGCCTGCGTTCCATCGGCGACGTGCCGCCGACGGCGAACGTCGGTTTCCTCTACTTCACCGACCACTTCGCCGCGGACGCCGAAAGTCTGCTCGCGCATTTGCGCGACGCCACCGGGATCCACCACTGGGTCGGTAGCGTGGGCGTCGGCGTGCTGGCGACCGGCACGGAGTACATGGACGAGCCGGCGGTGGCGGTCATGCTCGCGAGCCTGCCCGACGGCGAATTTCACGTGTTCTCGGGCAAGTCGCGGTCCCCGCCTGCGGGCGCGCGCACCGAGAGCGGCGCCGCGGCGGCGCACTTCGCGATCGTGCACGGCGATCCCGCCACGGATGACATGCCTGCGCTCATCGAGGACATGTCCGGGAAGGTCGGAAGCGGATTTCTCGTCGGCGGGCTTTCGAGCTCGCGGGGGGCGACTTGCCAGATTGCGAACGAGGTGCTGCAGGGCGGTCTATCCGGCCTGCTGCTGTCCTCGAGCGTGGCAGTCGCGACGCGGCTCACGCAGGGCTGTACGCCGCTCGGCGCCGGCGCGGGACGTGACGCCGCCGCGGTGCGCCACGTCGTGACCGAGGGGGATCGGAACATCATCGTCTCGCTCGACGGGCGCCCGGCGCTGGATGTCTTCAGGGAGGACATCGGAGAAGTCCTCTCCAGAGACCTGCGGCGCACTGCGCATTTCATTCATGCGGGCATACCGGTGGCCGGCTCCGATACCGGTGACTATACCGTGCGCAATCTGGTCGGGATCGACCCGCAGAACAAGCTGATCGCGATCGGCGCCGAGGTCGAGGCAGGCATGCCGATCCTCTTCTGCAAGCGCGACGCGCAGAGCGCGCGCGAGGATCTCGTGCGTATGCTCGACGCGATTGCCGACGATGCGAAGGGGGCGCCGCGTGGCGGCCTGTACTACTCGTGCGTCGGACGCGGCGAGCACATGTTCGGTGCGCGCTCGGCCGAGCTCGGAATGATCCGCGACCGACTCGGCGAGTTCCCGCTGGTCGGCTTCTTCTGCAACGGCGAGATCTCGCACGACCGGCTGTACGGCTACACTGGCGTGCTGACGCTTTTCGTCTGAGAGTGCTCGGCGCGGTGGAGCGGGTCGCGGTCGTCACCGGCGCGAATCGGGGCATCGGACTTGCCGTTGCACGGCGACTGGCGCAGGAGGGGATGCAGGTCGCGCTCACTGCGCGCGACGCGGCGAAGGGCGAAGCGGCCTGCGACACTCTGCAGGCGGATCGACTCACGGCCCGATTCCACGTGCTCGATGTGCGCGATCGAGGCGGGGCCGATCGGCTCGCGGATTGGCTTAAGCGGGAATTCGGGCGCATCGATGTGCTCGTGAACAACGCGGGCATACTCCCGGATCCACGCGGCGCGCGCGCGCTCGATGTTCCCGCCGACGTGGTGCGCGAGGCACTGGAGACGAACCTGATCGGCGTGCTGAACGTCACCCAGGCGCTTGCGCCGCTGATGCAAGCGCATGGCTACGGGCGGATCGTCAATATCTCGAGCGAGCTCGGGCAATTGGCGGAGATGAGCGTTGGAACGCCGGCGTACCGGATCTCGAAGACGGCACTCAGCGCCCTGACGCGCATGTTTGCCAACGAGCTGTCCGGGAGCGGTGTGAAGGTGAACGCGATGAGCCCGGGATGGGTGCGCACCGACCTCGGCGGGGCACGCGCGCCGCGGACGGTCGAGCAGGCCGCGGACACTGCGGTGTGGCTCGCGATGCTGCCCGCCGACGGTCCGACCGGCGGCTTCTTCAAGGACCGCAAGCCCATCCCGTGGTAGTGCGTGGCGGCGCGTCGCGGGCCTGCCGTTTCGCATCACGGGCGTTCACAGGCATAATCCACGTTCGGCGTCGCGCACGCACCGCGCGAGCCCGACCGAATCCACGCCCGCACATGGCTGCGGGCCCACCTCGAAAGGAAACTCATGCCCAAAGCGATTCGTTTCAAGCAGACCGGAGGCCCCGAAGTCTTGGTCCTGGAGGACGTGCAAGTCGGCGATCCCGGTCCGGGCCAGGCGCGCGTGCGCAACCACGCCGCCGGGCTGAATTACATCGACACTTATCAGCGCAGCGGTATGTACAAGATGGAGTTGCCGAGCGGCCTGGGACAGGAGGGTGCCGGGGTCGTCGAGGCGGTCGGGTCCGGGGTGACCAACGTCAAGGCGGGCGACCGGGTCGCGTATGCGACGACGCCGGTGGGCGCCTATTCGGACGTGCGACTGATGCCGGCGGAGCGGCTGGTCAAGCTGCCGGAGGCGATCCCCTTCGAGCAGGGCGCGGCGATGATGCTCAAGGGGATGACCGCCGAATACCTGCTGCGCCGCGTCTACAAGGTGAAGTCGGGGGACACCATCGTCTTCCATGCCGCGGCGGGCGGCGTCGGACTCATTGCGTGCCAGTGGGCGAAGGCGCTCGGTGCCACGGTGATCGGTACGGTCGGCTCGGACGAGAAGGCCGCGCTCGCGAAGGCGCACGGCTGTGATCACCCTATCGTGTATACGCGCGAGAAGTTCGCCGAGCGCGTCAAGGAGATTACCGGCGGCAAGGGCGTCCCGGTCGTCTACGACTCGGTTGCCAAGGACACGTACATGGGCTCGCTCGACTGCCTGTAGCCTTTCGGCCTGCTCGCGATTTTCGGCGCCTCATCGGGCCCGGTGCCGCCGTTCGACATCAATCTGCTGCAGCAGAAGGGTTCGCTCTTTCTCACTCGACCGACGCTCGTGACCTACAACGCGAAGGCCGAGGCCCTCGCGGAAAGCGCCAAGGCACTGTTCGACGTGGTCACGTCGGGCAAGGTCAAGATCGAGGTCAACCAGCGCTATGCGCTGAAGGACGCCGCGCAGGCGCATCGCGACCTCGAGGCGCGCAAGACCACCGGCTCGACCATTCTCGTTCCCTAGCCGTCAGGCAACGCCGAAAGGAAAACGCCGCGGATTCCGCGGCGTTTTTCGTTCGGGACAGGTCGAATCAGATCTTGAGAATCTTCATCGCCTTCGCGAGAGTGTCGACGGACTCCTGATGCTTGCCCGCCTTGTGCAACGCTTCGCCTTCCGCGCGCAGCTTCTTGACCTCGTCCATCTGTGCCTGCGTCAGCTGGGGATTCTTGGCGAGTGCAGCGTCGATCTGCTTCATGTCGGCCGGACAATGGAAGGCTAGCGCGCTTGCCGAGAATGCCAGCAGCGCGATACCCAATGCGATGCGAAGCTTCATGATTCCTCCTTGGCTTCGATTCCCGCCGGATCCCGGGATGGGACGGCGTCTGCTCCGTTAACGGGCGCAGGGTCCGGATTATTCCACGTGGCGGCCGGGCACGGAGGCGCGGCGTGCGATGGCCGGAGGGTAGAATCCGGCAGGCAGCAATTTCGACTAGATCGACTCTGATGAGCGCGCGCGGCGATCCCCCTAAATTCGACTCGACCTGGTTGCGCGAGCGCTTTGCGGCGGAGCTGCCCTACGCGCCGGTCACCGCCGGCGACGGCCATCTATTCCGCAAGGACGGCGTGATTCGGCCCGCCTCGGTGCTCGTTCCCGTGGTGCAGCGGGACTCCGGACTGACCATACTGCTCACGCGCCGGACAGCGCACTTGTACGATCATGCGGGCCAGATCAGCCTGCCGGGCGGACGCTCGGAAGGCAACGAATCGCCACAGGAGACCGCGCTCCGCGAGACGGCCGAGGAGATCGGCCTGCATCCGCGCCATGTCGAGGTGCTCGGCTTCCTTAGCGATTACGTCACCGTGACCGGATACCGCGTCACGCCGGTGGTGGGACTCGTCTCACCGCCGTTCGAGCTCCAGCCGGATACGTTCGAAGTGGCCGAGATTTTCGAGGTGCCGCTCGCGGTGCTCATCGACCCGGTGAATCACCAGCGCAACCGCGTCGTCGTTCAGGGCGTGGAGCGCCAATACTACGCCATGCCGTACGGGCCGTACTACATCTGGGGGGCGACCGCCGGTATGCTGATGAACTTTTATAGTTTCCTGATCCGGTAGCCAGACCATGCGAGTCCCCTGCGATCGCCTCGCGCGCGGTTCCGTTCAAAGCCTGCGGCCTCCGCGAACCGCGCGCAATGCCAGCATGCCAATGATCCCTTACGGATTTCTTACCCGGTAGCCCCTCCACTCGAGCCCACGCCGCGCCGACCGATGATCGCCACGACCTATAGCTGGATCGACCGGAACATTTTCGAGCTCGGGCGCGAGATGCGCCTCTCCTATCTGCCGCCGCTGATGGTCTACGTGGCCGCGGGCATCTCCGGGTTGACGGGCATCGTCGGCACTTTCTTCGTCAAGGACTATCTCGGGCTTTCAGCGGCGTTTCTCGCCGCGCTCGGCTTTTGGGCCGGAATCCCCTGGGCCCTGAAGATGCCGATCGGGCATCTCGTGGATCTCATCTGGCGGTGGAAGTCGGGCCTGGTGTTCCTGGGGGCGGGGCTGATCGCAGCGAGCTTGCTGATCATGATCGGGTTGCTCGCGTCACCGGATGCCATGCGCCAGGTCATGCGAGCCGAGGCATGGTTCGTGTTGAGCGCCCTTCTCGCACCGGTCGGATATGTCGTGCAGGACGTGGTTGCGGACGCCATGACCGTCGAGGCGGTGCCGCGCGTCGACGCGGAGGGGCGGCCGGTCGATGCCGCCACGCTCAAGCTCATGCACACCACGATGCAGACGCTCGGCCGGGTGGCGATCATCGGCGGCTCGGTCGCCGTGGCGCTCGCGAACGTCACGCTTTTCAGCGGCGTCGAGCAGATGTCGGAAGCCGACAAGGTCGCGATCTACGTCCGGATCTACCAGTACGCGCTCGCGATTCCGGTCATCTCGGTGCTGGGCGTGGCGCTCGGCGGCTGGCTGAAGATGCGCCATGCGCAATCGCTGCGGGCGCAGGGGATCGGATGGCGGCAGGCGCTCGAGCTTGCGAGCGGACGGACCGAGCGGCCGCACCCGAACTGGTGGATCCTCGGCGGGAGCCTGGTGTTCGTCGTTTTCACGCTGACGATGGGACTGGCGGACGTGCCCTACAACCAGGAGATCATCTTCGCGGGCTCGTTCGGGATCATCGCGTTCCTCATGATAAAGCTCATGCGCGAGCTCGAGGAGAGTGCGCGCCGACTGCTGCTCGGCACCGCGATCATCATCTTCGTCTATCGCGCAATGCCCGGACCGGGACCAGGCGCCACGTGGTGGATGATCGATGTGCTCATTTTCGACCAGCAGTTTCTCGCCAAGCTCTCCCTGATCGCCAGCACCTTGACGCTCTTCGGCATGTTCATCTTCCGGCGCTTCATGGCCGACCACTCGATCGCCTACATCGTGGTGTTCCTGACGGTGGTGAGCACGGTGCTCAGCCTGCCGATCGTGGGCATGTACTACGGTCTGCACGAGTGGACCGCGTCGCTCACCGGCGGCGTCGTGGACGCCCGGTTCATCGCGGTGATCGACACGGCCCTGGAGTCTCCGCTCGGCCAGATCGCCATGATCCCGATGCTCGCCTGGATCGCGAACTCCGCGCCGGCGAATCTCAAGGCGACGTTCTTTGCCGTGATGGCGTCGTTCACGAACCTCGCGCTCTCGCTCTCGCAGCTCGGCACGAAGTATCTCAACCAGATCTTCACGGTGACGCGCGAGGTCAAGGATCGCGCGAGCGGTGTCGTGACGGTCCCCCAGGACTACAGCGAGCTTGGCTGGCTGTTCATCGCGGCGTCCGTCGTCGGCTTCTGCGTCCCGATCGCCGCGATACTCATCGTCAGGCGCGCGCACCTCGGCAGCGCGTGACCCGATGCGCACGACCGGCGCGGACGAGCGATCGGCGGGTGTCGTCGTCGTGCGGCGCGCGCCGCAGGGCTGGCAGCTCCTCGTGCTACGCGCCTATCGCAACTGGGACTTTCCGAAAGGGCTGATCGAGCCCGGCGAGGCGCCGTTCGCGGCCGCCGTGCGGGAGGCGCGCGAGGAAACCGGAATCGAGGACCTTGCCTTCCGCTGGGGCGAGGACTACCGGGAGACCGAGCCCTACGCGCGCAACAAGGTCGCGCGCTACTACCTTGCCGAGACCAACGCAGACCGGCTGACCCTGCCGGTCAGCCCGGAACTCGGGCGGCCCGAACACCACGAATACCGCTGGGTCGATTTCACCGACGCACTACGGCTCTTGCCGCCTCGGCTGCTGCCCGTTTTCCGCTGGGTGTGCTCACGCCTTACCGAATCGAGGTAACGCCAGAGGATTGTTTGCGCGGGCAGGGCGAGCCGGGCCGTTGCGGGCTCATGGTGTCGCGAGAGCGAGATACTTTTCGCCGGGGGGTGAGCGGGCCTGCGGCGGCCTCACGGTGCAGCGAAGCGCGTCCTCGTTCTTTTCGGCACACGCACCGCACCCACGTGCGGGCACCGAACTCGGCGCGTGGCATCGTTGGCGGAGGATCGCCGCCACGTCGCTGCTGTGCTATCTTCGCCGCGATCCGGAACCGGGAATCGCAGCCGCTACATGACGTTCCTTTCCCTCGTTCTCGCGCTAGCCCTCGAGCAGTGGCGTCCGCTGGTCGACCGGCGGGCGGTGTTCGCCCCCGTGGCCGGCTTCGCCGACTTTCTCGAGCGCAAGCTGAATGCCGGCGAGTCCCAGCATGGAACGCTGGCGTGGTTCGTGGTCGTCGTCCTCGCGGTGCTCGCTGCCTGGTTCGTCTACTCGCTCCTGTATTCGGTGACCCCGCTGTTGGGCCTCGCGTTCAACGTGGCAGTGCTGTATGCGACGCTGGGATTTCGGCAGAAGAGTCATTACTTCACCGACATCAACCGCGCGTTGCGCGAAGGCGACCTCGCGACGGCGCGCCGCCTGCTTGGCGAATACCGAGGACACAGCTGCGAGACGCTCTCGGCGAACGAAGTCGCGCGGCTCACGATCGAGGATGCGCTGGTCGTTTCGCACCGCAACGTGTTCGGGCCGATATTCTGGTTCGTGTTGCTGCCTGGCCCGACGGGGGCCGTCCTCTACCGGGTCGCGCGCTTCCTCGAGCGTCATTGGGGCGAGCGCGCGGATCCCGACTTCGGACGCTTCGGCGCGTTCGCGCGGCAGGCGCTTGCGAAGCTCGACTGGCCGGCGGTGCGCGTCACGGCGGTGGCGTTCGCCATCGTCGGGGATTTCGCCGACGCGTTCGATTGCTGGCGGACGCAGGCTGCGGCGTGGCGCGACCCGGAGCTCGGGGTGGTCCTGGCGAGCGGTGCCGGGGCGATGGGCGTGCGGATCGGTTCGGCCTATCCCCACGGCGATCACGTGGAAGAGCGTCCCGAGCTCGGCACCGGAGAGGCGGCGGAGCCCGTTCACCTCGATGCAGCCGTTGGCCTGATCTGGCGGGCCCTCGTCGTCTGGCTCGGGCTGCTGGGCGTCTTGAGCGTCGTGGCCGCAGTGAGCTGAGGCCGCCCGCTCGCGAAATCCCGGTTCACGCGCCGCGCGGCCTGCCGCACTTCCAGCACGTCGTGAATTGACCTTCGAGCCGCTCGCCGCAGCTCGCGCAGATCCATGGCTCCACCGTGCCCGGGCGGGCCTGACGCCAGTCGGCCAGAATGCGCTCCGCGCGCCAGCGGTCCGACTCGTCAATGATATGGAGCTCCACCGCGCATTCGGTGAACGGGATCTCGCCCGCGAGCCTCGCCAGCAACTCGTTCTTCAGAAAGCACCGGATCCCTTCGGCTTCCAGCACGTTCTTCAGGTGATGGATTTCGAGAGAGTCGAGCGAGGCGATGAGCGGCTTCACCGACGCTTCTCGGCCGCGAGAATGCGGTGCAGCAGCGCGAGCCGGCGCGACTCGATCCGGCCTGCGTCGACCGCGGCGCGGGCGGCGCAGCGCGGTTCGGTGTCGTGCCGGCAGTCGCTGAAATGGCACTGGCCGGCAAGCGCGCGCAGCTCCGGGAAGCCCTGCTCGATCTGCGCGGCGGCGAGATGCGCCAGCCCGAATTCCTGCAGTCCCGGCGAATCGATGATCGCGCCGCCGCTGGGCAGCCGAAAGAGCCGCGTCGCCGAAGTGGTGTGGCGACCGGAGTCGAGAAAGGTGGAAATCTCCTGGGTGCGCGCGCCGGCCCCCGGAACGAGGGCATTGACGATCGTGGACTTTCCCATCCCGGACTGGCCGATGAGCACGGTGGTCTCGTCCGTCAGCCGATCCGCGAGCGGGCCGACGTCCGACCGGGCGCTGATCGCGATCACGGGATATCCGGCCTTCGCGAACTGGCGCAGCCGCTCCTGTGCCGCCTGCGTGGCCGACTCGAGATCGGCCTTGTTCAGGACGACGAGCGCCTTGAGCTCCTGGTGCTCCGCAGAGATCAGGATCCGGCACACGAGCTCGTCCGAAAAGCTCGGCTCGCCGGCGACCACGACTGCGACCTGCGTCGCGTTGGCTGCGATCAGCTTCTGACGGTGCGGCGCGGCGCGCAGAAAAAGCGATGTGCGCGGCGCATAGTCTTCGACGACACCCGAGTCGCGGCCGGCCGACGCGAATTGCACCCGGTCGCCGCAGGCGAGCACGCTCTTTTTCCCGCGCGGCACGCAGCGCACGAGTGCCGCATCGCCGGCCTCGACGACGTAGTGCCGTCCGTGGGCCGCGACGACGATGCCCGTACCTTGCCCGCCGGCGCTCAAGTGGTGAGCGCCGACTCGATCCTGGCCGCGCAGATGAAGTCGTTCTCCGACAGCCCGCCCACCGAGTGTGTGCTGAACGCAACGCGGCACTTGTTGTAGCCCACGGTCATGTCCGGGTGATGGTCTTCGCGGTGGGCGATCCACGCGACCAGGTTCACGAAGGCCATCGTCTCGTAGTAGTTCTTGAAGGAGAAGGTCTTGATTAGCGTGTCGGCCTCGATCGTCCAGCCCGCGACCTGACCGGCGAGTTTCGCCGTGTCGGCGCCGCCGAGCTTCGTAACCTTCGGCTGGCAATGTCGTCCGGCGAGATTGGTCATGTCGGCCTCACGCTCGAGTATGTCTGCAGCCGCGCGATGCGCAGCGCTGCGGGGGGGTGGGAATCGTAGAACGCCGAGTGCACCGGGTCCGGGGTGAGGGTGGCGGCATTGTCCTGGTACAGCTTGACGAGCGCATGGACGAGATCGCCCGCGCTCGCCTGGCGGGCCGCATAAGCGTCCGCTTCGTACTCGTGCCGGCGCGAGTAGACGCTGGCGATGGGATGGAAAAGGAAGGTGAACGCAGGCAGCGCCATGAAGAAGAGCAAGAGCGCGAGCGCCGTGCTCGGCGTCTGGACGCCGAGCCCGTTGAAGAACCAGTCCTGGCCGATGAGGTAGCCGAGCGCCGCGAGAAACGCGAGGCTGACCGCGGCGACCATCGCGATGCGCTTGACCACGTGGCGATGCTTGAAGTGGCCGAGCTCGTGCGCGAGCACCGCCTCGATCTCCTGGGGGGCGAGCCGCTGCATCAGCGTGTCGAAGAAGACGATGCGCTTAGCCGCGCCCAGTCCGGTGAAATAGGCGTTGCCGTGGCTCGAGCGCTTCGAGCCGTCCATGACGAAGAGCCCCTTGGCGCGAAAGCCGCACCGCGCGAGCAGTGCCTCGATACGCTCGCGCAGCGATTCGTCCGCAAGGGGCGTGAACTCGTTGAACAACGGCGCGATCACGGTCGGATATATCGCGAGAATTACGAGGTTGAATCCCATCCACGCGAGCCAGACATACAGCCACCAGTAGGTGCCCATCCGGTCCATCAGCCACAGGACGGCGAACAGCAGCGGCAATCCCAGCGCCGCGGCGAGCGTGATCTGCTTGGCGAGGTCTGCGACGAACAGCCCCGGCGTCATCCGGTTGAATCCGAACTGCTCCTCGACGACGAATACCCGGTAGATCGAGAAGGGCAGATCGACGATACCGCTGATGACCGCGACGCTGGCGACGAGAGCGATCCCGTGCGCGTAGCTTCCGGTCCGAAAGACGTCGTTCCACGTGTCGGCGAGAAACTGGAGGCCCCCGCCCAAAGTGAACACCAGGAGCAGGGCGACCGAGATCAACGTCTCCCACATGCCGAGTCGCGTCTTCGTCGCCGTGTAGTCGGCCGCCTTCTGATGGGACGGCAGCGTCACGCGCGCCGCGAATTCCTCGGGTACCGCGTCACGATGCGCGAGGACGTGACGAATGTGGCGCCGCGCGAGCCACAGGCGCGTGGCGGTGGTGACCGCCAAGGCAATCAGGAATATGGCCGTGAATGGGTGCATGGGCGTGGACGCACGGGCCGAAAGTATGCCGGAAATGCCGGCCGTTTATGAGACAATCGCATTCTACATTAGCGCATTGAAAGCGATAGAAATCAACGGCATGCCTCAAGATCAGAACAACTTTGCCTGGTTGGACATGGAGATGACCGGCCTCGACTCGAACGCCGATCGCATCATCGAGGTGGCGCTGGTCGTGACCGACTCCCAGCTCGAGGTCGTGGCCGAGGCCCCCGTGCTCGTCGTGCGTCAATCCGACGCGGTCCTCGAAGGCATGGACGCCTGGAACAAGTCCACTCACGCCCGCTCGGGATTGATCGACAAGGTCAGGGCCTCGACGCTAACCGAGGCCGACGTGGAGGCGCGCATGATCGACTTCCTGCGCGAGCACGTTCCCGAGAACACTTCGCCGATGTGCGGCAACTCGATCTGCCAGGACCGCCGGTTTCTCGCGCGCTGGATGCCCCGGCTCGAAGCGTACTTCCACTACCGCAACCTCGACGTGTCGACCCTGAAGGAGCTGTGCAAGCGCTGGAAGCCCGACGTGGCCAAGGGTTTCACCAAGGGCTCGAAGCACGAAGCGCTCGCCGACATCCACGAATCCATCGAGGAGCTCAAGTACTACCGCGAGCATTTTCTCAAGGGGTAGGGAAAGCCTCGGCAGACGTTCGCGGTTCTCAGTTTGGCGGGAAGGAGGGTAGCGGGAGGAATCCAGCCGGTTTCCTCCTGTTCGTGACCTACTGGTTCTTGCTCTCCGGGGGAAGCATCTTTCCTGGGTTCATCAAGTTCTCTGGGTCGAAGGCGTGCTTTATGGTGCGCATGAGGTCGACGGCCTCGCCGTGCTCCTCGATGAGCCACTCGCGCTTCCCGTAGCCGATGCCGTGCTCGCCGGTGCAGGTTCCGTCCATGTCGAGGGCCCGCTTCACCAGCCGCTCGTTGAAGGCCTTGGCCTCCGCCAGATCCCGCTCGCTCTCCGAGTCGATCAGCACCATGCAGTGAAAGTTGCCGTCTCCGACGTGGCCGAAGAGCGGGATGGGCATCGAAGCCTTCCCGATGTCCTTCCCAGTCTCGACGATGCACTCGGTGAGCCGCGAGATCGGCACGCACACGTCGGTCGACACCGCGCGGCTTCCCGAGCGGAGCTGCAGCCCGGCGAAGTAGGCCTGGTGCCGGGCCGACCAGAGCCGGTTCCGGTCCTCGGGCTTGGTCGACCACTCGAAGCCCTCGCCGCCGTTCTCGCGCGCGATCTCCTGCACGAGCTCCGCCTGCTCGACCACGCCCTGCGCGCTGCCGTGGAACTCGAGCCAGAGCGTGGGTTGCTCCTTGTAGGTTGACTTGTTGTAGGCGTTGATAGCCTTCATAGTCGTCGCGCACAGCGCCTCGCTGCGTGCGATCGGGATGCCGCTCTGCAGCGTCTGGATCACGGTATTGACGGCGCCCGCCATGTCCTTGAACGAGCACACCGCGGCGGACATCGCCTCGGGAATCGCGTACAGGCGCACCGTCACCTCGGTGATCACGCCGAGGGTCCCTTCGGAGCCGACGAAGAGGCGCGTCAAATCGTATCCGGCGGCCGACTTGCGGGAGCGGCGCGAGGTCTTCAGGATCCGTCCGTCGGCAGTCACCACCGTGAGCGCGAGCGTGTTCTCGCGCATGGTCCCGTACCGGACCGCGTTGGTTCCGGACGCCCGCGTCGACGCCATTCCGCCGAGCGTGGCATCCGCGCCGGGATCCACCGGAAAGAAGAGACCCGTGTGGCGGATCTCGTCGTTCAGCTGCTTGCGCGTCACGCCGGCCTGGACGGTGACGTCCATGTCCTCCTCGTGGACCACGATCACCTTGTTCATCTGTGATAGATCGATGCACACGCCGCCCGAGTACGCGAGCACGTGCCCCTCGACCGACGTGCCGACTCCATACGGGATGATCGGCAGCCGATGGCGGCGGCAGATGTTCACGATGTCGCGCACCTCTTCGGTGGTGTGCGGGTAGGCCACCGCATCGGGCAGCGCGTAGGGATAGTAGGACTCGTCCTTGCCGTGGTGCTCGCGCACGCCGCGCGAAACGCTGACGCGGTCGCCGAGCAGGGCGCGCAATTCCGCGAGCGCGGAGGATTCAAGCTCTCTCGGTTGATTCATGCCGTCTCTCCGTTCCAGGCCGGTTTCATTCCAGCTTGATCTCGCCGTCGAAATTGACCGAGAGCTTGAGCCCCGGCACCTCCAGCGTGACTTGCGCGGGAAACGTCTCGTTGCCCTTGATCGCGCCCGATTCGCGCGCTTTCGTCACCGCGTGCTCGATCTCGCGCTGCGAGCTCACGCCCACCAGCTTCAGGAATTTGCGGATCGACAGGTTGAAAGTCTCTTCGTTCATTGCATCCTCCAGGCGCATCGAGGCTAGCCCCGGGTAGAGGAGAAGTCAATTCCTGAAGTACAGGCGATAGCGTTCCGCGTCGCGCGGACGACGGCCTTCCCAGATTTCCGTCCATTGCGCGCCCGGGTCGTCCGCCGGTGTGCGGATCGCAGGCGCCTGCACGAGCAGCCAAGGACACCCGGTAACGCCGTGCACCTCCGCGCGCCGCGTGATCAGCCCGCCGTGGTAATGGAATACCGCGCGCTGCGTCTCGCCCAGCCCGCGGCTTTCCAGGCAGTCGAGATCCGCGGGCAGCTGCTTGCGAAGTGAAGTGGCCACGTTGCGATAGGTCTTTCCGTAGTCGATCCAGTCGATGGCCAGCGTCATCGTCAGGCCCCAGGTCACGGTCAGGCCCGCGGCCCAGTGCGTCAGGCTGCGGAGTGTCGAGCGCTCGCTGCGCGTGATGAGCACGAACCACGCGATCGTCAGCAAAGACGCAAAAATGTAGGGGAGCCAGCGGAATTCGCCGACGAAGCCCGGGGCGAGCTTCGCAACGTTCTGGGCGAGCGGCGGCGGGAATCCGGTGACCGACGCGAACCACATCACCCACACGAATCCGACCGCGAGCGAGAAGGTCATGATCGCGAAGTAGGCCAGCGCATTCGCCGCGCCGCGGCGCAGTCCGAGCGCGGCCGCGCCTGCGGGGATCGAAAGCGGTACGAGCAACGCGAGCGAGTCCATCTCCTCTGCGGCAGGTCGGCCCAGCAGCAGGAGCACGAGACAGACCGCCGCGCCGACGAACGGCACGGCGAATCCCGGGTCGCGCAGGTAGCGCCGATATTCCCACGTCGCCCAGAGCGCGAGCGGCCACACCGGCCATGCCGCCCACGCGAAGATCTTCAGATAGCCGAGCAGCTCGCTCCAGGTCGGCGGATCGGAGACCGATGCAAGCTGCCAGGCGACCCAGCCTTCGAAGTACTGCGGGGCATGTACCGCGAGCGACACCGGCCACGCGATCGCGAGCGGGGCAAGGACGACGAGCCCGAGCGCGACGGCGATGGCGTAATTGCGGGCCCGTAGCGCGGCCGAGAACGGCAGCACCAGCAGCGCGGCAGCGAGTGGCTGGAGCATCGCGACCAGCCCTTTCGCGAGAAACGCCACACCGGTCCCGCAGCCGAAGACCAGCGCGGACTTGTACGGCTTCTTGTGCGAGATCGCGAGGCCGTAGTAGGCCGCTGCAAGTCCGGCAAGCATCCCCGTCTCGGCGGCCGTTTCGTGCGCATGCCAAACCAGTCCGACGCAGCCCAGGAAAGCGAGCATCGAGAGATCGCCTTGCACCTTCCCGTAGAGCTCGCGCGCCGCGAGTCGCACGAACCAGAAAGCGGTGGCCATGAAGAACATGCTTGGAATCCGCGCCGCATCGTGCGGCGCGAGCACTCCGCCGAGCGCTTCCGCGAACGCGGCAGCCACCCAGTAGAAAAGCGGACCGTCCTCGAAATAGGCGTCGCCAGCCAAGCCGAGGGTGAGCCAGTTGCCGGTCTCGAGCATCTGCCAGACCACCCCGAACGCGACGGCGTCCTCGGTCTTCCACGGATCGTGGCCAAAGATGCCGGGCACGAGGAACGCCGTACCGAGCACGGCGAGCGGCCAGCCGGTGAGCGGCAGCGGAATTCGGCGGCGGAACCAGCTCTGCACGATGCGCCGCTATTCGAGGATATTCAGGCGCGAGTGCGGGCGCGACGCGCTCGCGCGGGCAGAGCACGGGCCCGACCAGGGGCATGCAGCCGCGACCAGGATCGGGCGGAACATCGGGGTCATGGAGCGAATTCTAAACCCCACCGTCATCCGTCTCACTCCCGGGACCGTAACCCTTGTAATCGGTGCCACGGACGATGACACTGGCCACTCGAGCGCTCGCGCCTGTGCGCTGCTCGAATCCCCCCCCGGCGATCGTCATCACCGACGAGCGCGCGGACCGCATGCGCATGATGGCGCCGGTCGCGGCGGTGGACACCCTCGAGCCGACGGGCCCGCCGCTCACAAGACATGGGGATAGTTGACGCGAAGGCCGAGAGCTTGCCGACGAACGCCCGCGCGCACCCTCGAACGGCCGGATGGGGTGCGGGTTAAGATAGGCGCGGCTCTGGCAGCACTCGGGTTCGCGGTCGCGGACCTGGTCTTTCTACGATCGAGGAGCGGACGGTCCGAACATGGGCGATGCAGTGACGGCGTCGGGCACGATCGCGTGGGTTGCGCGGCGATGAAAGCGCGCATCTTGCAACGCTGGGCGCGAGTGCGCACGAGCTACTGGTTCGTGCCTGGCCTCCTTGTCGCCGCCGCCAGCGCGCTCGCCGCGGCGCTCATCGCCGGGGACGCGGCCGTGCAGACGCGCGGCATCGCCGGGCTGGATCGCATCGATCTCACCGGCCCGGAGGGCGCGCGCGCGCTGCTCTCCACCATAGCCGGGTCGGCGATCACCGTCGCGGCCCTGGTGTTCTCCATCACGATGGTCGTGCTGAGCACGGCGTCGGCGCAGTTCGGGCCGCGTCTGCTGCGCAATTTCATGCGCCACAACGCAACGCAAGTGGTCATGGGCACGTTCGTCGGCACCTTCGTGTACTGCCTGATCACGCTTGCCGCGGTGCGCGCCGACGCGGACCGGTTGTTCGTGCCGCAGTCCGCGGTCGCTGGCGGGCTGGTGCTCGGCGTCCTGGCGTTCGCCCTGCTGTTCTATTTCATCGATCACGTCTCACGATTCGTGCAGGCGGGGCATGTCATCGACGACGTTGCCCGCAGCCTGGAGCGCGCGCTGCGCAGGAGCTTTCCGGAGCGCGCCGACGCACCCGCGAGGCGCACGCCGGACGACGAGGAGTCCGACGACGACCGCGCGATGCAAAACGACGAGCAGGCGGCACGGACGATCGTTGCGGCGCGCTCGGGCTATGTGGAAGCCATCAGCACGCCGGATTTGGTGGCGCTCGCCGAAGCGGGGGACTTCGTGATCCGCGTCGTGTGTCGGCCGGGGCACTTCGTGATTGCGGGGCGGCCGCTCGCTTTCGCCGTTCCGGCAGGGCGCGTCGACGAAGAGCTTGCCGCGCGCATCGCTCGCTCGATCCTCACCGGACCAGAGCGCACGTCGACCCAGGATCCCGAGTTCGTGGTGCACCAGTTGGTCGAGGTGGCCCTGCGGGCGCTCTCGCCCGGAATCAACGATCCGTACACGGCGATGAACTGCATCGATCGGCTTGCGGCTGCGCTCTCGGTGCTCGCGGGCCGGGCGCTCCCGTCACGCTATGTGCGCGACGCTGGCGGCCGGGTGCGCCTGGTGACCGATCCGTTCACCTACGGTGGCATCGTGGAGGCGGCATTCAACCAGATCCGGCAAGCGGCCAGCGGCAACCTCGCGGTGTCGCTCCGGCTCCTCGAAGCGGTCGAGGTGGTCGCGCGCGGCGACTTGCCGGAGCCGTTCCACGAGGCGCTGCGCTTGCAAGTCGACGCGATCCGCGAAGCGGCGAGCGAGCAATTCCACGCGCAGTCCGATTGGACGGCATTCAACGAGCGCGTGCAGAGTGCGTTCAAAGCGCTCGCGGGCGAGCATGACCGCCCGGCCACGCCCGGCGTCGAGGAGATCCGCCGCGCGATGTCTTCCTAGGTGCGAGGTCGGGCGAGCACCTAGCCGAGCCAGCCCTCGTTCTGGGATGCGAACCGCGCGGCGCTCGCCCGACCGATGGCGAAACACCTGGCAGTGCGTCGCGCGTCGAAGTCGAAGGTCCCGAGCGGCAGCGGCTCGGTCGGCGACAGCACGCGCTGCTCGAACGCCGACGCAGGCACGCGGCGCCGCCACAGTGCGCCGCGCAGGATGCGTCCCTCGAAATCGGCAACGCAAGCGATGACCCGTTCGGCGCCGATATCGCGCGCCGCCTGCAGCGGAACGCTGGCGAGCCAGGCGCCATCGAAGCACGGTCGGCGATCGATCGTGAACATGCGCGAGTAAGGTCCCGGGATATAGCAGGAGGCCAGGATGGCGCGCACGACGGGGACGCGATCGGCGCGCGTGACGACGCGCGGGACGAGCCGGCGCCCGCGCCACTGCGTGACGACGATGGCGAGCGGCAGGCGCGCTTCATGCATCGACGCGCCCTCGAAATGGCTGCGGGCGGCGTTGCCGACGATGTCCGTCATCGCGAACGGCCAGCGCCCGCGTAACGCCCGGCGCCACTGGAACACCGGGGTGCCGAGCAGGCGTTGCCACGCGGGCCGCAGCGCCTCGATCCGGCCGAGCGCGACGGCGGCCGCGATCACCGAGCCGGAGCTTGCTCCGGCCACGGCCGAGGGCTGAAACCCGCGCTCCGCGAACCACTCCATCACCCCGACGTGGAACGCGGCACGGCACCCGCAGCCCTCGAACGCGATCCCCGTACCACCTGTACCCATGGCAGCGATAGATTTCTTGCAGTGACTGACCTCTAGTATCCCAATATACGCGATGCGCAGGCTGGTCTGCGCATTGGCGCCTTGGACTAAACTGGATTGATGAGCGATATCTTCATCAGCTATCGGCGCGAGGATGCCCGCGCGGACGCCGGAAGGCTCTGCGACCGGCTCGACAAGCGCTTCGGCAGTCGGCACGTCTTCATGGATATCGAGGACATCAAGCCTGGTTCGGACTTCACGCGTGTGCTGGACGACACGTTGGATCAATGCGACGTCATGCTCGTCATGATCGGCCGGCACTGGCTCGACGCAGACAACGCGGGGCGATTGCACGACCCCCAGGACTTCGTGCGGCTGGAGATCGAGAAGGCGCTTGGCCGGGGCGTCCTGATCATTCCCGTGCTCGTGGCCGGCGCGACGATGCCATCGGCCGACGCGTTGCCAAAGGAACTGGGCGAGCTCGCGCAGCGCCAGGCCTTCGAGATCCGGGACAGCAGCTTTCACGAGGACGCCGATCGACTGATCGGCGTGGTTGCCGCGGCGCTGAAGCGTGCGCCCCGCTGGCGCCGTCCCGCTTACCTCGCCTGGCTCGCCGCCGGGCTGGTGATACTCGCCCTCGGCGTGGCGTTGCGCGGACCGATCGCCGACTGGCTGGCACCACCGCTCAGCCTGCGCAGCGAACCTGCGATCGTATCGCCGGAAGCCGCACACCTCATGCTGGTCGAGCACGGCTTGCACGACCGCGTGCGCAATCCGCAAGGGCAAGGGCCGGGTGCGCGTTACGAGCTCCGCCTCATCGATGAGCAGCCCGTCATCGCAGATGCCGCGACGCGGCTGATGTGGCAAGGCGTTGGCGGTGAACGGCGGTATTCGCGGACGCAAGCCGAGGACGCCGTCGTGGCGCTGAACCAGCGCGTCTTTGCCGGCTATGCGGACTGGCGGTTGCCCACCCTCGAGGAGGCGATGTCCCTGGTCCAGCCCGCCCCTCGAGACGAGCTGTACATGGATCCGCTGCTGGCACCGCGCAGTGCGCCCTTCATCTGGACGGCCGATCGCGAATCGAGCGAGCGGGGCTGGCTGGTCAATTTCTTCTACGGAAGTCTCGATACCGAGAGGCTGAGCTTCAATGCCTACCTGCGGGCCGTCCGGACGAACGCGGACTGACGTCAGGCGCGTCAGTGATGGAACGCGATGGCTTGGACGCCGCGCAGCGCGGCGCAGTCCCCGTAGTAGATTTCCTGATCGGCGAGGTGGAAAGTCACCGGGGTGTTCCAGTAACAGTCGAACACCGCGTCCTCGGTCTTGCCGCTCACATAGTGCACTTTGACCCGGTTGTCGCCGAGAAAGTCGATCTTCGCGACCGTGGCGAGCGGGATCTCCGCGGTCGCGCCGAACTTTTGTACCGCAAGCTTGCCCTGCGAGAGATACATGCCGGAGATCCTCACGAACTCGAAGGCGCCGGATTTCGTCTCGACCCGGCCTTTTGCTGTGTCGGCCGCCGGGCGCGGGCTGTCTTTCGGCGATCGCGACTCCAAAACCCAATAGACTGCGCCGATCGCCAGCAGCAGCGCGAGCGCGGCGGCCACGCCGAGCGCTCCGCGGGACACGAAAGTCCTTGCGCGACGCACCGGGGTGCGGGGGGTCGAGCGTGTAGGAGCGGGCCGTGGACCGGCCTCCAGCTTTACGCCGATATCGTCCAGCAGGCGCTCGAGCTCCGGCGCGCGTTGCCCGGGTTGCCAGTCACTCAGATCGGCCGCTTGCGTGCCGCGGAAGCCCATGGGCGGCGTGACAGCGTCGAGCAGCACCGGTAGCAACGCGCCGCGCTGCTGCCCTTCCTCGGCCTCGTCGATGACCCAGCGCGAGGCGACCGAATGCGTGGACCAGGCGACGAGAACACAGCGGGCTTCGGTCAGGGCGCCGCCGATGTGGCCGCGCCAGGTCTGGCCCGCGGGAATCTGCCGGTCCCAGAAAACCGACCAGCCGCGTCGCTCGATCGCGGCCACGAGCGCCTCGACCCGCGGCTGGTCCTCCCGTGCGTAGCTGATGAATAGGTCGGCCATCCTTCACCGGCGGTGACGCATCGGCGTCGCGCGCAACGCCACTGTAGGCCACGCGCGGCGTAAGTGGCAAGCCTCGCACGCCGCTGCCGAGACGGTTGCGCAGCACGACAGGGATCGCGACCGCGGGCGGCGCCGGGACGACTGGAAGCGCTGGTAGTCGCCACGGAGCCGCGGAGGACGCGGCGGCGCTCGCCCACCGCGTCTTCGCTTTTCAGCGGCGCGTGGCGATCAATCCGCGTTCGGCGTTTCCGTGCGCGGATCGGCGGCGCGATATGCCGCGAGGCAGTCCGCGAGACCGGCCTCACCGCTCGTCGAGAGCCAGTGCTCGAGGCCGACAGGGCCGCCATAACCGGTCGCGCGGATCGCACGCAGGATCTCGGCCCAGGCGAGCGTGCCCGTTCCCGGTTCACGCCGGCCGGGAGCGTCTGCGAGCTGGTAGTAGCCGATGCAGGCGTGATGGCGCGCAATGCGTTCGGCCACGTTCTCGCCCGACATGCCCTGGTGATAGACGTCGAACAGCATCTTCACGCGATCGCTGCCGACGGCCGTGACGATTGCGGCCGCCTCGTCCGAATCGTCGAGGAAGTAGCGTGGCGCGTCGATCCGGTTGACCGGCTCGACGACCCAGGTGAGTTCGACCCGCGCGACCAGGTCGGCGGCGCGCTTCAGCCCTTCGACGACGCTCGCCCGCTGGACATCGCGCGCGGACCCGTCGAGCTGCGGACCTATCAGCACGGTGCAGAAGCGGTTTCCGAGCAGCTTCCGGTACTCGATGGCCTTGGCGAGTTCAGCAAGAAACGCGTCGCGTTGCCGGGGGTCGCACAGACCCGCGCCGCTCGCGTTGCCCGGGTTCGCGACGAATGTCCCCATCTCGAACCCATGCGCTGCCACCTTCGCGCGTAATGCCGACACGTCGGCCGGCGACTGGCGCATGAGTCCGCAGCCGGGCTGTCCCGCGCAGCTGTACTCGACAGCGGTGAGGCCGTGCGCCGCGTACATCTCCAGCCTGCGGTCGAGCGCGACGTCGGTCGCAACGACATTCAGGCTAGGCGCATACCTGAGCGCCCATGCCGGGGAACGCGGGTCAGGATTCAAGGCGCGCCGAGCGCTCGTGTAAGCCCGAGCACCGGATCCGGCGCATCAGGCAGCGGTAGCGGTCTTCTTGCGCGTGCTCGCGTAACGCTGGCGGAATTTCTCCACCCGGCCGGCGGTGTCGACGATCTTCTGCTTGCCGGTGTAGAAGGGATGGCAGGCCGAGCACACCTCGACGTGCAGGTCCTTGCCCAGAGTGGAGCGGGTCGCGAACGTGTTGCCGCAGCTGCACGTCACCTTGATCTCGCTGTATTTCGGATGGATCTTTGCTTTCACGATGCACTTTCCTTGCGCTGGTCGGCTTGGTCTCGCGTGGAACGGCACTCGTGCACCGGCCTACGAGTGCAACACGTCGCTACAAGCCTATGAAAGGACGCGCATTATCCCAGAAGTGCGGCGGTCGCGCAAACTAGCAACGCCGGATCGGAAATTTCGGGACCTGCGAATCGGCCGTCGAGTGCGCGGCAGCGCTCCGCTTCCGGGCGGCTCAGCCCCGGCGCATGGAGTCGAAGAAGTCCGCGTTGCCCTTGGTCGCGCGGATCTTGTCCTGCAGGAATTCCATCGCCTCGAGGTCGTCCATGGGATAGAGGACTTTGCGTAGGATCCAGATCTTCTGCAGGATCGGCTGCTCGACGAGAAGCTCCTCGCGGCGCGTCCCGGAGCGGTTGACGTTGATCGCCGGAAAGAGCCGCTTCTCGTACATCCGCCGGTCGAGATGGATCTCCAGGTTGCCGGTGCCCTTGAACTCCTCGTAGATGACGTCGTCCATCCGCGAGCCGGTGTCGATCAGCGCGGTCGCGAGAATGGTGAGGCTGCCGCCTTCCTCGACGTTGCGCGCCGCGCCGAAGAAGCGCTTCGGGCGCTGCAGGGCGTTCGCGTCGACGCCGCCGGTCAGCACCTTCCCGGACGCCGGCACCACGGTGTTGTAGGCCCGCGCCAGGCGCGTGATCGAATCAAGCAGGATCACGACG
>JBFJOO010000055.1:0-29484 GCA_041617635.1 Burkholderiales bacterium | reverse complement strand
GCAAGGGCGCGCCGTCCAGCTCGAGTCCCACGGCGTGGGCGACCGGAACGTCGCGTCGCAACGCGCGCGCGACGAATCGCAGCAGGGGATTCATGGCGAGGTAACGGGTAGCGGGAATCGATTGCGTGCGAAAGCCGAGCGCCGCGAGCCACCCGAACGGATGCGCGGCCCAATGGGGGAAGCCGCCGAGCCCCATCGCCTGGGCCATCAGCGCGAGGTTTTGCAACACCATGCCCTGCTCGATCGTCACGAACTCGGTCACGAGGCTGTCGAGCTGCTGGATCGTGAGCGTCATCTCGTCGCGCGGATCGTCGCGCAGGAAGCCGCCGCGGCTGCGCGCGAAGCGCGCAATGCCTGCCGGCCGGAACCCGGCGCGCTCGTCGACGATGAACGCGCCGATGTGCGCGTCGAGGATCTCCAGCACCCCGTTGATGTAGAGGTGGGTCAGCTCGTTCACAGGAATGAAATAGGTGCCCGCGGGATCGTAGAGCGACCAGTGGTTGACGTTTAGGTTGTAGAGCGGCTTGAGCGGTGGGCTCACGCGCCCGCCGCGAATCTTCACGCGGCTCCTGCGGTAGAGCTCGGTGAACTCGCCGCTGCGCGCGAGCGCGACCACCTCGGGAAACTCCTCGCGCGAGAAATCTCTTGGCCGCTTGAGAAGATAGGTTGCGTCGTGATTGGTCACGAACACCGACACGGTGTGCAACGCGTCGCCGCTCGCGACCGTGCGGCCCAGGAATCCGGCCAGGATCGTGCCGCCCTGCGCGGGTCCGTAGGCGAGATCGGCGAGCGCGTGCCCGGTCACCCCACAGGCCGCGAAGGCGAGTAGCGCCTCTTCTGCCTCGGTCAGGCGCATCGGCGCTTGCCCACTGCGGTACGAAAGCGGGCCCGCCTCCATGCGCATGCCGGCGCAGAATCGGCGGGAGCGCCGCTCGCGTAGTGCGTCGAGCAAGGGGTAGCTCGAAACCGAGGCAAGCGGGCGGTCAGCGCTCATCGGGACACCTCCAAGTCACGGCAAGCCGGGTTCCGGCCAGCGCGGAGTTTGCCCAACGAAGTTTAGTCTACGCCACAGTCGGACTCGGGTATCGGGCTCCCGCGTAGCCGCGGCCCGGGTTCGCGCGGCGCGTCAGGTCAAACGCGCCGCACGAAGCCCTGCTCATCGCAATCGCGTCTCGCGGCAGGTTCTAGAGCGTGGCCGCGCAGATTGCCGCGACGTGGCGATGGTCGGTGCCGCAGCAGCCGCCGAACACGGCCAGGTTGGCGAGGCGTTTCCTCACCGTGCGGTGCTGCGCGCCCAGCTCCTCCGGATCACCGGCGTCGAGCTCGGTCGCTTCGTCGAGCTCCGCGTGGCTCCGGGTGGAAGCGTTGGCGCGGATGCCGCAGATGCGGTCGTGCCAGCGCGCGCCCTCGTCGAGCACGTGCAGGAAGTGGGTGGGGTGCGCGCAGTTGATGCCGTAGTAGGCGGGGCCACGATCGGTGGCCGCCTCCACGCTGGCGATGGCCGCCTCGAGCGGCTCCTTGGTGGGCAGGCGGCCGTCGGTCTCTACCGTGAACGAAATGGCCACCGGCATGCCCGCCTTCTGCGCCGCCCGCGTGATGCCAATCGCCTCTTCGGTGTAGTTCATGGTGAACGCGCTCACCATGTCCGCATCGGTGTCATGGAAGATGTCGATCTGCTGGCGGTGGTAACGCTCGGCCTCGGCGACGGTCATGCGGCTCGCCGGGTTGTAGCCGTCGCCGCGCGGTCCGAGGCAGCCGCTGAGGACCATTGCCCCGGGTGCCCCCGTCGCTTCGTCGCGGAGCTCCGCGAGAAGTTCGATCGCCGCGCGATTGAGATTCGTGAGCTCGGCCGGCGTGAGGCCGAGCTTCTCGCCCCAGTCGGCGCTCGCGCGCCAGGTGGGACTCTCGAATACGAAACCGGCGCCGTGCTTTTCCGCGATAGCCGTGTAGCGCCGGAAGTACTGGCGCAGCCGCTCGCGGCCGGCCGCGTCCTTCAGGAGGACGATCGACGAGAAGTACGGCAGCTCCATCCCGTCGTGAAAGATCAGCGTGGTCTCGAGGCCGCCGTCGGTGACGAACGGCGTGCCGTCGAGCTGCGGCAGGGCGTTGCGATAGGTCGTCATGGGTGCCTCCATCAGAACTGAGTTTCGAGCTCGCGAGTCCTCGCGCCGGCGCCCGGCGCGAGGCGCCACAACCAGTTCCACTCGTGGGCCGCGCGGTGATACCAGTAGTGCGCGAGCTCGTACGCGAGGATGCCCGCAAGCGCGCCGCCCCACGTGCCCAGGGCGGCACCGTCGATAAGGCTCCACTCGGGAAGCAGCTGGCCCCAGAGGAGGCCCACTGCCATCGTTGCGCCGTACACCGCGAGCGAGACCACGAGCGCACGCAGTTTCCAGCCGCGCGGCGCCGTGTAAGGGCGCGCCCGCCGAAAGAGCTCGACCACCAGGAGGGGCGCGAGGAAGAGTAACGGGTAGTAATCAGCTAGTTGCAGCAGCATGGGACGCTCCTTTGGGGTGGGAAAGTGCCAATCCGAACAACATACCGACTGGTCGGTATCTTACACATACCGAACAGTATGTCAATGAACGCGTCTGAAAATGTGCATATTCACCAAAATTGTTCAACGATAGTCTATAATTTCTCCCCATTGAACATACTGATTGGTATGCGAACGCGCCATGGCTAAGGAAGGTCCATCCACCCGGGAGCGGATCCTGGAAACGGCCCACGACATGATCCTCAGGCAGGGCTATGCCGCGACCTCGCTCGACCAGATCCTCGAGCGCACCGGGGTCACGAAGGGCGCGTTCTTCCATCACTTCAAATCGAAGGACGAGCTTGCCCGGGCGCTATTCGAGCGCTACATCGCCACCGAGAATCAGGTGCTGGACATGACGCTGCGCCGGGCGGAAAAGCTCACTTCCGATCCCCTGCAGCAGGTGCTGATCACCCTGGGGCTCTTCGAGGAGCTGTTCGATGCGCTCGAAGCGCCACACCCGGGCTGCCTGATCGCCTCTTTCCTCTACCAGAATGAACTCATGACACCGGAGACGCTCGCCAAAAGCCGCGACGCCTTCGCAGTCTGGCGGCGGGAGCTCGCGGCCAAGTTGCGCATTGCGGCGAAGACCCGCCCGCCGCGCGTCGCGCCCGACTACGATGCGATCGGCGACATGCTCAACGTGGTCGTCGAAGGCGGCATGGTCACGTCGAAGCTTTTCGACGACCCGAAGATCCTGGCCCAGCAGATCCGACAGCTGCGCTCGTATATCGAGCTGCTGTTCGGAGTCGAGCAGAGGACGCCGGCACAGTAAGAGCCCGGCTGGCGATTGCGCTATATTCGGGCGGTACCCCCCGAGAAAAACTCCCGGTCACTCCCCCCGCGGCGACGCGGCGCCGCCATGCTCAGCGAGGAGACAATATGGCGCGCCAACTCGCATCACGACTCCGCAAGACCTCGGCGACGCTGCTCGCAACCACGGCGATGATCCTCGCTGCCGGGCTCGCTCACGGGCAGGCGAAAGAGCAGTTCGTCCCCATCAACTTCTTCTGGGTCGGGCCGTACGCTGCGGCGGGCACCGGGACCGGGGGCGGGATGATCGACTACCTCACGATGCTGAACACCCGCGACGGCGGCATCAACGGGGTCCGGATCACCTGGGAAAAATGCGAAACGGAGTACAACACCGCGCGTGGCATCGAATGCTACGAGCGGTCGAAGAGTAAGGGCCCGACCGGCGCGACGATGATTCATCCGGCCTCGACCGGAATCACCTACGCGCTCATCGACAAGGGCACCGCGGACAAGATTCCGCTCGTCTCGATCGGCTATGGACGCACGGACGCCTCCGACGGGCGGGTGTTCCCGTACGTGTTTCCGCTTATCACCAACTACTGGAGCCAGAACACCGCGAAGATCCGGTTCATGGGGATGAGAGAAGGCGGGATGGACAAGCTGCGGGGCAAGAAGATCGTGAACCTCTATCACGACTCGGCCTACGGGAAGGAGACCATCCCCGTGCTCGAGGCACAGGCGAAACGCTACGGCTTCCAGGTCACCCACATACCGGTGCCGCATCCCGGGAACGAGCAGCAGTCGCAGTGGCTGCAGATCCGGCAGATCCGGCCCGATTGGGTCATCCTGCGCGGCTTCGGCGTGATGAACCCGACTGCGCTCAAGACGGCGGCGCGAGTCAACTACCCGCGGGATCGCATCGTTGGCGTGTGGTGGGCGGGCGCGGAGGAGGACACCATCCCGGCGGGGAGCGCGGCGAAGGGCTACATCGCCGCCGGATTCAACGTCGGCGGGCGTGACTACCCGATCATCCAGGACATCCTCAGGCACGTGTACGGCAAGGGCCAGGGCGAAATGGAGGACAAGGGACGCATCGGCTCGATCTACTACAACCGCGGCGTGGTGCTGGGAATCGTCACCGCCGAGGCCATCCGCACGGCGCAGGAACGGTTCGGCAAAGGCACGCCGATGACCGGTGAGCAGATCCAGTGGGCGCTCGAGCACTTGAACATCGACGCCGCCCGGTTGAAGGCCATGGGCGCGACCGGTTTCATGCAGCCGCTCAAGACCAGCTGTCTCGACCACGAGGGCGGCGGCCAGGTGAAGTTCCTGCAATGGGACGGAGCCAGGTGGATAGCCATTTCCGACTGGATCTCTTCGGACCAGGATCTGGTGCGGCCGATGATCGAGGCCTCGGCCGCGCGCTACGCCAAGGAGAACGGCATCACGCCGCGCGATTGCCCGCGGCCCTGAGGCCTGCGCAAGCGGGCAGAAACTACTCGGCCGCCCTGCGCGACAGGTCGGGAAGCGCCCGCCCGCTCGCAAGCAGCGCTTCGAAGTACGCGATCGTCTTCTCGAGCCCCGCATCGAGCGAAGTGCTCGGTGCCCAGCCGAGCGTCGCCATGGCCCGGGAAAGGTCGGGCTGGCGCTGCTTCGGATCGTCGTCCGGCAGCCGGCGATGCTCGATCACCGAGCGCGAGCCGGTCAGCGTGATCACCTGGTCGGCGAGCTGTCGTACGGTGATCTCGGTCGAGTTGCCGAGATTGATCGGCCCGGTCACCTCGTCGGGCGTCGCCATCAGCCGCTCGAGCCCATCGACCATGTCGTCGACGTAGCAGAAGGAGCGGGTCTGGCTGCCGTCGCCGTAGATCGTGATCGGCGCGTTGCGCAGTGCCTGCACGATGAAGTTCGACACGACGCGGCCGTCGTTGACGTGCATGCGCGGGCCGTAGGTGTTGAAGATGCGTGCCACCTTGATGCTCAGTCGATGCTGGCGGCGGTAGTCGAAGAACAACGTCTCGGCGCAGCGCTTGCCTTCGTCGTAGCACGACCGCACGCCGATCGGATTCACCCGGCCCCAGTACTCCTCCGGCTGCGGGTGCACTTCGGGATCCCCGTACACCTCGCTGGTCGACGCCTGCAGGATCGACGCACGCAGGCGCTTGGCGAGGCCGAGCATGTTGATCGCCCCGTGCACGGAGGTCTTGGTCGTCTGCACCGGATCGAACTGATAGTGCACCGGGGCCGCCGGACAGGCCAGGTTGTAGATCTCGTCGACCTCGACGTACAGCGGAAAGGTGACGTCGTGCCTCAGAACCTCGAAATTGCGGTGCTCGAGCAGATCCCCGATGTTCTGCTTGTTCCCGGTGTAGAAATTGTCGACGCACAACACGTCGTGGCCGTGCGCGAGGAGCCGCCCGCAGAGGTGCGAGCCGAGAAACCCTGCGCCGCCGGTAACCAGAATCCGTTTCATCGCTGCTCGTCCGCTGTGCCGGGACTCAGTCCTCGGGGATCAGCTCGTACTCGCGTCCGCCCCAGCGCACCGGACGCCTTTCCGCGAGGTCCTCCGCGCCCTGCCAGAGCATGCGGGCGACGAGCGCCGCGCCCACCGGGCTCAATGCGACGTCGCGCATCCGCGACCGGCAGATGCGGTAGACCATCGCGAGCGCCAGGGTCTGCGCCGCCACGCCCCATGCGACCACGGCGACCGCCCAGTCGAGCGTCGCGCCGCCGGCTACGGCTCCCGCGGCGAGCATCCCGATCTGCGCGACGGGCGTGCCGACACCCAGCGACAGGACGAGCAGCGCCTTCTCACGCAGCCGCCGCACGCGCCGCCGGCTCGCTTCGATGAATATCCGCTTCCAGCCCGCCTGCAACGCGGTGAACGAGGAATACATGTGCACCTCGAGCATGTCCGCGGCCACCGCCAGCCCGACCCGGGCGCCGTTCGCCTCGACCAGCCGCGCGAACGCGATGTCCTCGAGCAGATCGTGCTTCGTCGCGGCGTGTCCACCAATGCGCTCGTAGACGCTGCGCTCGAACAGCAGAAACTGTCCGTTCGCGAAGGGTCGCCTGCGGTACTCGCGGTTGACCTTGTCGATCGGATACATCTGCATCAGCGTCATGGCCGCGATCGGCTGCACGATACGCTCGTACCAGGTGTCCGCTACGACTCGGGGGAGGAGCGAGAGCAGCCCGCGCCCGTCCCGGCGCAGCAATCCCAGCGCCGCCCGCACTAGCGCGGGATCGAACCGGACGTCGGCATCCGTGAAGAGCAGATACTGCCCACGGGCCACTTCGGCGCCGACGCGCGCCGCATTGCACTTTCCGGCCCAGTCGGGCGGGCACGCGGCGTTCTCGACGATGCGCAGGCGCGGATCGCGCGCGGCGAACGGGCGCAGGATCTCCAGTGTGCGGTCGCTGCAGCGATCCGGGACGATGATGATCTCGAGCTCGGGGTAGTCGCTCGCGAGCAGGCTCGTCACGCAAGCTGCGATGACGCGCTCCTCGTTGTGCGCGGGAACGACGATCGATACGAGCGGCCAGCCGGAGTCGGGAACCGCCTGCGCAAGCCCGTCGCGAACCCGGGGGGCTCGCGCGAACATCCGGACGATCCGGAGAATAACGAAAGTGTAGAAGAGCGCGACCAGGACGCCGTAGGCGACGAGGATCCAGCCCAGGTAGGAAGCCACCAAATAATCCCTCGCAAGCTTGCAAGTCTAGCCGAACGGCGCAGCAGCCGCGGCGCGGCACCCGAATGCAGTCGGGCGGACCTTCTCCACGTCGGCGGGCCCTAACGCTCGGCTACAATGACCGGCCCGACCCGGGAAGCTCGGATCTGCCGGTACCCCATGCCCGCCATCAAGACTGCCCTGAACAACCGCTCCGCGGAGTTCCGCGAGAACCACTCCACGATGAACCGGCTGGTCGCCGATCTGCGCGAGCGCGTGGCGGAAGTATCGCTGGGCGGCGGCGCGGCGGCGCGCGCGCGGCACGTCGCGCGCGGCAAGCTGCTGCCGCGCGAGCGCGTGCGCACGCTGCTCGATCCGGGCTCGCCGTTTCTCGAGCTCTCGCAGCTCGCGGCGTACGGCATGTACGACAACGACGCGCCCTGCAGCGGGGTGATCACCGGCATCGGCCGCGTGTCGGGGCGCGAATGTATGGTCGTCGTGAACGACGCCACCGTAAAAGGCGGCACCTACTTTCCGATCACGGTGAAGAAGCACGTGCGCGCGCAGGAGATCGCCGCGCAGAACCGGCTGCCGTGCATCTATCTGGTGGACTCCGGCGGGGCCAACCTGCCCACCTGGGACGAGGTGTTCCCCGACCGCGAGCACTTCGGCCGCATCTTCTACAACCAGGCGAACATGTCCGCGGCGGGGATCGCCCAGATCGCGGTGGTAATGGGGTCGTGCACGGCAGGCGGCGCCTACGTGCCGGCCATGAGCGACGAGGCCGTGATCGTGAAGGAGCAGGGGACGATCTTTCTCGGCGGACCGCCGCTCGTGAAGGCAGCCACCGGCGAAGTGGTGACTCCCGAGGAGCTCGGCGGGGCGGACGTGCACACGCGCGTCTCGGGGGTCGCGGACCACTTCGCGGTGAACGACGCGCATGCGCTCACCATCGCGCGGCGCATCGTCGCGCACCTGAATCTGAGCAAGCAGGTCACGCTCGACATGGTACCGCCGCGCGAACCGGTCTATTCGCCCGAAGAGCTCGGCGGAGTCATCCCGACCGACAACCGCAAGCCGTACGACGTCCGCGAGGTAATCGCGCGGATCGTGGACGCGAGCGAGCTCGACGAATTCAAGGCGCGGTTCGCCACCACGATCGTGACGGGGTTCGCGCACATTTTCGGTTACCCGGTCGGGATCGTCGCCAACAACGGCATCCTCTTCTCCGAGTCGGCGATGAAGGCGGCGCATTTCATCGAGCTGTGCAGCCAGCGCGGCATCCCGCTCGTCTTCCTGCAGAACATCACCGGCTTCATGGTCGGCAAGAAGTACGAGAGCACCGGAATCGCGAAGGACGGCGCCAAGATGGTCACTGCGGTCGCCTGCGCGCGGGTGCCGAAGTTCACGGTAATCATCGGCGGCTCCTACGGCGCGGGCAACTACGCGATGTGCGGACGCGCCTACAGCCCGCGCTTCCTCTGGATGTGGCCGAACGCGCGCGTGTCGGTGATGGGCGGGCAGCAGGCGGCCTCGGTGCTCGCCACGGTGAAGCGCGACGCGATCGAGGCGAAGGGCGGCACGTGGCCGAAGGAGGAGGAGGAGGCCTTCAAGCAGCCGATCCTCGAACAGTACGACCGCCAGGGTCATCCCTATTATGCAACCGCTCGCCTGTGGGACGACGGCGTGATCGCGCCGGAGGACACGCGCCGCGTGCTCGGCCTCGGCATTTCCGCGGCGCTCAACGCGCCGATCGAAGCAACGCGTTTCGGCGTGTTCCGAATGTAACCGGATCCGGGAGAGGACCCTTCGTGCATCGATGTACGTTGATTCTTCTGATCGGCCTGCTGCTGCCGAGCTTCTCCGGGGCGCAGTACCAGGCCCCGCTCGCCAACCCGGTCGCGAACCCCGGCGCGCCCTGGCCTTTCGCGGGCTTCGTCGTCAACGCCCCGGAGCTCGATGAGCTCTACAGCCAGATCCGCACCGGCGAGTCAGCGGCGATCGGCAAGCAGGTCCTGAAGCCGGAGCGCACCTGGGCCTTTGTCGTGCTGACGCTGCGTCCCGGAAAGGCATTCAAGAGTTCGCGCGAGCTCTCCGAGCACATGCGTGCGCGACGCGAGACGGGACTCGGCGCCAAACGGCTCACGAAGCTCGGCCACGAGGAGGCTCCGGTCGAGCATCGCGGCCAACCGTGCTCCCGGTACACGATACGCGCCGTCGATCGCGGCGAGAAGGGCAACGAGAACGTCATGATGCAATTCCGCGGCCTCACCTGCGTGCATCCGGACGAGCCCGACCGCCTGGTGGACGTGGCGTACTCGGAGCGCGGCGGCGAAGGCGCGCTGAGCGACGTGCTCACGAAGGCGGGCGGACGGTTTCTGGAGAGCCTGCGCTTTCTGCCGCTCAAGGCCCCGCCCGAGCTGCAGGAGGCGCTGAAGCGGGAGCAAGCGGGCGACATGGCCGGTTCGATCGCGCTCTTGAAGCCGCTCGCCGAAGCGGGCAACACCCGGGCGGCGGCGGTGGTGGGCACCGCGCTCCTGAGCGGGCGCGGCGTGCCGGAGAATCCCGAGGAAGGCCGCAAGTGGCTCGAGGTCGCCGCAAAGGACGGCTGGGTCGACGCGCTTTTCACGCTCGGGGCGATCTACGACAAGGGCCTCGGCGTGCCGCGCGACCCGGAGGCGGCCGTCAAGTGGTGGTCGCGCGCCGCCGATCAGCGCGACGCGCAGGCCCAGCTCAATCTCGGGATTTACTCGTGGAACGCGGAGAACGCGCCGCGCGACGTCAAGAGCGCCTGCGCGTGGTGGGAGCGCGCCGCCGGAAACGGCAACGAACGCGCGACCCAGTACTTCAAGGCCAATCGCTGCTAGGAGGCCCGTGCGGGTAAACGTCATTCCCGCGCAAGCGGGAATCCACCCCGAGAGCGCTCAAGAGCTGACTGGATCCCCGCCTGCGCGGGGATGACTGACGCTTTTTCTTCCGTGCCAGCCGAATCGATCTACGTCACCCCCGAGCACGAAGCGCTCCGCGAGCAGGTGGCGCGTTTCATCGCGAACGAGGTGGAGCCGGTGGCCGAGGCGTGGGAGGAGCAGGGCCACGTCCCGCGCGAGGTGCTGCGCAAGATGGGGCGCGTGGGCTTTCTCGGGATCACCGCGCCGCTGGAGTACGGCGGGGCCGGTGCCGATCCGCTCACCAACGTCGTGTTCGCCGAGGCGCTCTCGCAGTCGACCTTCGGCGGGTTCATCGTCACCGTGCTGGTGCACACCGACATGGCGGGACCGCACCTCGTGCACGCGGGCTCCAAGGCGCAGCTCGACCGCTATCTGCGCAAGGTCGTCGCGGGCGAGCTGATCACCGCGATCGCGGTCACCGAGCCGGACGCCGGTTCGGACGTCGCGGCGATTCGCACGCGCGCGCGGCGCGACGGCGACTCGTGGGTGCTGAACGGCACCAAGATGTTCATCACCAACGGCGTGCACGGCGACCTGTACTTCGTGGCGGCGCGCTCCGACACCGATGCCGGCTCCGCCGGCCGGGGGTCGCGCGGCCTCTCCATGTTCATCGTCGAGCGGGGCACTCCGGGCTTTCGCGTCGGCCGCGCGCTGAAGAAGCAGGGCTGGCTTTCGTCGGACACGGCCGAGCTCGTCTTCGAGGACTGCCGCATCCCGGCGGAGAATCTCCTCGGCGAGGAGGGCGGCGGCTTCTACGCGATCATGCGCAACTTTCAGAACGAGCGCGTGGTGCTCGGCGCGATGGCGGTCGGGCATGCCACGCAGGCCATCCGCCTCGCGCTCGAGCACACGATGAACCGCAAGGCGTTCGGCGCGCCGCTCTTCGACAAGCAGACGATCCGCCACCGCCTCGCGATGCTGCAGGCGAAGAACGAAGCGGCGCGCCAGCTTCTCTACCACTGCGGATGGCTCATGAGCCAGGGGCGCGACTGCGTGCGCGAAGTCTCGATGCTGAAGGCCTTCGCCGGTGAGCTGGCGAACGAGGCGACCTACACCTGCCAGCAGTTCCACGGCGGGATGGGCTACATGCGCGAGACGGCGATCGAGCGCCTGGTGCGCGACGCGCGCATCCTCTCCATCGGCGGGGGCGCGACCGAGGTGATGCTCGAGGAAGTGGCGAAGCGCTTCGGTCCCTGATCGAGGCTAGCGGGCGCCGCGCCCCGACAGCGCGCCGACGCACCAGAAAAGCACGATGCCGGCCACCGCGCCCGACGCGCCCAGCGCGAAGCCCGCGCGATAGCCGCCGGTGAGATCGTGCAGCACGCCGACGCCCCACGATCCCACCGCCCCGCCGAGGCCGAGTCCGAGGACGATCGCGCCGTAGATCGCGCCCATGCCGCCGCCCGAGAAGAGCCGCGCGGAGAGCACCGCCACCAGCGGGCCGCGCGAGCCCGCGACCGTGCCGAACAGCGCGACGAACGCGAAGAGGAGCGCCTGCGACGGCGCGGCCTCGAGGAGCGCGAGCGCCACGATGCCCGCAATCGAGCACGCATAGGCGAACGTCGCCACCGCACGCTCGCCGAATCGCCCGGCGGCCACGCCTGCGCCCAGCATGCCGACGACCGACAGCATTCCCACGAAGCCGTACACCGACGCGGCGCGAAGCGGCGAAAAGCCGATCTCCACGAGATAGGCGACCACCTGGACGTTGATGGCGTACGTGCTCATTGAGGTGACGAACATGACCCCGAAGAGCGCACAGAAAGCCGCGGTGCGGAGGGCGCGGGAGAGCGTCCACGCGGCGCCGTGGGCCGTGCGCCGGATCCCGCTCGCCGCGTAGTCCGGGTGACCGGCCGCCATCCGGCCCCAGGGAAGGACGAGCAGCACCGGAAGCAGGACCAGCATGCTCGCGCCCAGCGCGCGGTATGCGCCGCGCCAGCCGAACGAGTCGATCAGCCATTGCGTGACCGGCGCAAACAGGAGCAGGCCCGTTCCGAGCGCTGCGTAGAGCACACCCATCGCGGTCGACAGGTGTGCGCGGAACCAGCGGCTCACCAGGCCCGAAGCCGGCACCATCCCGATCGCCGCGGCGGCAATGCCGCCCGCCAGTCCGGCGAGCAGGTAGAGTTGCCACAGCGCGCCGATGCTGCCGGCGAGGATGTACGCGATGCCGTAACAAGCCAGGCCGCCCGCGTACACCACCCGCGGGCCGAGTCGATCGAACGCCATGCCGACCGCCGGCGCGGCAAGACCGTGGACCAGCATGTAGATCGAATAGATGCCGGTCAGCGTCGCACGGTCGGCACCGAACTCCTGCTCGAGGGGCAGCAGGAACACCGCAAAGGCGTCGCTCACCCCGCGCGAGAGGAAGTTCAGCGCGGTGCAGACGGCGAGCACACCGATCGCAAGGCGCCGCACGTCCGCCGCGTCGAGTTCGGGCTTGCGCATCGATTCGGCCTGATAAACTTGCTCCCGCGGTACGTGCCGCGATCACGGGATGTCGACGTCCACGATGAGCGGACCTCTGGCGGGGGTGAGGGTACTCGATCTCACCAGCATCATCATGGCGCCGTTCGCGACGCAGATCCTTGCCGGCCTCGGCGCGGACGTCATCAAGGTCGAGTCGCCGGAAGGCGACTACATGCGGCACGTGGGCCCGATGCGTCATCCGGGCATGGGCCACATCTTCCTGCACGCGAACCGCGGCAAGCGCAGCATCGTGCTCGACATCAAGCAACCTGCGGCACGCGAGGCGCTCGCGCGGATGGCGAGCGCGGCGGATGTGTTCATCACGAACGTGCGACCGCAAGCGATGCGACGCCTGCGCCTCGACCACCCCGCGCTCGCCGCGCGGAACGCGCGGCTCATCTACGTGAGCTGCACCGGCTTCGGGCAGCGCGGGCCCTACGCCGCGAAGCCCGCCTACGACGATCTCATCCAGGGCGCCACCGGCATCCCCGCGCTGATGCAGGCCTACGGCGCGCCGGAGCCCTGCTACACGCCCGTCACGCTGGCGGACCGTCTCACGGGCCTGCATGCCGCTTACGCCGTTTCCGCAGCGCTCTACGCGCGCGAGAAAACCGGCACGGGGCAGCTGGTCGAGGTGCCGATGTTCGAGGCAGTGACCCAGTTCGTGCTGGGCGATCACATGGGCGGGCTCACGTTCGATCCGCCGCTCGGCGACGCCGGCTACGCGCGGCTCCTCACTGCCTATCGCAGGCCGTACGCGACCCGCGACGGCTATCTGTGCGCGCTGATGTACAACGACAAGCAGTGGAAGAGCTTCTTCGCCGCGATCGGCGAGCCCGAGCGTTTCGTGGAGGATGCGCGCTTCGCGACGCTTTCGGCGCGCGCGGCGCACATCGCGGAGGTGTATGCCTACGTGGCGGAGGTCATGCGCACGCGCACCACCGCCGAGTGGCGTGCGCTGCTCGACGCAGCGGACATCCCCAACCAGCCGGCGAATTCGCCCGCCGATCTCGCGGCCGATGCGCACTTGCAGGCGACCGGATTCATCTTCACCGAGGAGCATCCGACCGAGGGGCGCCTGCGGACCATGGGCAACCCGACTTCGTGGTCGGGCACGCCGATCGGTCCCGTCGTTCCCGCCCCGTTGCTCGGCGAGCACACGGTGGAGGTGCTGCGCGAGGCCGGCTACGCGGACCGCGAGATCGACGCGCTGCTGCAAACCGGCGCCGCGGCCCGGCCGACCGCCGAATCCGCATGATGCCGTACTGAGCGTGGATTTCTCGTTCACACCGGAGCAGGAGCAGATCCGCGACGCGATCGAGCGGCTCTGCGCGCCCTTCGACGCGGACTACTGGCTGCGCAAGGATCGCGACGGCGGGTTCCCGGAGGATTTTCACCGGGCGCTCGCGGACGCCGGGTGGCTCGGCATCGCGATGCCCGAGGCGCAGGGCGGTGCGGGGCTCGGCATCACCGAGGCCGCGCTCATGATGCAGACGATCGCGGCTTCGGGCGCCGGATTCTCCGGCGCCTCGGCGGTGCACATGAACATCTTCGGCCTGCACCCAGTCGTCGTGTTCGGCACCGAGGAGCAGAAGCGCCGCTGGCTGCCGCCGCTCATCGCCGGCGCGGACCGGGCGTGCTTCGCGGTGACCGAGCCGGACGCGGGGCTCAACACGCGCCGGCTCAAGACGCGCGCCGTGCGCGACGGCGATCACTACGTCGTCTCCGGCCAGAAGCTCTGGATCTCGACCGCGCAGGTCGCCACCAAGGTGCTGCTCCTCGCGCGCACCACGCCGATCGAGGCGGCACACGGCACCGGCGGACTCTCGCTCTTCTACACGGATCTCGATCGTCGGTACGTGGAGGTGCGCGAGATCGAGAAGATGGGTCGCAAGAGCGTCGATTCGAACCAGGTTTTCATCGATGGGCTGCGGGTGCCGATCGCCGACCGCATCGGCGCGGAAGGCAAGGGATTCGAGTGCATCCTCCACGGCATGAATCCGGAGCGGATCCTCGTCGCCACCGAGGCGGTGGGGCTCGGCCGCGCGGCGCTCGCGCGCGCCGCCGCTTACGCGAACGAGCGCATCGTGTTCGACCGCCCGATCGGGCAGAACCAGGCGATCCAGCATCCGCTGGCAAAGTGCTGGATGGAGCTCGAGGCCGCCGACCTGATGGCATACAAGGCCGCGGCGCTGTACGACGCGGGCAAGCCGTGCGGCGCCGAAGCGAACGCCGCCAAGTACCTCGCGGGCGAGGCGTGCTTCCGCGCATGCGAGACCGCGATCCTCACGCACGGCGGGATGGGGTACGCGCGGGAGTATCACGTCGAGCGGTACATGCGCGAGGCCTGGATCCCGCGCATCGCGCCGGTGAGCCCGCATCTCATTCTCTGCTTCATCGCCGAGAAGGTGCTGCGGCTGCCGAAGTCGTACTAGCCCGCCGTCATTCCCGCGCAAGCGGGAATTTATGCGGCGTTCCATCGAAGCTTCCGTGGATCCCCGCTTCCGCGGGGATGACAGGGCTTGCCGATCAGTCGCCGCCGTTGCGGGTATCGCGGACCCGGCGTCGTTCTTTCCACTATCATTCGAACTTTCCTCGCCGCGTCCTCCAGCACGCTACCATGGCCTATTCGACGCTCGAGCTCGAAGTGCGTGACGGCATCGGCCGCGTCTGGCTCAACCGGCCCGAGATACGCAACGCGTTCAACGACACCGCAATCGCCGAGCTGGCGAAGGCGTTCACCGCGATGGGGGTCGACCCGGCGGTGCGCGTGGTGGTGCTCGGCGGCCGAGGGAGCGCGTTCAGCGCGGGCGGCGACCTCAACTGGATGAAGCAGATGGCTGGCTACTCGTTCGACGAGAACTACGCCGATGCGCTCAGGCTGGCCGAGATGCTCCACACGATCGCGACGCTGCCCAAGCCCACCGTGGCGCGCGTGCAGGGGGCCGCGTACGCGGGCGGCATGGGTCTCGTCGCCGCATGCGACATCGCCGTGGCCGCGGCAGAAGCGGAGTTCTGCCTGTCCGAAGTGAAGCTCGGCCTCGTGCCCGCGACGATCAGTCCCTACGTGCTCGCGGCGATGGGCAAGCGCGCCGCGCATCGTTACTTCCTCACGGCCGAGCGCTTCTCCGCCGCCGAAGCGCTCCGCATCGGCTTCGTGCACGCGCTCGCTCCGGCGGCCGAGCTCGACGCGGCCGTGGAGGGCATCTGTCGCGAGCTGCTTGCGGGTGGACCCGACGCGCACGCAGCGACCAAGCAGCTCATCCGTGACGTGGCGGATGCGCCGCTCACCGCCGAGCTGCTCGCGAAGACCGCGCGGCACATCGCGACCGCGCGCGCAACCGAAGAGGGCCAAGAAGGCGTGCGCGCGTTCCTCGAGAAGCGCCGGCCGGTCTGGCTGCCCGCGAAGAAGCAGTCGTAATCCCGATGTTCGCGAAGCTTCTCATCGCAAATCGCGGCGAAATTGCGTGCCGAGTCATCCGCACCGCGCGGCGCATGGGCATGCGCACTGTGGCCGTGTACTCGGAGGCCGATGCGCACGCCCTGCACGTCGCGTCGGCCGACGAGGCGTACTGCATCGGCCCCGCGCCGGCCAAGGAGAGCTATCTGCGCGGTGACGCGATCCTCGCGGTGGCGAAGCAATCCGGCGCGCAAGCGATCCATCCGGGCTACGGATTCCTTTCGGAGAACGCAGCGTTCGCCGAGTCGTGCCAGCAGGCGGGGATCGTTTTCGTCGGTCCGCCCGCGGCGGCCATCCGCGCGATGGGCTCGAAGAGCGCGGCGAAGGCGATCATGCAGAAGGCAAAGGTCCCGCTGGTCCCCGGGTACCACGGAGAGAAGCAAGACCTCGCGCACTTGCAGGCCCAAGCCGACAAGGTCGGCTATCCGCTCCTCATCAAGGCTTCGGCGGGCGGCGGCGGCAAGGGCATGCGGATCGTGGCGAGCACCGGCGAGTTCGCCGCGGCACTCGCGTCCTGCAAGCGCGAAGCGGCGTCCGCGTTTGGCGACGACCGGGTGCTCCTCGAGCGTTACCTGCGCCAGCCGCGGCACATCGAGATCCAGGTGTTCGCCGATACGCATGGCAACTGCGTGCATCTCTTCGAGCGCGACTGCTCGGTACAGCGCCGGCATCAGAAGGTGCTGGAGGAGGCACCCGCGCCCGGCATGACCGCACAGCGGCGCGCCGAGATGGGCGCCGCCGCGGTCGCCGCCGCGAAGACCATCGGCTACGTGGGCGCCGGGACAGTCGAGTTCATCGCGGAGCCGTCCGGCACGTTCCATTTCATGGAGATGAACACGCGGCTGCAGGTCGAGCATCCGGTCACCGAGATGATCACCGGCCAGGATCTGGTCGAGTGGCAGATCCGCGTGGCGGCAGGCGAGCCGCTGCCGCTCGGCCAGGATGCGCTTGCGATCGACGGGCACGCACTGGAAGCGCGAATCTACGCGGAAGATCCCGATCGCGACTTCCTGCCGGCGACTGGCACCATCGCGCACCTTGCGTCCCCGGACCCCGGCCCGCACGTGCGCATCGACACCGGCGTGCGCGCGGGCGACGCGATCAGCCCCCACTACGATCCGATGATCGCCAAGCTGATCGTGTGGGGGCCCGACCGGGCCAGCGCGCTCGCCCGCATGCGTGCGGCGCTGGGAGCGTTCGAAGTGGTCGGGCTCACGACCAACGTCGCGTTTCTCGCGCGGCTGGTCGCGACCAAGGCGTTCGCGGGCGCCGATCTCGACACCGGGCTGATCGAGCGCGAGCGCACCGCCCTCTTCCCGCCGGCGCAGCCGGCGAGCGACGAGATGCTTGCGCTCGCGACCCTGGACGAGCTGCTGCGCCTGGAAGAGGCGGCGCGCGAGCATGCCGCCGCATCCGACGATCCCCACTCGCCGTGGGGCGACTGCGACGGCTGGCGACTGAACGAGGATAATCATCATGTCTTCGTCTTCCGCGAAGGCGAACGCCAGTCGGCCGTGACGGTCCATTATCGGAGAGGATCGTTCGAGCTCGAGTTGCCGCACGGTCGGCGCAATGTCGCGGGGGAGCGGGCCGGAGAGGCGCTGCGTGTCTGGCTGGACGACCGCGCGATCGCAGCGCGCGTGGTCCGGAATGGCCGCACAATTGACATTTTTCGGGGCGCCGAGCGTCACACACTGGAGCTGCACGACCCCGGCCTCCACGAACTCGAAGCGGGCGGCGCCGGTGGCGGGCTCGCAGCGCCGATGCCGGGCAAGATCATCGCCGTGCTGGTCGAAGCCGGCGCAACGGTCGAGAAGGGAACGCCGCTACTCATCCTCGAGGCCATGAAGATGGAGCACACGATCAAGGCGCCGGCCGGCGGGACGGTCAAGGAGCTGCTCTACGGCGTCGGCGAGCAGGTCGAGGAAGGCGCCGAGCTCCTCGCATTCGAACGGAGCAGGAAATGAACGGACTGCCGCGACGGACGGTCATCGTCGCGGACCTCAACCGGGACCAACGCGATCTGATTTCCGCGGCACCTACCGCGCGCGCGCGTGTCCCCGCGGCCGCCGCGTCGCGAAGACTTCGCGGAGCACCAGCGCTGCGCCGACCAGCACGCCACCGATGTCGGTGAGTAAAGCGCCCTCGAACGCGCTTGCCGGGATCATCATCGCCACGCCGGACAGCACGAAGGCGGCACGAGCGATCAGGCCCAACGGACGGATCAGGTATCCCACCGTCCCGATCGTCACCAGGGACACGCCGGCGAGCGCGGTGAGCGCGGCAAGGAAAAAGGCGTTCCACGTGCCCTGCATGATCAGGCTGGGCGCCATGACGAAGAGGAACGGAATGATGTAGGCGGTCCAGCCGAAGCGCATCGCTTCCCAGCAGGTGCGCATCGGCGGCGCGCCGCTCAAGGTCGCCGCGGCGAACGCGGCGATGGCGACCGGCGGCGTGATCATGGACATCATTCCGAAGTACAGCACGAACAGGTGCGCCGCGATCGGCTCGATTCCGAGCTTCACCAGCGCCGGCGCCACCAGGGCGGCCAGCAGCACGTACACGCCGACGGTCGGCATGCCCATGCCGAGCACGATCGACAATGCGGCCGCGATGATAAGCAGCACCGCCAGATTCGCTTCGCCGAACTGCACCAGCACCAGGGTGAGACCGAAGCTCAGGCCGGAGATGTTGAGCACGCCCATGATCAATCCGGCGGCCGCCGTGATCAGCAGGATGTCCACGACCGTCTTGCCGGTCTCCACCATCGCTGCGGCGATCACCCGCCAGCTGGGCCGCCCGGCGGCCCCGCCGGTCGCGTACGCGAGCAAGATCACGCTCGCGGTCGCATACACCGCCGCGGCGCCGGGCTGCACGTTCAACCAGAAAAGCGCGGCAATGAGCACCGCGAACGGCGTGAGAAAAACCCAGCCCTTCCGCAGAGCTGCGCGGAGCGGTGGTATCTGGTCGGCCGGCACCCGATCGATCCCCGCCCGCGCCGCGCGCAGGTCCGCCTGTAGAAACAGCGCAACGTAGTAGAGGATTGCGGGGGTGAGCGCGGCGAGCACGACCTGGTGATAGGGAATCTCCAGAAACTCGGCGAGCAGGAACGCCGATGCGCCCATGATCGGCGGCATGAGTTGCCCGCCCGTCGACGCCACCGCCTCGATCCCACCGGCCACGGCCGGGGGGAACCCGCCGCGCTTCATGAGCGGGATCGTGACGATGCCCGTCGTGGCCACATTGGACACGGCGCTTCCGGAAATCGAGCCGAACAGGCTCGAACCGACGATGGCGATCTTCGCCGCACCGCCGCGGTAGCGGCCCATGAGCGCGAGAGCGAGCTCGGTGAAGAAGGTTGCTCCGCCGCAGGCGGTCAACAGGGTGCCGAACAGCACGAACGCGACGACGATCGTGGCGGCAACGAGCAGCGGCGTGCCGAGCAGTGCACTGGGGTCGAGCATCAGCTGGGTGAGCGCGCGCGCGGCATGCAGCTCGCGCGCGGCGAAAAGCCCCGGCAACGCGTGGCCGAAGAACGCGTAGGCCACGAACGCCAGCACGATCAGCGTCAGCGCCCAGCCCGCCGTGCGGCGCAGCCCTTCCAGGACGAGCAGGAACAGCACCGCGGCAATGCCGACGCCGTGACGCGGCGCGTACGCCAGTTCCTCCACCAGTCCGGGATACACGACCGCGACGTATCCGCCCAAGCCCAGCGCGGCGAGCGCCGCAGCCCGGTCAAACCAGGGCGCTCGTCCGCCGGTATCACCTCGCACGCGGTAATGCAGAAAGGTCAGCGCCAGTCCGAGGGCCAGCATGGCAGCCAGGAATTGCTCGGTATAGACGAGCCAGCGCAGCATGCGCGGCACGCCCATCACCCAGGAAAGCGCACACGCGCACACCGCCGTCGCGAGGGTGGGAACAGCCGTCTGCTCCAGGCGGGTGCTGCGCGAAGCGTCAGACACTCGGAAAGTGCGCCCGAAGAGCGAGCGCCCAGACGCGGCGCCTGGGCGGCGGCATCACTTCGCCATCAAGCCGCTCTCGCGGTAATACTTGACTGCCCCGGGATGATAGATTGCGCCGGGGAGGTCGATCGCCATCGCCTTCGGGTCGAATCCGTTGAAGCTGCCGTGCGCCGCAGCGAGCTCCTTCTTGTTGTCGTGCAGCGCCTTGACGAAGCGATACACCACGTCCTCGTCCATGCGGTCGTGCGTGATCAGCGCGTACTGGTAGCCAAGCAGATACACGGGCTCGCGGATGGTCGCCATGCGCGGGTTGGGCTTCACCAGCACGAGCGACGTGGATGGCAGTGCCGCGCGGATGCGCGCCTCGACTGCCGGATCGTTGGGGATGGACACGAAGCGCATCGGCACCTGGGCATTCGCCTTCTGCACCACGCCCGAGCCCGGTGCGAGCAGTACGCCCGCCACCGTCCCTTCCGCGAGCATTTCCGCGCCCTTGACGAAGTTCGGCACCGGCACGCCGTCCAGATCCCCCGTCCGGATGCCGACCGCGTCGAAGATCGCATCCTGCATCACGCCGACCAGCTTCTGGCTCGAGTAGCCGACCGGAAACGGTTTGCCCTTCAGGTCCTGCAGCGAGCGGATGCCCGAATCGTCGCGCACCATGATGCCAACCTGGAACGGCTGCAGCGCCGCAACCATGCGCACGTTCGGATGCGCCCGGCCCGCAAAGTTCCCCGTGCCCAGCGTCGCGAAGATCGCCTCGAAGGTATTGGACGTGCCGAATTCGATCTCGCGCGCGTTGATCTGGGGGACGTAGACGCTCGAGCCGCCCAGGCCGACCGCGCGCATGGGAAGATTGGCCTGGTCGGCGCCCACCTTGGCCAGCGCGGACGCGATGGAATAGCCGAGCGATCCCTGCGGAAGCGAGGCGATTCCCATCGGCTTCTGGGCCCATGCTGGCAACGCGACCAGGAGCACTAGGCCGACTTGCAGCGCCGAGAGCAGCGCAGGATAGCCGTATCGTCGATCCATGTCCGAACCTCCCTATGAAGCAGATGCTTCCGAAACCGCCACGCCGGCGTGCCGCTTCGATGGTCTAATCTGCACCTTAACCAAACTGGCGGGTGAGGGCAATATGCGTTACGCGATCGTGTTCGGGTCCCCGTTGCCGGGTAAGATCCTCGCAGAGGAAGGCGCCGAGCTCCTCGCATTCGAACGGAGCAGGAAATGAACGGACTGCCACGTCAGGTCAAGATCGTCGACGTAGGGCCGCGCGACGGCCTGCAGAACGAGCCGAAGTCGGTACCTGCTGCGGTGAAGATCGAGCTCATCGAGCGGCTCGCCGAGGCCGGCATTCCGGCCGTCGAGGCGGCCGCGTTCGTCTCCCCGAAATGGGTGCCGCAGATGGCCGACGGCGCGGAGGTGATGCGCGGCCTCGCCCGCAAGCCCGGCGTCAGCTACCCGGTGCTCGTGCCCAACATGCAGGGATTCGAGGCGGCCATGGCCGCCGGCGCGGACGAGATCGCGGTGTTCGGCGCCGCGTCCGAGACCTTCAGCCAGAAGAACATCAACTGCTCGATCGCCGAGAGCCTCGATCGCTTCGACCCGGTGATCGAGGCCGCGAAAGAACGCCGCGTGAAGGTGCGCGGCTATATCTCGTGCGTGGCAGGCTGCCCCTACGAAGGCGAAGTGAGTCCGAAGATGGTTGCGGAGGTCGCGCGCCGACTCTTCGCGATGGGCTGCTACGAGATCTCGCTCGGCGACACGATCGGCGTGGGCACGCCGGGCAATGTGCGGGATCTCATCGCGACGGTCGCACGCGACCTGCCGCTCAAGAAGATTGCGGTGCACTTCCACGACACTTACGGACAGGCGCTCGCGAACATCTACGCTGCGCTCGTGGAGGGCGTGAACGTGGTCGACAGCTCGGTCGCCGGCCTCGGTGGCTGCCCCTACGCGAAAGGCGCTTCGGGCAACGTGGCCACCGAGGACGTGGTCTACATGCTCGATGGGCTAGGAATCGAGACCGGGGTCGATCTGGAACAGGTCTTCGAGACCGGTCGTTTCATCTGTGGCGAGCTCGGCCGCGAGGCGGCATCGAAGGTCCACAGGGCACTCGCCGCGAAGCGATCTTAGTCTTCGCGCGCGATGTCCGAAACCTTCGTCCCCTCTCCCTGCATCAACGTCTGCCAGGTCGACACCGAGCATGGCTGGTGCACCGGGTGTTTGCGCACCCTCGAGGAGATCGCGAACTGGTCGCAGTCGAGCGACGCGGAGAAGCGCGCGGTGCTCGAACGCCTGGCAACGCGGCGACGCGCGTTGCACGAACCGGACGCACACTGATCCATGTGGAGTCGCCCGCTTCTCGCCAGCAAAGCCAAGGCGTTCCTGATCCACGTAGCGTTGAGCGCGGCGGTCTTCGCCGCGGTCATCTGGGCGGTCGTGGCGCAGTGGTTCCCGGAACCGTACTTTCGCATCGACGGCGGCCTCGCGATGATCGCGCTTGCCGCCGCGGTCGATCTCGTGATCGGCCCGCTGATCACGTTGCTGGTCTACCGGCCGGGGCGCCGCGACAACGCGCTCAATTTCGCGATCATCGCGTTTCTGCAAGCGGTGGCCTTGACCTGGGGTGTCCACGTCCTGCATTCGCAACGCCCGCTCTACGCCGCATACATCGGCGGGCCAGTCCGGACGTTCTTCCCGGTCACCGGCCCGCTGATCGAGGCCGCCCCGCCGGCTGCCGAGTTGCGCGCACGCCTGACGGGGCACCCGCCCCTCGTGTTCATCCCGCTCGCGGCGGACCCGGCGCAGGCGCGCGGGATGCTCATGTCCGCAATGCTGGGGGGCCCGGGCCTGCTCTCCGCAACGCATCTATGGCTCCCCGTAGAAGGTCGGGCGCTGGCCGCCATCGTCGCGGAAGCGCGCGACCGCGCGGCCCTGGAGGCGCTCGCTCCGGAATCGGGCCAGCTCATAGATGAGTTCGTGGCCAAGCGCGGCGCACGATTCGAGGACTTTGCGTTCGTGCCCCTGCGAGGCCGCTATCAGAGTGCGCTGCTCGCGCTGCATAAAGGAGACGGCGCGGTCGCGGGCGTCGTGTACGCCAACGTGCGTCCCGAGTGATATGCCGGCGACCCCGTCGCTTCCCGGAACGATCAAGGTCCTCGAGCGCGGCTGGCTCTCGGCCAACAACATCCTGCTCGAGAGCAGCGACGGCGCGGCGCTCGTCGACAGCAGCTATGTGACGCACGTCCCACAGACCCTCGCGCTGGTGAGGCATGCGCTCGGGGGCGCGCCCCTCGCGCGCCTGATCAACACCCACTGCCACTCCGATCACATGGGCGGCAACGCGGCGCTCCAGCGCGAGTACGCCTGCCGCACCAGCCTGCCCGTCGGCGAGGCGCCCCTCATCGAGCGCTGGGACGAGCAGGCATTGCTGCTCTCGTACGCCGATCAGCGCGCCGAGCGCTTTCGCATCGACGACACGTTCGCGCCGGGCGACGCGCTGCGTCTCGGTGATCTCGACTGGCAAGTCCTCGCGGCGCCCGGGCACGATCCGCATGCGACGATGCTCTACTCGCCGGACGAGCGCATTCTCATCTCCGGCGATGCGCTGTGGGCGAACGGATTCGGCGTGCTCTTCCCGCAGCTCTTCGGGCGCGCGACGACCTTTGCCGAGACGCACCAGACGCTCGAATCGATCGCGAAGCTCGACGCCGCGGTCGTCATCCCCGGGCACGGCCGGGTCTTCACGGATGTGGACGCCGCCATCGACCGCGCGTTCGCGCGCCTGCGCAGCTACGAATCGGACGTCGGGCGACTCGCCCGGCACTGCGCAAAAGCCATGTTGATGTTCGCGCTCCTCGACCGGCGCAGCATGCCGCTCGCGCGCCTTCCCGGTTACGTCGACGATGTCCCGATCCTGCGCGATCTCAACGAGCGCTACTTCGACTGGACGCCGACGCGCTACGCGGCATGGCTCGTCGACGATCTCGAGCGGGCACGCGCACTGAGGCGCGATGGCGACAATATCGTGCCGCTCGTCAACGCATGAGCGGAGTGTCACGACCGGAAGACCCGGGCGCCGCGCCCGTCCCGGCCGAATCACGGTTCATCATCCAATGCCCCGTGGGCTGCGGGGCACCGCTGCTCGCGACGCCGATCGTGCTCCCAGAGGGGCATTTGTTGCGCTGCGCTGCGTGTGGGCAGCTCATGAGCCAATGCACCGAAGGTGCGTACCACGCGGCGCTCGCGAAGTGGGATACCGTCGAGGGCACGCGGCCCGATGCGCGCTCGGTGCGGCGGCACGCACGCGTCAGCCGGCGGCGGCTGCAGACGCTGCTCGCCGTGCTGGGAGACCGCACGTCGCAGGTGAAGCTGCTCGACGTCGGCTGCTCGAGCGGCGCGTTTCTCGTGGCGGCGCGCGAGATGGGCATGGACGCGGAGGGCGTGGAGATCTCACCGGAGGCCTCGGATGCCGCGCGCCGGGCGGGGTTTCGCGTGCACACCGGGCTGCTCGAGGAGGCCCGCTATCCGGATGCGAGCTTCGACGCGATCGCGCTGATCGAGCTGCTCGAGCACCTGCGCGACCCGCGCGCCCTCCTCGCCGAATGCCGGCGGATCCTGCGCCCCGGCGGCGTCGTGATGGCGACCACGCCGAACGGCGCGAGCTGGACGGCGCGCGCAATGGGCGCACGCTGGGACGTCTTCAGCTTGAACGGCATGGGCGGGCATGTCAGCTTCTTCAATCCCGGATCGCTCAGGCTGCTCGCCGAGCGCGCGGGGTTCGAGGTCGCCCGGGTGGAGACGCGGCAAGTGCGCCTCGCCGAAAAAGGCGAATACCCAGGCGTGATCTATCGGCTCGCCAAGGTTTTTGCCAGCGCGCTCGACATGCCATCGCGCCTGGCCGGTGCGGGGCACAACCTCACGCTCTTTGCGCGGCGCGGCTAGATTTCTTCGAAGTCGCCGTGCCGGCCCTTGCCACCGGCGAACCGGCGCGCGCCATCCGCCCCTTCGGCGACGAACGCGGGAATGCCGCCATACCACTCGCGGCGCATCGCCTCGCGCAGCGTGAGGCCCTGCTGCATGTGCACCGAGCGCCGGTCGGCGCGCACGCACGCCTGCGGAAAGCGCGCGATCTCGTGCGCCATCGCTTCGGCGTGCGCGCGCGATTTCCCGTCCGGAACGACCTGCTCGCAGGCGCCGATACGCAGTGCCTCCTCGGCCGGCACCTTGCGACCGGTCAGGATGATCTCCATCGCGCGGCCCACGCCGACGAGCCGCGGCAGCCGCACAGTGCCGCCGTCGAGGAGCGGCACGCCCCAGCGCCGGCAGTAGACACCGAAGTACGCGGACGCTTCCATCACCCGAACGTCGCACCAGAGCGCGACCTCGAAGCCACCGGCCACCGCCGGACCCGCAACCGCGGCGATCACCGGCTTTGCGAGCTCGAGGCGGGTGGGCCCCATCGGGCCGCGCGGCAGTTGGCCATTCTCACTGGCGCGCTCGTCCAGCGGATAGTCGATGTCCGCGAGCGGCCGCGGATCGCCGGCGAGCGACGCGCCGTACTTGAGATCCCAACCGGCGCAAAATGCGCCGCCCTCGCCCCACAGCACCGCGATCGCGGCATCGGGATCGCGGTCGAAGGCGAGAAAGGCATCGACGAGCGCGTCGGCGCTCGCGGGGTCCATGGCGTTCCGTGCCGCGGGCCGGCTATGAATCACGGTCCAGATCTTCCCGGACTTCTCGATGCGCACGGTCATGCGTGCCTCCTCTCCGCTCGATTTCGAGTCGTCTCCCGACTCGAGAGCGGGAGCGGGCTGATTCTAACAACGGCTTCGCATCGAGATCGATTCGGCGCGGCAACCGCAGAACCGGAGAGGGTTTGCTCCTAGCGGGAAGGAGGGTAACGGGAGGAAACCAGCCGGTTTCCTCCTGTTCGTGACCTTCCGCTCTTGTCCGAACAGGGGAAATCGTATGGATTCCTCAACGTAGGCCGTTCCCCTAGCGGAATGTGGGGAAGCCGCCGGGCTTGTCGCGCAGCGCTCGGAACTGGGTGCGTGGCGCGCCGCCGCGAACGACCGTGCCGACGATCCGGTCCGGGTGCACCTTGCCGATCATCTGCAATCGATTCGCGCCCTCGCAGGCGCGAATCGCGATCCGATCGCCCGAGAGCGTCGCCTCCGCGATCGGGCACTCCACCTTCCGGTAGCGGACCGTTCCGCCGACGCGTTGAAACTTCTGCGTGAGATCGAGCTCGAGCTCACCGCCGGCGCCAAGGCGCGACCGCCATGGCCCCGCCACGTCCGCGGGGACGACCCACAGGTAGATCGTGCTCTTCGGGTGCGCGCCGACCTCCTTGCCCGGCGCGTCGACGTCCAGCTTCGCGTCAGGCTCCCAGTCGCCCATGTCCCAGTCGTGCGAGACCACGCGCGCGCCCGGCCGCAGCTGCTCGATGATCCTGGAGCGGAGCCCCATATTGACTTCCGGCAGCAGGTAAAGGGTCAACACGGTCGCCTGCGAGAGATCCGTGGCGAAGAGATCCTGCTTGATGAAACTCACGCGGTCGGCGACGCCGGCCTCTGCGGCCGCCTGGTTCGCCCGCTCGATGAGCGTCTGGTCATATTCGATGCCGAGCCCCTCGGCACCAAACTGGCGCGCAGCGGTGATCACGATGCGACCGTCGCCCGAGCCGAGATCCATGACGAAATCGCCCGGACGCACCTGCGCGAGCTTGAGCATCGCCTCGACCACCGCCTGCGGGGTCGGGACGAACGGCACTTCCTCGCTCGGATTCTGCGCGGCAGCGCCGCCGTTGAGCGTCGCCAGGGCCAGCAGGCCCAGCCAAATCCACCGTTGCATCACTTGCGCAGGAGCTCGTAGCCGGACGGCGTGTCGATGCAGATCTCGAAGCCGCACTGGAGCAGCGCGGACACGGCATGCGCCAGGGCCACCAGGACGAAGAGCCAGCCCGCCGCCTGGGCCGCACTGCTGGGCCGGGTATCGCGCAAGCCCTCGAAGAACTGCCCCTCCATGAAGAGCAGCGCGGTCGCAAAAACCATCGCGGCGCAGAATCCGACGAACGCCCAGGTGTAGAAATGCCACTCGAAGATCGCGGATCCGAAGCTGCCGGCGACGACGAGGTAGCCGAGCGTCTGCCGGCCGGCGACCCACGCGCCGAGCAGCGCGCTCGCGAGAATGATCCCGTAGTGCGATTCGGAAGCCCCGAAGCGCACGTTCAGGAGCATTCCGAGTCCCACGCCCACCAACGCGGCACGTTGCAGGAGCCCGAGGGCGCCGGGGAGCTCGCCGCGCATGAACTCCCAGTAGAGGACGAAGAGCAGCACTGCGCACACCACGAGCAGTGCGAGGGAGTTGAGCGCGCGCGAGAGGCCGGCCATGGAAGCTCTAGAGGGCGATGTTCAGAATGTCGAACGGGTACTGCCCGAACGCGAAGAGCGTGGCCGCGAAAGCGACGAACCAGACCCAGAGCGAGATTCTGCGCAGACCGATCGTCGCGATGAGCGCCGCGGCGACCAGCAGTATGAAAGGTGCGACCATCATAGCTTTTCTCCCACGCTCCGATTCCCGGTGGCGCTCCTACTCGTATTTCCGCACGTCATCGATGACCTTTCCATCGTTGGGCAGAGCGCCGGTCTTCACGATCTCGACTTCGCCGCGCAGCTTGGTCACGTCGCGCATGGTCTCGACGACGGCCTTCACGAGCGACTCGCCGCCCTCCATCACCTCGCAACGCAATGTCATGCGGTCCTGGCCGCCGGCCTGATCGACGACCAGCCGCGCTTTCAGGATCTCCTTGTGACGGCCGACCACTTCGGCCACTTGCGAAGGCGTCACGAACATGGCCTTCACCTTGGTGGTCTGGTCCGCGCGCCCCATCCAGCCTTTGATGCGCACGTTGGTGCGCCCGCACGGGCTCGCATCGGGCAGGACGGCGGAGAGGTCGCCGGTGCCGAAGCGGATGAGCGGATAGTCGGGATTGAAAGAGGTCACGACCACTTCGCCGACATCGCCCGCGGGAACCGGGTCGCCGGTGCCGGGGCGCACGATCTCGAGGAGGATTCCCTCGTCGGCGATCATGCCCGGATTCACGGTGCCGTCCGGCATGACGGATTCGTAGGCGATCAAGCCGAGATCGGCCGTCGCATAGCACTGCATCACTGCCATGCCGCGCGCACGCATCGCCGCGCGCAGCGCCGGCGGCAGATATTCGGCGCCGACCATCGCCTTCTTGAGGCACTTGATGTCGGCCTTCGTCTCGTCCGCCTTTTCCACGATCAGCTTGAGAAACGACGGCGTGCCGATGTACGCATTCGCTCCGAGATCGGCGATCGTCGCGACCTGCATCTCGGTCTGTCCGACGCCGGTCGGCACCACCGCGCAGCTGAGCGCGAGCGCGCCGCTCTCGAGCATCGACCCCGCCGGCGTGAAATGATACGCGAACGTGTTCACCACGATGTCGCCGGCGCGAAATCCCGCCGCGTGCAGCGCGCGCGCCGTGCGCCACCAGTCCGTGCCATGACCTTCCGGGTCGTAGATCGGGCCGGGCGAGACGAAAATTTTCGCGAGATTGCCGACCGGGATGGCATTCAGCCCCCCGAGCGGGCGGTCGGCGCGCTGCAGATCCTTCAGGTCGGACTTGCGGGTGACGGGAAGCCTGGCGAGCGCCGCGCGCGAGGTGACCGCGGCCGGGTCGGCGTCCTTCAGGATCCGGGCGAACCCGGGGGCTTTCGCCTTTGCGTGCGCGATGTGCTTCGGCAGGGCGGCAAGCAACGCCTGCTCGCGTTCTCGCGGGTCGCGGGTTTCCAGCTTGTCGAAGTATTCAGTCATTGCCGCGGAAAACGGGAAAACCGGGCGCCGCCGGCCGGGTCATGCACGCCTCACCCCGCACCCGTCAAAGCCAGCGCTTGCGCCGGCGATAGAACTTCGTGTCGCGGAAGCTCTTGCGGCCGGCCGCGGATATCCCGAGGTAGAACTCCTTCACGTCCTCGTTCTCCGCGAGATCGCGTCCCGCCCCGTCCATCACTACCCGGCCGTTCTCGAGGATGTATCCGTAGTTGGCGAACTTGAGCGCGATGTTCGTGTTCTGCTCGGCGAGCAAAATGGACACACCCTCGTCGGCGTTGAGCCGCTGCACGATGCCGAAAATCTCCTCGACGAGCTGCGGGGCGAGGCCCATCGACGGCTCGTCGAGCAGGATCATTTTCGGCCGTGCCATGAGCGCGCGGCCGATCGCGCACATCTGCTGTTCGCCGCCCGACGTGTAGCCCGCCTGGCTTGACCGGCGCTCCTTGAGCCGCGGGAAATAGTCATACACCATCGCCAGGTCGCGCTGGATGGCGGCCCGCCCGTCGGACCGCGTGTAGGCGCCGGTCAGCAGGTTCTCCTCGACCGTCAGGTGTTCGAAGCAGTGGCGGCCTTCCATCACCTGGATGACTCCGCGCTTGACCAGCGCGTTTGAAGACAGCGCCTGCACCGGCTCGCCGTCGAGCAGGATCGAGCCCTTGGTGACCTCGCCGCGCTCGGCGCGCAGCAGGTTTGAGATTGCTTTCAGCGTCGTCGTCTTGCCGGCACCGTTGGCGCCGAGCAGCGCGACGATTCCGCCCGTCGGAACCTCCAGCGACACGCCCTTCAGGACCAGGATGACGTGGTCGTAGATGACCTC
>JBFJOO010000054.1:0-30439 GCA_041617635.1 Burkholderiales bacterium | reverse complement strand
GGGGGTGCCGCCGCTCGTCGTGCTGCTGAGCTCCGGGAGCGTGTAAGGCAAGCCCACGATGAGCATGCCGTGGTGCAGCAGCGGCACGATCATCGAGAGCAGTGCCGCCTCTTGGCCGCCATGCATCGTTCCCGCGGAGGTGAACACCGCGGCCGGTTTGCCGACCAGCGCACCGCCCAGCCAGGGCCGGGCGGTCCCGTCCCAGAAATACTTCATCGGAGCGGCCATGTTGCCGAATCGCGCGGGGCTGCCGAGCGCAAGCCCGGCGCATTCCTCAAGGTCGGCGAGCTCGCAGTACGGCGCGCCGGCGTCCGGCACTTCGGGGGCGACCGCCTCCGTCAGTGAGGAGACTTTCGGTACCGTGCGAATCCGCGCCGCCATCCCGGGCACGCCCTCGATGCCGCGGGCAACTTGCCGCGCCATCTCGCGCACCGAGCCATGGTGACTGTAGTAGAGCACGAGTACGTCGGGCATTGCCGCAGGTGGCGAATGGTCGTTCGATTGCCGCGGATGATCCCCGCTCGGGCTTCCATCGCGCAAGGCGGCAGCGCCATTATACGAAGGCATCCACGCGCGGGCGGATTTGCGCGTGCGGCCGGCGCCGGCAGCGCCGGGCCCGGGGACGTTCAGTTAATTTAGCTGACCGCGCTGAACTGGATGATCTGAACGCTGACCGTACGCTCGAGCAGCCGCGTGGCGCGAACGCGCAGGCGCGATTGCAGCTCGCCCAGGTTCAGCTCGCAAGTCGTGTCGAGCGGGAACAGCGGGGCGAGAATGGCGGGCGCCTGGTTGAGCGCCGGGACTTCGGGGAGAAGCAGCACCGGCTGGGATTCCTGCGGCCGGGGCATGCTCGATGTGCGGAGCGAAACCGGGCGGGCGGTCGGCGCCAGTTCCTCGAGACCCAGCTCGAGGTGCTCCGGGTTGTCGGACAGCACCCAGCGCACCACGCAAACGTGGCAGGTCTGGCTGTCCCGGGTGCGCAGGCCGATCACCTCGCCGACGCGAATCTGCTCGATTGGCCCACCGACATGCAGCAGCGCGAAGCCGCGCGGGCTTTCGTTCGTGACCATCCACTCGCCCGCCTGGACACCGCTCGGTTGACGGTTGAGGAACGCCCAGATGCCGCGAATGCCGACCGAGATCTCGACGCGGGCATGCGTGCGGAGCCGGGTGAACCGGCGGTTGGGCACCGCGCCCCAGTGCTTGACCAGACGGCCCATCACGTCGCGAAACGCCGGGTCGGCCGATTCGGGGGGCAGCCCGAGCGTCGCGGGATCCTCGCCTGCGGCCAGCTTCGCGAGCTGGTCGAGCAGCGCCTCGGCGGCGGGCAGGGTGCTGAGCACCAGATCGTGCCCATGCGGGACGGGGTGATGCCGTTTTGCGAGGGCATACCCGGGCACGTCGCGCTGGGGCTTGATGAGGAATACTCCTTGCCCGGCCCGCGTCTGTCCGGCGGAGCCGATGCTTGCGAGCGAACCGAAACGCTCGAGCCAGGTGGCCACGCGGTCCAGATCCCCCTGCATCAGCTTCAGCGGCTCGGCGAAGGCAATGAGCAACGTGTCGCGGTAGACGCTGAGCGGCGTATCGGTCTCGCCGGGCAGCGAGCGGCCTGCGAGTCCGCGACGCAAGGCGAACTGGTAGAGCTCGTGCAGCTCGAGCCATACGCCCTTGGCATTGGTCGCATACACGCGATAGCCGAGCGTCAGCCGGCTTGCCAGAAGCTGCATGGCGCGGACGACGGGCAGGACCGCGCGCCCGCTGGAGGCGAGGCCAAAAAGCCGGCGCGCCTGTTCCACCAGGAGGAGCTTGTACGAGTAGGCGAGCTCCGTGACGAGGTCCTCGACCATTCCGGCGGCGGAGCGGGACGAGATCGAAAGCGGAAGCGTGCCCGACGCTAGGGAGGAATCCAACTTCGGGAGGAGGTCGAGGATCTGCGCCCGGATCTGCTCCGAGGCGTCCTGGCGCAGGGTGACACGCACCCGCGAGCGGTTGATCTCGGCAAGCCGGGAAAGAATCTGGCGGCCGCGCTCGACAGGGTCATGCTTGGGCAGACCACGCAGCCAGTCGGCGATCTGCTCGGAGCTGAGCGTGAACTGGCCGCGCTCGCCTTCGCCGGTCTTGGGCAAACTCAGGTGCAACGCCATGGTGGTACCTCGTTGTCTTGTAGATATTCGGGGCGCCTTCCGCCCTCAACCCGAGGACTGCAAACCGTGTGCCACGGCGGCTTGCGGAGCGTGATTCCTTCGCCATTCGCGAACGAAGGCCCGCTCCGCCGGCCCTTTGGCTCCCGTGCGGCCCGGAGGCAGGCTGCGTGGCTCGCCAGTGTGTGAACTAGTTCATGGATCCGGCTGCAGGAATCCGCGGCATCACCTCAGACCCTTTCCGAAATCGGCGCTCCGGGCGCGGAGATCGACCGCCCCGCCGACGCAATGTCGCAAATACGACAAACGGGTGACGCCGGGGTTCCGCCGGGCCGGGTCTAGCCGGCGGCCCAGACTTCAATGAGCTCGATGCTCGACGTCTTCTCGATGATCCGCCCGGGCCGCAGGCTGAGACGGCCGCGGCGGTGGCGCAGGCTGAACGGGCTGTCGCCCCGCAGCTGGTCGGGCGGCACGGCGATGGCCGGGGCCTTGCGCTGGGTCGGCAACTGCGGGAAAAAGAGTACCGGCTCCGGCGCGCCGCGATCGGCCTCCGAGAGCTTGTAGACGGCGGGCACCGCGACGGGCGCGAGCTGCTGGACGCCGACCTCGAGATGCTCGGGATTGTTCGACTGGATCCAGCGCACGAGGCAGACGAACATCGACCCGCGGCCGCGCGGCTTGACCGCGACCAGCTCGCCGACTCGAATCGGCGGTGGGGTTCCGGACATGTGGCGCAACGCGAAGCCGCGCGAGCTTTCGTTGAGCACGATCCACTCGCTCGCCCGCACGGGACCGCCCCCGGCGGCTGCCTCCGCGCCGGGTTCGGCGGGCGCCTCGGCGCGCAGGGCGCGCCAGATCTCCCGCAGCCCCACCCACACCTCTATGCGCGGGTGAAACTGCTGGCGCGTCGGCCGGACGGCGCGCTCGCCACGCCAGTTGATCATCAGCCGCTGAAGCAGCTCCTGGTAAGCGAGCGTCGCCGCCTCGTCCGGGAGCCCAAGGCTCGCCGGGGCGATGCCGCTGCGCACCCGCTTGAGCTGGGTTTCGATCCGATCGACGAGCGCCGTCGTGATCAGGAGCATCTCGCCGTTTTCGAGCAGGAGGTCCTTGCGCTTCGCAAGCGCGACGCCCGGTTTGTCCCGGCGGTGGTCGACCGCGAAAGCGCACGCGACGTCGGTTCCCACCCGGAACGGAATCAGGTCGGCAAACTGGGCGTGCGACGCAAGGTAGGACTGGACGCGCATGAAGTCGGTCCGATTGAGCTTCGAAGGCTGCGCGAATGCCAGCAGCAAAGCGGTGCGGTAGACGTCGAGAGCGGAAATCGTCGGCGATTCGATGGTCTCGACGTCCATGCGCCAATCGCGGGCGAGGTGATACAGGCGGTGCAGATCGGCCCACACCGCGCCGGGGCTGCGGGCGTAGAGCTGCTGGGCAAGCGCCAGTCGGCGCGCGTGATACTCCATCGCCCTGACCAGCGGTACGTGCAGTTGGCTGCGGTAACCCATCGACAGCCAGGTCTTCGGGACCTCGAGCACCGCTCGCGAATAGCCCGCTGCGAGCTCCTTGAAAAGCTTCTCCATGAGGTAGGCGATGTGCCGCAGCGCGCCGGCCAGCGGTGGGACCGCGTCCTGCAGCTTGCGCTCCAAGTGAGGCAGGAGCCCGTCGACGTGGTCGCGGAACATCTCGAGCGCGCGAATGCGCGCGCGCGCCTGGAGATCGGTGCGATTGAACGTGATCAGACGCTCGATGAGCGCGCCTGCCGCCGCGGAAGCGTCGTGCTGCGGGAGGGCAGAGAGCCACTCGCGGAGCTGGTCCGGCGCAAATTCGGGCGGCGGGAGCGATTCGCGTCCCGGCGCGATAAAATTCATCAACATAGTGACTGGAGCGTCGGTGTTGTTAGATACGTCACATTCGAACGCGTGGCTCAACGCCTACGACCTCGATCACGTGCACAACCACGCGGACTACGACGACCAAAGCAGCAAGGAATGTGCCATTGCACGAGCGCCCGGTGACGCGAGCGCGGCGGGAAGCGCATTCCGCAACTGTGAATTTTTCACGTCGCGCGAAGGCGCTCATCAGGCGAATCGATCATGACACAGCTCTCTGCCCTGCCGGTTCCCCGTCGCGAGCGGCTGATATGTGCTCTCGACGTGCCCAGTCCGGACGCCGCGCGCGGGATGGTCGAAGCGCTCGACGACAGCGTGGTGTTCTACAAGGTTGGCCTCGAGCTCTTCATGGCTGGAGGCTATTTCGAGCTGATCGATTGGCTGGTTGCGCGCGACAAGCGGGTTTTCGTCGACCTCAAGTTCTTCGACGTCCCGGAAACCGTGCGCAGCGCGGTGCGCGGCCTGCGGGGCCGCGGCGTGAGCTTCGCCACCGTGCACGGGAACCAAGCAATGCTGGAGGCCGCGGGCCGCGAGAAAGGGGAGGTGAAGATCCTCGCCGTGACGGTGCTGACCAGCCTCGACCGTGGCGACCTCGACGACCTGGGCTTCCGTTGCGACGTGGAGAAGCTCGTCCTCTCCCGTGCGCGCCGGGCGCTCGAGGCGGGCTGCGACGGCGTCATCTCGTCCGGACTGGAGGCACCGCTCATCCGCGCCGAGCTCGGCGACCGCATCCTGGTGGTCACACCCGGAATCCGTCCCGTCGAGAACCGTCCCGCCGATGATCAGAAGCGGATCGTGGACGTCGCGAGCGCATTCGCCAACGGCGCCGATTACATCGTCGTCGGGCGTCCCATCCGCCAGGCCGCCGATCCGCGCGCCGCCGCGGAGAGCATCCAAGCGACGATTGCGAAGATGTTTCCGAGTTAGTCGTCAGGGCCTCATGGTGCCGCAAGGGGCGTTCCCGGGGCGGGGACCCGGTTTGCTGCGCCCAGTCAACACACGACTACCCGCGCACAAACCACCCGCGACGGAGGGCGCGGCCAAAGGCGCCGACCGGGCATCGGCCGCTGACACGCTATTAGCGCGAGTCCTTCGTTTGCCGGGTGGCGAGCGTTGTGCACGACAAGGCCACTCGTTCACCGCAGCTTGCCGTCGTAGTGAAAGTGGTTACGCCACGTTCGGATCACCATGTTGGGATACTCTGCCTTGCCCAGGCTGCCGTTGTAGCGGCCGAGCGCGCGGAAGAGATCGCCCTTCTCGATGTCCAGGTAGTGCCGCAGGATCGTGCATCCGTAGCGCAAGTTGATGCGCAGGTGGAAGAGGTTGTGCTCGTTCGTTCCGATCAGCTTCACCCAGAACGGCATCACCTGCATGTAGCCGCGCGCGCCAGCCGTGGACACCGCGTACTTTCGAAAGGCACTTTCGACCTGGATGACTCCGAGCACCAGCTGTGGGTCGAGGCCCGCGCGAATGGCCTCGTAGTGCACGGTTTTCAGAAACTCCTCGCGGGCGTCCGAATCGGGCAAACGCTTCGCGAGCCGCTCGGACATGTCTGCCAGCCAGCGATCGCCGTCCGCCTGGTTCGCGAACACGAGCTCGGGAACGCCCCGGTCGGACACCGCGCGCGAGAGCGCAGCCTGCACGCTCGCCGAGAGCGGCTCGTAGATCTGGGCTCCGCCGAACGCCTCCGCCGCGACGAGAGCAAGACACAGAAGGAGGGGTCGGGCCACCGCCCTCATGCAGTCCTTTCGGTCAGGATGGCCAGCGCGTTGCGGTAGTCGATCCTCTCGGGCGCTGAATCACGGCGACCTTGGTGCTCGATTTGGCCTTCCTTCAGCCCGCGCTCGCTGATCACCACCCGGTGCGGCAGCCCGATCAGCTCCATGTCCGCGAACATCACACCGGGGCGCTCTGTGCGATCGTCGAGCAGCACCTCGATTCCGACCTCCCACAGCTTTCGGTACAGCTCGTCGGCAGCTTCCCGTACCGCTTCGCTCTTGTGGTATCCGATCGGCACGAGGCCGACCTGAAACGGCGCCATCGGCGTCGGCCAGATGATGCCGCGCGTGTCGTGATTCTGCTCGATCGCGGCCGCGACCACGCGCGTCACGCCAATGCCATAGCAGCCCATTTCCGGCGGCTGGGGCTGGCCCTGCTCGTCCAGGAAGCTCGCGCCCATCGCCTCTGAATACTTGGTGCCCAGCGCGAAGACGTGGCCGACCTCGATGCCCCGCGCGATCATGAGCGTTCCCTTGCCGTCGGGACTGCGGTCTCCCGCGACGACGTTGCGAATGTCGGCCACCGCGGCGGGCTCCGGCAGGTCGCGCGCGAAGTTCACGCCGGCAAGGTGGAAGCCTTCCTCGTTTGCGCCGCAGATGAAGTCCGCCATCGCCGCTACCGATCGGTCCGCGACGACTCGCACGGTCGGCGCCACGCCCACCGGACCGATGTATCCCGCCTTGCAATGCAAGTGCCGTTCGATCTCCGCCTCGGTCGCGAAGCGGAACGGCGCGAGTCCGGGCACCTTGGACGCCTTGATCTCGTTCAGCGTGTGATCTCCCCGGACGAGCAGCAGCCAGAACTCCTGGTCGTGCATCAACGCGATCGCCTTCACCGTGAGGTTCAGGGGCACCCCGAGGAGTTCCGCAACGTCTTCGCAGCGGGCCTTGCCGGGCGTTGGCACTTTCTGCATCGGGCGCGCGGCGGCAGGGCGGGGCTCCGCGGGGGCAAGCGCCTCGGCAAGCTCCACGTTCGCCGCGTAGTCGGAGCCGGTCGAGTACGCGATCGCGTCCTCCCCCGAGTCGGCGATGACCTGGAACTCGTGGGATGCGCTGCCGCCGATCGCGCCGGAATCGGCCGCCACCGCGCGAAACCGCAAGCCAAGCCGCGTGAATATTCGCGTGTACACGTCGAACATGGCCTGGTAGCTCTTGGCGAGGCCGGCCTTGTCGGCGTCGAACGAGTAGGCGTCCTTCATGCTGAACTCGCGTGCGCGCATCACGCCGAAGCGCGGCCGGATCTCGTCCCGGAACTTGGTCTGGATCTGATAGAAATTGACGGGAAGCTGACGGTAACTCCTGATCTCGCGACGGGCGATGTCGGTGATCACCTCTTCGTGCGTCGGGCCGAAGCAGAAGTCGCGCTCGTGGCGATCCTTCATGCGGAGCATGAGCGGGCCAAAAACGTCCCAGCGGTCGGTCTCCTGCCACAGTTCCGCGGGCTGCACCGCCGGCATGAACACCTCCAGCGCGCCGGCCGCATCCATCTCCTCACGAATCACTCGCTCGACCTTGCGCAGCACACGCAGGCCGAGCGGCAACCAAGAATAGAGCCCGCTGCCGAGCCGCCTGATGAGACCGGCCCGCAGCATGAGCTTGTGGCTCTCGAGCTCGGACTCGGCCGGGGCCTCTTTGAGCGTGGGAATGAAGTATCGACTGACGCGCATCCGATCCGTCCTCGGGAGCGTTAAATTCTACTCGATCCCCTTTCGGGCTCAGCGGACGCCGATGTCCTGCGGGTACGCGTGGCATGCGGTTGCTTTGCACGATTGCGGAATTGTGGAAGAATTGAAGCGAGACAACGATCCAGGGGTTCTCCAGGAGTTCCAGGGCATGCTCGACCGAGACGGATACCGCCCGAACGTCGGCATTGTCCTCTGCAACGGCAGGGACGAGGTCTTTTGGGGCAAGCGCGTCAACGAGCATTCCTGGCAGTTTCCGCAGGGGGGCATCAAGCACGGCGAGTCGCCGGTCGACGCGATGTACCGGGAGCTGCAGGAAGAGGTCGGGCTGCTGCCGCAGCATGTCGCGATTCTCGGTCGGACGCGCGGGTGGCTGCGCTACGAGGTCCCGGCACAGTGGATACGCAGGGAATGGCGCGGCGCGTACCGCGGCCAGAAGCAGATCTGGTTCCTGCTGAGGCTGACCGGCCGGGATTGCGACGTCTGCCTGCGCTCGTCGCCCAAGCCCGAATTCGACGCGTGGCGCTGGAGCGAGTACTGGATCCCGCTGGAAAACGTGATCGAGTTCAAGCGCGAGGTGTACCAGCAGGCGCTGGCGGAGCTCGCCCGGCATCTTGCGCGCGACCGGCGACGCAACGGACATCATCGCGACGCCGCCGGGCCGCCGCGCACCATGGACGCGGAATCGTATCTCCAGGCATCGGATCCACCACCGCACGGCAGCGGATAGCGGCGGGTACATCGGTCTCCCGGGCGATCGCTCCGGACCCAGTGAACGTGGTCGAGCTCATCAGCCTTCCGGACCGGCGCGTTTTCCACCTGCCGGGGACGGCACCGGCCTGCTTCTACCTGGCGCACGGTCGCGCGGGCGGCGTGCTGATCAACTCGCCACCGTTCGCGCTTGGCCTGCGCGAGAGCCTCGAGGCGATCGCGCCGCTGCGCTTCGTCTTTCTTCCCAGCGCGTTTGGTGCCGCCGGTTCGCAGACATGGCGCGCCGCGGGCGTTGCAGTAATCGCCTCGGTCGAAGAGGCGCCGCTCATCGACACGCCGATCGATCAGCCGGTGGACCGGAAGGTCCGTCTCGTACGCGATATCGATTTTCTGCCGATGTCCGGTCGCACCCGAGGGAGTTGCGCACTGCGCGTGAAGGCGAGCCCTTCGATCGTGTTTTTCGGGCCGATACTCGATCATTCCGACTGGCCGGCGCTCGTCGCGCACACGGATGACTACTCGTTCGAAAACCGCATGATCGGCGCGCTCGGACTGCGGGACCTGCGATTCGAGTTCGCGTTCTGCGACAATTACATCCACGGGAGGAGCCGTTTCGGACCCGGCGCGGCCGAAGTGGTGCGGAACAACCTGGCGGCGGATCTGTCCGGATGAGGCCCGATTCCGTGGACGACCTGTTTCGTAGTTCCAAGGAGGTGCATCGTGTCGCGTGATTACACTCCGCTCGCCTCGCCCCTGCTGCCCCCCGAGGTCCGTCTTCCGGTGCCGGGACAGCACGCGGCGCGCCCTGATCTCGACTCCCCGGCGCACGACCTCATGACCGATTTCATGGTCGTTCCGCCCGCCACCATCGAGGCTGCCGCCACGATCCACGAAGCCAATCAGTTCATGATCAGGCGGTCCGTGCGATCGCTTCTGGTGACCGATCCGGGCCGGCGGCTGGTGGGCATCATCACCGCCAAGGACGTGCTCGGGGAGCGGCCGGTGACCGTCGCGCTCGAGCGCAAGATCGCCCACGCGGAGGTCCTGGTCCGCGACGTGATGACGCCGGCAGAGCGCCTGGACGCGCTGCGCATCGAGGACGTTGCGGCCGCGAGAGTGGGCCACGTTGTCGCCACGCTGGCGCACAGCGGGCGCCAGCATGCCCTGGTGGTCCAGTCCGGACCCGACGGCAACATCGTGCGCGGCATTTTTTCCCTGACCCACATCGCCGCGGCGCTCGGGATCGAGCTCGAAGTGCCCGAGATCGCCAGCACCTTTGCGGAAGTCGAGGCGGCCCTGCGCTGAGTCTTGGTCACGGGTTTGACAGGCAGCCGTGAACGCGCCTATACTTTATCCAACACTTAGATTAAGTCTATTCTCAGTTTACTTTCACGGCTCTGCTCAACAAAAGGAGGCTGTCATGGCCAAGTCGCTCAAAGGCTCGAAGACGCACGAGAATCTGAAGGCTGCGTTCGCTGGCGAATCCCAGGCGAATCGCCGTTACCTGTATTTCGCGAGCAAGGCGGACGTCGAAGGTCAAAACGACGTTGCGGCCCTGTTCCGCTCGACCGCGGAAGGCGAGACCGGCCATGCGCACGGCCATCTCGAGTATCTCGAGCAGGTGGGCGATCCTGCGACCGACCTGCCGATCGGCGCCACCCGCGAGAATCTGAAATCCGCGGTGGCGGGCGAGACGCACGAATACACCGACATGTATCCGGGCATGGCCAAGGCGGCACGTCAGGAGGGCTTCGACGAGATCGCCGATTGGTTCGAGACGCTTGCGAAGGCCGAGCGCTCGCATGCGAACCGCTTCCAGAAGGCGATCGACACGATGACCGACTGAGTGGTGACCGGTCGCCAGGGGAGAGCGGCTCGCAGCCGCTCTCTTGCTTTGCGCCGATAGTCCCACGATCGCCCGACGATTCCGATGACCGCACGAGAAGGCAGTCTAGAAGCGCCCACCCGCCACCCGATCGCTTGGCGGTCCGCCGACTTCTACGACGCGGAGAAGCTGAACGCGGAGTTGCATCGCGTGTTCGACATTTGTCACGGATGCCGGCGCTGCGTGAGCCTTTGCAATGCGTTCCCGACGCTTTTCGATCTCGTCGACAACAGCAAGACGGGCGAAGTCGACGGCGTCGCGGCGGGCGACTATCCCAAGGTCGTCGACCAGTGCTACCTCTGCGACCTGTGCTACATGACGAAGTGCCCGTACGTTCCGCCGCACGAGTGGAACGTCGATTTCCCGCACCTGATGCTGCGCGCCAAGGCGGCCAAGTTTCGCAAGCAGGGTGCGAGCTTTCGCGACCGGCTGCTGTCGAGCACCGATGCGCTCGGCAAGCTGGCCGCCATCCCCGTGGTGGCGCAGACCGTCAATGCGGTCAACGGCAATTCGGCTGCGCGGTCCCTGATGGACAAGGCCCTCGGCATTCATCGTGAGCGCGACTTGCCCGCCTACAGCCCCACGACGTTTCGCGCGCGCGCGGCGCGTTCCGGCACGCATTCGGTGCGGGACGGCGAGCGCACGCCCGGGAAAGTCGCGCTATTCGCCACGTGCTATGTCAATTACAACGAGCCGGGAATCGGGCACGACCTACTCAAGGTGCTGGACCACAACGAAGTCCCGTACGTGCTGGTGGAGAGGGAGGCGTGCTGCGGCATGCCCAAGCTCGAACTTGGCGACCTCGAATCCGTGGAGCGACTGAAGAACACGAACACCCCGCCGCTCGCGAGGCTGGCGCGCGACGGTTACGCAATTCTGACCGCGGTGCCGTCCTGCACGCTCATGTTCCGTCACGAGCTGCCGCTGTTGTTTCCCGACGATGCGGATGTGCGGCTGGTGGCGGATGCCATGTTCGAGCCGTTCGAGTACTTCGTGCTACGCAACAAGGACGGACTTCTCAAGACGGATTTCCGGAACGGGCTCGGCAAGATCGCCTATCACATCCCGTGTCACGAGCGCGTGCAGAACGTCGGCCAGAAGACCCGCGAGATGCTCCAGCAGATTCCGAACACGGAGGTGCGCACGATCGAGCGGTGCGCGGGCCACGACGGGACATGGGGAGTGAAATCCGAGTTTTTCGCAAGCTCGATGAAGATCGCCAGACCGGTCGCGCGTGCCGCGGCGGAAGCGGAAGCCGACTACATCAGCTCGGACTGCGCGATGGCGGCGCGCAGCATCATGCAGGCGGTCGGCGATACGCGCGCCCGCAAGGAGCATCCGCTGACGCTGTTGCGAATCGCGTATGGGCTATGACGGGGAAACGATGCTGACCATGCCGAAGATCCAGAGAGAAAGCCTCATGACCCTAGAAGCCTACGCAAGGGAGCGCAACGCGTTCCGGGCCCGGGTCATGGCGCACAAGAAGAACCGTACCGCGCACATCGGCGAGCACGTGACGTTGATTTTCGAGGACGAGCTCACGATGCGCTACCAGATCCAGGAGATGCTGCGCGTGGAGCGCATCTTCGAGGAGGCGGGGATTCAGGAGGAGCTGGACGTCTACAATCCCCTAATTCCCGACGGCCGCAACTTCAAGGCCACGCTGATGATCGAGTATCCTGAGGTCGCGGAGCGCCGCGCGCGCCTGGCAGAGCTCAAGGGCATCGAGAACCGGGTGTGGATCCAGATCGAGGGGTGCGAGCGCGTGTACGCGATCGCCGACGAGGATCTCGAGCGCGAGACCGAGGACAAGACCTCGTCGGTGCATTTCCTGCGCTTCGAGGTTTCCGACGAGATGGCGAAGGCCCTCAAGTACGGCGTCGGCTTGGCGATCGGCGTCGATCATCCGCGTTACGCCGCGGCGCTCGATCCGGTGCCCGCCAACATCCGCAATTCTCTGGTGGGCGACCTGGCGTGAGCCCCGCAAAGCTTACGATCGGCGCGTTCGCCGCCGCCGCTGTCCTCACTGCCCTGGTGGCTGGCGCCCAGGAGCTGCCGTTGCGGGATTCCGCCGCCGACTCGATCGATTTCAGCGAAAAGCCCCTGGAAGAGAGCAAGCTCCGCCTTCCAGCGGCGCCCAAGCCCGCGGACCTCATTCGCTTCGACATCGGCCCCCTGCACCGCGGGTTCGAGCATTTCGTCGACGGGACGACGCTCAGCCTGGGGGAGGACGGTGTCATTCGCTTCACGCTGGTCGTGAAGAGCGACATGGGCGCCTCGAACGTTTCCTTCGAGGGCATGCGCTGCGTGACGCGCGAGCGGAAGGTCTATGCGTACGGGCGCCGCGACGGGTCGTGGTCCGAGGCCCGTGAGCCCGAGTGGAAGAAGATCGGCGCGCCGAGCCTCGCGGGGCCGATCTACGTTCTGTACAACGATTTCTTTTGCCCGGGCCGGCACGGAGTCAGTTCCGCGGGCGAAGCGATCGCGGCGCTCAAGAGCGGCCGGCACCCGCGCGCCTCGGACGACACGCCATCCCGCCTCATTCCGCTCGGGCGCTAGGGGGCCCGGCGCTACAGCGGGACGAGGTTGTCGCGGTCGATGAGCTCGGGTTCGTCGACGTATCCGAGGATCGACTCGATCTCCTTGGAAGCATGCCCCATGATCCGGCGTGACTCGGTCGAGCTGTAGTTGACCAGTCCGCGCGCGATCTCGCGACCCTCGGGTGAGAAACAGGCCACGACGGCGCCGCGCTCGAACTCGCCCTCCACCGCCTTCACGCCGATGGGCAGGAGGCTCTTGCGATCCCGCAGCAGGGCGCGCTCCGCTCCGGCGTCGAGGCGGAGGCGGCCGCTCACCTGAACGTGGTCTGCCAGCCATTGCTTGCGCGCAGCGAGCGGGGCGGTGTCGGCCGCCAGGAACGTGCCGATGGCCTCGCCGGCCGCCAGGCGGACCAGCACGTCCGGCTCCCGTCCGGAGGCGATAACGGTGTGCGCCCCACTGCGCGCCGCACGCTTCGCCGCGAGGACCTTGGTGAGCATGCCTCCCCGCCCGATCATGCTGCCCGCTCCCCCCGCTTGCGTTTCCAGCGCAGGGTCGCCCGCGCGACCTTCGCGCACGAGCGTCGCGCCCGGATCACGGCGCGGGTCCGCAGTGTGCAGTCCCGACTGGTCGGTGAGGATGAACAGGCAGTCTGCCTCGATAAGGTTGGTGACCAGCGCCGCGAGAGTGTCGTTGTCGCCGAATCTAATTTCATCGGTGACCACGGTGTCGTTCTCGTTGACCACCGCGATCACGCCCAGCCCGATCAGGGTGCGCAACGTGGAGCGGGCGTTTAGGTAGCGCTGCCGGTCGGCAAGGTCGGCATGCGTGAGCAGCACCTGCGCCGTGCGCATCCCATGCTCCCGGAAGCAGCTCTCGTAGACCTGGATCAGCCCCATCTGGCCGACCGCCGCCGCGGCCTGCAGGTCGTGCATCATGTGCGGCCGTTTGCGCCAGCCCAAGCGCTGGATTCCCTCGGCGATCGCGCCGCTCGATACGAGCACCACGTCCTTACCAGCGGTGCGTAGCACCGACACCTGTGCCGCCAGGCGAGCGATGGCCTCGCGATCGAGTCCGGCACCGTCGTTGGTCACCAGTGCCGAGCCGACTTTCACGACGATCCGACGCCCGTCGCGCACCCGCGGGTTCATGGCTTGCCCTCCAGAAACGCCATGATCTTAAAGCACAGCTCGCGGCAGCCCGCACCGGTCGCGGCGGAGATCAGGAATATCGGCCGCGTCCAACGCAGGCGTCGGGCGAATTCACGGCTGGCCCGGGCGTGATCCTCAGGGGCGAGCAAGTCCGACTTGTTCAAGACCAGCCAGCGCGGCTTGCGATGGAGGGCCGCGTCGTAGCGCTTGAGCTCCGCTGCGATCGCGCGCGCCTGGGCGACCGGATCGACCTCGGGATCGACCGGTGCGATATCGACGATATGCAGGAGGAGGCGAGTGCGGGCGAGGTGGCGCAAGAACTGATGGCCGAGGCCGGCGCCTTCCGCCGCGCCCTCCACCAGCCCAGGGATGTCGGCGACGACGAAGCTCCGGGCGACGTCGACGCGCACGACACCGAGGCCCGGATTGAGGGTGGTGAACGGGTATTCGGCGACTTTGGGCCGGGCGCTCGAGACCGCCCTGATGAAAGTGGACTTGCCGGCGTTCGGCATGCCGAGCAGGCCCACATCGGCCAGCACCTTGAGCTCCAGATAGAGCTCGCGGTCCTCCCCGGGCGTTCCCAGCGTGGCATGGCGGGGCGCCCGATTGGTGCTCGATTTGAAGTTGACGTTTCCCAAGCCACCCTGTCCGCCGCCAGCGAGCAGCGCGCTCGCGCCGTCGCTTGCCAGATCGGCGATGAGCGCGCCCGTCGCGCGGTCGCGCACCACGGTGCCCACCGGAACGCGCAACCAGACGTCCTCGGCGCTACGGCCGGTGCACTGCTTGCCCTGGCCGTTCTTCCCGTCCTGCGCCCGAAAGATCCGCTTGTACCGGTAATCGATCAGCGTGTTGATGTTGCGGTCGGCGCGCGCGTAGATGCTTCCGCCGCGACCACCGTCGCCACCGTCCGGCCCGCCCCGCGGAATGTACTTCTCGCGGCGAAAGGAGGCGATACCGTCTCCGCCCTTGCCGGCGTGGACCTCGATGCGCGCTTCATCGACGAACTTCATGGGAACTGGGGTCGTGCGCAGCGGCAACCTGCCGGACGCTCGGAGTCACCGGACACACCGGACTCGCTGAACCCAAACAGAAAGGGCCCGGTCACTGCGACAGGGCCCCGGTTCGAGGTTCGGCCGATCAGCCTGGGATGATGCTCACCACCTGCTTCTGGTCGGGGCCCTTGCGGGTGAACTGCACAGTGCCGGGCACTTTCGCGAACAAGGTGTGGTCCCTGCCCATCCCGACGTTTTCGCCGGGGTGCATGCGCGTTCCGCGTTGGCGGACCAGAATGTTGCCCGCTATCACGGCCTGGCCGCCGAACCGTTTCACGCCGAGGCGCTTTGACTGGGAGTCGCGGCCATTGCGCGAGCTGCCACCTGCTTTTTTGTGTGCCATCGTCCCGATTCCTTATCCGGAAATGCCGGTGATCTCGATCTCGGTATAGGGCTGGCGGTGCCCCTGGGATTTCTTGTAGTGCTTGCGTCGCCGGAGCTTGAAGATCGTCAGCTTCTCGCCGCGCCCGTGATTGAGCACGGTCGCCTTCACCGCGGCGCCGGGAACGAGCGGCGCCCCGACCTTCACCGACTCGCCTTCGCCAAGAGCGAGCACCTGCTCGAGCGTGACTTCCGCGCCGACGTCGGCCGGGAGCTTCTCGACCTTGAGCTTGTCGCCGGCGGCCACGCGGTACTGCTTGCCGCCGGTCCTGATTACCGCATACATGATGTAGACGCTCCGTGAGGCTCCGAAGAGTGCGCCCTTCGGAGATTTCCCTGCGAAAACCGAGGATTATAGAGGCGAACGGGGTTGGACGTCAAAGCCATTGTGATATTCTCGCCGGGCGCGTCCTGGCCCGCCCGAGCGTCCCGTCTCGCGCGGGGTCGGGTCGATGTCGCCCTGATCGGGACCGCTCTTGTCCACTCGCCTCGACGCAATTCAAGCGCTGATCGCCGCCGACCTCGGTGCGGTCGACGCGGTGATCCGTGCCCGGCTCGACTCGGACGTCGTGCTCATCCGGCAGGTCGCCCAGTACATCATCGCGGGCGGTGGCAAGCGTCTCCGGCCGGCCCTGCTGCTGATGGCGGCCGGCGCTTCGGGATATCGGGGCCCGAGCGCGCACCAGCTTGCCGCCGTGGTCGAGTTCATTCACACGGCCACCCTGCTGCACGACGACGTCGTGGACGAGTCGGAACTGCGCCGCGGACGCCAAACCGCGAACTCGGCGTTCGGCAACGCCGCCAGCGTCCTCGTCGGCGATTTCCTGTACTCGCGCGCGTTTCAGATGATGGTCACGGTGCAGAACATGCGCGTGATGGAAGTGCTCGCCGACGCGACCAATACCATCGCCGAGGGCGAGGTGCTCCAGCTGCTGAACGCGCACAATCCAGAGATCGGGGAAGAGCAGTACCTCGAAGTGATCCGCCGCAAGACCGCGAAGCTCTTCGAGGCGTCGGCGCGCCTCGGCGCCATCCTGGGCGGCGCGCCGCATGCGCTCGAGGAAGGGTTCGCCGCCTATGGCATGCACCTGGGAACCGCGTTTCAGGTGATCGACGACGTCCTCGACTACTCGGGCGATCACACGGAAACCGGCAAGAATCTGGGCGACGACCTGAGCGAGGGCAAGCCCACGCTGCCACTCATCCACGTCATGCGGAGCGGCTCTTCCGAGCAGGCGGCGCTGGTGAGGCGCGCGATCGAGCAGGGCGGACGCGCCGAGTTTCGCGCTGTCCTGGACGCGATTCACGCCACCGGCGCGCTCGACCTGGCCCGCGTGCAGGCGCGCCGCGAGGCGCATGCCGCCTGCGAGGCGATCGGTGCCGTGGCGGATTCAAAATACCGACAGGCTCTGCTAGACTTGGCCGCTTTCGCAGTGGACCGAAATTTCTGATTTCCCGGCTACGTGCGAGACGTCGGGGTGTAGCTCAGCCTGGTAGAGTACTGCGTTCGGGACGCAGGTGTCGGAGGTTCGAATCCTCTCACCCCGACCATCCGATCCATCCGACCCATCCGAACTTTTTCTCCCTCGCCCTCCGCGCGCATCGGATAGCGCGTCGCGCGGCAGGATTCACGCCGAAAGCGGGCGTGGCTCACGTATAATTTCCGCGCCTAGATGTATCGTGTCGCATAGCGGTCTGCGATGGCATGAGCAAGCTCCTGGTTCTGATTCTCGTCGTCCTGGTGGCCTATGCCTTCGTGAAGGCACTTGCCGCGAAGAACCGTGCGCCCGGAGCCGGACCCAAGCAGCGCGCGGGGGAGCGGATGGTGCCCTGCAGCCAGTGCGGGATCAATCTGCCTGAATCCGAGGCGCTCGCGGCAGGCGCGCGCTACTTCTGCAGCGACGAGCATCGTCGCCAGTTCGGCCAGTGATGCGGCTGCTCGACTCCCCCCTCTGGCGTCCCGCGTCAGAGGCGCTGGTGGCCGGGCCGCCGGTCAGCGACTCTTTCTGGGTCTCGCTGCGATATTTCAATGCGTATCGCATCGCGGTGGCCGGGCTACTGTTCGCGTCCGTCCTCTTCTACGAGGATCTGCTGGCGCTCGGCGCGGGGGACGTCCGCCTCTACGCGGTCACCAGCGTCGCCTACCTGGCGATCGCCGTCGCCTTCCACGTGCTCTTGCTGCGCGCGCCCTACAACTTCAACGCGCAGTTGACTGCGCACATCATCGTGGACGTCGTAGCGATCACCCTGCTCAGTCACGCGAGCGGTGGCTTCCGAAGCGGACTCGCGGTCATGCTCCTGATCTCGGTAGCCGCGGCGGGCCTGGTGTCCCGCGGATCGCAGCTGCTGGGCTACGCGGCGCTGGCCTCGATCGCGGTGCTCACCGAGCAGACGGTGCAGATTCTGGCGGACGAGGCGACGCTCTCGTCCTACCTCCAGCCTGCGCTCATCTCCATCGGCTATTTCGCCACGGCGATGATCACCAGCCAGCTCGCCCAGCGCGTGATCACCAACGAGCGCGTTGCGCGTCAGCGGGGGATCGAGCTTGCGAACCAGCTGCGCATCAGCGAGCTCGTGATCCAGGACGTGCAGGACGGCGTGCTCGTCGTGGATGCCAATGGGCTGGTTCGCCAGCACAACCGGCGGGTGGAGGAGCTGCTGGGTCGGGTCGTGCCCGAGTTGGAACAGATCGAGGGCTACTCGCGTGAGCTCGCGGCGGCGCTCGCCGATTGGCGCAGAGAAACCGGTCCCGCACAGCCCACACTTACCCTGGAAGACTCCGGCCGGAGCGTCCGAGCGCGGTTCGTCGAAGCCGGACTCGAGGACGCAAAGCTGACCGTGATCTATCTTGAGGATATCTCCAAGCTGGAGGAGCAGGCGCGCCAGCTCAAGCTTGCCGCGCTGGGAAGATTGACGGCCAACATCGCGCACGAGATTCGCAACCCGCTCGCGTCCGTCACGCATGCGGCCGAGCTTCTCCAGGAAGAAAACCGAGCGCCGCCGCGGGAACGGCTCATCCGCATCATTCACGACAATGCCCGGCGCCTGGACCGCATGGTTCACGACGTGCTGGAGCTCAACCGGCGTGACCGCGTCCAGGCCGAAACGGTCCGGCTCGCGGCGTTCGTGTCCGCATTTGTCGAGGATTTCGTGCCGAGCGAGGGATTGCCCGCCGGAGCCGTGGCCCTGGATCTGCAAGGCGATCTGATCGTCGAATGCGACCGGGTTCACCTCAACCAGATCCTGTGGAACCTGGTGCGCAATGCCTGGCGGCACTCCGCCGGGCGTCCGGGGAGCGTACGGATTCTCGTCCAGCGTTCGGGCGGCCGGATCGAGCTGCATGTCCTCGATGACGGTCCCGGCGTGCCGCGTGATCTCCAGCCGCAGCTTTTCGAGCCGTTCTTCACGACCTTCAGCGCCGGAACCGGGCTCGGCCTTTACATCGCGCGCGAGCTCGCCTCCGCGAACCGCGCGACGCTCGAGTATATCGATCGCGGCACCGGAGCCGATTTCCGCCTGGCCTGGCAGGGGGACCGAACATGAGCAAGTCGGAACGAAGGGGCGCCACCAAGACGTCGGTCCTGGTGGTCGACGACGAGGCGGACATCCGCGAGCTCCTCGAGCTGACCCTGATCCGAATGGGGCTCGGGGTCGAATCCGTCGGCAAGGTGGCGGAGGCCAAAGCGCTGCTCAAGGATGGTGAATTCGATCTGTGCCTGACCGACATGCGGCTTCCGGACGGCGACGGGCTGGACCTCGTCCGGCATATCAACACGCACTGCCACGATCTCCCGGTGGCCGTGATCACCGCGTATGGCAGCGCGGAGAACGCGGTCGCCGCGCTCAAGGCCGGCGCCTTCGACTACGTGAGCAAGCCGCTGTCGCTCGAGCAGCTGCGCACGCTGGTGAAGTCGGCCCTCAATCTTCCGCAGAAGGCCGTGCAGAAGCCCGCGTCCGGGCACCAGCTGCTCGGTGAGAGTCCGCCGATCCTGAACGTGCGCGCGATGATCGACAAGCTCGCGCGCAGCCAGGCGCCGATCTACATCACCGGTGAGTCGGGGAGCGGCAAGGAGCTCGCGGCGCGCCTGATCCACGAAAACGGCGCGCGGCGCGACAAGCCCTTCGTGCCGGTCAACTGCGGCGCCATTCCGGAAAACCTGATGGAGAGCGAATTCTTCGGCTACCGCAAGGGCGCGTTCACCGGTGCGGGCGAAGACCGCGAGGGTTTCTTCCATGCCGCCACCGGGGGCACGCTGTTCCTCGACGAGGTGGCCGACCTGCCGCTCTCCATGCAAGTGAAGCTCCTACGCGCGATCCAGGAGAAGCGCGTTCGCAAGGTCGGCGCGACCACCGAGGACGTGGTCGACGTCCGTCTGATCTGCGCGACCCACCAGAATCTGTCCCATCTGGTCGAGCAGGGCAAGTTCCGGCAGGATCTTTACTACCGGCTGGCGGTGATCGAGCTCCGCATGCCGCCGCTGCGGGAGTGCCGCGAGGACGTGCCGTTGCTCGCCGATGCCATTCTCGCCCGCCTGGGGAGCGAGAGCGGCGCCGGGCGGGCCACGCTGTCCGCCGCCGCGCGGGAGGCGCTCCAGAGCTACGATTTTCCGGGCAACACGCGCGAGCTCGAGAACATCCTGGAGCGCGCCATCGCGCTTTCCGCCGCCGACGAGATCGCAGGGGACGATCTGCAGCTCGCGCCGCCGTCGTTCGTGCAGGAGCCGCCCGGACCGAACGCGAAATGGCCGCTGCAGGACTATCTGGACCGGATCGAGCGCGAGGCGATCCTGGAGGCGCTCGACCAGACCCGATTCAACCGCACCGCCGCCGCGAAGCTGCTGGGCATCACCTTCCGCGCGCTGCGCTACCGGATGGAGCGTCTCGGCATCCATTGAACCTCCTCCGCTTGCCGATCTCCCCCGACAGGCCGCTGGGCTGGTTCGCGGGTAGCCGCGACACCGAACTTCATGGCTGACGATCCGACAATGCTCACCATCGACGCGCAGGGGATCGCGAGCGGCGTCCGGTTCATCGCATCGCCGAATTTCGACGCGCGGCCGGTCGGCGCCGAGGTGACGTTGTTGCTTTTGCACAACATCAGTCTTCCGCCGGGAATCTTCGCCGGCCGGGCGGTCATCGACTTGTTCAGCAATGCGCTCGACCATGACGCGCATCCGTACTACGCCGGTCTGCGGGGCCTGCGTGTCTCGGCGCATTTCCTCATCCGGCGCGACGGGGAGCTGATCCAGTTCGTTGCATGTGCGCGGCGTGCGTGGCATGCGGGCGGCTCTTGCTGGCGGGGACACCCGCGCTGCAACGACTTCTCGGTGGGCGTCGAGCTGGAAGGCAGCGACTCTGTGGCCTACGAAACGCCGCAATACCGCCAGCTCGCGCGACTGACTCGCGCACTGCGGGAGAGATATCCGTTGCCCGACATCGCCGGGCACGCGGACGTTGCGCCCGGCCGCAAGAGCGACCCCGGCCCGAGCTTCGACTGGCCGCGCTACCGCGCGGACCTCGCCGGGCCGCGCTGAAGCGCTGCACATCTTCCGTTCCGCAACACCGATCGCGTTGCGCGCGACCGCGCCGCGCATTCACGCGGTGCGGCGCTGCACTTTTTCGTGAAGAACTTCACGGCGCGGCCGCGAGATGGGGTGCCCGCGCGCATCGAATGCGAAAAAGGCTTGCAAGACCAAGAGCGTGACCCTAGAATTAGTAGTGCGTTGTGTTTTGAGCACTATATATAGTGGTCACGGCGGTGATCATTTGAGCGCTCCCCGCCGGTCGTAATCGGGCGGATCCGACTCTGGCCGAACGCGCGGCGCAGAGGGTGGGCCGAAGAGCCCGGACAACAACAGGCCAAAAGAGGGGATGGATATGCAGATTGCTGGTGAGGCGGCCAAGACGCACTCCCTCGGCAGCGTAGCGCGCGCCGAAGTTGCCACCGCAGAGGCCTCACCATTTTCCGAGTACAAGATCATCCGGCGCAACGGCGCGGTCGTCGGATTCGAGCCGGCCAAGATCTCGGTCGCGATGACCAAGGCATTCCTGGCCGTGAACGGCGGCCAAGGCGCCGCTTCGGCGCGGGTCCGGGAGCTCGTCGCGGGATTGACCGAGACGGTGATGCGGGCGCTGATGCGGCGCCGCCCGGGCGGCGGCACGTTCCACATCGAGGACGTCCAGGATCAGGTCGAGCTCGTGCTGATGCGCTCCGGCGAGCACGAGGTGGCCCGCGCATACGTGCTCTACCGCGAAAAGCGGGCCGAGGCGCGCGCCCAGGAGTCGGCACGCAGGAAGGCCCAGAACGCCGCGCCGGCGCTGCACGTCACCGAAGGCGGCCGCCGCCGGGCGCTCGATACGCAGAGCCTGGCGGCGCTGGTCGAGTCCGCCTGCAGCGGGTTGGGCGAGGCTGTCAGCGCGCAGCCGATCATCCAGGAAACGCTCAAGAATCTCTACGACGGCGTCCCGATGGAGGAAGTCCGCAAGTCCGCGATCCTGTCCGCTCGCGCGCTCCTCGAGAAGGACCCCGCGTACAGCTACGTGACGGCGCGACTGCTGCTCCACACCATCCGTCTCGAGGTGCTCGGCGAGGAGGTGGCGCACGCCGACATGGCGACGCGCTACGCCGACTACTTTCCGCAGTTCATCAAGGAAGGTATCCAGGCGGAGCTGCTGGACGACCGGCTCGGCCGGTTCGACCTGCTGAAGCTCGGCGCCGCGCTCGACGCATCACGGGACCTGAAGTTCACCTATCTCGGGCTGCAGACCCTCTACGATCGCTACTTCCTGCATATCGAAGGCCGGCGGATCGAGCTTCCCCAGGCGTTCTTCATGCGGGTCGCCATGGGCCTCGCGTTGAACGAGATCAATCGCGAGGAGCGGGCGATCGAGTTCTACAACGTCCTCTCGGCGTTCGACTACATGAGCTCGACGCCCACCCTGTTCAATTCCGGAACGCGGCGCTCGCAGCTCTCGTCCTGTTACCTCACGACGGTCGGGGACGATCTCGACGCCATCTACGAGGCCATCAAGGAGAACGCCCTCCTGCAGAAGTTCGCGGGCGGGCTGGGCAACGACTGGACGCCGGTGCGCGCGCTCGGCGCCCACATCAAGGGCACCAACGGCAAATCGCAGGGCGTCGTGCCGTTCCTCAAGGTGGTCAACGACACTGCGGTCGCGGTGAATCAGGGAGGGAAGCGCAAAGGGGCGGTCTGCTCCTACCTGGAGACCTGGCACCTGGACATCGAGGAGTTCCTGGAGCTGCGCAAGAACACCGGGGACGACCGCCGGCGCACGCACGACATGAACACCGCGAACTGGATCCCGGATCTCTTCATGCGGCGCGTGATGGAGAACGCCGACTGGACGCTGTTCTCGCCCTCGGACGTCGCCGACCTGCACGACAAGTACGGCCGCGCATTCGAGGCGGCCTACACCCGCTACGAGGCGATGGCGGATTCCGGCGAGCTCAAGCTGTTCAAGAGGATCCCGGCGGTGCTGCTCTGGCGCAAGATGCTGTCGATGCTCTTCGAGACCGGACATCCGTGGTTCACCTTCAAGGATCCCTGCAACCTGCGCTCGCCGCAGCAGCACGTCGGCGTGGTGCACAGCTCGAACCTGTGCACCGAGATCACGCTCAACACGAGCGACCGGGAGATCGCCGTCTGCAATCTCGGTTCGGTGAACCTGGTCAACCATCTGATCGACGGTCGCCTGGACCACGAGAAGCTGCGCGGGACGATCCGCACCGCCATGCGCATGCTCGACAACGTCATCGACATCAACTACTACGCGGTGGCGAAGGCGCGCAACTCCAACATCAAGCATCGCCCGGTGGGATTGGGGCTGATGGGCTTCCAGGATTGCCTCCACGCCCTTCGCCTGCCTTACGACTCGCCGGAAGCGGTCGAATTCGCCGATCGGTCCACCGAGGCGGTCGCGCATTACGCATTCCTCGCCTCGACCGAGCTCGCCGAGGAGCGGGGCCCGTACTCGAGCTTCAAGGGCTCGCTCTGGGATCGCGGGATCCTGCCGCAGGACACCCTCGACCTGCTGCGCGAAGAGCGGGGCGGCTATGTCGAGGTGGATATGTCGGCGACTCTCGACTGGGATGCGCTCAGGGAACGGATCCGCCAGGTCGGCATGCGCAACTCGAACTGCCTGGCGATCGCTCCGACGGCGACCATCGCCAACATCGTCGGCGTGTCGGCGTCGATCGAACCGACCTACCAGAACCTGTACGTCAAGTCGAACCTGTCGGGCGAGTTCACGGTGGTGAACGAGTACCTGGTTGCCGATCTCAAGAAGCTGGGGATCTGGGACGAGGTCATGATCTCCGACCTCAAGTACTTCGACGGCAATCTGGCGCGCATCGACCGCATTCCCGCCGACCTGCGGCGCTTGTACGCGACCGCGTTCGAGATCGAGCCGACTTCGCTGGTCGAGGCGGCCGCGCGGCGGCAGAAGTGGATCGACCAGGCGCAGTCGCTGAACATCTACGTCGGCAACGCGTCCGGTAAGAAGCTCGACGATACCTACAAGCTGGCGTGGCTGCGGGGCCTCAAGACGACTTACTACCTGCGCTCGGTGGGCGCCACTCATGCCGAAAAATCGACAGTGAAGACGAGTCAGCTGAATGCGGTGCCGGCGCCGAGTGGCGCGACTGTCGGCGCAGCGGGTGACGGGCCAAGTTTCTGCGCGATCGACGACCCCGAGTGCGAGTCGTGCCAGTGACGACGCGCGGGACGAAAATCGCGGGAGGAGACGCATGCTGAGTTTTGACGAGGACGTGGGAGTGGGACCAGTCAAGGAGCTGGCCCTGCAGTCGACCGCCGGATTCGTCCCGGCGGCTGGCCGGGCGAGCGCGGCGCCTCTTCCTCACCTGCCCCTTTCCCCTTCCGCGGGCCAGGAACCCGGTGCGGACCTGCGCCGCATCCGGGTCGAAGACAAGCGCGTCATCAACGGCAGAACCGACGTCAATCAGCTCGTGCCCTTCAAGTACAAATGGGCCTGGGAGAAGTATCTCGCCGCCTGCGCCAATCACTGGATGCCGCAGGAGATCAACATGAGCCGCGACATCGCGCTCTGGCGCGACCGCAACGGCCTGACCGCCGACGAGCGGCGCGTCGTCAAGCGCAATCTCGGCTTTTTCGTGACCGCCGATTCGCTCGCGGCGAACAACATCGTCCTCGGCACGTACCGGCATATCACGGCCCCGGAGTGCCGCCAGTACCTGCTGCGCCAGGCGTTCGAGGAGGCGATCCATACCCACGCCTACCAGTACATCGTCGAGAGCCTCGGGCTGGACGAGGGCGAGGTGTTCAACGCCTACCACGAGATCCCCAGCATCCGCGGCAAGGACGAGTTCCTGATCCCCTTCATCGACACCCTGACCGATCCCAGCTTCACGACCGGCACCCCGGAGGCGGATCAACGCCTGTTGAAGAGCCTGATCGTCTTCGCGTGCGTGATGGAAGGGCTCTTCTTCTACGTCGGATTCGCCCAGATCCTGGCGCTGGGGCGGCAGAACAAGATGACCGGGGCGGCCGAGCAGTACCAGTACATCCTGCGCGACGAGTCCATGCACTGCAACTTCGGGATCGACCTGATCAACCAGATCAAGCTCGAGAATCCGCACCTCTGGACGCAACAATTTCGCGAAGAGATCGCAGAACTCTTCCGCAAAGCGGTCGATCTCGAGTATCGTTACGCTGAAGATACGATGCCGAGGGGCGTTCTGGGCTTGAACGCACCCATGTTCAAGGAGTATCTTCGGTTCGTTGCCAATCGGCGTTGCCAGCAGATCGGCATCGAGCAGCAGTACCCGGGAGCGACAAACCCGTTCCCGTGGATGAGCGAAATGGTCGACCTTAAGAAAGAGCGCAACTTCTTCGAGACACGCGTGATCGAATATCAGACGGGAGGCGCCCTCAGTTGGGATTAGGCCGCTCTACCGTCTGCTTGCGCTCAATGCGCTCCGCCGGCCGGGACCGTGCTCCCGGTCTCCCGCCGCGCCCTGGCGGGGAGCCGGCGCTTTCCCTCCGCAGTCCTTCCGCCGTGGAGGACCCCGAATCGATGTCGGTGCCGACCTGGCCCCGACATTTTTGTTTGAGCCGCCGCAATCGTGCGTCGGCCAGGAATCTGACGGTACGGACGCTTGCGTCCGGCAGTCGGATACCCGGGCTAGGTCAGCCGGGTTCTCGTTGGTGTGTTTGTTCAACTACGTGAAAGGAGTTTGAAAATGGCAACGAAGAAGAAAGCGAAGAAAGCTGCGAAGAAGGCCAAGAAGGCCGTCAAGAAATCTGCGAAGAAGTCCAAGAAGCGCAGGTCAGCTAAGAAGAAGACTGCGAAGAAGTCCAAGAAGCGCAGATCAGCAGCGAAAAAGAAGTCTTCCAAGAAGAAGGCCGTAAAGAAGAAGGCGTCGAAGAAGAAGCGCAAGGCGCCCAAGAAGAAAGCAGCTAGGAAGCCCGCGAAAAAGGCGGGAAAGAGAAAGAAAAAGGCTGCTCGGCCCGCCAGAAGGAAGGCGGCCAGATCCGCGAAAGCGGCCAGATCCGCAAGGAAACCGGCAACGCCGGCGCCGGCGATGGCTCCTGCAGCTTCGTCGACCGCAGCAGCGCCCGGGGCGAAGACCGCCCTGAATCCTGCGGCAGCGTGGCCCTTCCCAACCGGGTCTAGGCCTTAAGGCGGGTGTCGAATGGTCTGCGGTCGTCCCCTGTGCAGGCAGGGGGTTGGACCGCAGACATTCGGCTTTTGGTGTGTTTGTCCCCGGCATTGCTGCCGATCGACGCTGGCGATTTTACCAGCCGGTCGGGAGTGGGCCGGGGACGCTTGACCCCAAAATTTTTTTATTGTGCAGCGCAACAGCAAGGCCTTGATCGGGCAGGGGTTTCGCTCCCGTCCGATTTTCGTAAGATATTCATTAGGCTAGCGTTTCAGCCCAATTTCGGATATCCTTCGCACCGTCATTCGCAGGCTGTAGTACCGGTCGGGGGGGCCGGGCAGCATCAGGTCTGCGGTGGTCAAGCGGCCGGCGCCGTAGCCCCTCGGCGAGCAGTCGGTGCGTCCTATAACGACTATACCTGTAGCTAGACTGGGGTAAGGCGGCGCGCCTACCGGGGAAACCCGTTTGGCGCGCCAAGAGCATCGATGCGGCTTGTGCGCACCCGCAGGCCGTCGCGATCGGAGGACACGTGATATGAATTTTGCCGATCTTAAGGGCCACGTCCGCCGGGCCGGGGAAGCGCTCGTCGCGACCTTGCACCATGTCCTGGCGGCGTTCGGATTGGCGGTGCTGCTCTTCGTCGCGGTCAATGGCACGGAATCGTGGCCACGTAGCGCGAGCACCAGCTCGCCGCTCGGATTCGGCACCTGGGGCGGCAGCGAGATCACCGACCCCGGCCCGCCCGTCGAGACATCCGCCAACGCAAGACGAGCCTCCGAGAGCCGGCGGCAGCATGCGCTTGCGACCTACCTCGCGCGCCGGTACCGCGTGTCGGCCGTGGCGACGCGGGATCTCGTCGGCGCCGCGTTTCGGGCAGCCGAGCTCTCCAACCTCGATCCACTCTTGATTCTCGCGGTGATGGCGGTCGAGTCCAGTTTCAACCCGATCGCCGAAAGCTCGTACGGAGCGAAGGGGCTGATGCAGGTCGTCCCGCGGTACCACGTGGAACGGCTCGCCTTCCACGGCGGCGCGGAGACGGTTCTCGACCCGCAGACCAACATCCGGGTCGGCGCCGAGATACTGAGCGAGTACATCCGGCGCGCGGGCAGCCTCGAGGCCGGATTGCAGATGTACAACGGTGCGGCCGACGATTCCGCCAGCCAGTACGCGCAGAAGGTGCTCGCCGAGAAGCGGCGCCTGGGTCAGGCGATCAAGACGCCGCCGCCGGTCGCTGGCGATCCGCCGAAGCCCGGCGCCTGACGGGGTGCCGCGCATCCTGCTCCGCGCTTTCCTGTTCGCCCTCGCGGTATCCGCTCTCCCGGCCGCGGCGTCGGCCGCCGATGAGGTGGTCAGCCGCTCCGCAAAGGGCGCGTTCGAGGACGTAAGGGATGCCGTCGTGATGGCGATCGAGGGCAAGGGCCTCGTCGTCGACCGCGTAGCGCACGTCGGAGACATGCTGGCGCGCACCGCCAAGGACGTGGGAGCGGCGCGCACGCTGTACGGCAAGGCCGAGGTGTTCGAGTTCTGCAGCGCGCGTATCTCGCGCGAGATGATGGAGGCGGATCCGCATCAGATCGCGATCTGTCCGTACGCCATAGCCGTATACACGTTGCCGAGCGAGGCCGGCATGGTCTACGTCTCCTACCGGACCCCTCCCAGAACCAAGGGGATGGACAACGTCCACAAGCTCCTCGACGAGATCGTCCGGGAAGCACTCAAATAGCTTGTCGCGCTGGTTTGCCGAGCTGGGCCGCTCAGGCGACCAGCAGCGCGCGCAGCCGCTCTACTCCCTCGCGCAACTCGTCCATCGCGCGGGTATAGGCGAAGCGCACGTGCTCGCCCGGCCGGTTGGCGCCGAAATCGATCCCAGGCGTGATCGCCACGCCGGCTTCTTCGATGACGCGATGCGCGAGGGCGTGGCTATCGAGCCCGAAGCGCTCGATTCCGGCGTAGACGTAGAAGGCCCCCTCCGGCGTGATCGGTATGCGGAACCCCAGGTCGCGCAGCGCCGGGACCAGAAAATCGCGCCGGCGCTGGAACTCGAGGCGCCTCTCCTCCAGGATCGCGATCGTGCCCGGCTCGAAGGCGGCGAGGGCCGCGTGCTGCGAAGGTACCGGGGCACAGATGAACGCGTTCTGGGCGAGCCGTTCCAGGCCCCGCAAGTACCGCTCCGGCGCAACGATCCATCCGAGCCGCCATCCGGTCATGCAGAAGTACTTCGAGAAGCTGCTCACCAGGAACACGTCGTCCGACAACGCGAGTGCCGTCGGCAGCTGTTCACCGTACACGAGCTCGTGATAGATCTCGTCGACCAGCACAAAGCCGCCGCGCCCGTGCACCCAGTCGACGATCGCAGCGAGCGCGTCGGTCGGCACGATCGTGCCGGTCGGATTCGAAGGCGAGGCTAGCAGTACGCCCCGGGTGCGCGGCCCCCAGTTCGCCTGCACTTCGGCGAGCCCGAGCTGGTAGTGGGTGCGCTCGTCCACGGCCACCGTGCGGGCCACGCCCTCGAACAGGCGCACGAAGTGCCGGTTGCACGGGTAGCAGGGGTCGGGCATCAGGACCTCGTCCCCCGGATCGATGAGCGCGCCGAGCGTGACGATGAACGCACCTGATGCGCCCGCGGTCACGATGACCCGTCGCGGGTCGACGTCGACCCCGTATCGCTCACCATAGAAGCGCGCGATCGCCGCGCGCAGGGCTGGCAGGCCAAGCGAGGCGGCGTATCCCATCGGATCGCGCTTGAGCGCGGCCACCGCCGCGTCGATCACTGGCTGAGGCGCGGCGAAATCGGGCTGGCCGATCTCCATGTGCACGATGCGCTTGCCCGCCGCCTCGAGCTCGAGCGCACGGCGCTGGATCTCCATGACGTGGAACGGCTCGATCTCCGCCATGCGCGCGGCGAGGCGCAGGGCACTGGCGGAGCGGCTGGATTCTTGCGGCTTCACGGGCGGCACGGACGGCATGGCGAAGGAGTGGTCGATTCTAGCGGCAAAAGTGTGCACTCCGGGCTGGGCGATGCGGGGCAGAACCGTGCATAAGTGGTTGTTCGGGCTCAGGTCGCAGAATAGACTGGAACGCTTCAAGAGGTCATGGAACGAACGCGCCTTGGGACCCGTTTCCCTCAGGCGGGAGCAGGTGATCTGGGCGCTGGCCGCGCTTTCGCAGCTGCACAGAAAGCCGTTCGACGCCGCACTCGTGCAGCGCGAATTTCCGCCGCCGTATTCGCTTGGCACGCTCATCGAAGCGGCCGAGCGCCTGGGCTTTCGCGCCGGCGCTTATCGGTGTGCCGTGGATGATCTCGCCGCGGCGACCGCGCCCTGCCTCATCCTGCTCGCGTCCGACGCCGGTGGAGCGCCGCCCGGTGATCCGCCGCCGGAGCCCGGCGCGAATGAGATCGCGATCCTGATCCGTGTCGAGGCGGGCCTGCTCCACGTCGTCGAGGCGGGACAGGCCGGGCCTCGCGCCGTCCCCGTGCAAGAGCTTGCGGCGCGCTTCGCGGGGGAGGTCGTGCAGATCGCGCCGGAATCGCAAGCGGTGCTCGACCCCGACGTGGCCGCCGAGCGCGCAGATCGATTCGGCTTCGGCTGGTTCGTTCCCGCTCTCCTCAAGCACAAGATCGTCTGGCGCGACGTCATCCTCGCGTCCGCGGCGATTCAGGTGCTGGCGCTTGCGACGCCGCTCTTCACGCAGGTGGTGATCGACAAGGTGATCGTCCACCAGACCACCAACACGCTGGTGGTCATCGGCATCGCGCTCGTGGCGGTCATGGCGTTCACGGGCGCGATGAGCTGGGTCCGGCAGTACCTGGTGCTGCATACCGGGAATCGGGTGGATGCGGTGCTCGGGACGCGCGTGTTCGAGCACCTGCTGGCGCTGCCGCTGCGCTATTTCGAGAGTCGGCCGACCGGGACGATCGTCGCCAGGCTCCACGGGGTCGAGACGATCCGGGAGTTCGTGAGCGGCGCCGCGGTCACCCTGGTGCTCGACCTGCCGTTTCTGGCCGTATTCCTGGCGCTGATGCTCTGGTACAGCTGGACGCTCACGCTCATCGCGCTCGCAATCATCGTGGCCATCGTCGCGCTGAGCTTCGTGATCGTCCCGGTGATCCGGGCGCGACTCAACCACCAGTTCCTGCTCGGCGCGCGCAACCAGGCATTCGTGACCGAGTACGTGGCGGGCATGGAAACCGTGAAATCGCTGCAGATGGAGCCTCAGCTCAAGAACCGCTTCGGCGAGTACCTTTCGAGCTACCTCGTCGCGGGGTTCAACACCCGGCAGCTATCGAATACCTATGGCGTCGCGGCGAGCTCCCTCGAGCAGCTGATGACACTGCTCATTCTCGTAGTGGGCGCCTGGCACGTGATGAAGCACGACGGCTTCACGATCGGGATGCTGGTGGCGTTCCAGATGTTCGCGACGCGCATCTCGCAGCCGATGCTGCGCCTCGTGGGCCTGTGGCAGGAGTTCCAGCAGGCAGCAGTTGCGGTCAAGCGGCTCGGCGACATCATGGACCACCCTGCCGAGCCGCATTCGCTTGTGCCGGCGCGCGCCGCCCAGGGCGTCGTCGC
>JBFJOO010000053.1:0-30516 GCA_041617635.1 Burkholderiales bacterium | reverse complement strand
TCTTCAAGACGGTGTTCAACACCGATTTCGCGTCGGCCGGCTTTGGTGGCATGCGCGGATTGGGCACCGGCAATATCACTCTGGCCGGCGTGAGCGGGACGGTCACCGAGGCCTACCTGTACTGGCACGGCCCGAGCAACGCGCCGACCGCCACGGCCCCCACTGCCAACGCGATGGTGAACTTCGCCGGCACGGACGTGACCGGGACCTTCCTCGGCATCTCGGACGACAACTGCTGGAGTTTCCAGAACAGCCTCGCCTATCGCGCCAACGTGACCAGCCTCGTGACCGGCAACGGGAACTACAGCCTGGCCAATTTCACGAAACCGAACGGGATCGACATCAACGGCGTGTCGCTGATCGTCTTCTTCGACGACGGCGACGGCACCAACAACCGCGACGTCGTGATGTTCGACGGCAACGACTCGAACATCAACAATGCATTCGACGCGCCGGGCTGGAACATCACGCTGAACGGCATCAACTACTCGTCGGGCACCGCCTCCGCGCAGTTCCACGTCTCGGACGGGCAGACCTTCAATGATGCCGCGGTCATCGCCAATGCCACGGAGATCGCAGCGGCCGGGGCCGTGTTCCAGGGCGACTCTGTGCCGGGTGGCCTGGGCGGTCCTTCAAACGGCTTCCTGTGGGACATCAAGAATTTCAACGTCACGAGCCTGCTGAACCCTGGCCTCAACAACCTGAACATCACCACGGGCGTCAACAGCGACTGCCTGTCCTGCGTGCTGATCGCGATCGATCTGCCCGCCGGCGCCGCGCCGCCGGACCCCAATGGTGTTCCGGAGCCCGGCACGCTGGCGCTCCTCGGCTTGAGCCTGTCCGCGCTGTACGGCTTGCGCCGCCGCAGGAAGGCGGCCTAGCCGAATACCAGCCCGAGCTTGCAAGACTAGACGGCGGCCGAAAGGCCGCTTTTTTTTGTGGCGACGAGGTCGCGGCCGCTCGGCTCGAGACCCCGGCGCTGGCGCGGGAGCGCATCCGCCGGGGCGGGCCGAAGCCGGCTCACTACGATCAAACCCCTCCCGTCCAGATCGATCCCGAGCACGAAGCGTCGCGCTCCTAGGGCCGCCGCCTCCATCCTTCACTCTACTGCTTCGCACCGCGCCTTGCCGTCGCGCGGGGCGGCGGCAGTGTCGCCTGCGGCGTGTCCGACTTCTGCTCGCCGGAGACGAACCTCTTGAGCGCGGCGTGGAAATACGGATGCCGAACTGACGCCATCACGTTCTGGATCTCGTACTCCGTCGCCTCCTCGACCGAGCGTCGCCAGCCGGCATGGAACGAGTCCCGCGCCATCGCCTGCAGGTGGGTCGGCCCGGCGGCCAGTTCGCGCGCCACTTGATCGACGTTTCGCGCGAAGTCTTCGTCGCCGTAGCAACGGTTGGCGATGCCCCAATCGACGGCCTCCTGCGACGACAGCGTCTTGTTGGTCATCATCAGTTCGAACGCGCGGCGCCAGCCGACGACCTTGGCGAGCGAGTAGCTGGTAGTGGCGTCGTTGGCGAGCCCGATCGAGTGCCACGCGCACAGGAACCGTGCCCGCTCGTGGCAGATGACGATGTCCGCGCACAGCGCCATGCCGAGCCCGACCCCGGCGGCGGCGCCATTGACCGCGGCCAGCACCGGTCGCTCGATCCGCACGATCTTGTGCATCGCCTGGTGCCACCACATCGCGCCAACCCGGAAGTGCTCGGCGATCGCCGCGACGTCGAAGCCTTCGAGTGGAATTTCCTTCAGGTTGAAGCCTGCGCAGAACGCCTTCCCGGTGCCGGTGATCAGAATCGCGCCGACGTCGTCCCGCGCCTCGCACTGGTTCAGCGCATCGAGAAACTCTTGCACGCCGTTGAGGGTCAGTGCGTTCCCATATTGCGGCAAATTGAAGGTGATGCGCCCCACCCCGTCGGCGACGTCGAACAGGATGCAGTCGTAGATCCTGGCGGCCATGGCGTCCGATCTCCGTGAATCGTGGTCGCACTTAGGATAGTCGCTCGGTGCACGCTTGTCAGGCCGGGCGGCCGCCCGGTCATGCCTGCCCCAGTGTTCAAAAACCGTAGAGCTCGGCCGGGTTGTCGACGAGGATCTTCCGCCGCACGGCTTCGTCGGGCGCCCACTCCAGCAGGAGATCGAGCAGGTCCGCGTCATCGGGCATCGCATTGCGCGGCTCCTGCGGGTGCGGCCAGTTGCTCGCCCACAGCATACGCTCGGGTGCCGCGCGCACGAGCGCCTTGGCGAGCGCGCCGACATCCGCGTAATGCGGCGCGCCGCGCCGCGACGTCTCGTAGGGCGCCGAGAGCTTCACCCAACAGCGGCCGGTGTCCACCAGCCGCAGCAACGACTTGAAAGCGTCGTGCCCGGGGGCCACCGGCTCGAGATACTTGCCCACATGGTCGACCACGAACCGGCCCGGTAGCCGCTTGATCTGCGCCTCGTGCTGCGGCAGATCGCGTCCGTCGAGCTGGATATTTGCGTGCCAGCCGAAGGGGTGCACACGCGCCATGATCTCGTCCATCTCGGCAAGCGGCACCGTGCCGTTCTTCAGGTTGAAGATCCGCTGCGCCACGGCGCCCGCGCGCGTGAGCCGTTCGATCTCCTCATCCGCGACACCCGCTCGCACCACCGCGACCGCCCGGGCTGCTCCACCCAGCGCGCCCACTGCGTCCAGCGTGACCCGGTTGTCGTCACGATAGGCATTGGGTTGCACGATGATCACGCGCTCGAGCCCGAGCCGCGCCTGGAGCGCCCGGTACATCGGCAGCGTGTAGTCGCCCGGCATCGGCGTGCCGGAGGCGGGCGGCACCGTCGCATCGTAGAAATGCATGTGGGTGTCGCAAGCGCCGGGTGGGGCTGCGAGCTTCGGTCGACGGGCTACGGTCACGCGCCTCTCCTTCGGTCGGTTCTGCAGGCAGAGCCTCAGCGATGCGCGGCGATTCGCGTCGCCTGCGCGGCGTTCACCGCGCCGTGCGGCATTCGCCCGGCAATGATCTCGCCAACCTGCGCGACCGTCTCGAGCGCCTGATGCTCGATTGCCTCCGGCGTCAGCCCGGCGATGTGGGGCGTCGCGATGACGTCGCGGCGTGCGGCGAGCGCCGGCGTGGGCATCTGGTCGGGCGCCCTGCCGACGTCGAGCGCCGCGCCGGCGAGCTCTCTTGCCTCCAGCGCGGCGACGAGCGCCGCCTCGTCGACGAGATTGCCGCGGCTTGCGTTGACGAAGAACGCGCCCGGCTTCATGCGTGCGAATGCGGCGGCATCGATCATATTCTCGGTCTCCGCCGTTGCGGCCGCCAGCGGGACCACGAAGTCGGCCTCGGCGAGCAGCGATTCGAGCCCGACCTGCGTGATATCGGGATCCGCGATCTGCACGTGCGGATCGGTTGCCAGCACGTGCATGCCGAGCGCGCGCGCCGCTTGGCACAGGTAGCGGCCGATTGCGCCGTACCCGATCACCCCGAGCGTCGCGCCGCGGAGCTGGCGTCCCATGCGCGCAGCCGGCCGGCGGCCGGTCGCACGATACTCGGTGGCATAGTCGGTCACATGCCGCGCGAGGTCGATCATGGCGCCGAGGATCCATTCGGCGACTGCCGCCGCGAATCCTGCGCTCGCGTGCGTGACGAGAATGCCGTTGCGGCTTGCGGCCGCAACGTCGATGTTCCGGATGTCCACGGCCACACGCAGGAAGGCCACCAGGCTGGGCAGTCGCTCGAAGGCTTCCGCATAGCCCGGTGTTTCGCGATCGCAGACAATCAGGTCCGCTTGTTGCGCCGCGTCAATCAGCTCATCGGCGGTCATCACGCGGTCGAGAGGATTGAGCTGCAGCTCGCCCAGCGCGGCGAGCCCGGCAAGCGCCCGCTCGCCGTAGTAGCTCGCGCGGGCAGCCGGCGGGTGAGTCAACAGGATCCTCTTCATGGCGGTCCGCTCGATGGCGGGCGAAGCTTGTTCCGGTCGCGCACTTCTGGTAGCGTTTTATCCAGACGGTTAATAACAGAAGACCTGACCGTTCGTCCACTCTAGGAGGATTCATCCAATGAAGTTGCGTCGCGAAGTTCTCGCGTGGCTCGGTGCGCTCGCCGCCGGCGCCGCGCTGCTCGGTGCGCCCGGCCTCGCCGGCGCGCAGCAGAAGATGGTGTTGAAGGCGTCCGACGTGCATGCCCTCGGCTATCCGACCGTCGAGGCGATCGTGCGCATGGGCAAGAAGCTCGAGGCGCAGACCAACGGTCGTCTCTCGATCCAGATGTTCCCGTCGATGCAGCTCGGCGGCGAGAAGGAGATGATCGAGCAGGCGCAGGTCGGGGCGCTGCAGATCGCGCGGATCTCGGTCGGGCCGATGGGGCCGGTGGTGGACGAGCTGAACGTCTTCAACCTGCCGTTCGTGTTCAAGGACGAGGCCCAGATGCGGAAGGTGATCGACGGACCGATCGGTGCCGAATTGCTGGCGAAGATCACCGCGAGCCCGCAGTCGCGACTGGTCGCGCTCGGCTGGATGGACGCGGGCACCCGCAACGTGTACGCGAAGGTGCCGGCGACCAAGCCAGATGATCTCAAGGGCCAGAAGATCCGCATGATGGGCAACCCGATCTTCGTCGACACCATGAACGCCATGGGCGGCAACGGCATCTCGATGGGCTTCAACGAGCTCTACAATGCGCTGCAGACCGGCGTGGTGGACGGCGCCGAGAACAATCCCCCGACGCTGCTCACGCAGAACCACTATCAGATCACCAAGGTGTACAGCCAGACCGGGCATCTCATCATTCCGGAGATCTTCGTGTTCTCGAAGCGCACCTGGGATACGCTGTCCAAGGAGGACCAGGCGCTCATCATGAAGCTCTCGCGCGAGGCGCAACTCGAGCAGCGCGAGCTGTGGGACAAGATGGTCGATGACTCGGTGGCCAAGCTGAAGGCGGCAGGCGTTCAGTTCGTCGAGGTCGACAAGGAGGCCTTCTACAAGGCCACCCAGCCGGTGCGCGACAAGTACGGATCGAAGCACGCCGCGCTCCTCAAGCGCATCCGGGATACCCAGTAGCGATCCGCCTGTGACCGGCCGGCGCCGCTTGCGTCGGCCGGTCTTTCTTTTTCCGGTCATGCGACGATGATCGATCGGTACGTGCGCTGGATGGACGCGCTCTACCGCGCGTGCATCTGGACCGCGGGGTTCTCGCTCGTGGTGATGACGATCATCATCCCGTGGGGCGTGTACACGCGTTACGTGCTCGGCACGGGATCGCAATGGCCCGAGCCGCTCGCGATCCTCTTGATGGTGGTGTTCACGTTCGCGGCCGCCGCCGCCTGCTATCGGGCGGATGCCCATATCGCGGTGCGCATGCTCACCGACCGGCTACCCGGTTGGCTGCAGCCCGCCGCTGCGCGCGTCGTCGATCTGCTGCTGGCGGGGCTCTGCCTCTTCATGATGATCTGGGGCTTCCAGCTCTGCGTCGTGACCTGGAACCAGGTGATCGCCGAGTTTCCCTTCCTCTCGGTGGGCATCACCTACCTGCCGCTGCCCGTGGGCGGCGCGATCACGCTCGCGTTTATCATCGAGCGCTTCGCCGCCGGATCGCAGGCCGAGCGGCCGGTGGTCACGTTCGATCGCGAGCCGCCGGCTGCGGGGGAAGAGTAGCCGCATGGATGCCCTGGTCCTGCTCGGCAGCCTGTTCCTGATGATCGCGGTCGGGGTGCCGGTCGCCTATGCGCTCGGCATCGCGTCGCTGGTGGGCGCGCTCTGGATCGACATCCCGCTCGACGCGGTGATGCTCAAGATTTCCGATGGCGTGGACAACTTCGCGCTTCTCGCAATCCCGTTTTTCGTCCTTGCGGGCGCGATCATGGCCGAAGGCGGCATGGCGCGCCGGCTGGTCGCGTTCGCATCGGTCTTCGTCGGCTTCATCCGCGGCGGCCTCGCGCTGGTCAACATCCTGGCATCCACCTTCTTCGGTGCGATCTCGGGCTCGTCGGTGGCCGACACCGCCTCGATCGGCAGCGTGCTGATTCCGCAGATGGAGAAGCAGGGCTATCCGCGCGTCTTCGCCACCAACGTGACGGTCTGCGGCTCGGTGCAGGCAATCCTCATCCCGCCCAGCCACAATGCCGTCATCTACTCGCTCGCCGCCGGCGGCACGATCTCGATCGCGCATCTGTTCCTCGCGGGCATACTCCCCGGGCTGCTGCTCGGGCTCACGCTGATGGCGATGTGCCTGTTCGTCGCGCGCAAGCACAACTTTCCGAGGGGCGAGCGGATCCCGCTCCGCCGGGCGGTGAAGATCTCGGTCGAGGCGCTCTGGGGCCTGATGACCATGGTCATCATCATGGGTGGGATCCTCGGCGGCGTGTTCACCCCGACCGAATCGGCTGCGGTGGCTTGCGTCTATGCGTTTCTCGTGACCATGCTGGTGTATCGCGACTACCGGTGGCGCGACCTGCCGCGCCTGGTGCATCGCACCGTGAAGACCGTCGCGATCGTGATGATCCTGATCGGCTTCGCGTCCGGCTTCGGCTACATCATGGCGCTCATGCAGCTGCCGGCCAAGGTGACCGCGTTCTTCACCGGGCTGTCGAGCGACAAGTACGTGATCCTGATGCTGCTGAACGCCATGCTGCTCGTCCTGGGCACGCTCATGGACATGGCGCCGCTCATCCTGATCTGCACGCCGATCCTGCTGCCCGTAGTGACCAGCCTCGGGGTCGATCCGATCCATTTCGGAATGATCATGATGGTGAACCTGGGGATCGGCTTGATCACGCCGCCGGTCGGATCGGTGCTATTCGTTGGCTGCGCGGTGGGCAAGGTGCCGATCGAGGCGGTGGTGCGCACCATTTGGCCCTTCTACATGGGGCTCTTCGCAGTGCTCCTCGTCGTCACATACGTGCCGGCCGTCTCGCTCTGGATACCGAGCTTCCTGAAATTCTGAGGGAACCGAACATGAAAACCGTACTTCTCACGGGCGCCGCGGGCGGAATCGGGAGCCGGCTGCGCAAGCTGCTCGCCGGTGTTTACCCGGACTTCCGGCTCTCGGACGTGGCCGACATCGCGGGGCTCGCTCCCGGCGAGCGCTTCGTCAAGGCAGATCTCGCCGATCTCGCCGCCATGGAGAAGCTGCTCGAAGGCGTGGAGGGCGTGATTCACCTCGGTGCGGTCTCGATCGAGCGGCCGTGGGAGGAGATCCTTCCGGCGAACATCATCGGGAGCTACAACCTCTTCGAGGCGGCGCGCCGCAAGGGCGTGAAGCGCATCGTCTTCGCGTCGTCCAACCACGTCGTGGGCTTCTATCGCCGCAACCGGCGCATCGGCACGGACGCGCTGGTGCGTCCCGACAGTCGCTACGGCGTCTCGAAGGCCTACGGCGAGGCGCTCGGCGCCTACTACGCCGACAAGTTCGGCCTGCGCGTGCTGGCCATCCGCATCGGCAACGTCGCCGACCGGCCGGTGGACCTGCGCCGAATGTCGATCTGGGTCAGCCCCGAAGACTTGGCGCAGCTCATCCGCATCGGGCTCGAGCATCCCGGTCTGCACTACGAAGTGGTGTACGGCGCCTCGGACAACGCGCGCGGCTGGTGGGACAACCACACGGCCTTCCGACTCGGATACCGTCCGATCGGGCACAGCGAAGACCACCGCGACGCCGCGCTCGCCGCGCAGGCGACGCTCGCGCCCGATCCGGTCGCCGATCATTTTCAGGGCGGGGGTTTCTGCAGCGACGAGTTCGCTGGCGATCTCGACCGCGCCGGAAACTAGACCGCTCTCACAACCACCCCCCCTTGAGCCGCGTAGCGGTCACAAGCGGGAACGGCCACGGGAACGGTGTGCGGCGATGGCCGCGCGGCGCGTGCAGCCGGAATCTCCCGTGAATGCTCGTCCAGGTCGAGTGCGATGCGGAGCAGCGTCGCGTCATGCGGGCTGTGCATGACGGAGAACCCGAACGCACGCGCGAGGCCCAGCATGCCGGCGTTGCCGCGCAATACGTCCGCCTCGGCGCGCGTGAAGCCGGCGTCCCGCGCAGTCTCGATCAGCATGTCCAGCAACAGGCGCCCGAGTCCCCGGCCCTGCCAATCGTCCGCAAGCACGAGTGCGAGCTCGCAGCTCGCGCCGTCATCGTCGGCGGCGTACTGCGCGAGCGCGACCACGCGGTCTGTGCCGCGCTCGTGAGAGACCACGATGAAGACCCGGTCGGGTCCTGCATCGGCCGCGGTGAGCCGCGCGAGCATCCCCGGCGCGAGCTCGCGAATCGTACCGAAGAACCGCGCGCGCCGGGACGCCGCGGAAAGGCCGCGCACGAACGCCTGAATCGCCTCGGCGTCCGCCGGTCGGACCGGGCGCACGCAAACCCCGCGTCTGCCGCGTCGCCGATGGGCGGCGTCACGCGCAAGCATCGCATCCGTGCCTGCCCCCCGAGTCGCCATGCGCCTGCAGGTACGCCGGCAGATGAGTGTGAGGCCGGTCGTGTTCATTCCTCGCTCGATTCAGTCAACGCGTGATGGATGGAGAAATGCTAGGTGGGCGCGGTATCGGAACGATTTCGCCCGCAGCATGGTTTGTTGTAGCTTCGTTTCCGCGCGGTACGGGAGCGCGGGAAAGAGAACGGCGCGACGCCGAATGTCTCGGCGCCGCGCCGCAAGCCGCGTTCAGGACGCGGGGCCTTGGAGGAGTTCGTCGAGTACGGCGCGCGGGCCGTTACCACTGCGGAGCGGGCCGAGCGCTCACGCGCAATCACCGGTCGGCCCGCAATCGAGCGAGACTCCCGCCCGCTCGGGGGCGTTCCGGCGCCAGAACAACAGCGCCAGGAACGCCCGCGTGAATACCTCCGCGCGCAGCCTGCGGGCGTGGCGCTCGGCCCGCACGACCTCGTCCCAATCGAGCGTGATGCGTGCGCTCTTGCTCGACTGCTGCGACGTGTGTGATTGAAGATCCATGACTGCGCTCCTGGTGAGGTGTTGCGTTATGCGGCCTGCGCGGCGGCGTGCGGCTGGCGATCTGAAACGGTCACGGGAGCTTGGATCGCTCAGTCGAGATCGTTCGCCTCGAACGAGCTGTCGAACGCCAGTTCCTCGACGTCCAGACCGGCAATCGGGTCTTCGGCCGGCTCGTTGGCAAGCACGCCCGAGATGATCGACTCGGGGGCAAGAAAGATCTCTTCGTCCATAACGGTGTACATGAGCGTCTCCTTTCGTGGTGTTCGGTCCGCACTTGGGTCGCGGTACGGTCCAGATCCTAGGGACGCGCGGTATCCGGTTGATTTCGCGTTTGCGCGATTTTGTTATCGGCTTGTAACACCGGCGGGTCCGCGATTCCCGGCGCAGGGTTTTTCGGCCGCGGCCGCACGGCTATAATCGCGCTGCCTGGAAACCGGGGAGCATCGAGCGTGACGAGCAGCAACCATGTGCTGGTAGTCGAGGACGATCCCGACGTGCGCGGAATGATCGCCGAGTACCTTGCGGGCCATGGATACGACGTGGCGCAGGCAGAGAATGGCGCAACGATGCGGGCTGCGATCGAGAGCCGCGTGCCGGACGCCGTGCTGCTCGACGTCAATCTGGGCGGCGAGGACGGGATATCCCTGGCCCGCTGGCTGCGCGAGCATCACGATGTCGGCATCATCATGGTCACCGCGGCCGGCGACGTGGTCGACCGGGTCGTCGGCCTCGAAGTCGGCGCCGACGACTACGTGGCGAAACCGTTCGATCCTCGCGAGCTCCTCGCCCGTCTCAAGAGCGTGCTGCGCCGCGTTCAGGGGCGCACGGCGCGAACGCCCGCGCACGGGAAGCGCACCGAGGATCGGCGCGTGAACGTCGGGCGGTGCGTCCTCGATCTCGCCGGACACCGGCTGCTCGCGGCCGACGGTCAGGAGGTCCCGCTCACCAGCATGGAGTTCGACCTGCTGCGTGTCTTCACCGATCATCCGAACCAGGTGCTCTCGCGCGATCAGCTGCTCACGCATACGCGCAACCGCGATTGGGAGCCGTTCGACCGTTCGATCGACATCCGCATCGCGCGCCTGCGACGCAAGATCGAGCCGGACCCCGATCACCCGCAGCTCATCAAGACGGTACGCGGCGCGGGCTACATGTACGTGCCGGGCGCGGGCTGATGCCCCGGATGACACCCGTGGCGGCCCGCCCAGCCGGTCGGGAATGTAACCGCAGTGTTTCAATGGTTGCCGCCACGTAACACCGCGCCCGGTCGATCCGGGCATCGCTAGACTGGAGGCCATGAACAAGCCCGCACCCAAGGAGGCGCTGCGCGAGCTCAGCCGTGCCGGCGAGGCCTACCGGTTTCTGCTCAGTGAGCGGGATCTGGCTGTCCTCGTGCTTTCGGAGACCGTCGAGGACTGCAACCAGGCCGCGTGCGATTTGTTCGGTGTGACCCGCGACGAGTTCATCGGCCGTTCCCCGCTCGAGTTCGCTCCAGCGTCACAGCCTGACGGATCACCGTCCGAAGCCTCGTCACGCGAGCGGCTTGCCAGCGCGCTCGGCGGCCTCCCGCAGTGGTGTACCTGGCAGTACCGGCGCAGCGACGGCAGGCTGATCGATACCATCGTGCACGTCGAGGGCGTGCGCGTGGACGGGTTCCGGCGCGTGCTGATACGCATTCGCGACGTCTCGCGGCTCGAGCGCGCCGAAGACGCGCTGGCCGAGAACGAGACGCGGATGAAGCAGATACTGGACAACACGACGACGGCAATCGTCTTCGCCAAGGATCTGGCGGGCCGGTACCTTTTCGTGAACCGCGCGTTCGAGCGCATCGTCGGGTTACCGCAGCGCGAGATCGTGGGCAGGACGACTAACGATCTCTTTCCGGCCGAGACGGCGGCCGCACTCATGGGGAACGACGCGCGCGTGATCGCCGCGGGAAACACGATCACGGTCGAGGAAGAGGTCCACATCGGCGGTCGCACGCGCGCGCTTCTCACCAACAAGTTTCCGCTGTTCGACTCGCGCGGCCAGCCCTACGCGATGTGCGGCATCGCGGCGGACATCACGGATCGCAAGCGCTCCGAAGATGCGCTGAAACGCGCATCGCTGGCGGTCTCCGCAGCCGGTGGCGTGAAAGGTCTCGAGGGCCTCGTGGAGCATCTCTCCGCGGTGCTCGAGACCGATGTCGCATTCGTGTCGGTTTTCACGGACCCGGCGCGCAACCGGATGCGCACGCTCGCTGCCTGGCTCGACGGACGGCTGCTGCGCAGCTACGAGTACGACCTGGCCGATTCGCCATGCGCCGGAATCATCGGACGCGTCTTTCGCTTCGTGCCGTCCGGAGCGCTTTCCGAAATCCCGCCGGGGACCATGTTTCACGCGAAGGGGATGGACGGCTACGCGGCCTACGCGCTCGCGGACTCGGCCGGCGCACCGATCGGGCTGATCGCGGTGATGAACCGCGCGCCGCTCACGCGATCCGAGCACGTCGAGGCGATCCTCAAGATCTTCGCGGTGCGGGCGGCCGCGGAGATCGAGCGGTCCCGCAACGAGGAGGCGCTGCGCAGGGCCGCCCTGGCGGTGTCGGTCGCCGGCGGAGAGGGGGTGTTCCGGGAACTGGTCGACGCACTGGCGCGGATCCTGGGCGTCGAGATCGCCTTCGTGGCGCTCCACAAGCCGGGCACGGCGCGCATGCTGAAGATGCTCGCGTTACGGATCGACGGCCAGACCGTCGAGAATTTCGAGTATCCGCTGGCGGGAACGCCCTGCGAGACGGTGGTGGGACAGCAGTACCGCGCTTATCCGACGCGTCTCGGCGAGCAGTTCCCGATGGGCGCAGAGTTCACGGGAATGGGTGTGCAGAGCTATGCCGGCCTCCCGCTTGCCGACGCGCACGGAAATTCCCTCGGAATCCTGTCGGTGATGTCGCGTCGACCGCTGCCCAACCCGGACCTCGTCGAATCCATGCTCAAGATCTTCGCCGCGCGTGCGGTCACCGAGATCGAGCGCGCACGCGCCGATGCCGCGTTGCGCGCGAGCGAGGCGCAGTATCGCGCGATTTTCAACGGATCGGCCGATGCGCTGGTGCTGTGGAATTCGTCGCTTCAGCGCGTGGACGTGAACCCGGCGTACGAGCACATCTACGGCTACTCGCGCGAAGAGGTGCTCGGCGGGGCCTACCTCGAGGCCCCGTCGCCCGAAGAGGCCGAGCGGCGCCTCGGGATGATGCGGCGGACGCTCGCCGGAGAGCCGTGGCAGGCAGAGCTCGAGTCGGTGCGCAAGAACGGCGAGCACGTCCACGTCGAAGTGCGCACGATGCCGATCCAGTACCTGGGCGAGCCTCACGCGCTCGCGATCGTCCGCGACGTGACGGAGCGCAGGCGTGCCGAGGCAGCGGTCCTCGCGAGCGAGGAGCAGTACCGCGCGATCTTCAACGCCTCGGCCGACGGCCTGGCGCTCTTCGACTCCGAGGCGCGAATCGTCGACACCAACCCCGCATTCGCAGAGCTGTTCGGCTACTCGCGCGAGGCGTTGCGCACGATGTCGCCCAAGGATCTCGTCGCACCGGCGAGCCTCGAAGTCTGCAGCCAGGTCCTCGCGGTAGCGGCGGAAGGCGGCGGGTTCCAGGGCGAATGCCGGGCGCGGCGTAGCGACGGTGCCGAGTTCGACGTCGAGCTGCGCGGCGTGCCGATGCAATACATGGGCCAGCCACATCGGCTCGTCGTCGTACGTGATGTCACCGAGCGCAAGCGGGCCGACGAGGAGCTGCGCCAGAGCGAGACGCGCTATCGCCTGCTCTTCGAGATGGAGTCCGACGCGATCATCCTCGTCGATGTCGGAACGCTGCGGATCCTCGACGCCAATCATGCCGCGGCGGATCTCTACCGCTGTACCCGGGACGAACTGCTCGCGCTCAAGGCGACCGATCTCTCGTGCGAGCCGGACGACACGGCGGCCTCGATCCACCGGCACAGCGGCATCCTGCGCGTCCCGTTGCGGCGCCATCGCCGGAAGGACGGTTCGGAGATCCTGGTCGAGATCGCGAGCAACCTTTTCTACCTGTCCGGCAGGAAGACGGTGCTTGCGGCGATCCGCGACATCACCGAACGCCGCCGGGCGATCGAGGCCCTGCAGTCGAGCGAGGAGCAGTACCGCGCGATCTTCAATGCCTCGACCGATGCCCTCGTGCTCTGGAACCCGGAGCTGCGGCGCGTCGATATCAACCCGGCCTACGAGCGCATGTACGGATTCACGCGCGATGAAGTCCTCGGCGAAACGTATCCGAGCCATCTGCCCTCGGAGGCCATCGAGGAGCGCAAGGAGCTGATCCGGCGGACGCTTGCAGGCGAGCCCTGCCACGCGGAACTCGAATCGATCCGCAAGGACGGTGGGCGGTTCCACATCGAAGTCGACACGATTCCGATCCGCTATCGGGGCGAGCCGCACGTGCTCTCGATCGTCCGCGACATCACCGAGCGCAAGCGCGCCGAGGAGGAGCGGAGCCGGCTGGAGGCCCAGCTCCGCCAGGCGCAGAAGATGGAGGCCATCGGGCAACTCACCGGCGGCATCGCGCACGACTTCAACAACATCCTCACCAGCATCCTCGGTTACATCGTCCTCGGTGCCGAGCGCCAGAGCGCGCTCGGTGACGCGAAGCTGGGCAGGTACCTCGACCAGGCCCAGCTCGCCGCCCAGCGGGCGCGCGACCTGATCCAGCAGATGCTCACCTTCAGCCGCGGCCGACGCGGCGAGCGACGGGCGGTTTCGCTCGCGCCGCTCGTGGAGGAATCGGCGCGCCTGCTGCGACCGAGCCTGCCCGCCACGATCGAGCTGGAGACGGATCTGGCAATCGATGTCCCGGTCGTGATGAGCGATCCCGTGCAGCTCGAGCAGGTGTTGCTCAATCTGTGCATCAACGCGCGCGATGCCATGGCTGGGGCGGGAGTGATCCGGGTCGGCGTCCGCGAGGTCGATTCCACCGACGCCGTCTGCGCGTCCTGCCGGCAGAGGGTTGCCGGACGTCTCGTCGAGCTCTCGGTCGCGGACGTCGGAATGGGCATAGCGCCGGATGTCCTCGACCGGATGTTCGAACCGTTCTTCACGACGAAAGAGGTTGGCCGGGGGAGCGGGATGGGTCTCGCGATGGTGCACGGCATCGTGCACGAACATGGCGGACATATCGTCGTCGATACGGCACCGGGTCGCGGCACCACGTTCCGGCTGCGGTTCATCCCGCTCGAGGAGGTGCGTCCCCCGGTCAGTGCAGCGGCGGATGAACAGATGTCGAGATCGCCGCGACCGCGGCTCGCCGGCCGGGTGCTCGTCGTGGACGACGAGGAGATGGTCGGCGATTTCATGGCCGAGATGCTCGCGAACTGGGGACTCGAGGTGACGGTCAAGCGCAACCCCATCGAAGCAGAGGTGTGGTACGCGCACGATCCGTCCCGCGTCGACCTGGTGATCACCGATCAGACCATGCCCCGGCTCACCGGCGTCGAGCTCGCAAAGCGGCTCACCGGCGTTCGCCCGGATTTGCCCGTGATCCTCTATACGGGTTTCAGCGATGCCGTGACCGACGCGGCCATGGCGCACAGCGGCGTGTGCGCACTGATCAAGAAACCCGTGGACACGGAAAAGCTCCTCAAGCTCCTCCGTGCCCACTTGCCGGACGGCGGGCCGGCGGCGGAGCCGGGGCGCGCGCCGCCAAGAGCCGTGGCACCGTCACCGCGTCGCAAGCCGTCCGCCAAGAAGTCGCGCGTAGCGCCACGCAAGGCTCCGGCGCGCAAGCGCGCTGCCGCGAGCCGACGCGCGGCCCGGTAGCGCCCGGGCAGGCTGGCCCGGCGACGCGTGCCCGCGCGCGAACCTCGCGATACAAATCGATAACAACTTGCGCGGCGAACGAAACCTCGCTGATACGCGGGGCTTCTAGCATCGTCACTTTCTGCACGGCACACCAAATCGACCCCAGGATCTCGCCCCTGACTCTGCGGCGGTTTGCTTGCCGCGCGTACTGCGCCTTCTTCCCGGCACCGAAGTGTTGCTGATAGTCCCTGTCGACACGGAGCGGCGCGCCCCCGAAACCCGCGATACAAATGCATAACAATCGGCATCGGCCCGGAAATCGGGCCGATACACCGCGCTCCTAAGATTGCTCCCGGCCTGACGGCACGCGCATCGCGTGCCGGATCAGGGTCGGTCCGCAAAGGCGGACCTCACCAGGAGCGATCGAAATGCAAACCAATCACGCGGACGTCATCGTCCACCTGCCCGAAGCGCTCGCAGACCGGATCCGCGAGCAGCTCGAGCGTGCGCTCGAGGCCGAGCGCGGCATCGCGCGGGCGCGGACGAATCCGCGCGCCGGCCAACTGCTGATCGTGAACTACGACCCGCAGGTGATCAGCGCGATCGGCGTCCTGCGGACCGTGCAGGAGAAGGGCTTCAGCGCCCGGCTCGTGGGCATGTGAGCCGCTGCGGTCAATTTCGCAGACCTCATCAACGAGGCGCAGGGGGCGCGATTCGGCGTCGCCCTGGCACCGATCCTGAACCACATGAATTCCCGTTGAACGAGCGAACTGAAAGGAGACTTTCCATGCACCCGACCAACGTCGCCAACCAGTCTGACTGGTCCGCGTTTCTCAACCCCGACGCCGAGTCGCTCGAGCCGCGCAAGACGGCATTACCGCGGATCCAGAACGGCCCGATCACCCGGGCCAACTCCGACGGACGTTTTTCCCTGCTCGCGAACGGCCATGCTTCGATCGCCGCCATCCGGGGTCTCGTCGTCCATGTGCGTATGGGTACCTTGTGGATCACGCAGGCGCGCGATCCGTTCGATCACGTCGTGCGTGCCGGCGAGAGCTTCGTGGCCGATCGAACCGGCCGGTTGGTCATCTCGGCGTTCGATCGCGGCGAGGTCGAGCTGCAGTGGCCGTCGCGCGAGCGCAACGTGGCTGCGAACGCCCCCGTCGCTGCTGCGGCGTGATGCTTGCGTAGGCTGAATTGACACGCTCTTGCTCGCCACCTACGCTTCGTGGTCGGGGCCCAACTTGGGCCCAGTCCCACAGACGAGGAGGAGTGCGATGAGAATCAAGACTCGCTTGACGGTGCTTGCCATGGCCGCCATGGCGGCGCCGGTCGCCACGGCGCAAACCGTGGGCATAGGTGCGACCACGACCGCGTATACGGCACAAGCTTCGGCCGCAATTTCGAAGGTCGTCTCGGAGAAGGCGGGCATCCAGATGCGCGTCCAGCCGCATGGCGGGACCAGCGCCTACGTCCCGCAGGTGAACGCCGGGAATCTCGAATTCGGACTCGCCAACGAGCTCGAGACCGTTTACGCCGTGACCGGCACCGAGATCTACGAGAAGCGGCCGCAGGAGAATCTCCGGGTCGTCACGGTGCTCACACCCTTCGCCAGCGCGATCTTCGTGCGCAAGGACTCGGACATCAAGTCCGTCCAGGATCTGAAGGGCAAGCGACTGCCGTCCGGCTGGGCGAGCCAGAAGATCATCGGGGTCCTCATGAACGGCGCGCTCGCCAACGGCGGTCTTTCCTACGCCGACGTCGAGCAGGTCCCGGTGCCGAATGTCGTCAAGGGGGCCGACGACTTCGCGGCGGGCAAGACCGACGCGTTCTTCTTCGCCCTCGGCGCGGGCAAGGTCCGGGAGGTGGACGCCAGTGTCGGCGGCATTCGCGTGGTCGGGATCAGCAACGCGCCGGACGCCGTGGCGCGCATGCAGGAGCACGTGCCGGTCGGGATAGCCGGACTCTACGAGCCGTCCAAGGTCAACGTCGGCGTTGTCGAGCCTACGTATGTCATGCAGTACGACTACCTGATGCTGACCAACACCAAGGTGTCCGACGAGGTCGTCTACAATGTCGTGAAGGCGATGCACGACAACAAGCCGATCCTCGCCGCGTCGTTCCCCGCGCTCGGCCGGTTCAATCCCGACAAGATGGCCCGGACGTTCAAGGGCGGCGTGTCGTACCACCCGGGCGCCATCAAGTACTACACCGAAATCGGCCAGTGGCCGCCTAAGTAAGTCGTCAGGGTTTGAGCGCCACCGGCAGGACCGGGCGGGCGAACGCGGGTGCGCGGGTGCGGGACGGTCTGACGACCGTCCTCGCCGTCGTGCTGACCTGCGGCGCGATCGCGTGGGCGGCCGACCTCTACCGCGAGGTCGGCCTGCTCCTCTATACCGAGCAGTATCTGCTGGGCATGCTGGCGCTCGCGCTCGCGCTCGTGTTCCTGACGGCACGCGCGCGCAAGACGGCCGAATCGGCTGCCAGAGATCAGATGCCCTGGTACGACTGGCTGGCGGCGGCCGCCGGATTCGGTGCGGCAGGCTACATGGCGGTGCGCTACCCGGTGCTCGCGGAGCTGATCGCGATGCACCCGCGCGACGGCCTCGTCGCCGGGGTAGTCGTGATTCTCCTCGTCGTCGAGGGACTGCGCCGCACCGCGGGAACGGCATTGACGATGATCATCGTCGGTTTCCTGGTGCTCGCGCTGGTCGGCCACTGGATTCCCGGCACGCTCGCCGGTCGCCGCGTCGAATGGGACAACCTCGCCTACTATCTCGCCTGGGACCCCGCCGGGATGCTCGGCACGCCGATGATCGTGGTCACCACGATCGTCACTGCGTTCGTGTTCTTCGGCCAGGTGCTCCTGAAGTCGGGCGGCTCCGCCTTCTTCACCGAGATCGCAACCGCCCTGGTCGGACGTTATCGCGGCGGCCAGGCGAAGATCGCGGTGACGGCGTCGGGAATGTTCGGTTCGATCTCGGGCAGTGCGGTATCGAACGTCGTGACCACCGGGGTCATCACCATTCCCCTGATGCGCAGCGGCGGCTACCGCGCGGTCGACGCGGGCGCCATCGAGGCAGTGGCTTCGACCGGCGGGCAGCTCATGCCGCCGATCATGGGTGCCGCGGCCTTTCTCATGGCCGACTTCCTCCAGATCTCCTACGCTGAGGTGGTCGTCGCCGCGCTCATTCCGTCGATCCTGTACTACGGCGCGCTCTTCATCGTCGCCGACCTGGAGGCGGCGCGCGGCGGCATCGTGCGTATTCCGGAGCACCAGATTCCGAAGGCATGGCCGGTGCTCAAGACCGGCTGGATGTTTCCGCTGCCCTTCATCGTGCTGATCGGCACGCTCTTCTTCCTGAACTACTCGCCCGAGCGTTCCGCGCTGCTCGCGGCGGTCGTGATCCTGGCGACCGGAATGGTGGTCGGCTACCAGGGCAAGCGCCTTCGCCTGCGCGACCTCTTCAACGCGCTCAGGGAGACTGGAATTGCGGTGCTCGACATCATCATGATCGGGGCGGCAGCCGGATTCGTGATCGGCGTGCTCAACATCTCCGGGCTGGGGTTCGGATTGACGCTCGCGCTGGTCAAGCTCGGCGGCGGCAATGCGTTCCTGATCCTCCTCATCTCGGCCGGCGTCTGCATTCTGCTCGGCATGGGGATGCCCACCGCCGGGGTCTACATCCTGCTCTCGACCCTGGTGGCCCCCGCGCTGGTCGAGGTGGGTTTCCTGCCGATCGCCGCGCACCTCTTCATCCTGTATTTCGGGATGATGTCGATGATCACGCCGCCGGTCGCGATCGCGGCGTTCGCCGCCGCGTCGCTGAGCGGAGCCGATCCCATGCGCACCGGCTTCGCCGCCATGCGCTTCGGCTGGATCGCGTACGTGATTCCGTTCATGTTCGTGTTCGCACCCACCCTCGTCATGGAGGGGCCGTGGTATGCCATCTCGATCGCCGCAGTGACGGCAATGACCGGCGTCTGGCTGGTGTCCATCGGCATCGTCGGCCACCTCGTCCGCAACCTCAATCCCCTGGAGCGCGTCCTCTTCATGGTCTCGGGGATCGCGTTGGTGACTCCGGCCGACGCATTCCCCGGTGCGCTGGCGACGGACATCGGCGGATTCGTTCTCGGCGTCGTGCTGGTCGCGCGGGAGTATCTGATCAAGCGCCCAGCGCACACCCTCAAGCCGCGCTCCGCCGAATCCACGTCCGGATCCTGATCTCGCCATGCATGACACGGTTCCAGTCATCGACGTCGGTCCGTTCCTGCGCAAGGAAAGCGCCGGGGACGCCGTGCCCGCCGCGATCGCGCGCGCCTGCGAGGACATCGGCTTCTTCACGATCGTCGGGCACGGCGTGGACCCGGTGCTCGCTGACCGGATCCTGGCGGCGGCGCGCGAGTTTTTTTCCCGACCGCTCGCGGAGAAGCTCGCCGTCCGCCCGCGCGCGCCGGGGCAGCCGCGCGGGTTCCGGGCGATGGGCGACGAGGGCCTCGCGTACACGCGCGCCGGCGCTGCCGCGTTCGACATGAAGGAGGTGTTCCAGGTCGGCCCTTCCTACGACGACTCGCCGTACTACCGGGCGACCGACGCGCTCCCGCACTTCATGCCCAACGTGTGGCCGGAGCGGCCAGCCGAGTTCCGCCCCGCGGTCGAAACGTACTACGCCGCGATGGAGCGGCTGGCGGCGACGCTGATGGAAGCGTGCGCCCTCGCGCTCAGTCTCCCGGCCGCCTGGTTCGCGCCGAGGATCGATCGCCATATCAGCGCGCTGCGTATCCTCCACTATCCGCCGCAACCGGACGCGCCTGCGCCGGATCAGCTCCGGGCCGGCGCGCACAGCGACTACGGCACCCTCACGATCCTGCTCTCGGAGAATGTCTCGGCCGGCCTGCAGGTGCTGAACCGGCGCGGGGACTGGGTCGACGTGCATGCGCCGCCGGGCAGCTACGTCATCAACGTCGGCGATCTGCTCATGCGCTGGACCAACGACCGCTGGGTGTCGACGCTCCACCGGGTAGTGAATCCCCCGCGCGACCGCGCCGGCGCCGATCGTCGCCTCTCGCTCGTGTTCTTCCACCACCCGAACTACGACGCCGAGGTGCGCTGCATCGAGTCGTGCCTGCGACCCGGCGAAGCGCCGAAATACCCGCCCGTGAACGCGGGTCCGTATCGCGTGGAGAAGTACACGCAGGCGCGCGGCAAACCGGCGGCCTGAAGCGATGGCGAGCTTCGTCCTCGTGCATGGCTCGTGGCAGGGCGCCTGGGCGTGGGCATCGGTCGTCCCGTTCCTCGAGTTGGCCGGCCATGCCGCGCATGCCGTCGACCTGCCCGAAAGCTGGGGGCGGCGGCCCGGCGCGCCAGTGACGTTCGCACAACTTTCCGATCGCGTCACGGCGGCGGCGGCGCGCTGGTCGCGCAGGCTTGCGAGTCCCGCTCCGAGGCGATTTCGTGCGCGGTCTACGTGTGCGCGTTCCTGCTGCGCGACGGCGAGTCGATCGAGGAGTTCTACGCGGCCCACCTCCAGCCCTGGATGCGCGGCGCGAGCCGGCGCGTGACGCTGTCAGCCGACGGCGCGTGGTCGACGATCGATCCCGCGGAGGCGATCGAGATCTTCTATCACTGCAGTCCGCCGGAGATCGCCCGCGCCGCCGCGGCCCGCTTGGCGGCGCAGCCCACGGTCCAGTCGCGCACCCGGCTGAGCCTCACGCGCGAGCGCTTCGACAGCGTGCCGCGATACTACATCGAGGCCTTGCAGGACCGTTCCGTGCACCTTGAGCTGCAGCGCGCGATGCACGCACGCCAGCCGTGCCGCGCAGTGCTCTCGCTCGATACCGACCACGCGCCGCAGCTCTCGGCGCCCGGTGCGCTCGCCGCCTTGCTCGCGCGGATCGCCGTGGCGCTCTGAGGCGCCTACTTCTTCTCACCGACGCGGCTGCGATCAGGCAGGCAGCCGCCAGGATCACGACGTGGCCGATTGCCGAGATCGGCGAGCTTCATTCGAGCCCTCGCGATGTTCGTCGATGCCTACGCCGAGCGGGCGCTCAGGCCGCCTCTCGCTCCGCTTCGCGCAGCGCGGCGATCATGGACGTCTGCAGCAGGTGACGGTAGGCGAGCTCCGGATCGGCGGCCGTCCGCCGCCAGCGCTCGAGCGTCGCCTTGCGCACCGCCGGATCGCGCTCCTCCAGGAGCCGCTTGTTCTGCGCGGTCTGCGCGAGGATCGCGCTCACCACGACCGGCTTGCGCTTGCGTTCGTAGCCGTCGAGGATCTCGGGCGCCGCCTCTTGGCGCCAGACGCGCGCCAGCCGCTCCGCGAGATCAAGGGCGTCGTGCAGCCCGCCATTGAGGCCCATGCCGCCGATCGGATTGTTCAGGTGCGCGGCGTCCCCGGCAAGAAATGCCCGGCTCTTGCGATAGGTCGCGGCCACGCGCTGGTGCGCGCGGTAGATGGCGCGCACCTGGATGTCGTAATGCGTGCCGCGCGGCACGAAGCCCTGCAGCCGAGACTGGATGAACTCGTCGGAGAGCGCCGCCGCGTCGTTCGTGTCCGAGTGCACCGGCGCGATGAAGCGCCACATATCGGGAATCTCGAGCAGCGTGACCCACTCGTCCGCGTCGGCGATGTAGTGCACCGAGCACAGGTCCGGGATGGCGGAACGGAAGTCGAACGTCGTGCCGGCGACGAGAAAGCGCTCCGGATAGGTCAGGCCCTCGAACTCGATGCCGAGCGACTTGCGCACCGTGCTGCGCCCGCCGTCGGTGCCGACGAGCCAGCGCGCGGCGAACCGCTCGACACCGGAGGGTGTCGAAGCCAGCGCCTCGACGCCTTCCTCCGACTGAATGATTTCATCTACGCGGTGGGCGAACCGCACGTCGACACCGGGCAGCGTGGCAAGCCGCTGCAGAACGAACTCCACCAGCTTGAACTGCTCGCATTGCAACCGATACGGATGGCGCGTGTCGTTCCTGAGCAACCCGAGATCGAACTCCGCGATCTTGCCCGCGCGCCGGTCCCGGTACTGGAATGTCGGACAGACGCGGCCCATCGCCAGGAGGCCCGTTGTGATGCCCGACTCCTCGAGCATATCGAGCGTCGGAGGATGGAAAGTGGAGGCGCGATAATCGATGATCGGTCGGGCTTCCGCTTCGAGCACAGTGACCGGCAGGCCGCGCTGTGCGAGGAGCAGCGCGAGCGTGACGCCCACGGGCCCGGCGCCGACGACGAGCACGCGATCCGGTGTCACGCCTTGCCGCTCCGCAAGCGCGTCATAGGACCGGGGTGTTCGGCGGGAGTCCGAGCAGCGCGCGGCCGTAGGTCTCGAGATTGGTCTTCATCGCGAGCAGGCCGTGCATGTTGACGGCGTGCAGGTCGCGCGCGGCAAGCTGGATCGCATTGGTCTCGGCGAGGCCCGCGCCGCCCGAGGCTAGGTAGAGGAGCTCGGTCGACTCGAGGCACAGCCGCACCGCGTACGCGCAATCCATGCGTGCCTTGGCGCGGCGCAACGCTCTCGGAAAGCATCCTGCGCGCTTGCACGGTCTCCAGCGCCCGCGCTGCCAGTTGCGGCGCGAGCTGTGCCGCGCGTGTCGTGCTTTCTGCTTTCTCCAACGCTGCCCCCGTCCGGTTCCCCCAATGCTAGGGGGAAACCGCTGCGGGGACAAACGCCGATTCGATCAGGCGGGCGCCGGCGCCGCGCGGCGCTGCGCGACGTACACGCTGCCGTAGGCGATCAGCGCCCCGGCTGCGCAGGCGATGAGCGCGATGAACATCGGGTAGGGCGTGCCGTCGTGGCTGAATCCGACCAACTGCACGACCGCGGCACCGATCGCCATCTGCATGCCGCTCATCAGGCCGGAGGCCGAGCCCGACCGCTCGGGCTGCGCCGCGACGGCCTCCGCCTGCACCGGCGCGATCGCGATCGCGCCGAGCAGCGAGAGCGCAATCGTCGGTGCGAAGAGCGTCGCGGTGCTCCAGCCGAATGCGCTGGCTGCGGCCAGGCCGCCGATCGCTGTCATGAGACAGCCGATTCCCGACAGCACGATCAGCTTGGCGCGCGGGACCAGGTGCCCCCAGCGGCCCGCGGCGTAGTTGCCGGCAATGTAGAACGCGCACACGATCGCGAACCACACGCCGTATTCGGTGGCGGTGCCGCCGCGCACCTCGACGATCAGGTAGGGAAGCGCAGCCTGGGAGACGAAGAACGTCGCCATCACGAGGCTGAAAAAGAGCGCCGGCCCGACGTAGCGCCGGTCCGCGAGCAGTGCGCCGAAGCTGCCGAACGCCTGGCGCAGCCCCAGTCTTGCGGCGCGCGTCCGGTGCGTTTCGGGCAGGCACGCGGCGAGCAGCGTCAGCGCCACCGCACCGAGCGTGGCGCACAGCGCGAAGATCGCGCGCCAGCTGACGTGGTCGAGCAGGAGTCCACCTGCCAACGGCGACAGCATCGGCACGAAGATCATGACCATGGTCAGGTACGCGAGCACCTTCGCGCTGCGCGCTTGGCCGTAGACGTCGTGAACGATCGTGCGCGTGAGCACCAGCCCGGCCGAGCTGCCCGCCGCCTGCAGCATGCGGCCGGCGATCAGGATCTCGGGCGTGGGCGCAAGCGCCGCGATCACGCTCCCGACGCAGAAGAGCGTCGTCCCGGCAAGGATCACCGGACGACGACCGTAACGGTCGGACAGCGGCCCGTAGACGAGCGTCATGATCGCAATGGTCGCGAATGCCAGGCTGATCAGCGTCTGCGCTGCGGCCATCGAGATGGCGAAATCGCGGTGCACGAACGGCACCGCGGGCGTGAGGATCTGCGTCGCCATCGGCCCGAGGGCGTACGCCACGACGAGCGCGCCGAGCGCCACCAGGTTCAGCTGTTTCATCTTCGTCTCCCGTCTGATCGCTGGGCCGGGGCCGCAGAGCGGACCGAGCCGTTTCGTCGAGGGAGACTGTAGTGGCGTCGGGTATCTACCCGATTTCGGGCGACGCGCGGGATTGTTTCAATTGTTTCTGCGCGGAAGAATTGCCGCCGGCGGGGGCGCGGCGCATGCAAACGCGGCGCTGCTGGTGCGGGCGCCGCGGGTCCCGGACTTGAAGGCTATTTCGCGCGCCAGGCGCCGCGGGCGTCCTGCACCCACCAGCCGGCCTGCGCTTTCGCGATCCAGCGCTCGCCGAACTTGGCGCGGATATCCGCTTCCCACTCGGGATGCCCGTTCGCGCGGGCGATTTCCCGGTAGAGCGCGAGGCGGTCCTGGTTCTCGGCGGCGATGATGGCGTTCACCTGGGCCCGCTGCGCGAGCGGCACGGCGCTCGCGTTGTGGAGGGCGACCAGGCCGTCGCGCGCGACGCCTACCGCGCCGTTCGTGTAGTAGGGCAGAAGCTGCGTGTGCCGCTGCTGCATGCTCGCCGTGAGCGAGCGGATCGCGGGGGTGTCGATGTCGAGGTTCGCCTGCGCAATCGCGCTGTCGCTTGCGACGAAGCCCGCGATCAGCGAAACGACCGCCGCGATGAACGCGGACCCGATGAAAGCTCTTAGTGCACGCATGAAGTTGCCTCGCTTGCCTCGCTATTGCGGCGCCGTTCGCTTACTGCGCGGCGGGCTTCTCGCCCGCCGCGCCCTTGCCCTGATCGAGCCGGTAGACCTCGTCGATGATCTTGTCGGCCGCCTTCTCGGCCGCGGCGGCCGGGAAGTAGATGTTGATCGTCACGCAGCCGGTGAGAGCGGCCAGAGTCACCGTCGTCGCCAGGCCGGCCAGCAGCTGTTTCGTTGCGTTCATTGGACCCCGCTCGCTCTCCACTCACTGAATCGTCGGCGTGACGTTCGCGTCCACCACGCGTCGCAGGCGGGTTAGCAGCTCGTCCCACCCGACATCGCGATTGTAGCCGAGCACGTTGATCGCGGGCACGCCGCCGCCCTGGACAATGATGAATCCCTGCGGCGTGTCCTCGATTCCCCCCATGCGACACACGCCGTTGCCCAGCCGGCAGCTGATGCCGAGCTGCGCGTAGCCGAAGCTCTCGAAGAAGCGCAGCACGCTGCGCTGCACGGCGACCGCCGCGCCGGCGCCGCCGAGAGCCGAGATGTTGTTGACCGCGGTCTGGCTGATGCGCCGTGGATAGTCGCCGGGGCTCGACGCGAGTCGTGCATCGAAGCGGACCGGCTTCCAGTTCGACAGCTGCAGATCGGCGATGCGCGCATCCAGCCGGCCGGTGATGTTGCCGAACGAGAACGCGCGCGTCACGAGCTCGAGATCGAGGTTGCGTGCGTCGAGGTCGGCGCGCAGCCGCGGCGCAAGCCCTACCGGGCTTTCGATCACGAGATCCGTCACCTTCACCGTTCCGTCGAAGACACGCATGGTTAACGCGCCGTCGACGGTGAGCGTTGACCGCTCGTAGCGCACCAGGGGAATCTCCCCCGACAGCGTACCTTGCATGGCCGGCAGGCCGAAATGCGCCAGCATCTCCGCAAGCGGCATGGGCGAGATCGCGCCGCGCACCCGCCAAGCGATGCCGTCCGGCGCATTGCGCAGGCGCAGATCGCTCAGCGTGACGAGCCCGGACAGCACCGGTATCGCGAAGTCGCCGATGCGGACCTCGTTCTGGTCGATGTCGAGAAACGTGCCGACCGCGCCGAGCGGCAACCGCTGCACTTCGGCACCCGACATGCCGATGCGCCCCTCGGTGCGCCCGTCTGCCTGCCACGGCAGGCTTGCGTACACGCCGAACAGCGCGAATCTGCCGCGCAGGTCCTCCGCCGACACGTCCTCGAGCTCGAGCGTGGCGTGCGTGGGCTTGCCGTCCTGCAAGCGGAAGCTCGCGCGGATGCGCCCCTCGGTGCGCAGCTCGCCGAGCGCGCTCTGCGCGAGCGCGGGTTGCAGGAACCGTGCGTAGAGCGGCGCCACGGCCAGCTCGCCGGTGTCGATCTGTGCCCGCAGTACCGTCCGCGCGCGCCGGTCGATCGCCGCGCTTGCCCGGATTTCGCCGACCTCCGCCACTCGGAGGGTCGCGGCTGCGACGTCGACCGAGCGTGCATCGACCGTTCCCTCGGCGGTCAGCCGGAATCCCGCCTTCGAGTACACCGGCGACCAGAACACCTCGCCTTGCGTCCAATCCTGCTCGGCGCGCCACTGCCATTTGTCCCCGTGACCCTGCGCGCGGAACGCCAGTCGCGCGGCGATCCCTTCGCCCGCGTGCAAGCCGACTTCGTCCGCAAAGGCGCCGGCGCGCAGCGCGAGCTCGCCCTCGATGCGCATGTCGCCGGAATCGGGAATGACAGCGTTCAACGTGCCGTCGACGGTGCCCGCGCCGATCTTCACCGGCAAGTCCTGGGCGAGCAGATGAACCCGCGCCGCGGGCACGGCCGTCGCGCGCACTGCGATGCGTCGCGGGCTCTCGCCCGAGACCTCCATCGACCAGCGCTCCTCGCCGCCCGGCGAAGCGACGAGGCTGGTGCTGCCCGAGGTGATATCGTGGCGGAACGAGATTCGCAGCGCGACCGGATCCTCGAGGCGGCCGTCCTCGCAGGCGACGACCGATTGCTCCAGGCGCAATGCCGCGCAGGAGATGGCGATGTTGCGCCAGCGCCGATCGAGCGCCGCGAGCTCGCCGATATGCAACCGGGCACGCGTGAGCCCCTCTCCCGCGAGCTCGGCGCGGATCGCCTTCGCCGCGAAACCGGGACCCGAGAGGTCGCCGATTGCGAGCTCGACGGAGCGCATCGCCGCGAAATCCGCTCCGGCCACGAGCCCGGCGCCGAGGACCAGGCTCGCTGAAATGAATGCGGGAAGGACGCTGATTCGCAAGTTCGGCCGGCGTGCGGCGGCGGTGGATGCGGCACGCCGGGTCGATTGTCGCGGTTCGAACCGCTGTCGGCAACCGAAGGGCTGCCGCGCTACCATCCGGATATCATGGCCCGGACCGGAAAGCGCGGCGCACGCGCCACGCGACGCACACCGCTTCCTTCGCGAGTGACCGTGGAAGGCCTGGATCGCGCCCCGCATCGGGCTTTTCTGCGGGCGCTCGGTCTCTCCGATGCCGATCTCGCGAAGCCGTTCGTCGGCGTCGTGTCGACCGACGGGCGGGTGACGCCGTGCAACGCGCATCTGGGTGATCTTGCGCGCGAGGCGTGCGCGGCAGTGCGCGAGGCGGGTGGCGTCCCCTTCGACTTCGCGTCGATCGCGGTCGCCGACTCGATGTCGATGAATCACGCCGGCATGCGCTACTCGCTGCCCTCGCGCGAACTGATCGCGGACGGCGTGGAGGCGGTCGCGCGCGGTCACGCGTACGATGCGCTCGTCACGTTCGGCGGCTGCGACAAGACGCTGCCCGGGATGATGATGGCGATGGTGCGCCTGAACCTGCCCGCGGCGTTCCTTTACGGCGGCGCGGCGCTGCCCGGCACGTGGCGCGGACGCGATGTGACGGTCCTGGACACCTACGAGGCAGTCGGCGCGGTCATGGCGGGCCAGCTGAGCGAGGCAGAGCTCGGGGAGCTCGAGCGCGTGTGCCTGCCCACGCTCGGCGCGTGTCCCGGACAGTTCACCGCCAATACCATGGCGATGGTGTCCGAAACCCTGGGCCTCGCGCTGCCCGGTTCGGCGACGCTACCAGCCGTGGCTGAGAATCGCGCGGCGCTCGCGCGCGCGACCGCTCACGCGGCGATGACCGTGCTGCGGGAGGGCGGTCCGCTGCCGCGCGATCTCGTCACGGTGAAGAGCCTGGAGAACGCTTGCGCAGCCGTTGCGGCGACCGGCGGCTCGACGAACGCGGGGCTGCATATCCCGGCGATCGCGCACGAGGCGGGCATCCGCTTCACGCTCGACGATCTGGCCCGCGTGTCGCGCCGCACGCCGTTGATCGCGGATCTGAAGCCGGGCGGGAAGTACCTGGCGAAGGATCTGCATGCCGCGGGTGGCGCGTACGCGGTGCTAAAGGAGCTGCTCGCGCGCGGCGTGCTGCACGGCGACTGCATGACACTTGCGGGGACAACTCTCGAGGTCGCGCTCGCCGCGCACCCGGGCGCGGATGGCGATGTCGTGCGGAAGCAGCCGATTCTCGACAGCGGCGGCATCGTCGTGCTCAAGGGCAACTTGTGTCCCTCCGGCGCGCTGGTCAAGGTTGCGGGGTTGAAGTCGCGGCGCTTCGACGGAACGGCCCGCGTGTTCAACTCGGAAGAGGATTGCGCGGCTTACGTGCGCGATCGCGACTGCAAGCCCGGCGAAGTGCTGGTGATCCGCTACGAGGGACCGAAAGGCGGGCCCGGCATGCGCGAGATGCTCGGGATCACGGCCCTGCTCTATGGGCAGGGGCTGGGCGAGCAGGTGGCGCTTTTCACCGACGGACGCTTCTCTGGAGCCACGCGCGGAATGATGATCGGCTACGCGTCACCGGAGGCGGCCGCCGGCGGGCCGATCGCGCTCGTCGAGAGCGGGGATCGGATCACCATCGACGCGGACGCCGGCGACGCCACGCTGCACGTCTCCGAGGAGGAGTTGGACGCGCGCCGTGGCCGCTGGCGCCGCCCGCGGCGTCGGCCGCTTTCGGGCGCGCTGGAGAAGTACGCGCGGGCGGTGCGATCCGCATTCGAGGGGGCCGTCACGCATTCGGGTGCGCGGCGCCGCGCTGGCGGTTCGAAACCGCGCCGCTGATCGCGAAATGGAGGATGCGTGGCGGCACGCATTAGAATTCAGCATCATCGGCACGCGATGCCGAATCACGAATTCCCGTTGAAATGGAGGCCATAGACATGTATATCGCCGACGCGAAGCGCCTGACCCTGGCGGGCGCGCGAAAGATGATGGCCACCGCGATCGGGATGGCCGAGAAGGAGAGCATTTCGATCGCCGTGGCGATCGCCGACGCCGGCGGGCACATGGTGATGCTCGAGCGCATGGATGGCGGGCGCTTCCACACCGTCCACTCGTCGACGACCAAGGCGGTGTGCGCGGCCTCGAACAAGCGGCCCACCAGCGCGAAAGGCGCGCAGGCCCAGCCGCTCGACACGACGCACGCTATCGGGCTCGCGCTCGCCGCCGGGCCGGAGCGCTGGACGGCCATGGAGGGCGGCTATCCGATCATCGTCGACGGCGAATGCATCGGCGGCATCGGCGTGAGCGGGGGCAACTGGGAGTTCGACGATCGCGTCGCGCGCGCCGCAGTCGAGTCGATCGGCGCGGGCTATCGCATCGACGCCAAGTAGTTCCGGCAACTCCGCTCGGCCCGGGCGGCGCGCCGGCTCGTCCGGGTGCGCTCTCACCTTACGCGCTCGCTTAGTCGGACGCTCGCCCGCTTCCTTACGCGCAGGGGAGCATTTTTCGCTTCCCGAAACTACCACGTATAAACCGACGTAAGACGCGGCGCGGCCTGGCGACAGGTCGTTGCAGACTGCCGGGGCGCGGCACTGTCCCGGTGGCCTATCTGCGAAATGCCCACGAGAAAGGAGTTGCATATGAAACGAGTGAAACTTGCCGCTCTGGCGTCCACGCTGCTCGTCGCCGGAAGCATGGCGTTCGCCCCACCGGCGCTCTCTGCACCCACGCAACAAGAGGTGCAGGAGCTGCTCCAGAAGGGCGGGATGGCGCGCCAGGACGGCATGGTGACGAAGCAGGACTTCATCAAGATGATGGAGAAGCGCTTCGACGCGATGGACAAGAAGAAGAAAGGCATGCTCTCCGAAGCGGAGATTGCCTATATTCTCGACCCTCGCAATTTCATGTAATACGGCGGACCGCAAGACCTAAGAACTAAGTCCGCAGGACCTCTCTTGGGAGCCGAAGAGCAATCTTCGACTCCCTTTTTCCTTCGGGTCCGCTCAGCTCGGCTTCGCCATTTCGCCCGGACCGAACAAGATCGACGCCTTGGCATCTGCGGGAATCGGCGGCATGGTCGCGCTCCATGCGTCGTAGCGGGCCCGCAGGCCGGCCAACCGGTCCGGGTATCGCTTCGCGAGGTTGGCGCGCTCGCGCGCGTCCTCGGCGAGATTGAACAAGAACTCGTGGCCCTCGATCTTGAGGTACTTCCAGGCGCCCGCCCGCACTGCGGTCTGGTCGCGGAACTTCATCCGCCAGAAGAGCTCGCGATCCACTGTCGCGGCGGGATCGCGGAGCACCGGTGCGAGGTCCATGCCGTCCAGCGGGTAGTCCGGATGCGCCGCGACGCCCGCCGCGGCGAGAAAGGTCGCCGCCCAGTCCATCGTGATCGAATGCTGGGTCGTCACCCCGCCGGCCCGGATTGCTGCCGGCCAGCGCGCGATCTGCGGGACGCGGATACCGCCCTCGAGGAGGTCCATCTTCGCGCCGACGAACGGCCAGGTGTCCGAGAAGCGCTCGCCGCCGTTGTCGCTGGTGAACACGACCAGGGTGTTCTCTTGCGCGCCGGCCGCTGCGAGCGCTTCGAGGATCCTCCCGATCCCCTCGTCCATGTGGTTGAGCATGGTCTGGTAGGTCTTGATCGACCCACCGTCGGGATGATGGATCGCCTTGTGGATGCGCTTGGCCTCGTCGGCGTCGGCGCGCGTCTCCCACGGCCAGTGCGGGGCCGTGTAGTGCACGCTCAACGCGAAGGGCGCCTTGCCGGCAGTCCGCGCGATGTAGGCGGCGGCGTGATCGGTGATCAGGTCGGTCGCGTAGCCGATCCGCTCGACCTCCTTGTCGTTCTCGTAGAGGTCGTGCCGGCCGTCGCGGCCGCAATGGGTGAAGTAGTCGATACCGCCGCCCAGCGGACCGAAGAATTCCGCGTAGCCGCTCTTCAGGGGTCCGAAGTGCGGCGGATAGCCGAGGTGCCACTTTCCGGAGAGCGCCGTGGCATA